>NZ_JAKZAH010000002.1 GCF_023156245.1 Marinobacter bryozoorum
ACAGGCCGGATATATGGCAGCAACCTGTCCCTCATCAGACTCTGGAGCCTTGCAAACGGGGAGGAGACCATATATGGATTTAGTGGATTTCGTGGCTGAACAATTCTTTTCTTTTCACTTTTCCGTACCCCGTTCACCCTGAGCCTGTCGAAGGGTCGTGAACTCCGTAACATAACGACCGAAAGTCCGAATTATCCCCGTTCGCCCTGAGCCTGTCGAAGGGCTCTGGACTTCGTGGCAAAACGATCTTTAACGCTCCGCCAAGCGGCGGTACCCCCAACAACACAGGTTCTCCATGGCTTTTCTTGACGCTATTCTGACCACCCCCTGGTTGCTCTATCTGACCGTGCTCTTTGTTTCCCTGTGCATAGGCAGCTTCCTCAACGTCGTCATTCTCCGTCTGCCGAAGATGATGCACCAGGAGTGGCGGTGTCAGTGTGAGGAGTTCCTGGCGGTTCCGGAAAAGGAGCGCAGTAACGAGGAGCGCATCACCCTGTCTCGTCCGGCGTCCACCTGTCCGTCCTGCGGGCATAAGATCCGTCCCTGGGAGAATATTCCGGTGGTCAGCTGGTTGTTCCTGCGGGGCAAGTGCAGTAGTTGCGGCACCCGGATTTCGGTTCGTTATCCGCTGATCGAGGCGGTTACTGCGCTGTTCTCGGTGTTGACCGTGTGGCTGCTGGGCCCCTCGGTGGGCACGCTGTGGGCATTGGTGCTGGTCTGGGCGTTGATTGCCCTGACCATGATCGATTTCGACACCCAGCTGTTGCCAGACAACATTACCCTGCCCCTGATGTGGTTGGGGCTGGTGCTGAATTATTTCGGGTACCTGACGGATTTTCAGAGTGCCTTCTGGGGCGCGGTTGCCGGCTATTTGTCCCTGTGGTCGGTTTACTGGCTGTTCAAGCTGGTGACCGGCAAGGAGGGGATGGGCCACGGGGATTTCAAGCTGCTGGCCGCCATTGGTGCCTGGCTGGGCTGGCAGTTGCTGCCGGCGGTGATTTTGCTGTCGTCGCTGGTGGGAGCCGTGGTCGGTATCAGTCTGATGGTGTTCCATCGCCACGGGCGGGATGTGCCCATTCCCTTTGGGCCTTACCTGGCGGCGGCGGGGTTGCTGGCGTTGTGGTTCGGGGATGAAATCCTGGCTGGGTGGTATGCCTGGCTGGGGGTTGGCTGAGGAAAGGTGGCCAACCCCCCTCGCCTGTCAGCTACCCGCGTAGCCCAGCTTTTTGTCTACGTGGTTAAACAAGTCTTCGCCCTTGTGCCAGCGGTCAAAGTTTTCCAGGAACTGGTCCGTCAGTGCCCTGCGCCAGCCGATAAAGTCGCCGGACATGTGGGGCGTGAGGATCACGTTGCCCATCTCCCACAGCGGGTGGTCTTCCGGCAGGGGCTCTTCCTCGAACACGTCCAGCGCGGCGCCGGCGATCTCGCCCTTGTTCAGCGCGTCGATCAGGTCTTTGGTGTTCACGATGGGGCCGCGGCCGATGTTGATCAGGCGGGCCTCTTTCTTCATCGCCGCGAAAGCCTTCTGATCGAACAGTCCTTCTGTCTGGGGTGTCAGCGGCGCGGCGATCACCACGAAGTCTGCCACCTCCAGCTGATCAAATAACTGCTCGTTGGCGTGAACGGCCACAAAGTCTTCGTCACCGCTCCTCGCGCGACGGGCGACGCCGTGGGGGTTCATGCCCACAGCCCTCGCCAGGCGGGCGATCTGGCGACCTATGGAGCCGGCGCCTACGATCAGCACTTCGCGCCCCTCTGCCCGTTCCGTATCCCGGTGCTTCCATTTGTGCCCGGCCTGCAGGCGCATGGAGCGGGGGAAGTCCTTGGCGAACATCAGCATGGTGCACAGCACGTATTCGGCAATGCTGCGGTCAAAAATGCCGCGGGCATTGGTGACGGTCACGTCACTGTCGATCAGGGCCGGGAACATCAGGGCATCCACGCCGGCACTGGTGGCATGGATCCACTCCAGCTTGTCTGCCGTCGGCCAGGCCGCCGCCAGTGCCTCGGTGCGGAAGTCTGTCACCATCATCACACGGCTGCCGGGCAGGGCCTCCCGCAGGGTTGCCTCATCCCAGGCCAGTCTTACCTCACCCCGGGCCCGGACTGCCTCGATGCCCGGCGGCTCCGGCTCGCCCGGTGCGGTCAGTACGGTGATTACAGGCTTCTGGTCGTGGCTCATGGGTGATGTATCCTCCGGTCTGTCTCGGTTGGCTCTCACTGAGTTTGGTCCTTAGCGGCAACCGGGTCAAACAGGCGCACTCATACTTTTGGGCCAAACTGCACAACGCCCCTTGTATGTGTTGTGACTCGTGGACTACTCTGCCTGAAAGGGGCTGAACACCCTACCAGACTTCCATTCATGGCCGTGAGAGGTGCTTATGGCAGAGGTTGCAAAAGATACCGGGCAGACCGAGCCACGCAAGGTGAAATACCGCAAGGCCAAGGCCTCCTGGAACCCTGCGATGCAGGCGATTCCGGTACCGGGTATCCGCCGCATGGTGAACATGGCGTCCACCATGAAGGACGTGATCCACCTGTCCATCGGCCAGCCTGACCTGCCGACACCCAAGCACATCATTGATGCCTATGTAGACGCCCTCAACGCCGGCCAGACCGGTTACACCATGGACGCCGGCCTGCCGGAACTACTTGTCGCATTGCGGGACTACTATGGCAAGCGCTACAACCGCAAGCTGACCCGGGACAACATCCTGATCACCAGCGGTGCCACCGAGGCCATGTACCTGGCCATCACTTCCACCGCCCAGCCGGGCCGACAGTTTATTATTACCGACCCCACCTTCCTGCTGTATGCGCCGCTGATCCGCATGAACGGCGGCGAGGTGAAATACATCCCCACCCGGCCGGAGAACGATCACCAGCTGGATCCGGACGAGGTTATCCGGGCCATGGGGTCACGGACCTATGCGCTCATCCTGAACTCGCCCAACAACCCCACGGGCGCGGTGTACCCCCGCTCGACCATAGAAACCATCGTGGAAGAGTGCGCCTATCGCGGCATTCAGATCTACGCTGACGAGGTCTACGACCACCTGATCTTCGACGATGATGACTACGCCAGTGTGCTCAAGTGCGCAGTGGACCTGGACAACATCATGTGCATCAGCAGCTTCTCCAAGACCTTCAGCATGGCGGGGCTGCGGGTGGGCTGGGTGATCTCCAGCCAGGCCACCATCAAGAGCCTGCGGCGCTATCACATGTTCACCACCTCGGTTGCCAACACCCCGTCGCAGTTTGCCGGGGTGGCAGCCCTGACCGGCGACCAGCAATGCGTGGCGGACATGCTGGACATCTACCGGGAGCGCCGGGACAAGATCGTGGAGCTGATTGACCAGACGCCCCATATGACCGGCTATAAGCCAGGCGGTGCCTTCTTCGCCTTCCCCACCCTGCCGCCCCATGTGGACGGCTCGGACCTGGCCCTGAGGATGCTGAAGGAAACCGGCGTCTGTACCGTGCCCGGGGATGCGTTTGGCGAGAACACACAGAATGCCCTGCGGCTGAGTTTCTCGACAACGTGCGAGAAGCTTGAGGAAGCCTTCGACCGGATTATTCCGTGGATGGCCAAGCAGCAGTTCTGAGAAATATGCCGGCGCTTGCCTGAAACCCTTTGGTCGTTCACTCTATAAGCATTGATGAATGACCAAAGGAACACCAATGACCCTGCGCCCCCTGCTTGCCTTGTTGCTTGCCGTCACCCTGCTGTCTGGCTGTGCCGGTTTCTCACCACTGTCCATTAGCGAGTCCACGCTGGAGCGTCATATGCAGGACGCTGTCAGCGATTACGACCGCCAGCAGCTGCAGGCCGGCTCGCCACTGAGCTTCTCCCTGGACAACGCTGACATCACCCTGGGTCCGGATGGCAGGGATGTGGCGGTGATCGACCTGTCTGGCCAGGTTGCCCTGAATGCCCTGATGGCAAAGCTTCCTGCGGACATCACCCTGAAGGTAGAAGGCGCCCCGGTCTATGACAGCCAGGAACAGGCCATCTATATCCGGCGGCTGAAATTGCTGGAAAGCAGTGTCGATACCCCGTTTTTCAGCAGCGGCGAACTGGCGCCGATAACGGATAACATCATGCGGGTGGTGGCCCAGATGCTGGAGACGGTTCCGGTGTACCGACTGGACAACACCAGCCTCGGGGCACGGCTGATGGGTATGAGCGGATTGAATATGCGGGTTGCCCCCGGGCGTCTGGAATTTGTGAAACCCTGACCCCGGGGCCGGGGGCCTACCCGATAAGGTAGGTCTCCAGGTCCACCGGCACCCCCACCAGGCCGCCGTCGTAGTTGTCCAGCAGGAACTGGTCAACCAACGGGTCAGTCTGGCGGACGTACTCAGCGGAGTTGACGAAGGACAGCACCAGGTCACCCAGACCGAAACCATTGTCCAGCTCGTCCAGCCAATACGAACGACCGGAAGCGTCTGCCGGGCGGTCCAGTACCTGCTGGTACAGGTAGTCCACCAGCGCCCCTGGATTGGTGTCCGGCTGGGCCAGCCAGAACTCGTCGCTGGCGAGGAATGACTCCGCCAGCCCGGACAGGGATATCACGTCGCCAGCCTCGTCCAGCCAGTAGTCAAAGCCGGAGACATCCGGCTGCCTGTCCAGCACACCGGTGTACAGGCGGACAATGGTTTCTGCCTCCTGCTGTTCCGCCGCGAAGGCCGCCAGGTCAAACCCCAGGCCAGCCGGGTTCATATCTTGCAGGTTTACCCCCCACAGCAGGGGCTTGGCGCCCTGCACCAGGTTCTCACTGGTGGCGATGTATTCGGTCGACTCGGTAAACGACACCGCCACCCCGGCCAGGTCCAGCCGGCCACTCTGCAAGGCCTCTTGCCAGTAACGGAAACCATCGCTATCCGGTGACCGGTCCAGTACGTTCCGGTACAGGGCCTCAATGGCCCCTTCCATGCCACCACCGAGGCTGTTTGCCAGCGCCTGGAACTCATTCGAATCCACGAACGAGCGGGCCAGTTGCTGCAGCGAGCCGCCTTCGTTCAGCTCCCGCACCCAGTATTCCACACCCGACCTGTCTGGCTGGCGCCCGAGCATACCGGTATACAGGCGCAGCACCGGGTCGATCACGGCATCCAGGTCCGGGAAATCAAGCAGCAGGTCGGTGGTCACAATGTCGTCGGCCAGGCCTGCCGGCACCGACCAGCCTTCCGCTTCCAGCTGATCAAAGGCCTGTTCAATCAAAGACTGCTCCGGTGTCAGCTCCGGCGCTGGCGCGGGTATGAGGTGGTCATTGCCGGTAATCCAGCTTTCTACGGTCTCAAACTGGCCATCGACCGCGGTCGCCCAGCCATCAGTGGAGACCGTGCCCACCAGCACCGGCGACGACGCGGGGCCATACCAGACGGGGCCACCACTGCTGCCCGGGCTGATATCAAATCCATTCAGGGAGATAAGGTCGAAGTAGCGGTCTGCGCTGGCATAGCCGGAATCTTCCACCATCCGCGGGCCGCTGTAGTCCTGGTAGGCGCCGGGATAGCCCGTTACCCGGTAGTTTTCGCCGGGCACAAAGCTGCCCATGCCAAACCAGCCAAGCTGATCACCAACGGCCTGGTCCAGGCCGATCAGCGCCAGGTCTTGCTCGCTTTCGCTTTGGGTCAGGCTGCCGGAGTACTGGGCGTCGATCTCGAAATAGTTCAGCAGGGCGCCGTCAAAGCTGCCCAGGGGAGAACCCGCGCCATCCCGGCCCGGGGTGACCTGCACGCTCTCTGCCGCCCAGCCCCGGTCCTGGTCATAGATCACATGGGCAGCGGTAAGTACATCGTTGCGCCCCACCAGAACGCCGGAGCCGGACACCCGACTGCCATCGGGAAACACCGCCTCTATGTAAGCCACGCTGGAATACGGATACTGACTGGCGGCATCGCTGATGTATCGGGTCATTGCAGGGCTCCCGGCCGGGTTGGTAAACCGTCAGAATGCCAGTATACCAACCCGACCGGGAAGATGTGTGACAGCGGCAGAGCTTTGCCTGGAAAGCTATGGCGCCTGTTGCACTCCGTTGATGGAGAGAGAGAGCATCTCGGTGGTGATCTGCTCTTCCCCGTCACTGGTCCTGGACCCTGACTGGATACCTATACCGTGCTCAACACTCATCCAGTTAAGAGAGGCCGCGCTGAACTGGCTGCCGGTCTCCCGGGTCGAGAACTTGCAGGTTTCGAAGGTGCCTGCCGGCACCGTGATGGTTTCCCGGCCCTCGTAGGTCTGGGTGTAATCCATCGCCTGTTCGTATACCGGATCACTGCCGCCAAAAGAGTCATAGGTGGTGTAGATCTGCCGGTAGCTTTGTCCGGGGCTGAGATCAAATCGCTGGTCAAAGGATGGCTCAAACCACTGGGTCACCGTCGGCTCGGCGCCCTCGGAGGGCAGGGTTTCTGACCCATAGCTGCGAAGCACCAGTGCACCCCGATCCAGGACGTGATACTGCCGCCCGTACAGGGTCGTCAGTCCATTGACCATATTCATCTCGGTGTATGTGTTCATTACCCTTACGGTATTGCCCTTGTAATTCACCATACCGCCGATGGTTTGCTGAAGCGTCACATCACCAAGCACCTCACCCGAGAGAGGCTGGTAGGTACGGAACTGCAGTTCGATTTCGGTGCCTTCCTGGTCCAGGTCCGGCATGCAGGCCGCAGCCGAGGCGCCACTGCCGCCACCCTGACCGCCGTCGTCACCGGAGCCGCCATCATCGCCGCCACTGCCGTCATCGCCGCCGTTACCACCATCGTCCCCACCACTGCCACCATCGTCACCGCCGCCCGGGGCCTGGGGAGCCGAAGGAAGCACCGACACGTTGCCGTCGCTGATCAGCGCTACCAGGGCCGGGTAATCTGCGATATTGGGGTTGGCTGCCAGGCTGGCCTGCAGCGCATCCAGCATCTGGTCTACGGCGTCACCAATGGCAAAGCCGGTGCGGAAGGGATCGAAGTCATCTCCGGGCACGTTATAGCCCTGATTTCGCAGGACAGTCAGCAGGTCGTCCCGCGCTTCGGAAAGGTTCTGTACCCGCTGGCCCCTGTCGTCCTGGTCATACCAGGTGGCCGGGGGTATGGTGGCACTGATGGCGATCGCCAGGTCGGTCAGTGGGGTGATATTCACCGTGCCGCCGGTTTCTGCCCAGCTGTGCAGGGTCGTTTGCGGTGTGCCCCCGTTTACCCGCAGGGCACAGGGCAACGCATCCGGGTTGACGTCGCCCCGGAAGCCGCCGTCACTGTCCGTCGTGACGTTGGTCAGAAAGCCGCTGCCATCTTCGCAACGGGCCTCTACCGGGGCCTCTGCGATGGGTGCGCCGACCGCTGCTGTACCCGACAAGGTTGCCGAGGATGAACCATTGTCGCCGTCATCGGAACTGTCGGAGGACGACCCGCCACACCCAACCAGGGCCGTGCCTACCAGACCCACCAGAATACCCTGAACCGTTATTTTCCTCATTATTGCCTCCGCTAGCCATGGAATTGCACCATGATCGAGGCAAGAATGACTCCAGCCAGGCATAAACGCCGAAAAATCAGACCTTCGAGATTGATCAATTATTGTTCATGTTAAATTGTTCGACACTCTGGGGCTGCCCAATGGCAAAGCCCCGGTTAAGGGGCCAAGGCCACTCAGGGTCAGAAATTGAAGCTCAGGTCGTCGTCATCGTCATCACCGAACAGGTCTTCCAGGTCAACATCATCCGCGGTCTGTTGCTGACGGTTGGCTGTTGTGCGCAGGTGATACAAACGGGACAGGCCCTGCAGGCGATGCTCCGACAGCAGCTGGGAATAGGCCACGGACAGCGCACCTGAAGCAGCGAGGAGGGACAGGGTGTCCGGGGCCAGGGCCTTCAGGGCGGCTTCATCGATATGGAACAGGCCTTTGACCTCCTGGTCATCACCGCCGTCCTGGGGCTTGACCTTCAGGGGCCAGGGTACGACCACACCGGCCTCCGCCAGCTGGCCAACCAATGCCTGGGTAACGTTGGTGGCTTTCTGCAGCTGCTCAAGGAACTTTACCGTGCTACGGGTGCGGTCGGTGGGCTCGCCCTCGTCATCAAACAGGCGGGCTGCGGAGTCGTCGGCCTCGGCCTCGAAAGCCTTTGAGTCTTCGTCAATGCAGACCACGGTGCGCTGTTGCTGCTCTTCCTGCATCAGGCGGAAGGGGTGGGCCCGGTACCAGGCCGGCCGATAGCCACCGATCCAGCGCCCGTTGGTGTGTACATACACGTTCACCCCGGCCTGAAGAGACTGCAGTGCCACCAGCTGGTAGCCGTCCCCGGAAGTATTGCTGATAAAGGCGACGGCCATGGTGGGCAGGACCTGCGGCAGCTCTTCCGCCGCCACGGGCACCACAGCCTGTTGCAAGGCGTAGTCGTATCCGGCGGGAACAAGCCCCGCCTCGCGGTGCCGGGATTTGCTCAGAGGGACATAGTTGGGCATTCGGACCTCTCGGTGTTACTGAAAACGGGCTAGGGTCGGCAGAATACCACACCCACTGCGGGCTTACAGTCTGACGGGGCTGGGGCAGCGGGCATCGGGCGTCAGAACGTTGAGTGGGGGTGCGGTGGGGCCGCTCGGTTTTGCTGGTCCCCGGTCTCCTGCTTGAAAGGCGTCAGGATCTGCGCCGGCAGACCGCTGCGGGCCATCGCAGCATGAGCCAGTGCCTATCCAAGGCGTGGTGATGCCCCGCTCGCCCTACAGGGTCAGACTAACTGACAAACCAGTCACTGGGGATTCGCAGCCCCAAGACGTTTTACAGGGCTGACACACAGGTTTTGCTCCTGGATTTTATCTATGGTCGCCTGTTTTGACCGCTCAATAATTTTCGTCGAGCCCGGAACCACCAGCCTTGCTATCGGCTTATACTCGAAAAAGGCGACCGTGCCCGGCTGCGCCTCGAACATCATCTCATCTTCAAACCCGAACATGTCCGGATGGTCCGCCTCCACCAGGTAGTCACCAGGGGCAAGTTCAATACGGACAAAACAGGCTGCACTGGTCTCAACAGTGTGGTCACCGATATAAATATCCAAAAAATGCATCCCGAAATGGGACTCCCTGTCCCGATATAGATACATAACCCCACGTTCATCGTCCGGTTCAAAGGAAAGTGATAAAACTCCCTGCTCAGAGTCTCGGTCAACTGACGGGACAGTGGTACAACCATAGGCCCCAAACAGAATCATGGCCAAAACGACAATCTGCTTCATATCAACTCCTGAACGCGGTACCTGGACAACAGATTCAGGCGCCGCGCATCGCTGAACCCTCTCGAATGCCACCTAAGGTGACCTCTGGCTAATATCGATGGGCAGAATACTGTTTTGCCAGTATCAGGTCCGTTTCGAAGCGTTACTGGTTTGAAAAATGGCGTAAAACAGGGCTGAGGAGGCAAAACGCAAGAGTGCGGCAAAACGCAAGAGTGCCTGTCCATGGCCCTAACGTGTCCATAGCCCTCGACGGTGCTTATCACTCAGTCCACTCAATGCGTGGAGATCCGTGCGGTCTGACGGGAGGCTTTTACGTTCGTCCACGGAAGGTTTACCGGTAAGTTCCAGTTGGCTTTCGTGGCCTGGGCAATCAATGACTGGAGTACCTGGTGCGCATGCGTGGCTTCCAGCGACAACGCCAGGACGGGCACCTGCTGGCCATTTTTCAGCATGGACTCGGGCATTGGCAAGCCCTTGAATGCCAGTTGCAACCGGTCCCGGGCCTGCTGAGCGTTCAGTTCGGTAGCCAGGAATACCCGGGATGCCGATATATCGGCGTATCGCTGTTCCCCGGCTCTTGCGGGCTCGGTACTTTCATTCGACGATGACTCAGCCTTTGCACAGGTATCCTGGGCCCGCCCTCTGTCCGCCTCTTGCTGATGCTGCTGCACCGCCTGCTGATGGGACAGCTCCAGAACTTCCTGCCAGTAGTTGGCCGGTGTTTGGTCCAGTCCACTGAGGGCTGGCAACCGATCAAGGATCTGCTTCAACACCAGCAAGACCATTCGTCGCGTCAGCAACAAAGTGGTCGTACCGGCTTCTTTCAATTCGGTGGTTAGCAGCAGGCGGTCTTCAATAGGATTAAAGCCAATCGAAAACTGGTGGCCCACCGGATACGACGTTTGTTCACTCATCAAGGACTCCATCGGGGATTAATGGAAGGAATGATAACGGAAGGAGGGACGGGGTGCCTGTCCACGAAAACAACGCAACCTGGGCAAAGATAGCAGTGCAAAGACCGACCATTCAGCCCTCGCCTCCTACACCCGATCACGGTAGCATTTCACATCACCCAGCCGATATTCACTTGGTTTAACCCTGCCATGCTCTTTCTTTCTGCAACCCTGACGCTCTGCGCCCTGATACTTTTTGCGCAAACCCTGAAGACCAGGCTGGCGTCAATGGCGGTCTCTGCTTTGCTATTTACATCACTATCCAGCCTTGGGCTTTACGCCATATCCGACTACCTGACCGGAAATGGTATTGACGAAGCGTTGATCTACCACATTTCCAGCGACCTGGGCGGGGCGGGCTTTGGCGCCTTTACGGGTTTAATCGCGTTATCCGTAGCCTATCTGATCGTTGTCGTAATCATCAGTGTACTGGCCTACCGGGTCAGCCGTTCCGAGAGACGTCCCCACTTCGGCCGGGCACGGATGGGCCTTGCCTTAGCGGCATTAACGCTGTCATTCCTGTCCAACCCTGCCCTTCAGGATCTGGCCAGGCTGCATAAAAGTGGCCTGTTCGCCGCCACCGCACCGGTCGAGCCTGCACCTTCGGCGTATAGCGTGCCGGCCGAACTGAACGCCCCGAGCACCGCCCCGCGAAACATAGTCTATCTCTACCTGGAATCGGTGGAGCGAACCTATCTCGATGAGAATCGCTTCCCGGGTCTGATGCCGAACCTGGCAAGGCTTGAAAAAAATGCTCTGAGTTTTACCGATATCCGGCAGGTTTGGAGCACTGGCTGGACTATTGCCGGAATGACTGCCTCCCAGTGTGGCGTGCCCCTGGCTCGTTTTATCCAGACCGGCTCCAACTCAATGTCCGGGGTGGATGAGTTCCTTCCTGGCGCTGTCTGCCTCGGCGACCTGTTATCAGCCCAAGGGTACAATCTGCATTACCTGGGCGGGTCGTCACTGTCGTTCGCGGGCAAGGGAGCCTTCTATCGCACCCACCAGTTTGACAGGACAGAGGGCCTCAAGGAGCTTCAACCCCTACTGGAAGACCCTGACTATACCTCGGTCTGGGGGCTGTATGACGACAGCCTCTACGACATCGCTACTGAGCGGTTCCGGCAACTGTCCGCCAGCGGCGAGCCCTTTGGCCTGTTCCTGTTAACCCTGGACACTCACCACCCGGAAGGCCATATGTCGGAGGGCTGTCAGGGGCTTGCTTACGGCGACGGAACCAACCCCATATTAAATGCAGTTCATTGCGCCGATCGCATGGCGGCCCGGTTTATCGAATCACTTCGCAACAGTCCTCATTTCGACGACACGCTGATTGTTGTGGCTTCCGATCACCTGGCGCTTAGAAACAGCGCCTGGGAAACCCTGGAAAGTGGACCCAGACGCAATTTGTTGATGGTGCTGGGAGAGGACGTGCCAACCAGGCAGGTCGACAAGCCCGGGTCTACCCTCGATATAGGTCCAACAACATTGGACTTGCTGGGCTACCCGACACCGGCCCTGGGGTTTGGCCGGAACCTGATGGCCACAAAGGAAACCCTGGTCACGTCAAAGGCGCCCGCCGACGAGTTCCTGTCCAGCCAAAAGGGTTGGCTGTCGGGGCTTTGGGAGTTTCCATCCGTAACAACTGGCATTACGTTCAATGCGGACGAGCAACGTTTGCAGATGAACAAGCGCCACGTTCAGTATCCGGTTATTTTTCTGCTTAACGAAAGGCTCAATGTCCAGGAACTTCGGTTCGAGTTTGACAATCCCACACCACTACCACAGCAACTGGCGGGGCTTGATCCTGACCAGCGGTTTATCTGGGTTGACCGGTGCAACAGGGTGGACTGGCTTGCCACCACTAGCGTCACTTATGATTCCCAGTACTGTGCGGTCCTTGGCAGTCTATCCCATGAAAACAATATGCTCCTGCAGCTGCAGGACAACATGACGGTCACCGCACGGCAGGTCTATCAATCATTCGATGCCCTGAGTACCGATGCTTCGACCTACCATAACCGTCGCCAGACCCTGAAGCACCTGGAGAAGTTTGGCACTCCACTGGTCAATGAGCTGGCCACCGGCGATGCCACACTGGCATCCCACATCGCGCGATCAGCCGGTGGTATCGAGTCAGGCGAGTCCTACGTCCTGAACGTCGAGACCGGAACGAAGGCATCACTGCAACGAGGCGTTTCCCTGCTTGGCCTCAGGAGGTCATCGTCCCCGGAAATCATCAGCCACCAGGATACCTGCGCCGGGGAGGGCGTAAACTCAGGATCGAATTTCAACGATCTGATGACCGACCACGCCAACGACTACGAGAATTTCGCTGTTGTCGCCCATGATAGCGCGGTTTGTGGAAACGGAGGCCTGGAAAGGCTGCTAACGGACACGCCGCTGTCAAAGTGGCAGGAAATCACCCTTCGCCGTCCCTACATCGGACTGATCTCACCGGGCGCCCCGCCCTACGAATCCGTTGGCCGGGCTGAAGATGCGCTGGTGGTTTTGCCTGTTCCGTCGACGTGACGACTACCGGGGGGGGGTCGAGATTATTAGCCTGACAAGAGTGAGAAGTGGGGGAATATGACGAAGGGGTGCCGGCCCAGTGTAGACACTGGTATACTTTTGTTTCATAGATTTGTGTAACAAGGAGGCTTCGATGGAAGCGACTACGAGGGACCTACGCCTGCATACGAAAGAAGTACTCTCTGCAACCCGCCGGGGCGAGGACGTCATCATCACCTATCGAGGTAAACCCACTGCCCGTCTGGTCCCGATTCAAGAGGAGCAAAAGGCAGATAGAAACCCCGGTTTCGGAATGTGGGCTGACCATCAGGAATTGGGCGTGGACCAACAAGTCAGGAATCTTAGAAAGCGACGGAAGTTTGACTGATGCTGGTAGACACGGATGTATTGATATGGGCTTTCAGGGGAAATGACAAAGCAGCGGACTATCTCGACCGCCAACCCGGCTTCTCGATTTCGATCGTAACCTATATGGAACTGATTCAGGGCGCCCGCAACCGGACAGAAATGCAACTGATCAGAAAGACATTGCGCTACTGGAGCGCCCAGATTGAGCAGGTAAACGAAACAATATCTTCGCGCGCTGCCTTCCTGGTGGAAGAGTATGCGTTGAGCCACAACATGGAGCTTGCAGATGCACTGATTGCATCATCGGCACTCTCAATCGGAGACACGCTGATGACCTCAAATGATAAACACTACCGCTTCATCCCCGGCCTTGAGGTTAACATATTTCGCCCATGAGCTTCAGGGCCATGCCTCATCTTCATCACTCGTCAGCAGGAGCACGGTGCAGGAGAAGCGGTGCCTGTCCACGGAAAAAGCCACGTCGACTTGAACCCTATCCGGGCGGCGATTGCCGACACACCGGAAACGTCCGACTACACCAGCATCAAGGAACGCATTCAGCCACAGTTCAACCTGGCAGACGCCATCCAGAATCAACTCGAACAGCAGGCTCTAAACGACTTTACCGTTCCCCTCAAGCCCCTGCTGGGCTTCGAGGAAGTCATTCGTAACCACGACCAGCGTGGTCTTCTGTTCCGGCAGGATGACTACCTGACGCTGGTGGACGAAACCGGACGGATTACCCGGGACGATAAGCGGGGTGCCATGTCACCTACCCTCCGCCCCATTCTCGAACGCCTGAACCTGGACCCGGAGCGCTGGTGTCATCGGGCGACGGCGTTCGAAGCCTCCTACACGGACTACCGCAAGGAACACCAACGAGCGGCGTAGCCGCCCTCTTCTGCCCCAGCATTTCCTCAGACTGGCTGACCGGCTCAGGGCCTGCCCCTGCCTGCTACTTGACGTTCAACACCAAACACCGACGAAATCGCATTGGATGCGACGCTGACTGCGATCGATTTTCACCATAACGTTGAATTATGCGCAATCGGAGGGCGCGAGGGACAACTGGAAGAGAAAGGAAAAGAAAAAAGAAGGAAGAAGGGGGAAGAAAGAAGGGGTGCCTGTCCAGGGAAACCACCAACCACGCTTACCCAAAATAAAAAACCCCGACAAAAATGCCGGGGTTTCGCTCTACCCTTCCCAGTTCTTAGAACGTCGAGGGCAGTGGCCAGGCTCGGAAAGCTACCTGGCCAATCTACTTCACAAGCGCTTCTTAGACAGCTTGCGTCATATCAACGCTGTCACCGAAGTCATAGGTACCGATCAGCTGAGCCTGAGTCGCAACGGTATCGCCATCGCTGTTCAGTCCAACTGTCAGATCCCATGCCTGGTACGCACCGTCATCACCGTCATCTTCGATCATCAGTACGGCTTTATATGCGTTGCCAACATAGTCGCCGTCGCTGAAGTCAGTGACGATATCTGTGATATCACCATAGGCTTCATCACCGTTCAAGGCAGCCAACAGGTTGGTGCTGGTGATGCCATCGAAGGTCTCACCATTGGGAGCATCGCCATCGAAGTCCCAGAATGTTACCTGGTTAGCGTCGATTTCGGTGTTGGAGTAACCACCTTTAACCAGAACCTGAGAAATCTCAGATGTGCTATCGCTGGTCGGGTTTTGCTCCTTGGTTACCAGGTAGTTGGAGAAGTCCAGGCTATCTACGCCGGACTCACCGGTAGCGTCAGTGAAGTTAACAATGGTGTTGAAACCATTACCGTACTCACTGAACTTGATGGTCTCAGAGCTGTTAGCTTCAGTGCTGAGTACAACCAGGTCGCTACCTGCGCCCAGGTCGACGACAGTGCCGTTGCTTCCATAACCACCTTCTTCGGCGAAGAAGCCATCCTGAGCATTGGCTACTTGTTCGCTCTGCAAGTGACCAGCCTGGAAGTCATAGGTGGAGTCGCTCACGGCTTCCTTGACCGCTTGTTCGATGGTGTCTTGCTGACCGGGGCGAACATAACGGGCGTCGGCTTCGTCGAGGGCATCAGCCTCGAGCAGCTTAAACTGCAAACTTTGCTCGTTAAATACACCATCCACCTTCGAGGTGATCACCAAGCTACCATCAGGGCCGTTTCCGGCCATTAACAGTTTGCTAAGTACCGCATCTTCGTTAATTGCACGCTTGATCGCTTCGTTGATATCAGTTGCATCGCCCAGCACTTCACCCGGGCCAAGGATATCTACCACACTTTCATAGCCATCATTCCAACCAAGCGCTTCGGAGGAGGCGTCAGAGAAAGTAACCGCGATCTGGGCGCCGTAAAGAATGGCACGACTATCCGTATAGTCGGTATCAATCTCAGAGAGCGTATACAGGTCAAACGCAGGGGTCTCACCTTCATCTGCAGAAAAGAGGTCAACAGTCCAAGACGATTTGGCACCAGTGTTGTCGGTATAAACAACGTCGTTACCAGAACCTGCAACAACGGTAGCAGAGGCATTGTTAAACACGGTAAGGTCGACCATATCGTCGCCACTGCCAGTGTTCACGTTAATGACCTGATTACCCACAATCGGCTCAGCCGAAACAGTAACCATCACTGAGTCGTTACCAGCACCAGTGGTGTAATTGAAAGATCCAGCTTCGGTCAGGGAAGCATCGAACCAAACATTACCACCGCCAGTCGCATTCAGAGTATTAACGTTCTGAGCTGCATTCTCATTACCGATGGTCAGATCACCCAGGAACTGAGTGGCGTTGATCATGTCAACAGTGCCACCAAATGGCAGGTCGTCGCCGTAATCATTTTCACCACGAACAGTCAGACTAGCGTGAGTCTCACCAGCCACGTACTCATCAGCAGTGGCGATATTAACAGTACGCAGGGCACCGTTAGTGGAGCTGATCATGCCCAGGTTGCTCGGCTTGTTATCCGCGCCCAGTACGTCAATGTTGAAGACTTCGATACCGTTGCCTTCGTCTGCGTCCTGAGACTTACCACCGATCACCAGGTTGCCGCCTTCACCTTCACGACCAACCTTGTGCAGGTCAACGTTAACGGTTACAGGCTTGTCCAGCTGCTGAGACGGCTGGTTGTCGAAATCACCGTAGATATCGAACGCACCAGTGGCGTCTTCCGGAGACAGGAAGCCAGTCGGCTCCAGCTCACGACCCAGGCTGTCGATGATGGTGATTGCCGGGATGGTAACCAGGTTACCGAAGTCGTTGTAGGTAGCGTCGGTGTTGGTCCGGTCTACAACTACAGACAGGCCTTCCAGTGCGGAGTTACCATCAGCAACCTGCTGGTCGATAGATGCTTGCAGGCCAGCTGCGAAAGCTTCCCAGGTGTCAGCGGCTTCAGCCACGTCTACGGGCATTGCAATGTCGACCGGCTCGCCGTCCAGGTTCAGGGATACACCAAAACGCTCGATGTTGAGCAGCGGTGCATTCTGGTAGTCCTGGCTATCTTCGTCCAGCAGCCAGTAGTTGGCCTGGGAGGTAGTGCGGGACTGGCCGGCCAGCAGGTAGTCTTCGTCGAAGTAAACGGTCAGGTCAGAGGCATCGCCGTCACTGTTGAAGTTGTCAGTGTGATCCATAGTCACAGTAACTTCTTCAGTGTTGCGAGCCTGGCCGTTACTGGTGAGGGTAGTCAGGTTTTCGATAACCAGGTCACCATCGGAGAAGCTGGAACCGATCTTGTCCACGTCGGCGATATCTTTAGCGTCTACGATCACTTCTGCGCTATCGCCGTCCAGATAGTCTTCGATGCTCATGTAAGAAATGCCGTCACGAGCTTCGAACTTGATGTCTTCGACGTTGCGAATAGTGGGCTGGACGTCCAGCGGCCCCCAGTAACCAGCTTCAGCCGTCAGAATAGCGTCGAGGGTGTCATTACCGCCCTGGCCGTCGATGGTGTCAGCAGTAGACAGAGAGTTAACGTTAACGCCCTGATAGGAGTTCCGGACGTCCGTCGAACGTGTCATCGTTAGCTGTACCAACAAGATCATCAGACTCGCCAGTCAGACGGAAGTCTTCACCCGGAACAGAAGGCTCCTGAGGCTCTTCACCATCAGCATCGGTAGCAGCCTGAGCTTCGGCAACGTTCGCGTCCAAGGTGGCGCGATCGTCGGCGCCAGCGCCGTTGATCAGGGCGTAAACCAGCAGATCGGCAGGAACGCCAGCGCCTTCGCCGTTCACCCAGTAATCGAAGCCTTCGTCGTCAACAGCAGGAACGCGGTCGAACAGGTTGCTGTACAGCTGCTGTACGATAGCGACACGGTCGCCGGACTCGTAGATAGCCTGACCTTCCGGCTGCTCGTTAACAAAGTTGGAACGAACTTCTTCCAGAGTCAGTGTGCCGGATTTGATCTCTTCAACCCAGTAGTTAAACCCCGTTGCATCAGCAGGACGGCCCAACAGACCGACGTAAAGCTGCTGAACCTGTTCTTCAACAGTATAAGTTGCCATAACTCTTTATTCTCCATTGGTTAAGTCGAAACGACTAATTCAGGCTTGGCTGTAGCCCCAGGCATCCGTCGATGCCAGCCTGACATGCACTTCCTCTGGGCGAGAAACCCTAAAGGTCGAACATCTCAGATGTAACCGCCGCAACGTAGACGGCTGGGTTACAAATACCGCGAGCGAGCATCGCTTTAATATCGCCGGAATGCTACCACCTGCACGGGCTCACAACAAGCCGACAAGTGTACAGAATTCCGCCGATATCATTACGAAATAAGCCTCGATCTGTCGCTTTGGCGTTTATATCTTATCCACTCAGGCAAGGTCAACCGCCCCCCGGCACCAAATGGCTAAAAGTTAACATAGCTACAAAAATTTACATTCATGCAGCCCCAACCCCTTGCATGGCAAGCGATTTCAGAACCCGGAAACCACGCCAACCGATGGCGGAAAGCGATCTGGTTGGACAGGTGTGGTCCGTTTCATTACTATCGCCACCCTGCTGCGTGCGCGGATACCCGGAAAGCCTTCCCCCGGGGCTCCTGCAGCACTGAATCTCCTGCCTTTACGTGGGGTAACCCCCTTTTTTATGACAGGTACCTGAAGTTTCATGGCAAAACCCTTGATAGTCAAGCAGCATATCCGCCACATTGCCAATTTGTTAATGGAAGGTGACAAGCAGCAACACTTTGCGATCTGCCTGGTGCTGGTGGTAACGTTCTGGCCGCTGACCGGCAGCCCGACAACCGCCCTGGTGCTGACCTTGATGGTAGGGCTGGCGAAGGAGATCTGGGACGGGCTCTGGGGCTCCGGGTTTTGCTGGCTGGATATGACCGCGAACATACTGGGCGCGCTCTGCGGCCTGGTCGCCGTCTGGGGGCTGCTGCAGATGGCGGGCGCCCTGTCAGCGGGCTGACTCCCCGCCCTGCAGCATCCAGGCCAGGGTTTCTTCCAGCGCAACCGGCTGCCATTGCGGCAACAGGGACTGCAGGCGGCTGATGTCACCCACCAGTGTTTTCACTTCGTTGGCGCGCACAAAGGCGGGATTGACCCGCACCTCTATGTCGTAGCCCGCATGGCGCTCACAGATGGCGATAATGTCTTCAAGGCTGCGACCCTTCCCTGAACCAATGTTAACGGTCTGCCCTCCGGCATCTACTTCCAGCAAGCCCCGGTAGGCCTGTGCAACGGCCCTTACATCGTTAAAGTCGCGGACCACGTCCAGGTTGCCCAGCTCGATCACCGGCTCCCGACGCCGGAAATGCTCGACGATCTTGGGCACCAGGAAGTGCGGCGGCTGCCCTGCCCCGGTGTAATTGAAGGGACGCACAATGGTTATCGGTAGTGTGTCCTGCCAGAGCCTGGCCATATGCTCCATGGCCAGCTTGCTGACGGCATAGTCGTTGGCCGGTGCCGGCGGCGTATCTTCGTCCAGCATGCCGCCACGGCTGTTGCCGTAGACGTTGGCACTGCTGGCGAGGATGACCCGGTGCAGGTCGTGCCCACTGTCTGCCAGGGCCTGCAGCAGGTTACGGGTGCCCAGCAGGTTGACGTGGTAGAAGTCTTCCGGGCTGCCATGGGCCACAAAGGCCAGGGCTGCCAGGTGAATGACCGCCTGCGGGCGCACGTGCCGGATGACGGCGGCCAGCTGCTCCGGTTCGCGCAGGTCGACCTGGTAACAGCCGGGGCTGTCCGTCGGCTCGGAGCTGGTACCGTATACCCGGTATCCGGCCTGGACCAGCTCACGTTCAAGGTAGCGGCCTGTGAATCCATGGATGCCGGTGATCAGCACCCGGTCACAGACCGGCCCCTGCCGGTTGGTGGTGCTGGCCGGTCCCATCAGAAGGACACCCCGGCCTTGTTACGGCGCATATCCGACTCCACCATCATGGCGCAGATCTGCTCCAGCGTGGTGTGAGGCTCCCAGCCCAGTTCCTTGCGGGCCTTGCTGGCGTCACCCACCAACAGGTCCACCTCGGCAGGCCGGTAGAACCGCGGGTTAATGCGAACGACCACTTTGCCGGTGCGTGGGTCGATGGCGTGCTCTTGCTCGCCTTCGCCGTGCCATTCCACGGGCATATCAACCACGTTACAGGACATGGTGACAAAGTCCCGTACGGTTTCTGTACGGCCGGTGGCCAGTACGTAGGTATCCGGGTGTGGTGCCTGCATCATGCGCCACATGCCCTCAACATAGTCGCGGGCGAAGCCCCAGTCACGCTTGGCGTCAAGGTTGCCCAACTCCAGGCAGTCCTGCTGGCCCAGGCGGATACGGGCCACGGCGTCGGTGATCTTGCGGGTGACGAACTCCCGGCCACGCAGGGGGGATTCATGGTTGAACAGGATGCCGCTGGTGGCAAACAGGTCGTAGGACTCCCGGTAGTTAACGGTCATCCAGTGGGCGTAGAGCTTGGCCACCCCATAGGGGCTACGGGGATAGAACGGCGTCGCTTCGTTCTGGGGGATCGACTGCACCTTGCCAAACATCTCAGAGGTGGACGCCTGGTAATAGCGAATGGCCGGGTTGACGATACGGATCGCCTCCAGCAGGTTTACCGCACCCAGGCCGGTGATTTCGGCGGTGGTGATGGGCTGGTCAAAGGACACCCCGACAAAGCTCTGGGCGGCCAGGTTGTAGACCTCGGTCGCGCCGCTTTCCTTTAACAGGCGGATGCCGGAAGACAGGTCGGTCAGGTCAAAGTCAACCAGGTGCAGGTTGGGGTGATCGGTGACTCCGAGCTCCTCAAGGCGCCAGAGGTTCACCGAGCTGGTACGGCGATGGGTGCCGTAGACGGTATAGCCCTTGTCCAGCAACAGCTCAGCCAGGTAGGCGCCGTCCTGGCCGGTAATCCCTGTGATCAGTGCGTTCATGATGGTTACTTGTCTCTCTGGGTGTCTTCCGTTGGTGGTCATTGGCTACTGATTGATCCACAGCGAGCGCAACATGTTGAACAGTCGCCGGGACACGGCCGGATAGGAATGGGCCTGCTTCCACTTGTTGACGCTTTCCGGGCTTTGCCGGAGCTGGCCTTCAAGGGCCCGGGCCAGGCCCTGGCGAATGGATTCCGCGTCGGTACCTTCGAAGCGGTCAACCGCCTCTGCCACATCATCAAAGATGGGCAAAGGGGTCACCATGACCGGGGTGCCTGAAGCGAGGGCCATCTTGACGGCGCCACTGGAGGATTCGCCGGTGCCCTGATACGGCATGGCGATGACATCCGCCTGGCTGAGCAAGCCGAGGCTTTCGCCGTCCGGCAGGAAGTTGTGCTCCGCTTTGACGTGCCCGGTAAGCCCCAGCTCGTCGATTCGCTGGTGCAGGGCCTTGATAAAAGCCGCGGACGAAGGATCAGTGTGTTCGGCATTCAGCAACAACAGCACCAGGTCCGGGTGGCTTTCACGCAGGGCGGCAAAGGCTTCCAGCAGTTGCTCGAGCCCTTTATGGGGCAGCGCGAACCCATAGGAGGCGATGCATCGCTTGCCTTCAAATGGCCAGTTTACCGGCTGTGGCTGGTAATCGGCAATGCCGTGGGGAATCAGTACCGTGTTATCGGTGACTCCGGCGGCGACCAGGCGATTGAGGTCGGCCGGCGTGTGCACGATCACCCGGTCAGCCAGCTCCAGGGCGCGGCGCAGGTTCGCCAGGGCCTTGCGGGGTTCCGGGTCGACCGTGGAGTGAAGCGTTACGGTGACCACCACGCCCGCGCCTTTGAGCCGGGTAATGAGGTGCTCGAGGGCCTGGTAGTCGTAAAAGTAGTAGTTCATCTGGATGACGACGGCATCGGGATTGCCTTCCAGGAGGGCATCGCCCAGGGCCTCCAGGTTATCCGCGTCGTCCTGGCGCCAGCAGCGATGGACAAAGTCCTCATCCGCACTCACCGGGTCATCCTCCAGTACCGGTGCCAGCACCCTGATCCGGTCGGTGACGTTCTGTTCGGTCAGGTGCCTGGAATAGGTGGCCAGGCCACACTTCTGGTTCCAGGTGCTCACCCAGGCGATATTCAGGGGGCGGGCCAGGTCCTGCCCTGCCCTTTGCTGGCGGATATCCTCTCCCTGGGTGACCAGGCGCAGTGCCACCTGCTCCCAGCTGAACTGTTCCCGCAACAGGCTGATGGCGGCTGCGGTGCGGTCTTTTACCAGGGCCTGGTCAGCCTGGCGCACCTGCCGGAGGGTCTCCGCCAGGTGGGTAACGTCTGGTTCGGCCCATACCGAATCGTATAACTCGAAATGCGTGTCGGCCAGGCGGAAGCGGTAATCCACCAGCCAGGCGGTCTCCGGATTACAGAAGTCGAGCTGGCCACTCCAGGCCGTGGTAATCACCGGCAGTCCGCTGAGCATGGCTTCGGCCAGGGGCAGGCCAAAGCCTTCCGCCCGGCTGGGCGCCACCAGGGCATGGCAGTGTTCATAGAGGTACCGCAACTGGCTGTCCGGCAGGTCCTCCATGATGACTTCCACATGGGGGTAGCCGGGGTTTTGCTGCTGGTGTTCCGCCAGCATCTCACGGACGGTGTTGTGGGGGTTCTCAAAGGTCTTGATGACGAGGCTGACGTCGTCTTCGCTGGTAAATGCCTGCCCCCAGGCCTCAAGCAGCACCGCGATACCCTTGCGGGGAAAGCAGGACGAAACATGCAGGAAGCGGAAGCTTCGGCCGCCCACGGTCATGGGTTCAGGCTCAATCCGGTCCCAGTGGTCCACGCCACAGCCACTGACCGCCATGGGCAGGCATACCCCGTTATCGACCAGGACCTTGCGAACATGCTCCGACAGACAGGTCAGCCCCGTCAGGTGCTGGTTGAACTGCTCGACCCACTCTGGCGGAAAGCCGCTCTCTTCCCAGGCGTACAGGTGGAGGAAGCGGGCATCGCCGGCCAGGTCGTTAACCCTGGGGGGATACAGGTTGCGACTGACGATATCCACCGGCGCGCCCTCCGGTTCACGGCTTTGCCGGTGCATGGCCGCTATGTCCGGGTTGCGCGCCAGGAAGTCGGCTGACGGGTCAAAGTCCCCCGGCCCTTCGGTGGAGTGCAGGCTGACCTGCTGGCCAATGGCGGCAAGGCCACGGGCGGTTTCCCGGTTGAGCAGGGCCAGGCTGTAGGATGAGTCGAAGGGGCCCTCAATACGCCAGTGGTAACTGGCCGAAGGCGCCCGCTGACTCAGGGCCAGGTCATTGGCGGCCATGCAGTTGGCCGCCTGGCGCACCAGGTTGTCGTCCATCTCCCAGTCACACAGCAGCCTGGCCACGGTGCGCGCCCTGGCTGCCGGCCCGGTATCGCCTGGCGCGGATACCTCACCAGCAGGCCACACAGCCCGTGGTATTTCTTCCAGCACCCTGGCCGCCGTGTCTGCCCAGCTGAAGGCCTTGCTTTGATGCTTGCCGTGATCGGTCAGCCGCTGCCTGAAGTCTGCATCGGTCAGCACTCGCTGGATCAGCGCACTGATTTCGTCAACGTTGCGGGGGTCGAAGGTCGCCTCGGGCAGGCCGATCACTTCCGGCAGGCTGGTGGTGTTGGAACAGATGACCGGCGCACCACAGGTAATGGCTTCCAGTACGGGGAGCCCGAAACCTTCATGGAACGACGGGAAGACAAACAGTTCACAGCGATTGTAAAGCAGGTTCAGGGTCGCCTGGGATATAAAGCCGGTATAGACCAGGTCCGTCGGGGCCAGGCCGTATTTGCGGGCAAGCCGGCTGAGCCGGACACGGTCTGCCTCGTTGTATTTACCCACCAGCACCAGCTGCAGGTCACGGCGAAGGGCGCTGTCCAGGCGACCAAAGGCTTCCAGCAGGCCTTTCAGGTTCTTGCGTTCATCGGCTGCCCCGCTGTAGAGCAGGAAGGGGTTGTCGATGCCAATTTCGTTCAGTGGACGGGTGTCAACGGTGTCACCGTCCAGGGGGTAATAGCCCTCATCGCAGGCTGAGGAAATGGTATGGGTAACACCCGGCGCCGGCGCCAGCATGGTTTCAAACTCACGGCGGGAGCTTTCGGAAATGGCAAAGATACGATCGGCCCGGCGCAGGCTGTCGAGTTTGCGGTTATACCAGCGCTTGATCACTGGGTCCGACAGGTACTCGTCGGGGCTGATCAGCGGAATCAGGTCATAGCCGATAACACCGGTGGCGCAGGGGCGTCGCGCTGGGATATCACAGGCAAAGTCATCAATGACACCCTCGAACAGCGACAGCACCAGCACAAAGTCCGCCTCCAGGCGTTCTATGTAGTCGTTACGCAGGTATTCGTTAACGTGGATGATACCGGCATTGGGGGCGATCAGTTCGCCGCTGCCGGGTATGCCGTGAAACACGCGAATGGTGGAGGGCCCGAGCCATTGCTGCCAGTCACGGCGGATCGCGCGGATGACATCCAGGTGAAAACTGTTGAGCAGCAACAGGATTTCATGGGGCTCGCTGCGGCTGCGGTTAAGCTCCAGCATCTTACGGACCAGCGAACTGGCGTAGTGGCCGATCCCCCGGTAACGGCTGCTGGTTTGCAGGCACTGCAGGTCGATAACGATGCGCATCAGCTGTCGTGTCCTTGCCGTTGTGACTGGTAGCGTTCCATTTCTGCGGTGAGGTCCCGGTATATGGCTCGCCCCCGGGAACTCAGGTGTACCTGGTGCTCAATGGGCTCGGGGGCATGGCGCTGGCGACTGACCCGCTCCACCATTCGAAACAGGACCGGCACACGGGTCAGGGTCGACAGCAGAGCAGACCGGATACGCGGATACCGGGTGGTCAGGCGGTCTGCAGCAGCCAGCCCTTTAACCAGTCGTGGCATCAGGGCGTCACGCAGCTTTGCCCGCCGGTCGGACTGTCGCATCAGGTTGAGCCCGTGCTTGATCGATCGCAGCGGTGCGGTGATGCGCCAGGAAGTACTGTCCACAAGGCGGTGGATGGACGCCTGCACGGTGTCGATTTCATTCTGGAGGGTAGCGATCTCCTGCTGGAGGGCGACAACCCTGGACTCTTCCAGGACCGCCCGGTGGGCCAGCTCATCCCGCAACTGGTCCTCCCGGCGATGGGAGGCCTGCAGCTCCCGGTCACTGGCCGCTCCCTGGCTGATCAGCTGCTGTTGTTTGCGGCGAACCAGGTCGCGATAGCGGGCCAGCTCCCCTGCTACGGCCTCCGGGACCGTATCACTGCGATACTGGTCCGGGTCGTGCTGTTGGCGAAGTGCAAGCATAGCCTCCAGGTCTTGCTGTGCCAGGCCGGCGCGGGACCATAACTGATGAATCTCATGCTCCAGGGCATCGAAACGGGCCCGCTCTTCGTCGCTGTACCAGGACGCCGGCATATGGCAGTCGCTGAAGTCGAGCCCGCTGACACCTGCCCGGCCGAAGCCCTCGATAACGCGCTGTCGCTCGGCAGGATCGGCACTCAGGCTGTCAATATTGACCAGCAGGTCAGCGTAACGCAGGCCATAGTGCATGGCCAGCAACCAGAGGGTGTAGAAGGCCTGGTAGGCCTGGTCCGGTGCCAGTGGGCGGTGCAGGTACCAGTCGTAGGTCACATCCAGCGGAGGATGGGGCTGGGCTTTGAAGCCAACCAGTTCCGCCGCCAGCTGAACCAGGGCGGGCGGTTCCGCCGCGTTGAAGGTCAGCTGGGTGGTCAGGTCAAAGTAGGGAGACACCTGGTAGGACCACCACTGGTCCCGTGGGTTACGCCACAGCAGGGCATGGAAGCCCCCAAGTTGTTCCCGAATCAGGGCCATGCGCCCGGCACTGCGACATTCCTGGATAACCGGACGGGCCGGTGCCTTGTCAATCAGGGTGCGCCAGAAGCCGATACCTGCCGGCTGGCCGGCTGGTGCAAACCAGTGGTTATAGACCTCCGGCTCCGAGAGCTGCTCCAGTGCCTCCACGCCAAGGGCATGGAGCTCGGAAAAATAGGGGTTGTCGAGCTGGGGATGACGGAGCTCGCGGACCTTGTCGTTGCCCTGGTCGTCTATCAGCACCTGCGGGTTGGCAGCGGCCTTGACGGTGATTTCGTGGAGCGGTTCCTGGAAACAGGTATAGCCATCGCCCAGGCGCCGGAAGGCCTTGAACAGATAGGTACTGCCGGAGCGGAACAGGGAATGTATAAAAACCGGGGAGGTGTTGCTGTGCTCGGTCAAGCCTGAAATTCCTTGATGGTCATGATCGCTGGTACATTGATGATGCCGGACTTGACGGTTGTTTTCTCGTCATTGCGAACCCGGAACAACTGGGTGTCCAGCCGCCGATGGAGGAATACCGGGTCGGTACTGCGGTCGTCCCTGACCCCGCAGTTAATGTAATACACGCCGGGAGCAAAGGCGTTGCCGATCTGGTAGCGGAAGCACAGGCTCTCGCCCTCCTGGAAGGCCCTGTCACTGAGCGCCTTGTCATCCGCCGTATCGATTCCGAACAGGTTCAATCCTTCCCGGTTCTTGATCATGAAGGCGAAGACCGCATGGTCAACGGCCTGGTTAAACCGGACCCGGAAATTCAGGAAGATAGGCTCGTCACTGCCAAACAGGTTGGCGCGGGCACCGCTTTCGCTTTCCAGCCAGACTTCTTCGATAGTGGCGCGGCCATCGCCGTAGGTGACCTCGCAGTCGGAGGTGAGCATCGGGTCGACCTGACCGGTTACTGGAACGTCCTGTGCGCTGACTTGCCCGTTACCGCCGTCGGCCTGGCTCGGGTCCCCTGTCGCGGCGGGCGCACCCGGGTGGCTGTCGCCACCGAACAACGAACGCTCATAGGCGTCACTGACCTGCCTGGCAGGACCGTAGGCGGCCATGCGGCCGTTTTCGAGGAAGATCGCCTGGGTGCACAGCTTTTTTACCGCGTCGATGTCATGGGTCACGAACAATAACGTGGTGCCCTGCTCCAGGAATTCGTTTATCCGGCGAAAGCATTTGCGCTGGAAGGCCGCATCGCCCACGGACAGGGCTTCATCGATAATGAGGATTTCCGGGCGTACCGCCGTTGCCAGGGCAAAGGCCAGCCGAACCTGCATGCCGCTGGAATAGACGCGCACCGGCTGGTCGATATAGTCGCCAATGCCGGCAAACTGCTCAATCTCCGAAAATACCGACTGGATCTGAGCGACGGACAGGCCCTGTAGCTGCCCTGCCATAAAGACATTCTGCCGGCCAGTGAAGTCCGGATGAAACCCCATGCCCAGCTCCAGCAGGGCGGCTATGCGTCCGTCAATCTCAATATCGCCGGTGGTGGGCCGGGTAGTACCGGTAATCAGTTTGAGCAGGGTGCTCTTGCCAGCGCCATTCACCCCCAGGATTGCGACCGCTTCTCCCCGGGGAACGTCGAAGGCGATGTCCTGCAACACCCAGTGCAGATGATGCCTTTTCTGGTCACCGGGCAGCACCCACTCTGCCAGCCTGGCCCAGCGCCCCGGATATTGCTTGTAGGCCTTGCCTAGGCCACGAACCCTGATTGCCGCCATTACAACTCATCCACGATTTCAGCCGCGTGCTTGCTGTAGAGGCGTACCGATGCCCATAACAGGAGCAGTGCCAGTGCCGTAATCGGCATCAGGCTGCTCCAGTCCGGCACCTGTGCGCTGACAAACAAGCCCTGGTAGGCGCCCATCAGGCCGGTCAGCGGGTTCAGGTGAATCAGTTGCTGCAACTGCTCGGGCAAGATGCTGAGCGGGTAAACGATGGGCGTGAGCCAGAACCAGAACTGGAGTACAACCGCGAACAGCTGGCCGACGTCACGAAAGAAGACGTTGAGGATGCCCAGCACCAGCCCGAGACTGATGGAAAACAGAAGCTGCAGCAGCAGCACCGGGATGATCGCCAGCACAATCCAGCCGGGAAAGTTGCCGGTAAAAATCAGGAACAGCGCAAACAGCGCAAAGATGATCAGGAAGTTCAGGCAACCGCTGAGCACCACGGTGACCGGCAGGCAAAACCAGGGAAAGCTGAGTTTCTTCAGCAGGTTGGCATTTTCGAGAAAGAGATTCTGGGCGCGCCCGGTGATTTCAGCAAACAGGCCCCAGGTCAGAATGCCGGAGCACAGGTAAATGCTGTAGCCGAAGGTATTCTCGACCCCGGGGAGTTTCGCCTGCATGATCTGGGAAAAAATCAGAGTGTAGACGATGATCATCGCCAGTGGCTGGATCACCGTCCATGCCACACCCAGCAGCGAGTTGAGGTATTTACTCTGGAACTCCCGCTTTACGGTACCGGTAATGAAACCCCGGTATAGCCACAGCTCCCGGACGGGGCGGATGACGGCGCTTGCCACGCCACGGTTTTCCGTGGCGGAGGAACGGAGAAAAGAGCCCATCAGTCTACGGTCATGAGGTTACTCTGGGACAGAGTTCCCGCCACCTGGCGTAGCTCATGCTGCAGCACCAGGTTGGAAAAGATTTCCTGGGTGATACTGCGGCGAATGTCTGCCAGGCGGTTACGACTGTCCAGCAGGTCGGTCAGGCTACGCACCCCACCGATAAAACCTTTCTCTGCTGCATCAAGGGCTGCATTGGCGGATTCCTCGGCGGCTTTCAGTGCCTGGATACGGCTGTAGCTGCCCTGCAGGTCTTCGGTAATACGAGCCACCTCGACCTGGACCTGGTTGCGGGTATCACGCATCTCGTAGCGGGCCGCTTCCAGGCGATTCTCGGCCTGGCGGGTCCGGGAAGACACCGCACCACCCTGGTAGAGCGGCACCCGCAACTGGAGCTCCACCCGGGTTTCCTCCCGCAGGTTTGTAGCAAAGGTATCGTTATTGGTGTAGCGGGCACTGACAAAGAGCTCGGGCCAGTGACCGGCTGACTCCATATCACGGGTCTTGTCAGCGAACTCGACCTCCGCTTCGGCCTGGTCGAGCATGGCTGAGTTCTTGACCGCCAGGTCCTGCCAGGGGCCCTGCAGTACCGCCGGGGTTTTCTGCCAGGCTTCCGCGTTTACCGGCTCCAGCTCGGTGTTCACCAGGGAGAGGCCCGACACGGCTTCCAGGTTTTTAATGGCCGCGCGATAGTCCGACTGCAGGCCGGTCAGTTCGGCGATCACTTCGTCAATACGGGCCTGGGCATCGAGGGTGTCAGCGCGGGTAGCAAAGCCTCTCTCCCGCATGCTCTCAAGCTGGGACAGGCGACGCTGGTGGCTCTGTTGCTCCTCCTCGATAATCGCGATCTCTGCCTCGAGGGACTTTACCTTCAGGTAGGCTTCCACCGCCGCATAGCCGATTTCCAGTTCACGGCCCTTGAGTTCGGCGCCGGCCAGCTTTTCGCCGGCGTAGGCCCGGCGGATGGCTTCGAAGGTTTTCTTCGAGTAGACCACCTGGTCGAGGCTGACGTCGTAGCGGGTGTGCTCGTCCCGGTCTGTGATGCTGCTCTGCAGATCAAAGTCACGGGTGTACTCGGACGTACCATAGCTGGCGGTGGCATCGACCTGGGGCAGGACGCCTGCCCAGGCCTCCCGCACGGCTTCTTCCTCGGCCTTGTAGGTAAACTGCTGGCTGCGCAGTCCATAGTTCTGGGACAGCGCACTGCGGTACACCTCTTCCAGACCCACTGTGCCCTGGGCCTGGGCGCCGGCACTGAACAATGTTGCAGCACCCGCCAACAGGATGAAGACGACCTGCCTTGCCTGTGTCATGGAATTATTCCTCGCGCATGGCCTTGTCGAACATTCGGGAAACCGGCTCGAGCAGGTATTCGATCACGGTGCGCTCGCCGGTACGGATCATGACCTCGGCAGGCATACCGGGTACCAGGTACATGCCCTGCTCACTCATGATATTCATGCCTTCCTCGGTGATGGCAACACGGGCTTCATAGTAGCGCTCGCCATTCTGCTCGTCCTCGAATGCGTCTGCCGACAGGCGTACAACCCGGCCCTGAACCACATCGGCCATTTGCTGGTTGAACGCTGACAGGCGCACATCTGCCATCTGGCCGATGGCTACCCGGTCGATATCCTGGGTCTGTACCCGGGATTCGATCGTGTACTCCTGGTCTTCCGGCACCACCTCAAGCAGGGTGTCGCCGGGTTGTACGATGCCACCCACGGTATGCACCTTCATGCCAACCACCGTGCCTGTGGCCGGTGCGGTAATGGTGGTGCGCTCGAGAGTGTCCGTCAATGCGGTACGGCGGGCCTTGAGATCGGCCAGCTGCTGCTGGGCTTCCCGGAGCTGCTCAGAGACCTCCTCGGCGTATTCCTGGCGAGTGACCAGTAGTTCGGAGCGGGTTTCGCCCACCTTGATTTCCAGCTCGGCGAGCTGGGAGGTGTTACCGGCCTTTTCCCCTTCCAGGCGGTAGAGCTCCCGCTGCATCTCATTGATGCGGGTGCGGTCAGCCAGCTCCTGCTCAAACAGCTCCTGCCAGTTGCGCAGCTCCTCACGGTAACTGCTGATACGGGAATTCAGGTTGCGATTCATGGCCCGCAGGCCTTCCATTTGCTGGGTCAGGGCGCTGACACGCTGCTCGTAGATGCTGATCTGCCCCTCACGGGATTCCGTGCGGGACTCGAACAACGATTTCTGGCCTTCGATGATATTGCTGATTTCTGTCCGGTCCTGGCGCTCAAGCAACGCTTCGGGGAAGCTGATCGCTTCGGCCCCGATACGTTCGGCCTGGAGCCTCGCTTCACGCCCCAGCATTTCCCACAACTGGGACTCCACGATTTCCAGCTCGGAGCGGGCCTGGGTATCCGACAGCTCAATCAATGGCTGCCCCTTTTCCACCTTGTCGCCGTCATTGACGTACAGGCCGGAGATAATACCGCCTTCCAGGTGCTGGACTACCCGGTTCTGGGAATCCACCACCACCTGGCCCGGCGCCACTGCGGCACCATCCAGGGGCGCAAATGCGGCCCAGCCGCCAAAGCCGACAAAGGTGATCAGCAGTACAATGACACCGGCACGGATGCGCTTGCCGTAGTCGGTGGCGATGGAGTTAGCCGCTTTCTGGTCAATATCCGGCTGCTCCCGGCGATACTCACCGGGCAGCGCTGATTCGTCCACTTCTTCCCAGGTTGCCTCCGGGTTATCGGCGCTGTCAGTGGCGTTTTCATCAGCAGCCTTGCCGGCCCGGGTTTCTTCTTCCCGGCCCTGTTCGTCTGCAGGGGATGTGCGCTGGGGTTCGTCCTTATTGCCATCCCGGCGGGCGGAGTCGTTAGTCATACTCAGGCTCCCTTCCCGGCTATGGCCTTACCGGCAGCACCCGGTTTGCCACTGTTTCCCCCGATGGCAATCTGGCCGTTCTGCAGGGCCTTCATGACATCATCACGCTGACCAAAGCCGACGGCCTGGCCGTCCGACAGCACCAGCATTTTATCCACAAGCCGCAGTATGGGTTTACGGTGGGTAATCAACACTACGGTAACCTTTTTCTCACGGAGATTTTCAAGTGCGCTGAGCAGTGCCTGCTCCCCCTGGTCATCCAGGTTGGAGTTCGGCTCATCCAGCACGATCAGGCGCGGATCGCCATAGACAGCACGGGCCAGGCCAATACGCTGACGCTGACCACCGGACAGTACCCCGCCAGCAACGGAGATGGGCGTGTCGTAGCCGTTGGGCAGGCGCAGTATCAGTTCATGGACGCCGGCCAGGCGGGCTGCAGCCACGACCTTCGACGGATCCGGCTCAGCAAAGCGCGCTATGTTTTCGCTGATGGTGCCCTCAAACAGCTCGATATCCTGGGGCAGGTAGCCCACGTAGGGGCCCAGCTGGGCCTTGTTCCACTGGTGCACGTCGGCACCATCCAGGCGTACCGTGCCGTTGGCCACCGGCCAGACACCGAGGATGGCCCGCGCCAGGCTGGACTTGCCGGCAGCGCTGGGACCGACGATGGCAAGCATTTCGCCCTTTTCAAGCCCGAAGCCCACGCCACGAAGTGCCGGGGTCTGTGCGCCAGGGGGCATTACCACCAGTGAGTCCACGGTCAGGCGACCTTCCGGTGGCGGCAAAGGCATACTGCGACGGTCGGAATAGTATTTTTCAAACAGCTCACGCAGCCGGCTGTACGCCGAGCGGGCACCGCTGAAGCCTTTCCAGGACCCGATCATCAGGTCGAGCGGCGCCAGCGCGCGCCCCATAAGTATGGAACCGGCGATCACCATGCCCGGTGTAATTTCCTGCTGGATGGCCAGGTAGCCCCCCAGGCCCAGCATCAGGGACTGGAACAGCATGCGAAGGGTCTTGGACGCGTTGGTAAGGATACCGGCGCGGTCGCTGGCGTCCGCCTGGTTGACCAGGAAGCCCAGGTGGCGGTCGAGCCACTTGCCGCGGAGGTTGTTTTCCATGCCCATGGCGTGCACGACTTCGGCATTCCTCAGGCAGGAGCTGGCGTACTGGGTGGACTGGATGTTCTTGTTGTTGGCATCGGCCAGCATGGCCGAGGTCAGCTTCTCATTGGCCACGGCCAGCGCGATAAGGATCAGTGCCGCTATGACCGCAAACACACCGTACCAGGTGTGGAACATGAAAAGGACCGCAATGTAGATCGGGAGCCACGGACCATCAAAGAACGCGATGGGGCCCTGCCCGGTCAGGTACTGCCGCAGGGTGGTCAGATCGTTCAGCGGTTGCGAGCTCTGCCGGCCGGGCACTTCGATGGCCTGGCGGAACATGGCAGAGAAGATCTTCTGGTTCATGCTCTGGTCGATACGGTTACCCACCCGCACCAGGATGGCCGACCTCACCATCTGCAGGAGTGCCAGGGTGATGAACAGCCCGACCAGGATAACGGTCAGCATGATGAGCGTCTCTACGCTGCGACTGCCCAGCGCCCGGTCATAGACCTGGAGCATATAAATGGCCGGGACGAGCATGAGTATATTAATGAAGAGACTGAATACCCCGGCAGCCATAAAACCCTGACGGCAGTTTTTCAGGGCCAGTTCAAGCTCGGTAGGCTCCGCCGCAGCGGCTCTGGCTTTTTTGAACATCGGAATCAGCTAACCAGTGAAGAAATGTGGTGCCCTGGCGGGTATGTCCGGCCATCAGGGCGAATTTTCTGTTTCATGGCCGACAGGCCTGAAAAGCTGCTGGATTCTAGGCGTCGGCTGTCCATTGTGTCAACAAAGCACCCTGGAACCATTAAAGGATGCTCATTTTTCGGCACCCCTGATCGTTCATGACGATGCAAGAAAAGTTTGTTATCATCGCGCCCTTGACTTTAAGCGCAACCAGCGTCGCGGACTCGCGCCGCACATTTCAGTACTTCTGACGCCGGTTGAAGATACCTTCGTTTTAAAGGTCGTGATAGTTCATGATGAAAAGCATCACCCTCGATGGCAAGACCTACGAGCTTGACAAGATCAACCCCCAGGGCCAGGAGATTGCCAGGCAGGCCGGGGTTGCCTCTGACCTGGTACGCAAACTGGAAGCCAGGCTCGCTATAGCGCGTACCGCCCAGGGGCAATACGCGGAAAACCTGCGGCAAAACCTCAAAGACGCCAACGAACTTTAATCCAGGCTCAGGAGCAACCCCGACAATGACCGAAGAGAAAAAGACCGGTACCCGGAAGCCCGCTGCAAAGGCGGCCCCCGCGAAAAAGGCCAGCACCGCCACTCGCAAGCCAGCCGCTGGCAGCACTACCGGGAAGACGACAACCACCCGTAAGACCGCACCTGCGCAGAAAGCAAAGAAGCAGGCGGCTGCGATGGTGAAGATTGACGGCAAGGACTACCCGGTAGACGCCCTCAGCGACCAGGCGAAGGCCCAGATTACCAACCTCCGGGCAACCGACCGCCACATTGAGGAACTGGAAGCCGAGCTGGCCATTGCCCGCACGGCCCGGGGCTCCTATGCAGCTGCACTGGAGCGGGAGCTGAAGACCCTGGACAAGCAAACCCTGCAATAAGGGTAGCAGGTTAAGTCCGGGCCAGCACCGGCCCCAGGAAAGGCCGATAATCGAGCAGATTATCGGCCTTTTTCGTTAGTGGCCAAGGTACCGGAAACCCCTATTCACCGCTGGCCAGCTCCCGGGACACAACCTCTGACCAGGCACTGGTCAGGCCATCGGTATCCACGGTACGCACGGTGAAGTACCAACTGCCTTCCCCAAGGTCTTCGACGACATATTCCATGGCTTGCCCGTCAGCGACCTCCAGCTCATTCGGCATGTCGTCGATGACATCGGTCCGGCCATAGCGAATGGTATAGCCACCAATCTCGCCCATCGCCAGGGCGGTTCCATCTGCCCGGGTGAGCGGTGCACTCCAGGTCAGTGTGACGGCAGAGGCCACCTGCCCTTCGTCAGGGTCCGGGTCGGAGCGGACTGGTTCGCCATCATCGTCGGCCGGGCTATCGCTGCCTGGATCTTCTTCACCCACGGGGTCTGGTTCTGGTTCTGGTTCTGGTTCTGGGTCGGGTTCAGGGCTGGGTTCTGGCTCAGGCTCAGGCTCAGGCTTTGGCTCTGGCTTGGGTGCCGGCTCAGGCCGGGGTTCTGGCTCCGGGGTTGGCTGAGGACGGGGGCCTGGTTCCGGGGCCGGTTCGGGTTTTGGTTCCGGCTGAGGCGTTGGCTCCGGCTTTGGCGCTGGCTCAGGCCGGGGTTGCGGCTTCGGCTTGTCGACCTCCACCGGCCCCCGGACCTTTTCCGCCAGCTTGTAGAAGCCATCACCGATCTCTTCGAGGCGCCCTGGTACTTGATCAGCACGGCTGTTCTGCGCGTGGACATAGGTCTGGTACGCAGCCAGTTCCAGCAGCCGATCCCGCCCTACTGACCCGGTGCCAGCCTTGTCAGGCAGCTCACCTGCCAGGCGTATCGCCATGGTGTACGCATCGATTGCACCCTGAATACCCTGCCGCGGATAGTCCTCGGCCAGGGCCATGAACGCCGCGCCCATCATGGCTGCCTGGAGCTCGCCTGGGGAAGCATCAGCCGGTATACCGGCGGTAATATCCAGTGGTCGGGCAACGGACCCGGCCTTCTCAAGGCCGAACCATTGAGCGACACGGGCTGCTGCCTCACTATGCCCTGGCACTCCCCCTTCGGTGCCTCGGGCACTGAACACCGTGGCAGAAAGCGTGCTCAGGGGCGTGATGTTTCCGCTGACCTTACCATCGTCATCCACCTCCACGAACGCTTCGAGGCGGAGATTGGGGCCTGGCCAGAACGCCTCCCCGTAACTCACGGGTTGCCCGTCGGGGTAGGCCGCGCAGCCATCCACCGAGTCGCAACGCATGCGGGTCTGGCCATCGGATGTCAGCTCCAGCCGGACGAAATTGGCCTGTTCGGGTAATTCGAGCTGGTACCGGCCGTTCTGGTCCGTACGTGCGCTCTGACCGAGCGCCTCGAGCCTGCCATCAGGGCTCACCAGCCAGGCATTCACGATGCCATCACTGATCACCCCTTTAACGGCATAGCCGGCCAGCGCCTTGGTCGCAGGGGTGGTGGCCGGGGTGGCAGGTGCCGGCGATTCATCATCCTGGTTACCCGTTGGCGCCCCTGCAGATTCGTCCGAACCGGACGATGACGAGCCGTTACACCCGGCCAGCATCGCCGTAAGGAAGACAAGCGTTAAACCAAAACCTGGTTTGCCAAGCCCCATGGGACCACTCCTGTGAACACGTGAACAATCGGGTCCAATGGTAGCCACGGCACTTGTTAAATAATGTTATACAGATCCCAGTCTGACAGACCGTTACGGGTATTTACGTTGCGCTACATAATTTGCAACATACTGACACATTTGGAAAATTGCGATTTGGAGTGATGATGCTCAAGGCTGAAAGCAGCCCGAATGCCAGGCTACCTGGTCAATACCAGGCGCCCGATGCGACGAAGTATGGGTTCAGCACGTTTTCCTTGCCATAGGCCAGCGGTGTGCCATCCAGCTGGGTGACTTTGCCGCCGGCGGCGACGAGGACGGCGTGGGCGGCGCCGGTGTCCCATTCGCAGGTGGGGCCCAGGCGTGGGTAGATGTCGGCCTGGCCTTCGGCGATGCGGCAGAACTTGAGGCTGCTGCCGGCCTGGACCAGTTCATGGTCGCCCAGTTGCTCGATAAAGGTTCGGGTTTCTTCGTTCATGTGGTTCTTGCTGGCTACCGCGCGCACGGCGGCTGGCGGGTTGACTACTTCGAGCTTGCGGGTACTGCCGTCGGCCTCTCGCTTCCACGCGCCCTCGCCCTTGATGCCCCAGTAGGCTTCATTGAGGGCGGGGGCTGTCACCACGCCCATGACTGGCTCACCGTTTTCGATCAGGGCGATATTGACGGTGAACTCGCCGGTGCGATTGGTGAAATCCTTGGTGCCGTCGATGGGATCTACCAGCCAGAAGCGGGTCCAGCCCTGGCGCTCGCTCCAGGGTGCGTTGGCGGATTCTTCCGACAGGATGGGAATGTCCGGGGTCAATGCCTTGAGTCCGTCTACGATGACATGGTGGCTGGCGAGGTCCGCGGCGGTGATCGGGCTGTTGTCGTCCTTGGTCTGCACCTCGAAGTCGGTCTGGTAGATTTCCATGACCTTGCGGCTTGCGGTGTCGGCGATCTCGAGGACTTGGTCCAGCAGGGATTGGTGGTTCATCAGGATTCCTGGTTGGTTGTAACGTTTATCGGGTGTGCGACAAGTTTATCAGGCCCGGTGAAGCCTCTCACAGGTTTGCATCAGATCAATGTGCGCGGACAAGCTATGCTTCATAGTGAGAACACAACTCTCCAGAGGGATATCCGGATGAAATTACAATTCCTGGGCGGCACAGGCACGGTTACCGGTTCACGCTACCTGCTCAGCGATGACAAGCATCGCTTGCTGGTGGATTGTGGCATGTATCAGGGCGTCAAGACGTTACGTCGCCGTAACTGGGCTCCCTTCCCGGTGGAGCCGGGCACCATCAATGCGGTGGTGCTGACCCATGCCCATATCGACCATACCGGTTATCTGCCGGCGCTGGTAAAAAACGGCTTCAAGGGCAAGATTTACTGCACCAGGGCGACCCATGACCTGTGCAAGGTGCTGCTGCCGGATGCGGGATACCTGCAGGAGGAGGACGCCAGGTACGCCTTCCGCAAGAAGTTCTCAAAGCATGAGCATCCGGAGCCCCTGTTCACGGAAAAAGACGCCTACGAGGCCCTGAAACACTTTGAGTCGGTGCACTACCATGAAGAAATCGAACCGGTGAAAGGATTCCATGTGTCCTTTACCCCGGCGGGCCATATTCTCGGCTCGTCCTGCGTGCACGTTCGCCACGCGGAGCATGGCCGGACCGTGGTGTTCAGCGGGGACGTAGGCCGGCAGAACGACGTCATCATGCGGCCGCCAGAGCCGATCCAGAAAGCCGATGTACTGGTGTGCGAGTCCACCTATGGTGACCGCCTGCACGGGGACACCGACCCGGAAGATGAACTGACAGAGATTATCAGCAAGACGGCGGGCCGAGGTGGTGTGGTACTGATGCCGGCATTCGCCGTGGGCCGCGCCCAGATGCTGTTGTACCTGGTGCACAAGCTGATGGCCCAGGGCAAGATTCCGAAACTGCCGGTGTACCTGAACAGCCCCATGGCGATCCGCGCAACCGAGATTTTCTGCCGCCACCACAAGGAGCACCGGCTGAACCAGGCCCAGTGCGAACTGATTGATGACAACACCCATTTTGTGCGCTCGGTGGAAGAGTCCATCGAGCTGACCACGAAGAAGTTCCCTGCCATCATTATTTCCGCCAGTGGCATGGCCAGCGGCGGCCGGGTGCTGCACCACCTGAAGATGCTGCTTCCCAATCCCCGTAACAGCATTGTCTTTGCCGGCTTCCAGGCTCCAGGCACCCGGGGTGATGCCATGGTTAACGGTGCCGAGTCGGTCAAGATCCACGGCGAGTACTGGCCGGTAAAAGCTGAGGTCCATAATCTGGACTCACTGTCGGCTCACGGTGATTACCAGGAAATACTGGAGTGGCTGGGCCAGGGGCAACTAAAGCCAGACCAGGTCTATATTACCCACGGTGAAATGCTGGCCGCCGACGTCATGCGCAAGCGGGTGCATGAACGGTTCGGCTGGGATTGTGAGGTACCGGAGCTGTTCCAGGAAGTAGAGGTATGAACAGCGTCAGGTCATAGCCGGCGGTGCTCCCATACCGGCATGCGTGTGCGCACCTGCTGCAGGTAGTCCGGGTCAAGCGCCGTGGTGATAACGCCGGCCCCTTCCGGGAGTTCCTTCCGAACCTTGCCCCAGGGGTCGACAATCATGGAATGCCCCCAGGTGCGGCGGTGTTCGCTGTTCTGCCCACCCTGGCCGGGCGCCACCACCCAGACCTGGTTCTCAATGGCACGGGCCTGGATTAACGGGTGCCAGTGGGCATTGCCGGTCTGCCAGGTAAAGGCGCTGGGCAGGGTGATCCAGTCTGCCTGCCGGTCCCGGAGCTGCCGGAACAGTTCCGGGAAGCGCAGGTCGTAGCAGATAGCCAGTCCCAGGCGACCGGCGGGGGTATCCACGGTGACCAGGGAGTCGCCGGGCTCAAAGGTATCGGACTCCCGGTACTGCCCCTGGCTGTCCGCCACCATGGCGTCGAACAGGTGGACCTTGTCGTAGCGGGCAACTTCCTTCCCCTGATCGTTCACAACGATACAACTTGCCCGCACCCGCTCCTCAAGGGGGGTTCCGTCAGGCCGTGCCGCTATGGGCAGGGAGCCACCAACGATCCAGAGCCGGTGCCTGCGAGCCTGCTCAGCCAGGAAGCTGCGGATGGGGCCGTCCGGCGAAATCTCCCGGCTGCCATGGAGCACCATGTTATCGGTGTCCAGAGCCGCAAAGTTCTCCGGCAGTACCGCTACCCTCGCGCCCTGACTTGCCGCCCGATCCAGCAGCAGGGCTGCCTGGCGCAGGTTCTCGTCGATGTTATGGGTACTGACCATCTGTATGGCGGCAACCATGGTTGCGGGCATGTCGGCCTCCGGTTTGTCGTCGTCAGGTATCTGATCCGTTGATTCTATTCCTCACCACCGGTGTCGAAGATGTTACGCAGGTCCACGTCCGGTTCACCCCAGGTTCCGCCTACACTATAAGTCGCACTGGTCAGTTTGCTCAATGGCTCGCCCAGCAGTTTGTCCAGTACGAACAGAGCGCCCCCCACCGGGGGAGATGCCCCCATAAGGATTGCTGCCAGGGGCAGGTTCTGCGTCAGCGGGAGAACGACCACGAGGCGCATGTCCAGGGTCCGGTCGGCCAGGTTGGTAGAGCCGGACATACGCAGGGCACCCGACGGCCCTGCCAACTGGAGGTCCGGATCCCAGGTCAGGACACCCTGGCGGAGGTTACCCTTGCCGGAAATTGCATCAAAGGCCACCCCGGCTTCATAGAGGTCAGAGAAATCAAAGGTCAGGCGGCGCTGAAGGGTATCCGTGTTCAACAGGTTGAAGAGACGGAACAGCTGGGCGGTTTCGTTGTTTTTCAGGATGACGCCGTCTTCAAGCCGCAGGCTGAACGTGCCATCAAGGCGCCCGGCGGCGAACTGGTCAGGCCGGCCTGGCCATGCCACCCCGAGATCGATCACCGAGGATTCATTGGTCAACGGCGCCTCTTCCCCCAGCAAGGCGGCCAGGTCCTGTAGCCCGCCCCCTTCCAGCACACCTTGCAGGACAGTCCGCTCACTGCCGGATGTCACGCCCCACCGGAGCCGGCCATCGAACGCCAGTGAGCCGATATTGCCCTGCAGGTCCTTGAGGGTAACCTGCTCCCGCGATGGCGATAGCAGGAAGGACCAGCTGCCGGCCGGGTCCGGGCCCAGCCAGAGGGAGCCAATCCTTACCTCCACCTCTGGCCAGTGCCCTGACGCCATCCTGCGGAAGCTTTCCAGCTGTTCCGTAGGCGTCAGCAACGACGGAGCCTCGGCGGAGGCTTCGGTATTATCCTGCGCGGAGCGGGCCAGCCGCAGTTCATCCAGCTGGACACTCACTGTGCCTTCCCCGGAGGGAACCTGAATCTGGCCCCTGGCCCGGGCTGAGTCACTGGAAATCAGCCACCCACCTGGCTGCGGGATAACGGAAGCGGTGACATCCGGCAGGCGGTGTTCTCCGATAACAAGCTCCCCGGTTTTCAGGTCAACCCGTCTCAGCCAGGGTACTGACGGCGCACCACCTTCAGGGGCCACACCCTCGGTAGCAGGGCCGGAGATCAGTTGCTGAATCTCCGCCACCCAGGGTTGCCACTGGGCCGGGGAAAAGCTGGCCACATCAGCACGTATGAACAGGCCCGGCTCGCCCGTGAGCGTGGGGACATCGCCCTTCCCGACCAGGATTTCGCCGCCGTGGAAGCCCTGCCCCTGCCAGTCCAGTGCCACCGCCAGCCGCTCGCCCCAGCGCGCTTCGACCTGCATTCCCTCTCGTCCCGGCCAGGACACGATGGCGTGGATGTTCTCTTCCTGGCCAGCCTCCCGACCCAACGGGTCGGGCCATTCAGACCAGAGGCTGGCAGCATTTGCCTCTATCTCCAGCCGCGACGGTGACTGAGGGGCAAATTCCATGGTGGCGGTATAAGGTAGGCGCCCCTCAAGACCGGGGATTCCCTCACTCCCGGGAAGTAGCCTGGCGCCCAGGGTTTGCGTGTCGGCCTGGCCACGCTGAGTGATCGTCAGGCCTGCCTGCTCACCCCCACCGGACAGGGTGACTGACACCGGGTGGCCAAGGAAACGGGCGGCCAGCTCATCGGTGGAAAAACCCTGTCGGCTATTCCAGGAAAGCTGGCCATTGATGGCCTGCCAGTCCAGGTCGGCGGCGGGGAATCGGAGGCTTCCATTGTTGGTGGCGACACGGGCATCCACGCCCACTGTACTGCCGGACGCAAGCGGGATCTGCAGCGCCAGGTCCGTCTGGTAATCACCGGATACGGAAAGTTCCTGGGCGATATTGCCTGCCATGTCGCCCAGGGGGGTTTCCGCCAGCCAGTAGCGGAGCTGATCTCCGCTCACCGTCGTGCGGGCGGCCACGTCGATCACGGGGTTTGCCGCGCCACCATCCACGGTGACTTCGGCCTGTGATACCGAGAGGCCTCCCGTTGTCGCCTGGTCCAGTTTCACCAGGGTACGGTCATTGTGAATACGGACCATGCCAGAGGCGTCGGTCACTTCCGGCCAGGCAGGATCGTAGGTAATGTGGCCGTCACGAAACCGGTACTCCATGGCGGTACTGAAGCTGCCATCGGGTGCGTCATCGCCGATCTGGCCGTGGCCATGGAACTCGCCCTGGGTAACCTCCCCCGCCTGGACCGCGGTGGTCAGCCAGTCGTAGAGTCCGGCGTCGACGACGCCCACCGGTACAAAGTCCGCCAGCATGTCGGCCCTGCCATTCTCGACCGAGACCCTCAACCCCAGGTTGTCTTCACCGTATCGGTCCAGGCGCAGGTCAAAGGCACCTTCAAGGTGGGTCTGGTCCTGGTAGGTCACCTGGAGCCCCCGGGCGAAGACCCGGGTAATGCCTCCGTCCAGCCGCCAGCCTACGTGCCCGGCTGCCTCTGTGAAATCCCAGGGGCCAGCAAACAGCTGCGGAAAGTGGAGCGCCATGCCTTCACCATCCACCCGCGCCTGGCCTCCATGGCGATTCAGCCACAACTGACCCTGCACATTACTGCCCCCCGGGGCGCCCAGATGGGGCTGTACCGACACACCGTCAAGCCGGGCGGACAGGTGGAACTCTTGCGGCAGCCTGCGGGGTATCTCAAGCTGGAAGGCCGCCAGGTCACCTTCGGGCGCCAGTGCGGCCAGGTGGAACTCCCCCTGGGCGGTCAACAGCTCCGAGGCGACAAGCAGCCTGGCCAGTGGCCCCAGGGGTACCGCCGGTGCGCTTACCCGGAACCGCAGGCGGTCATAATCGACCCGACCTGCAAGGCCCGAAACCTGGTCGCCCTGCCACTGCCAACCCAGTTCCCTGACATGGAAACTGGCACCGGCGTCGGTGCGCCGCCAGCCGACCCGGGCGGAGAGATTCCGTAACGGAGCGAACCTGTCGAGCTCGCTCTCCAGCTGTATCCGGTTTACCTCCACATCGCCATTGAGGCGTTCCAGCTGCCCGTCAGCGAAGGTAAGCCACGCCCGGGCGCCAGCATCCAGCTCCCGGATTTCAAAGCCCTGCCATTGCAGGCCCCGGGTAAGCCCCTCAAAAAAGCCGCCCGGTGTCAGTTCGGCCCACACCTGGCCGGTAAAATGACCTTCAATCAGACCCTGTCCGCTGACAGAGAAGGTGGCCAGCTGTTCCAGCGTACCCTGGCGCATGGCCCTGCCTGAGGCCAACATGTTCTGGCCATCATAGGCCAGGTCCAGTTGCGGAATATCCACGAAGACGGTGTCAGACCCGGGGGTCCGCAGGCCAACCGTCAGGTGGGTCAGGCGAACGTGGGGGTCAGAGATCCGGGCGGTGAGTTCGTTCAGCCAGCGCCGGGGTTCAAGCCAGGGCTCTGCCGCGGGGTCAGCACCGCTGATGCCCGGGCCAGCCTCCGGCATGATAAGGCCGTCGATAGACAATCGGCCGTCCTGGCCCTGCTCCAGCACCAGGTCCAGGCCGTCGGCTTCCATGCGATGGAAGACCAGGCCCAGGCGAAACAGGGACCTGGAACCATCGAGCTGAAGCAGCAGTTGCTGCAGAGAGAGGGCGCTCTGGCGTTCCTTGTCCCTGTGGGCAATACGGACCCCCTCAGCCTGGAGCACCGGGTCAGTGCCCTGCCAGCGGGCCGAGAGCGCATCGATGGACACCTCCTGGCCCAACCGGTCGCTCAGGAGGGTTTCCAGCGCGGGGCGATAGTCGTCGATGTGCTCGGCTGCGTACCTGGCCCCGCTGGTCAGCACCGCGACCACCAGCAGCAGGCCGATAGACAGCCACATCAGGACCAGCAGGGAAAAGCGTAGCAGGGTACGGTCGCCGGTGGGCTCCGGTACGGGGTCAGACGGTGTCGGGGTTGGCGGGACCATGGTGCTCAGAGTAACACCACATCGTACTGCTCCTGGCTGTAGAAGGACTCAACCTGGAAGCGGATCGACTTTTCAATAAAGGTTTCCAGGTCGGCCACGTTATCGGCCTCTTCATCCAGCAGTCGGTCCACCACTTTCTGGGAAGCCATCACCAGGTAGCTTTCGGCATCATAGGCACGATTGATCCGCAGGATCTCCCGGAAAATTTCATAACATACGGTCTCGGCGGTCTTGAGGAAGCCGCGACCATCGCAGATGGGACAGGGCTCACACAGTATCTGACCGAGACTCTCGGTGGTGCGCTTGCGGGTCATTTCCACCAGGCCCAGCTCCGAGACCCCGGTGATCTTGGTCTTGGCGTGGTCCCGCTCGAGCATCTTTTCCAGCATCCGGTGCACCTGGCGCTGGTGCTCCGGGTCGTCCATGTCGATGAAATCAATGATGATGATGCCGCCAAGATTTCTCAGGCGCAGTTGCCGGCTGATGGCCCGGGCTGCCTCCAGGTTGGTCTTGAATATGGTCTCTTCCAGGTTCCGGTGACCAACAAACGCCCCGGTGTTGATATCAATGGTGGTCATGGCCTCGGTCTGGTCTATGATCACATAGCCACCGGATTTCAGCTGTACCTTGCGGCTCAGGGCTTTCTGGATTTCGTCCTCGACGCTGTACAGGTCGAATATCGGCCGCTCTCCGGGGTAGTACTCCACCTTGGTTTCGAACTCGGAAACGAACTCCCGCACAAAGTCCATGACCCGCTGGTAGCTCTCCCGGGAATCTATCCGTACCTTTTCGGTCTGGGGGCGGATCAGGTCACGGATGGTACGGATAAAGAGCGGGAGGTCCTGGTAGATACTGGACGGCAGGCTGGCATGCTCGATACGGTCAACAATGGACTGGTTCAGGCGCTGCAGGTAGACCATGTCGGCCAGCAGGTCTTCCTCGGAAACACCCTCCGCCGCGGTACGGATAATAAAGCCGCCGGCGCAATCCCCCTGCTCACTGATGGCACCATCAAGGATACCCCGGAGGCGAGCGCGCTCCTCGTCGTCCTCGATGCGCTGGGAAATGCCGATATGATGCACGCCGGGCATGAACACCAGGTAGCGTGACGGTATCGAAAGCTGGGTGGTAAGCCGTGCCCCCTTGGTGCCGATGGGGTCCTTGGTAACCTGCACCACCAGCGACTGCCCCTCTCGCAGCAGTGTGCGGATATCGGGCACTGTGCGCGGTCCGTCACTGGGCTCACTCACTTCGCCGTCCGACATGGAGGGCATGACATCCGAGGCGTGGATAAAGGCGGCCCGCTCCAGGCCGATGTCCACAAAGGCTGCTTCCATGCCCGGCAGCACCCTGACCACCTTGCCCTTGAAGATGTTGCCGACGATGCCCCGGCGGGTGGTCCGTTCGACATAAGCTTCCTGAAGCATCCCGTTTTCAACCAGCGCTACCCGGGTTTCCACCGGTGTCACGTTGATCAGGATTTCCTCGCTCATGTCATTCTCCGTTGTTATTGGATATCCAGCATTCCCAGACCGGAAGACCTGCCTGCTCCAGCAAGCCCGCGACCACGTCCAGCGGCAGGCCCACTACCGCACTGTAACTGCCGGTGATGGCGGACACAAAGGCTCCACCGCGGCCCTGGATGCCATAACCGCCAGCCTTGTCCATGGGTTCACCGCTTGCGCAGTAGGCATCGATTTCACGCTCACCAAGAGTGCGAAAGGTCACTTCTGTGATACTGACCAGGATTTCCGTTCCCGCCTGGCCCGTCAGCGCGACCCCGGTCATCACCTGGTGGGTACGCCCGGAGAGCGCACCCAGCATGGTTTTCGCGTGTTCCCGGTCGGTCGGTTTGCCCAGCACACGTCCGTCCAGGACGACGGTGGTGTCCGAGCCAAGAACCAGCGCATCCGGGTCGCCTGCCCTTGTAAACCCGGCAACGGCTTTCTCCCCGGCCAGCCGATGCACATAGGCTGACGCCTCCTCGCCCGGCAGGGGCGTCTCGTCAATATCGACGGGCCGTGTTGTGAAGCATAGCCCAAGCTGCCTCAGCAGGTCTGCCCTTCTGGGCGATGCAGAGGCAAGTACAATGTTCTTTGCCATGTTGGTCGGTCCGGCTGTATCAGCCCAGTTTCAGGTTCAGTTTGTCGAGTACCGGGCACAGCAGCAGCCACAACACCGCGCTGGTGGCTGCCGGCCACAGGTATTCGAAACCGGGTGTTTGCCCCCCCAGCAGGTGCTTGATGAAATGCACCACCATCTGGTTGATGCCCACCAGCAGGAAGACAAGGATGCTCTGCTGTATCAGGGGAAACATTCGCAAACGCTGATGAACCGTAAGCACCAGGAACGCGACCACTGCCATGGCCAGGCCGTTCACACCCAGGGGCGTCGCTTCCAGTACATCCAGCAGTATGCCGAGTACGAAGGCAGTCAGGATGCCAAACTGGGATGGTGCACGGTAGGTCCAGTAAAAGACCATGAGGGTGACCCACTCAGGGCGAAACTCGAACCAGCCCTGGGGAAACAGGGATATGCTGAGCACCAGCGAAATGATGACGCTGACGATCATTACCGGGTAGCTGATCACTGATAACATCAGCCCTCCCCTCCGTTGTCGCCCGGCCCGGCGGCAGCCTCACCATTACTGCTGCCGGGGGGTTGCTGGTCATACAGTTCTTCGGGCACGACGGTCCCCGCCTCTGAAAACACGACAAGCACCAGCTTGCTGCGACTGAGCCTCGCCATGGGTGTCGCGTGGATCGTTACAAACGGAGCACCGGGTTCCTTGGCGATAGAGGAGACTTCTGCCACGGGATAGCCCTTGGGGAAGCGACCGCCAAGCCCGGAGCTGACCAGCACGTCGCCTTCACGGATGTCTGCGGTATCCGGTACATGGACAAGCTCGAGCTGACTGATGTCTCCGTTGCCCAGCAATATCGCCCGCAGACCATTGCGAAGCACTTCCACGGGCACGGCATGGCTGCTGTCGGATATCAACAACACCCGTGATGTGAACGCCGCCGTGTAAAGCACCTGGCCCATAAGCCCATTGGCATCCAGAATCGCCTGGCCTGCTTCGACGCCATCCCTCGCGCCCTTGTTGATAACGACTTCATGGGAGAACGGGTCTGGCGACACCCCGACCACCTCGGCCACGACCACCCGGTCATCCAGCGTGGCGGAGGCGTTCATCAGGTCCCGGAGGCGGTTGTTCTCGGCCGCCAGGGCACCGTATTTGAGGGCCCGGCGTTCGAGGATCATCAGCCGCGCCTTGAGCGCTTCGTTTTCGCTGAGCAGGTCCTCGCGGGGTGTAATAACGCCGGCGAACCAGTTCGAAAAGCGGTCAGGGGCGTTCCCCAGCCAGAGTACGGGGGCAAGCACGCTGGCAATGGCACTGCGAGCAGGCTCAAGGCGATCAAAGCGGGCATCCGCCACAATGAGCACCGCAGACAGAACCAGCACGAACAACAACCGAAACCCGGGAACACCGCCCTGGACAAAGATCGTCTTAATGGTGCTGCCCCCCCGCCCTGATAACACAACCGCCGCTGGAGGAGATCCTCAGCGGCGGTTGTCGGCGTACGCTGGACAGGCCGGAACCCGGTACCATGGTCACCCCTCCTGGGAGAACATACCGATTCCACCGCGATCAATAACCTCCAGCGCCTTGCCGCCACCACGGGCGACACAGGTCAGCGGATCTTCCGCTATGATGACCGGCAGCCCGGTCTCTTCGGCAATCAGCTTGTCGAGGCCACGTAGCAGGGCACCACCACCGGTCAGCACGATGCCGCGTTCGGCAATATCAGAGGCCAGCTCCGGCGGAGACTGCTCCAGCGCACTTTTGACGGTCTGCACGATCTGGGCGAGGGACTCCTGCAGTGCCTCCAGGATTTCCTCACTGTTAAGGGTGAACAGCCTCGGTACACCTTCAGCCAGGTTGCGGCCACGGACGTCGATTTCCCTGACTTCAACGCCTTCATAGGCACAGCCGATCTCATGCTTGATACGTTCGGCCGTGGAGTCACCGATCAGGCTGCCGTAATTGCGACGCACGTAGGTGACGATGGCTTCGTCAAACTTGTCGCCACCAACCCTGACGGATTCTGCGTAGACGATACCATTCAGGGAAATAATGGCGATCTCGGTGGTGCCCCCACCAATATCGACAATCATGGAGCCACTGGCTTCCTCCACCGGCAGCCCCGCCCCGATGGCTGCGGCCATGGGCTCTTCGATCAACAGGACTTCCCGGGCTCCGGCGCCGAGGGCAGATTCCCGGATGGCCTTCTTTTCAACCTGGGTGGATTTGCTGGGCACACACACCAGCACCCGCGGGCTCGGAGTAATAAAGCTGTTCTCGTGCACCTTGTGAATAAAGTGCTGCAGCATTTTCTCGGTGACCACGAAGTCAGCGATAACGCCGTCCTTCATAGGGCGGATTGCCGTGATATTGCCCGGCGTGCGGCCAAGCATCCGCTTTGCCTCGGCACCTACGGCCGCGACCATCTTCTGGGAGTTATTGGTCCGGATAGCCACCACCGAAGGCTCATTCAGGACGATCCCCCGCTCACGGACATAGATAAGGGTGTTCGCGGTACCAAGATCGATCGAGAGATCGCTTGAGAATAGGCCTCGGATACGTTTCAACATTCGTGTTTTTTCAACCTGAGAAATGCAGTCTGGAAATGATGCGGCAACTTTAGCAGTGAGCATCCCTGCAGGCAAGGCGTGATCCGCGGCGTTACAAGCCTTTACGGCACCGTCAGGGTACTGCCACTGGCCATGGATCTGTTAACATAGCGATTTTCCATAAACCCCGGAGGCAATGCGTGACCATTTCCCGCAAGGACATTGAAAAAGTCGCGGTGCTTGCCCGCATCCAGGTGGATGATGAGCAGGTGTCGGCCCTGGAAAAGGACCTGGGCAATATCCTGGACCTGGTAGACCAGCTCAGCGCCGCTGATACCGAGTCGGTCGAGCCCCTGGCTCACCCCCTGGACGCCGTCCAGCGCCTGCGGCCGGATGAGGTAACCGAGACGGACCAGCGCGCCGCCTTCCAGGCCATTGCCCCGGCCACGGAGAACGGCCTTTACCTCGCCCCCCGCGTAATCGAGTGACCGACCAGCGACCCAGGAACCACCATGCACAACAAATCCGTAGCCGAACTATCCCGCGCGCTGGAGCAAGGCACCGTATCCAGCGTGGAGCTGACCCGTCAGTTCCTTGACCGTATCCGCAACGAAGACGGCAAGTACAACAGTTTCATTACCGTTACCGAGGACCAGGCCCTGGCGGACGCCAGGACAGCTGACGAGCAGCGTGCCGCCGGCAATGCCACGCCCTGGACCGGCGTACCCTTCGCCCACAAGGACATTTTCTGCACTAACGGTGTACGCACCACCTGCGGATCGAAGATGCTGGCGAACTTCGTGCCACCCTACGATGCGACAGTCACCGCAAACTTCCGCAAGGCCGGCGCGGTTTGCCTCGGCAAGACCAACATGGACGAATTCGCCATGGGCTCGTCCAACGAGTCCAGCCATTTCGGCCCGGTCACCAACCCCTGGGGTGAAAAGCGTGTACCTGGCGGCTCTTCCGGTGGCTCCGCGGCGGCCGTAGCCGCACGCCTGGTACCGGCGGCCACCGCCACCGATACCGGGGGTTCGATCCGTCAGCCGGCCGCCCTGTGTGGCATCACTGGCCTCAAACCGACCTATGGCCGGGTGTCCCGCTATGGCATGATCGCGTTTGCCTCCAGCCTGGACCAGGGCGGCACCATGGCCCGCACCGCAGAGGACAACGCCATGATGCTCAACGTCATGGCCGGTTTCGACCCGAAAGACTCCACCAGCGTCGATCGTGAGGTGCCAGACTACACAGCCACCCTCAACGAGCCCCTGAAAGGCCTGAAAATCGGCCTGCCCAGGGAGTACCTCTCGGACCAGCTCAGCCCGGCCATGGAGCAACAGGTCCGCGACGCGGTAAAAGAGTACGAGAAGCTGGGCGCCACGGTGAAGGAGGTCTCCCTGCCCCACGCCAAACTGGCCATCGCAGCATACTACGTTATCGCCCCGGCAGAGGCGTCGGCCAACCTGTCCCGTTTTGACGGCGTTCGCTACGGCTATCGCTGTGACGATCCGAAAGACCTGATGGATCTTTACACCCGTACCCGCGCCGAGGGCTTCGGCAATGAAGTGAAGCGCCGGATCCTGGTGGGCACCTACGCCCTGTCGGCAGGTTACTTCGACGCCTATTACCTAAAGGCCCAGAAAGTGCGCCGGCTGATCCAGCAGGATTTCGTCAATGCCTTCCAGGAAGTGGATGTACTGATGAGCCCCACATCGCCGTCGCCGGCGTTTATTCAGGGCGAGAAGAACACCGATCCGGTCACCATGTACCTGGAGGACGTGTTCACCATTGCGATTAACCTGGCCGGTGTGCCGGCCATGTCGGTTCCGGCCGGCTTTATCGACGGCCTGCCGGTTGGCTTGCAGATCATCGGGGACTATTTCTCCGAAGCCCGGCTGCTCAACGCCGCCCATCAGTTCCAGCAGGTGACCGACTGGCACCAGCGCGAGCCCAACTAAGCCCGACGGAGGAAAGAGCCACATGCAATGGGATATCGTCATCGGGCTGGAGATCCATGTTCAGCTCGCCACCCGCACCAAGATCTTTTCCGGCTCCAGCACCGCCTACGGCGCCGAGCCCAACACCCAGGCCAACGCCGTTGACCTGGCCATGCCCGGCACCCTGCCGGTGCCCAACGAGCAGGCTTTCCGCTACGCCGTGATGTTTGGCCTCGCGGTAAACGCCGAGATCGAGCGCCGCTCGGTGTTTGAGCGCAAGAACTACTTCTACCCGGACCTGCCCAAGGGCTATCAGACCACCCAGCTGGCCCGCCCAATTGTCGGGCCCGGCTACGTGGATATCGAGCTGGGGAACGGTGAATCAAAGCGGGTACGCATCCACCATGCGCACCTGGAAGAGGACGCCGGCAAGTCACTGCACGAGGCTATCCATGACAGCATGGGCCACGGCATGACCGGGGTGGACCTGAACCGGGCCGGCACCCCGCTGATCGAAGTCGTCACTGAGCCGGATATGAATAATGCCGAGGAAGCCGTCGCCTTTGCCAAAAAGCTCCACGGCATTGTGACCTCCCTGGGTATCTGCGACGGTGACATGTCTCAGGGGTCCATGCGCTTCGATGTAAACATCTCACTCAAGCCAAGGGGCTCTGACACCCTGGGCACCCGCACGGAAACCAAGAACCTGAACTCGTTCCGGTTTATGGAGCAGGCCATCGCCCATGAAGTGGAGCGGCAGATGGACATCCTGGAAGACGGCGGCACCATCACCCAGGAAACCCGCCTTTACAACGGCGACCGCGACGAATCCCGCTCCATGCGCACCAAGGAGGAAGCCAACGACTACCGCTACTTCCCCTGCCCGGACCTGCTGCCGGTGGTACTGGATGACGCCTTTATTGAAGAGGCCCGCAACAGCCTCCCGGAACTGCCAGACACCCGCAAGGCGCGCTTTATGGACCAGTACGGCCTGAACGACTATGACGCAGGGCTGCTGGCTGGCGACTCGAAACTGGCGGCCTTGTTCGAGGAGACAGTACTGCACGGCAAGGATGCCAAGCTGTCGGCCAACTGGATTCTCGGGGAATTCTCGGCCCGCCTGAATGCCGATGAGAAGTCTGTGGCGCAGGCGCCCGTTGACGGCAAGCAGCTCGGCAACCTGGTCGCGCGGATTGCAGACAATACCATTTCGTCCGCTGGCGCCAAGAAGGTCTTCGAAGCGCTCTGGGCCGGCGACAATGGCGATGTGGACGCGATCATCGATGCCAAGGGCCTGAAGCAGGTGTCAGACACCGGGGAACTTGAGAAGATGGTAGACGAAGTGCTCTCCGGCATGCCGGACCAGGTTGCCCAGTACCAGAACGAAGAAGACCCGAAAAAGCGCAAGAAAATGCTCGGGGGCTTTATGGGGCCGCTGATGAAAGCATCCAAAGGGCAGGGCAACCCCAAGCTCTTCAACGAAATCCTGGCCCGCAAACTCGACGGCTAAGGCCGCATTACCCGAGGCTCTCCCGTTCGGAGAGCCTCTTTCAATTCCCTTCAGGCTGGATGCCCTGGCCAACCATTTCCCGGAACGTGCGTTCGAAACCGGCAATATTCTGCTGAACATAGTCGATAAAGGCCTGCATGACAGGGGTCGGGTACCTCGCCTGCGGGTAAACCAGGCACCAGCTGCGTCGCAAGGGGAAGCCACTAATATCCAGCTCCCGAAGTGAGCCCAGCGCCAGTTCCGATACCGCACTCAAACGGGGTACCACTGCCACACCCAACCCCGCCAGAACCGCATGCTTGACCGCGTCATTGGATCCCAGCTCCATGGCTGGCTCAATCTTCAGACGATGCTGCTGGCAATACACCTCCAGCGCGAGGCGGCTACCGGATCCGCTCTCCCGGATCAACAGCCTGGCGTTCAGGAACTCGTCAGGACTCACAGTTGTGCGCTTCAGCAGCGGGTGACCTGCAGGAACAACGGGGACAAGCTCATTATCAAGGAAGGGCAATGACTTGAGCGGCTTATCCGGCGGCACCATACCCATGATTACCAGGTCATCGCTGTTCTCGCTCAGCCGTTGCAGGGCGGTAGCCCGGTTGACCACCGCCACCGAGATGTTGACCTGCGGATTCAGCTGCAGGAACGAGCGCAACAAATACGGCACAACATACTGTGCTGTGCTGACTGCCACCAGGCGGAGATCTCCAGCCACCCGGCCCTCCAGCGCCGCCAGACGATTCTGCATGTCCGCTAGTTCCCGGAACACCGAGCGCACGCACGCCGCCATCTCTTCTCCTGCCGCGGTGCAGTAGAGTTTGCGGCCGACGTATTCAAACATGGGCGTGCCCAGCGCCTGCTCCAGGTGCCTCACCTGGCTGCTGACAGCCGGCTGGGTCAAGCCCAAGAGATCGCCGGCTCTCGAGTAGCTCCTCAGGTCATGGACGGCCTTGAACACCTGCAGCTGCCGGAAGGTTAGGCGGTTGGCAAGTTTCTGGATACTCAGGGGCATGCGGCCTTACCTCACACTGTCTATAAACTATTACTTATACAATAGCGAAAAAATATCAATTTTTCCTGATTCGTAACCCCCGTTAAGCTTTTTAAACCTTCATTCGGGACGACGAGATGAGGAATCGCCCATGTTGAAGAAAGTTCTAATTGCCAACCGTGGCGAGATCGCGGTGCGCATTGAGCGGGCCTGTGCGGAGATGGGTATCCGTTCGGTGGCAATCTATACCGAGCCGGATCGTTACGGCCTGCACGTCAAACGCGCAGACGAATCCTATTCTCTGGGCGAGGACCCGCTGGCGGGCTACCTGGACCCTGCAAGGATTGTGAACCTGGCACTGGAAACCGGCTGCGACGCCATCCATCCAGGCTACGGCTTTCTTTCAGAGAATGCCCGCTTCGCGAAGCTGTGTGAGCAACATGGAGTGACCTTTATCGGCCCGAAATCCGACGTCATTCACAAAATGGGTGACAAGACCCAGGCCCGAGCCAGCATGCGGGCGGCGGGCGTACCGGTTACCCCCGGCTCCGAGGGCAACCTGACGGATCTGGACGAAGCCCTCAAACTGGCCGGCGAAATCGGCTACCCGGTCATGCTCAAAGCCACCTCCGGCGGTGGTGGCCGGGGCATACGCCGGTGCGATACGCCGGACGAGCTGAGAACCCAGTACCCACGGGTGATCTCGGAGGCGACCAAGGCATTCGGGTCCGCCGAAGTCTTCATGGAGAAGTGCATTGTTAACCCGCGTCACATCGAGGTGCAGGTGCTGGCAGACAGCCGGGGCGATGCCATCCACCTGTTCGAGCGCGACTGCTCCATCCAGCGCCGTAACCAGAAGCTGATCGAGATTGCTCCCAGCCCTCAGCTCACCCCTGAACAGCGCCAGTACATTGGCGACCTGGCGGTTAAGGCCGCCAAGGCCGTGGGTTACGAAAATGCCGGCACAGTGGAGTTTTTGCTGACCGGCAATGAAGTGTATTTCATGGAAATGAACACCCGGGTGCAGGTTGAACACACCATCACCGAAGCCATCACCGGGGTGGATATTGTGCGGGAACAGCTGCGCATTGCTGCCGGGGAGCGCCTGAGTTACCGGCAGGAGGATATTTCCTACCGGGGCTATGCGCTGCAGTTCCGGATCAATGCGGAAGACCCGAAAAACGACTTCCTACCCAGTTTCGGGCGCATCACCCATTATTACGCCCCCGGGGGGCCCGGCGTGAGAGTCGACACAGCGATCTATACCGGCTACGAGATTCCGCCCTACTACGACTCCATGTGCCTGAAACTGGTGGTGTGGGCACTGACCTGGGACGAAGTAATTGCCCGTGGCAAGCGTGCACTGGATGACATGCGCCTGCACGGCATCACCACCACCGCCAACTATTACCAGCAGATTCTGGACCATCCGGATTTCCGGGCCGGGGTATTCGACACCAGCTTCGTACCGGCTCATCCGGAGTTACTGAACTACTCCGCCAAACGGCACCCGAGTGAAATTGCGCTGGCCATTGCAGCCACGATCGCAGCCCACGCCGGCTGGTAATCCGCAGGAGGACTGAACATGAGCAATGCCAGGAAAATCGAAGTCACCGACGTTATCCTTCGTGATGCGCACCAGTCGCTGATTGCCACCCGGATGCGCACGGAAGACATGCTGCCCATTTGCGACAAGCTGGACCAGGTGGGTTACTGGTCGCTGGAAGTCTGGGGCGGCGCCACCTTTGACGCCTGCGTACGCTTCCTTAAAGAGGACCCGTGGGAACGACTGCGTCAGTTGCGCAAGGCGCTACCCAACACCCGCCTGCAGATGCTGCTGCGGGGCCAGAACCTGCTGGGGTATCGCCACTATGCAGACGATGTCGTGGAAGCCTTTGTGCAGAAAGCCGCTGACAACGGCATTGATGTGTTCCGGGTGTTCGACGCCCTGAACGACCTGCGCAACCTGGAAACCGCCATGACAGCGGTAAATAAGGCTGGCAAACACGCCCAGGGCACCATCTGTTACACCACCAGCCCGGTCCATACGCCGGAACTGTTTGTTACGCAAGCCCAGGAGTTGAAGGCCATGGGGGCAGATTCCATTGCCATCAAAGATATGGCCGGCTTGCTGACACCTTACGCTACCTACGAGCTGGTAAAAGCCATCAAGTCAGAGGTGGATCTGCCTCTGGTGGTTCACAGCCACGCCACCGCCGGTCTGGCGCCCATGTGCCAGCTAAAAGCCATCGAAGCCGGGGCAGACCGGATTGATACTGCCATCTCCTCCTTTGCCAATGGCACCAGCCATCCGGCAACGGAATCCCAGGTGGCCGCCCTGAAGGACACTGAATTCGACACCGGCCTGGACCTGGAGCTGCTGAGTGAGATTGCCGACTACTTCCGGGAGGTGCGCAGGAAGTACCAGCAGTTCGAAAGCGAATTTACCCGGGAAGATGTGTCCGTACAGATCAACCAGGTGCCGGGGGGTATGATGTCCAACCTGGCTAACCAGCTGAAGGAACAGAACGCCCTGGACAAGATCCGCGATGTATTCAACGAGATCCCGCGGGTGCGGGCCGACCTGGGCTACCCCCCGCTGGTGACGCCTACCTCGCAGATTGTCGGCACCCAGGCGGTGTATAACGTGCTGGCCGGCCAGCGTTACAAGACCATAACCAACGAGGTGAAACGCTACCTGCAGGGCGGTTACGGGCACCCGCCGGCAGACGTGAATACAGACATCCAGAAGAAAGCCATCGGCAACGAAAGCGTGAACGACGGCCGTCCCGCAGACCTTCTCAGCCCCGAGCTGAACAAATTGCGGGCAGACATCGGTAACCTGGCTACTTGCGAGGAAGATGTACTTACCTACGCCATGTTCCCCGACCTTGGCCGGGAGTTCCTGCAACAGCGCAGGGACGGCACCTTGCAGCCGGAAGAGTTGCAGCCAGTGGAAAACAAGGGCCGTGATCGCATGGGCGCGGCTGTGGCCACCGAGTTCCGCATTGATGTACACGGAGAGACCTATGAGGTCGCGGTTACCGGTGTCGGCGCATCCGGTCCCGGCAAGCGCAAGCTGTATCTGTCACTGGACGGTATGCCCCAGGAAGTGGTGTTCGAATCCCTCAACGAATACGATGCCTCCGGCGGCGGCAGCGGTCGCAAGAAGGCCACCGACCCCGGTCATGTCACAACCACCATGCCCGGCAACGTGGTGGACGTACTGGTCAGCGAGGGGGATACGGTCTCCGCCGGCCAGGCTGTACTGATTACTGAAGCCATGAAAATGGAGTCTGAAATTCACACCAGTGTCGACGGCACAGTACAGGCCGTTCATATTACCAAGGGCGACCGGATTACTCCGGGCGAAGTACTGATCGAGATTGCCTGAACGGCAGGAACAGGAGCACAGTTTATGGATCATATTGTTCGCGGCGTACTGGATTTTCGCAGGAACGTCTATCCGGAGCACAAAGACCTGTTCGGCGCTTTGGCAGACCACCAGAACCCGGACGTACTCTTCTTCACCTGTTCGGATTCGCGCATCGATCCGAATATGGTGACCGGCTCACACCCGGGGGACCTGTTTATCTGCCGCAACGCCGGTAACGTTATCCCCCCCCACAGCAATGAGACCGGGGGCATGACCGCTTCCATCGAATATGCGGTGGCGGTGCTGGGCGTTCGCCACATTATCGTCTGTGGCCACACCGACTGTGGCGCCATCAAGGGCGCACTGGATATTCCAGCCCTTAAAGGCCTGCCCCATGTAAAGGAGTGGTTGGGACATTGCCGTTCCGCCATGGAAATTGTGCGGGAGCGCCATAACATTGGCGGCGAGGAGCCACTGGACCCGAAGTACCTCAATGAAGCCATCGAGGAAAACGTGCTCCAGCAGGTTCAGCATCTGCGAACCCACCCGGTGGTGGCGGCCAAGCTGGCTACAGGCAAGATCGAGGTGCACGGCTGGGTGTATGACATCAAGTCCGGTCGCATCCGCTGCTGTGGGCGGGACAGCATCGAGTTCAAGGACTTTGATGACTACTATGCGGAGATCGTTGCGCGGGTTGGTGACGTCTGACGTCTGAGGGTGGTGTTTGGGCGGGGTGGGGGTACCTTCCCTCCGGGAAAAAGAACTCGCTTCGCTCAGACACCTTTTTCCCTGCGGGAAGGTACCCCCACCCCACCCATTCAACTTTCTGCAATCAGGTCAGCGCGGCCCAGAGGTCGTGCTCGTCGGCGTGTTCTACCACCGCCTGGACAATCTGGCCTGGCTGCAGGTCGGTCTCACCATTGAGGTAAACCATGCCGTCGATTTCCGGGGCATCGGCTTTTGAGCGACCAATGGCACCTTCTTCGTCCACTTCGTCGATCAGTACCTCAATGGTCTTGCCAATCCTGGCCTGTAAGCGGGCGGCTGATATTTCAGCCTGCTTGGCCATAAAGCGGGCCAGTCGCTCTTCCTTCACATCTTCCGGCACGGCGCCTTCCAGTTCGTTGGCTTTCGCGCCTTCTACCGGGCTGTAGGTGAAGGCACCCACGCGGTCGAGCTGCGCTTCGTCCAGCCAGTCGAGCAGGTACTGGAAGTCTTCCTCGGTCTCGCCCGGGAAGCCGACAATAAAGGTAGAGCGGATGGTCAGTTCCGGGCAGATCTCCCGCCACTTCCTGATACGCTCCAGGGTCTTGCTGTCATGGGCCGGGCGTTTCATGGCCCTGAGCACTTTCGGGCTGGCGTGCTGGAACGGGATATCCAGGTACGGCAGGATCTTGCCTTCGGCCATCAGCGGGATGATGTCGTCCACATGGGGATAGGGGTACACGTAGTGCAGTCGAACCCACACGCCCATATCGCCCAGGGCTTCGCACAGGGACTGCATCTTCGTTTTCAGGGGCTTACCCTGCCAGAACCCGGTGCGGTATTTGATATCCACACCGTAGGCGGAAGTGTCCTGGGAGATGACCAGTAGCTCCTTCACGCCAGCATCCACCAGGCGCTTCGCTTCATCCATTACATCACCAATGGGACGACTGACCAGCTTGCCGCGCATGTCCGGGATGATGCAGAAGGTGCAACCGTGGTTACAGCCCTCGGATATCTTGAGGTAGGCATAGTGCCGGGGCGTCAGCTTGATACCCTGGGGTGGCACCAGGTCCACAAAGGGATCATGGTCCTGCTTCGGGGGCACGTACTCGTGTACTGCACCGACCACTTCCTCGTAGGCCTGTGGGCCTGAAACGGCCAGTACGCCCGGATGGGTCTCGCGGATGCGCTCTGCCTCCACGCCCATGCAGCCGGTAACGATGACCTTGCCATTCTCACTGATGGCTTCGCCGATGGCGTCCAGGGATTCCTGCTTGGCGGCGTCGATAAAGCCACAGGTATTCACTACGACGATGTCTGCATCATCGTAGGAAGGCACGACGTCATAGCCGTCCAGGCGAAGCTGGGTCAGGATGCGTTCGGAATCCACCAGGGCCTTGGGGCAGCCAAGACTGATAAATCCGACCTTGCCACTATTGCCACTACCAGTGGCGGGAGTTTTCTGCGTCATCAGGAAGACCGTCTTTGTCAGAAGAATGGTGCAGGCGCATTCTACCTCACCGGGGCCTGGCACCAGAAGGTGTTCAATCGTTAATCAAACAAATGTTTAATAACATGACCGGCATCACGACCCCCACACTTGCTGCTCAGTAATCCACCAGCTAAACTCCTCGAAAAATAAAAACCGTAATCTCCGCCCGAAGTTACAGACGTATCTTACGAGCCTCCGAAGAGGGGTCTGGTACCGGTGAAGTACAGCGCCGGGAGAATGCAACGACAATGGAGTCAACGTCAGGCCGCAGGACGCGCACCAGGCTTTCATGAGGGCCGTTACCTTATTTTCGGGCACGACAGGTAACTATACCGAACAGGATATGACCATGGGAAAGCCGCTCGACGTCGAGTCCGCCGCCGTCAGGCCCATGCGGGTCAAACCGCGCTCTGCCGAACCAAACCTCCGGGACCAGCAGCGTGCGGAGGTCTGCCTCCCTGTGACGCTGAATCGCCCCGGACAGGCAGCGATTGAGTGCGAGATGTGCAATCTGTCACGGGCCGGCATGATGATCCGGTGCTCCGACGCCGTTGCCCAAACGCTCATCCCCGGTAGACGCACCCCTGCCCCCGGAGACTGGATCGACATCAACGCACACTTCGAGGTGCCCGTCCTGCCCCAGCAATCGGTCAACCTGGCGGCCCGGGGGCATATCGCCCATCTGCGCCGGGTCGCCAGGGACGAGTTCCAGCTGGGTATCCGCTTTGTTGATTTCGACGGTCGTGGCTTCGACTACGTAGACCAGTACGTCCATCGCCTGCTGACGGAGCGTGCCTGACAGGCCACCGAACAACCCTATAACCGGACGGTTACCCGACGCATATTGTTATAGCCGGAAACTCTAGTAGACCGCCTTCTTATAAGAACTTGCCGCTGGTATAGTAGCTCACCTCTGATAATGCCTCTCTATTCCTGTTTTGGGCACCTCGCTGAGGCGCCCCAATGAGCTTAACTTATGACCACGTACAACCTGACCCATCTCAAACAGCTGGAAGCTGAAAGCATCCACATCATCCGGGAGGTCGCCGCGGAATTCGACAACCCGGTGATGCTCTACTCCATTGGCAAGGACTCTGCGGTCATGCTGCACCTGGCCCGCAAGGCCTTCTATCCCGGTAAGCCGCCGTTTCCCCTGATGCATGTGGATACCACCTGGAAGTTCCGGGAGATGATCGATTTCCGGGACCGCAAGGTTAAGGAATATGGCCTGGACCTGATCGTCCACATCAATGAGGACGGCGTGAAACAGGGTATTGGCCCGTTCACCCATGGCAGCGCCAAGCACACCGATGTGATGAAGACCCAGTCCCTCAAGCAGGCGCTGGACAAGTACAAGTTCGACGCCGCCTTCGGTGGCGCCCGCCGGGACGAAGAAAAATCCCGGGCCAAGGAGCGGGTCTATTCCTTCCGGGATGAGTACCATCGCTGGGATCCAAAGAACCAGCGCCCGGAGCTCTGGAACATCTACAACGGCAAGGTCAACAAGGGTGAGAGCATTCGTGTGTTCCCACTGTCCAACTGGACCGAGCTGGACATCTGGCAGTACATCTACCTGGAAAACATCGAGATCGTCCCCCTGTACTACGCCGCGAAACGACCGGTAGTAGAGCGGGACGGCACGCTGATCATGGTGGATGACGACCGCATGCCCCTCAAGGAAGGCGAGGAGCCAATGATGAAATCCGTGCGCTTCCGCACCCTGGGCTGCTATCCGCTGACCGGGGCTATCGAGTCCGAGGCGGACACGCTGCCGGAAATCATCCAGGAAATGCTGCTGGCCACCAGCTCCGAGCGTCAGGGTCGCGTGATCGACCACGATTCCGCCGGGTCCATGGAACAGAAAAAGCGGGAAGGGTACTTCTGAGATGTCACACCAGTCTGATCTGATTGCCGAAGATATTCAGGCCTACCTGAAGCAACACGAAAACAAGGAACTGCTGCGTCTGCTGACCTGCGGCAGTGTGGATGATGGCAAAAGCACCCTGATCGGCCGCCTGCTCCATGACACCAAGATGATCTACGAAGATCACATGGCCAGTCTGAAAACCGACAGCGCCAAGATGGGCACCACGGGCGAGAAGCTGGACCTGGCGCTTCTGGTCGATGGCCTGCAGGCCGAGCGCGAACAGGGCATCACCATTGACGTGGCCTACCGCTACTTCAGCACTGACAAGCGCAAGTTCATCATCGCGGACACCCCGGGCCATGAGCAGTACACCCGCAACATGGCCACCGGCGCCTCCACTGCCCAGCTGGCGATCCTGATGATCGACGCCCGTTATGGTGTGCTCACGCAGACCCGCCGGCACTCCTACATTGCCTCCCTGCTGGGCATCCGCCACATCGTCGTGGCGATTAACAAGATGGACCTGGTGGACTACAGCGAGGAACGCTTCAACGAGATCAAGGAAGACTACCTGGCATTTGCAGCCAGGCTGGGTCTGAAGGACGTCCGCTTCGTGCCCATCTCGGCCCTGGAAGGCGACAACGTGGTTAACCGGAGCGAGAATACGCCCTGGTTCAGCGGACAGCCGTTGATGGACATCCTGGAAACCGTAGAGGTGTCACGGGACAAGAACCTGGAGCACTTCCGTTTCCCGGTCCAGTACGTCACCCGGCCCAACCTGAACTTCCGTGGTTTCTGCGGCACCATCGCCTCCGGCGTAATCCGCCCGGGTGACCAGGTCATGGCCCTGCCGTCTCGCCGCAAGAGCACGGTAAAAGACGTGGTCACCTTTGATGGCAACCTGGAAGAAGCCTATATCGACCAGGCCGTGACCCTGACCCTGAACGACGAGATCGACATCAGCCGTGGCGACATGCTGGTGAAGGTCGAAGACGAGCCGGAGGTGGGCAACCGCTTTACCGCCAACCTCGTCTGGATGACAGACGCCCCACTGGAAACCGGCCGCCTTTACGACATCAAGCTGGGGCCGACCTTTACCTCGGCAACGGTGAAGAAGATTCACCACCAGACGGATGTGAATACCCTGGAACAAAGTGCCAACCCGGCCCAACTGGCGCTTAACGAAATCGGCCTGTGCGAGCTCACCCTCAGCCAGCCCGTTGCCTTCGATGCCTACCCGCGTAACCACGCGACCGGCAGCTTCATTGTCATCGACCGGCTGACTAACGTCACCATTGGCGCGGGTATGATCGCCGGCACCGCCAGTGATACCGAGTCCCTTGACCCGGTCACCGCTGAAGAACGCGAACGGCGCCTGGCCCAGAAGCCGGCCATCATCGCCTGTAACGGCCGCAAGGCCGGCGACCTGGCCCTCGCGGTGGAGCGCGCACTGTTCGACCAGGGCAAGACGTCCGTTGTACTGACCGAAGAGAACGCCGGACCCGCCGACGACCGCCGTCGCGCTGCCCAGCTACTGGCGACCCATGGCCTGATTGCGGTTGCGGTTAACCTCGGCACCGACGTGGCTACGGTCAGCGTTGAAGCAGACAGCGACGATGCCATTCCAGGGGCAGTCAGTGAACTGCTCGCGGGGCTGGCCCGGGACCGCCGGGTCTGACATCCGGCGGTTCATCCGCCAACCCTGCCCTCTCCCTGCGCCCGCCCCGTCAGCGGGCCGCAGGGGGTATCAGTTCCCCGCCGGCCACTGACCGGTCACCCTTTCGAAGTAGTGACTCTCACAAGCCTCGCAAGGGCCTAGCTGGCTGGTAGCAGTCAGACACTTCATGTGGCCACAATTCAGGCAGCGGAACATGCCCGCCGTGGCTACCTCTCCGGTCATGTAGTGGGTGACGTCCTGGTTCTCCAGTTTCTGGTCCAGCTCCAGGGTGTCCAGACGGGTCTTGTCGGCAATGGAGAACAGCAGGTCCTGGAGCTTGCGCTCCAGCAGTGACAGGTCCAGCTGCAGCCACTCCCTTAGCCCTTCGCCCGTGCCGCCAACGAAGGTGACCAGGTGTTCCAGGTCACGGCGCAGGTAAGCCGCCAGCAGGCTGGCTTCATCCCGGGTAAGCCGTTCAAGCTCGGTTTCAAACTCCACCGCATCGTCGATCTCCTGCCGCAGGGTCTCCAGGGTGCGCTCTTCGGCATCTGCGAGCCGGCTTTCCACCCGTTCCAGCATGCGGTCATAGGCCTCGAGGGCCTGGTGGGAAACCTGTTTCGGCTGTTCTTTGCGTTGCTGATCGGTCATGGCCGCTCCTCAGGGTGTCATTTCGTTCAGTGTGGCATAAACCCCGGGTTTTGGCAGGCTACCTGTTGCCGCGCCAGTACGTTAGAATGTCCGGCCAATTTGACAACACTTCGGCAACATTTTTCTGATGGAAGCCCGTTTCCGGCTTCTTTCCGACACAAGGTACCAAACGGCAATGGCAGGAATGGACGAGCAATACAATCCCCGCGATGTTGAACAGAATGCCCGCAAATTCTGGGAAGACAACGACACCTTTACGGTGAAGGAGGAGCCCGGCAAACCCAAGTACTACTGCCTGTCCATGTTCCCCTACCCGAGCGGCAAGCTGCACATGGGCCATGTGCGCAACTACACCATCGGCGACGTCATCTCCCGCTACCAGCGCATGCAGGGCAAGAATGTGATGCAGCCCATGGGCTGGGACGCCTTTGGCCTGCCCGCCGAGAACGCCGCCATTGCCAACAAGTCTGCCCCGGCCAGGTGGACCCGGTCCAATATCGAGTACATGAAGAAGCAGCTCAAACAGCTCGGCTTCGGCTACGACTGGAAACGGGAGCTGGCCACCTGCGACCCGGAATATTATCGCTGGGAGCAGTGGTTCTTCGCCCGCCTCTACGAGAAGGGCCTGGTGTACAAGAAGTTGTCCACGGTGAACTGGGACCCGGTGGATCAGACCGTACTGGCCAATGAGCAGGTGGTAGACGGCCGCGGCTGGCGCTCCGGCGCCATCGTGGAACAGAAAAAGATCCCCCAGTGGTTTATTCGAATCACCGACTACGCCGAGGAATTGCTGAGTGACCTGGACCAGCTGGAAGGCTGGCCGGACCAGGTCAAGACCATGCAGCGTAACTGGATCGGCAAGTCCGAAGGCACCGAGCTGACCTTTCCCCTCAAGGGAGCCGATGACGGCCTCACGGTCTACACCACCCGTCCGGACACCCTGATGGGCGTCACCTACATGGCGGTCGCGGCCGAGCATCCACTGGCGAAGAAGGCCGCGGAAGAACACACCGATGTTGCACGGTTCGTGGACGAGTGTCGCAACAGCAAGGTCGCCGAAGCGGAAATGGCTACCATGGAGAAGCGGGGCATCGACACCGGCTTCAAGGCCATTCACCCGCTGACCCAGGAAGAGATTCCGGTGTGGGTCGCCAACTTTGTGCTGATGGACTATGGCACGGGCGCCCTCATGGCGGTGCCGGGCCACGACGAGCGTGACCACGAATTTGCCCGCAAATACCGCCTGCCCATCCAGCAGGTCATTGCCGCCCTCGATGGTCGCGAGCTGGACGTACAGGAAGAGGCCTTCACCGAGAAAGGCACCCTGGTTTCTTCCGGCAGCTACAGCGGCCTCACCAGCGACGAAGCTTTCGATGCCATCGCTGCTTACCTGGAAGAGAACGGCATCGGCAAGCGCACCGTAAACTACCGCCTGCGGGACTGGGGTGTGTCCCGTCAGCGTTACTGGGGCGCGCCCATACCCATGATGACCCTGGAAGACGGCACCGAGATGCCGGTACCGGACGACAAGCTGCCGGTACGGTTGCCGGAAGATGTGGAAATGGACGGCGTACAGTCTCCCATCAAGGCTGACCCCGAGTGGGCGAAGACCGAGTACAACGGCCAGCCCGCCACCCTGGAAACGGACACCTTCGATACCTTCATGGAGTCGTCCTGGTACTACGCCCGCTTCTGCAGCCCCAACTACGACAAGGGCATGCTGGACCCGGCCGCCGCCAACTACTGGCTGCCGGTAGACCAGTATATCGGTGGTATCGAACACGCCATCCTGCACCTGCTGTACGCCCGCTTCTTCCACAAGTTGCTGCGGGATGTGGGCCTGGTGGACAGTTCCGAGCCCTTCAACCGCCTGCTGACCCAGGGCATGGTGCTGGCCGAGACCTACTACCGTACCGATGAGTCCGGCAAGACCACCTGGATCGCGCCGGCAGATGTGACGGTGGAGCGGGACAACAAGGGCCAGGTGGTCAAGGCTACGCACCGGGAAGACGGCCAGCCGGTTGCCATCGGCGGCGTCACCAAGATGTCCAAGTCGAAGAACAACGGCATTGACCCCCAGGCGATCATTGACCAGCACGGCGCCGACACCGTGCGCCTGTTCATGATGTTCGCTGCCCCGCCAGAGCAATCCCTGGAGTGGTCTGACAGCGGCGTGGAAGGTGCCAACCGTTTCCTCAAGCGCCTGTGGCGCCTGGTACGGGAACACACCACCGGTGGCCCGGTACAGGCCATCGATGTGGCGCAACTGAACGACGCACGCCGGGACCTGCGCCGGAAAACCCACGAAACCATTGCCAAGGTCAGCGACGACATCAGCCGCCGCCTGACCTTCAACACCTCTATCGCAGCCGTTATGGAGTTGCTGAACGAGGTGGGCCGGCTCGATGCCACGGAAGAACAGGACCGGGCCGTGGTCCAGGAAGCCCTGGACGCTGCCGTACTGATGCTGGCTCCTATCGCGCCCCATATTTGCCACACCCTGTGGCAGGCCATGGGCCACGAAGAGCCGGTGGTGGATGCCTCCTGGCCTGTCGCTGACGAGAGTGCCATGGTACGAAGCGAAATCCAGGTGGTATTGCAGGTCAATGGCAAGGTTCGCGGCAAGGCCGACGTACCCGCTGATATCAGCAAGGATGACCTGGAAAAACTGGCCCTGGAGCACGAAAACGTTACCCGCTTCACCGAAGGCAAGACGGTGCGTAAAGTGATCGTCGTGCCCGGCAAGCTGGTCAACGTGGTTGCCAACTGATATCCGGGGACGGAGGCGGTGATGAGAAAGCTCGCAATGGCATTCAGCCTGGGCCTGTTGACCCTTCTGGTCAGCGCCTGCGGCTTCCAGTTGCGGGGCGCGTCCCCGGTGCCATCCGCACTGGAGCCACTCTGGGTCGGGTGCCACTCCGGGGTTCCTGCAGACCTTTGCCGGGCGTTGAAATCACAGTTTTCGATGGCTGACGTAACCCTGGTGGAAAACCGGGAACAAGCCGCACACCTGCTCCTGCTGGGCGACTTCCGTCAGACTCAGCGCACCAGTGCCATTTCCGCCCGCGCCGAGGCCGCCGAGTACGAGTTACGCCAGAGTATCAGCATCATGCTGCAAACCCGTGAGGGCATTCCCTTGCTGCCGGATACCGACGTGAGTGCTGCACAAAGCTACCGGTTCGACTCTGCCAGCGTACTCGCCAATCGTCGGGAACGGGGAGAGATTGAGCGACAGCTCCACGATAGCCTGGTGAGACAGATCGGCTATCGCCTGGTGCCGTTCGACCAGCGCAGAATCGACGAAATCCTGGAGGCCTCGGAAGCCCGGGGCAGCGATACCCGCCAATGAAGATTAACCCCGGACAGCTAGGCCAGGCACTGGAGAAATCCCTCGCACCAGTGTACCTGGTGTCCGGGGATGAACCCCTGCTGGTCCAGGAAGCCTGTGACCAGATCCGCGCGAAGGCCCGCAGCGAAGGCTTCAACGACCGCCAGGTCTACCACGCCGACCAGCACCTGAACTGGGGCGCCCTGCGGGACGAGCTGGGCGCCATGTCGCTGTTTGCCGAGCGCCGTCGTATAGAGATTCACCTCCCCAATGGCAAGCTCGGTGACGGCCGTGACGTGATCGAGCAGGCGCTGGCCCAGCCTGCGGACGATATCCTGCTCCTGCTGATCAGCGTCCGCCTGGATGCCGCCGAGACCCGGCGCAAATGGTACAAACAGCTGCAGAAAGCCGGTGTCCACGTCACTGTATGGCCCGTGGATGGAGACAAGTTTGCCGGCTGGCTGCAGCAACGGGCCCGCTCCCGTGGGCTGACGCTGACCCAGGGGGCACTGAACCTGCTGGCTGAACGTCTGGAGGGTAACCTGCTGGCGGCAAGCCAGGAGCTGGATCGCCTGAGCCTGCTGGCTGCCGATAAAACCATCAATGAGGATGTGGTGGAAACCGCGGTACAGTACAGTGCCCGCTTCAATATCTTCGAGGTGATTACCGACCTGCTGGCCGGCCGGGCGGCCCATGCCCGCAAGGTGATCACCACGCTGCAACAGGAAGGCGAGAACCCACTTGGCCTGCTGGCAGTGCTGGTCAGGGACATCAATATGACCCTGGAACTGCAGCAGGCGATGAAACAGCGGGAAGCCCCCGCTGCGTTTCTCAAGAAAAACGGCGTCTTCCAGCCGCAACGGGCCCGGGCGATCGAGCACGCAGCCCGCCGGCTACCAGGCCCCACCCTCCACCGGGCGCTGACACTCTGTAGCGAGGCTGACCGGGCGGCCAAGGGCTATGGTGACCTGCCGCCCTGGCACCACCTCTCCGACCTTGCCGTATTGCTGCGCCAGGGCTGACACAGGCAGGCAGCTACTTGATGCGCTGGCGTATCCGCTCGTACCCGGATTTGAGTTCTTCGCCGAGCCTGTGGGCTGTCTGCCGGGTTTCGTCGCTGACACCCTCGGCATCATGGCGGATATCGTCCAGCTTCTGCCGGAACTTGTCCCAGTATTCGTCCAGGTCATCCCACTCATCCCGCACGTCCTGGCGGGCGAGGTGCAGCTGGACACGAAGCTCATCCCGGTATTGCTTGAGGGTTTCGGAGAGTTTGTTCAGATCCTCTTTCATGGTCATGGTGACCTCCTTGGCAACGGATTGTCGCGATGACCTTCAAGATGCGCCTGTTACGCAAATGGTGTCAATATGCCCAATACACAACAGGCCGGCAAAAGCCGGCCTGTTGTGATATTTCCTGCTGTGCGCTGATCAGAGTCAGAACTCGTTGTCAGCATGCTCCATCATGGAGTGGCTACCACTACGAATACTCTCCGCCAGTGACACTGTCTGGGGCAGCAGGCGCTCGTAGAAGAACCGGGCCGTTTTCAGCTTGCCAGTGTAGAAGCCAGAACTGTCACCCTCGGCCTTGGGGGCAGCCGCAACGACCATCTTCGCCCACATATAGGCCAGTGCCGTCAGGCCAAACAGGTTGGTGTAGTCGGCCGAGGCGGCACCGGGAGCATTGGGGTCATCCTCGGACTGGTTCAGAACCTGCTCGGTAACGTCAGACAGACGCTCCAGGGACGCCGACAGCGGCGCCAGGAACGGCTCCAGGGCAGCATTGCCCTGCTGTTTCTCGATGAAAGCGGCCAGGTCGTCGGCAAACAACTCGTAGAGCTTGCCCTGGCTGCCAACCACCTTGCGCCCCATCAGGTCCAGCGCCTGGATGCCATTGGCACCTTCATAGATCTGGGTAATACGGGCATCGCGAACCAGTTGTTCCTGGCCCCACTCACGGATGTAGCCGTGGCCGCCGAAGACCTGCTGGCCAACAACGCACATGTCAAAGCCGCGGTCGGTGAGGAAGGCCTTGGCCACCGGTGTCAGCAGGGCAACCAGGCCCTCGGCCCGCTCCCGGTCTGCATCCTCGTCAGAGAACTTGGCAATGTCCAGCCACTGTCCCACGTAGGTTGAGAAGGCACGGCCCCCTTCCACATAGGCCTTCATGGTCAGCAGCATACGACGCACATCCGGGTGGACCACCAGCGGATCAGCGGCCTGCTCCGGATTACGGGCGCCGGTAGGGGCACGGCTCTGGATGCGCTCGAAGGCATACTCCCGGGCACTCTGCAGGGACGCTTCCGCGGCGGCCAGGCCCTGGATACCCACACCCAGGCGCTCGTAGTTCATCATGGTGAACATGGCGGCCAGGCCCTTGTTTTCCTCGCCGACCAGCCAGCCCCTGGCGTCATCGAAGTTCATAACGCAGGTGGCAGAACCCTTGATGCCCATTTTCTTTTCAATGGAGCCACAGCTGAAGGCGTTGCGCTCGCCCAGGGAGCCGTCGTCGTTAACCAGGAACTTGGGCACCAGGAACAGGGAAATGCCCTTGGGTCCCTTGGGCGCATCCGGCAGCTTGGCCAGCACGAAATGGATGATGTTCTCCGCCATATCGTGCTCACCCCAGGTAATGAAAATCTTGGTACCCGAGATACTGTAACTACCGTCATCCTGGGGGACGGCGCGGCTGCGCATGATGCCCAGGTCAGTACCACAATGGGGCTCGGTCAGATCCATGGAGCCGGACCAGACGCCTGAGTAGAGGTTGGGCAGGTACTTTTCCTTCAGTTCCTCGCTGCCATGGGCGTCCAGGGCCAGGCAGGCGCCGGCGGTAAGCATGGGCGCCAGGCCCAGGGCCATGTTGGACGCCTGCAGCATTTCCTCAAACTGCACCACCAGGGTCTTGGGCATGCCCATGCCGCCGAAGTCCGGGTTGCCACCCAGGCCGTTCCAGCCGCCGTCCACGATAGTCTGGTACGCCTCACGGAAACCCTCCGGAGCGGTGACCTTGCCGTCGTTCCACTGGCAGCCCTGCTCGTCACCTTCACGGTTAAGGGGGGCGATCACGTTGGTGGTGACCTTGCCGGCCTCCTCAATAATGGCATCCGCCGTGTCCGGGTCCACGCGCTCCGCCAGCCGGGGCATGGATGCCCACAGGGACGGGGCGTCGAACACGTCGTTCATTACGAATCGGATTTCCTGTAACGGGGCCTTGTAGTCAGCCATCAGGTTCTCTCCACGTCTGTTAATAAGGGGGTCTTGTATTTACTGAACCGAAGCGGGTTCAGATTATTATGAATTCAAGGTGCCACAGTTTAACGCATCGGACGCGTTGAACCAGCCAAATTGGCCAATCGCCGCCTGCAAAAAAGCCCGCCTCACAGGGAGAGCGGGCTGGACTGGCACATGGCCAAAATCTTCAGCAACCTGTCACTCCCGGCACCCCAGGGCGCCGGGAGTTAGAACATGCCTCAGAACGCGAAGTGTTCTTCCGGCAGGTCCAGCAGCGTATCGGCACCAGCAAACATGGTTTCCACATGGGTGCGGGTACGCGGCAGCAGGCGCTTGAAGTAGAAGCGTGCGGTCTGGACCTTGGCGTTGTAGAAGGCTTCCTCGGGGGTACCTTCAACCATGGCGTCCAGGGCCACCTTGGCAGAACGGGCCCACAGGTAGGCGAAGACCGCATAGCCGGAGTACATCAGGTAGTCCACCGCAGCGGCACCCACTTCCTCACGGTCCTTCATGGCGCTCATACCCAGCTTCATGGTGATCTCGCCCCACTCCTTGTTGATCTGCTGGAGCGGCTCGATGAACTCCTTGAGCTGCTCGTTGTCGGCGTTTTCCTTACAGAACACGTGGACCAGCTTGGTGAACTGCTTGAGGGCTTCGCCCTGGCTCATCAGGATCTTGCGACCAAGCAGGTCCAGCGCCTGGATGCCAGTGGTGCCTTCGTAGATCATGCCGATACGGGCGTCACGAACGTTCTGTTCCATGCCCCACTCGGAAATGAAGCCGTGACCGCCGAATACCTGCATCCCCAGGTTGGCGGACTCGTAACCGATCTCGGTCAGGAAGGCCTTGGCGATCGGCGTCAGGAAGCCCAGCATGGCATCAGCTGCCTTGCGCTCTTCCTCGGTCTTGCCACGGGCCACGATGTCGGCCTGCTGGGCGGCCAGGTAAATCAGCGCACGGGAGCCCTCAGCCACGGACTTCTGGGTCAGCAGCATGCGGCGTACGTCCGGGTGGACAATGATCGGATCCGCCGGGCCATCCGGGTTCTTCGGACCGGACAGGGAACGCATGGCCAGGCGCTCTTTCGCGTAGGCCAGTGAGCCCTGGAAGCCCAGCTCGGCGGCACTCAGTCCCTGGATGGCGGTACCGATACGGGCGGTGTTCATGAAGGTGAACATGCAGTTCAGGCCCTTGTTCTCCGGGCCGATCAGCCAGCCCCTGGCGCCGTCGAAGTTCATGACGCAGGTGGCGTTACCGTGGATACCCATCTTGTGCTCGATGGAGCCACAGGAGACAGCATTGCGCTCACCGGCAGAGCCGTCTTCGTTGGGCAGGCACTTGGGTACGATGAACAGGGAGATACCCTTGGTGCCTTCCGGGGCGCCCGGCAGGCGGGCCAGTACGATATGGACGATGTTGTCGGCCATGTCGTGCTCACCGGCGGAGATGAAGATCTTGGTACCGGTGATGCTGTAGGTGCCGTCGCTGTTGGGCTCGGCCTTGGTGCGCAGGGTGCCCAGGTCGGAGCCGCAATGGGGCTCGGTCAGGCACATGGTGCCGGTCCACTCGCCGCTGATCAGCCTGGTCAGGTAGGTCTGCTTCTGTTCCTCGGTGCCGTGAGCCTCGATGGTGTTCATGGCGCCGTGGCTCAAACCAGGGTACATGCCCCAGGACCAGTTGGCGGTGCCGACCATTTCGCTCATCACGATACCGACGGAACCCGGCAGGCCCTGGCCGCCGTATTCCGGGTCCGAGGTCATGGATGGCCAGCCGCCTTCCACGTACTGCTGGTAGGCTTCGCGGAAGCCGGTGGGCGTCTTCACGCCGCCTTCACTCCAGGTGCAACCTTCACGGTCACCCACCTGGTTCAGCGGAGAAAGTACCTGCTCACTGAACTTGGCGCCTTCCTGGATGATGGCGTCGACCATATCCGGGGTAGCTTCTTCCCCGCCTTCGATGGACGCATAGTGCTGCTCGCTGCCAAGCAACTCTTTCATTACGAACTGGATATCACGCAGGGGCGCTTTGTATTCGGGCATGAAACTCACCTCACTTCGGTCCGACCCGCGTTTGCCGGGTCTGGGGTCCAACTGGTTAAGCCGGCCGGCACATGAACAGTGCAAGCCGGGCGGTCCCGGGTCTGAAGCCGTCCCGGTGATAGAAAGCAGGTTGGTTCGGGCGCTTCAAACGGTTGTTTGAAACATACGTTTATAGCGCTCACCTTGTCAAGGGTTTTACCGGACAAAAGGCGCGATTTGGGGACTGGTCACGATCAGGGCGCGAACCACCCTGCATCCTGGCCCAGGAGCGGGTTCAGGCGACGGCAGTGAAACCGGGGTTAGCCCGGTCGGGGCGAGCCATACTGGCGATGGTGCGGTAGGTATTTGAAGCGTCGATACTGTCAGTGGCAGCGGTATCGCCCTGGTCAGTCTGACTGGTGTCACTTTCCGGGACTTCCCGGCCGGAAGGCTGGCCTTCGAGGGCAACCTCGGACTGGGCCTGGAGCATCAGCTGCATGGCCTGGGCAGCGACCGCCCTGTCCTGGCCAGACGGCTGCGCGGGCGCCATGGCGGCGGCACGGACCTGGCGCATTTTTTCGATGGTGGCCTGGGGATCGCCCTCCACCGGGCTGAGGTCTATGGAGACTTCGCCACCAACGGCGTACTGGTTGCCATCCGGGCCTCGCTGGTAGGTGTAGCTGACGGACCCGGCATACTGTCCGCCAACAGCCTGGTGGGCCTGCTCGTGGGCGCGGACTTCACGGTCACGGGCCTTGAGGTCGCGGAGTTGCTTGAGCTGGGCTTCGTCCAGGGACTGGCCGGCCCTTGCCTCACCGTTGCTTCTTTCACCCTCGGCCTTGCCGTTTTTCTCTCCCCTTTCACCCCGTGTTTCGGCGGCCTGGTCGGTGGCCCTGGGCGTTTCAGGGTTACGGGATTCGGAGATGCCGCGGCTGTCTGAATCTGAGACAGGCGGCACCGGGCCCCGCCCGGTGGTGGGCGGTACGGTTATGGGGCTTATGGATGGCAGTGCTGAGGAGATTGCCATGGCGGTAGTTGTCGGGGTTCAGTAGCCGCCGGGTCAGGCGCGCAGGTCGAGTAATGTACCGAGGGTTTCGTCGGCGGTTTTGACGACCTGGGCAGAGGCCTCGACGCTGCGTTCGTAGAGTTTCAGGTCGACGATGGACTCGGTCATGCCGTTGCCGCCATCGGCAGTGCCGCGTGGGCCGTCGGCGCCGCCCCTGGCGATGTTGCGAGCCGCCCCTTCCACACCCTGCATGCCGTCCTGGATGCCCTGGATGCCGATGTTCAGTGCATTGTTGATCATCATGGCGGTGTCCTCCCGGACTTTCTGTCAGCCTTTATTGGGCCACAGGTGTGTACAATTTTCAAACACACTTGGTTACAGAATGTTGCCGGCGTTGGTGGCCGAGAACGAGTTGTTCCAGGGCCCGCCTACGTCTTAAGGTGTGTTCTGCATAACTATGCCGTCTGGCTTGCGGTGCATGAGCAAGGTGGGAGGGGTGCTTTATCCGGGACACGCCGTAAACCCATCCATGGGGGCTCTTCAAAAACGTCCCTGTTTTTGAAGGTCCCGGATAAAGCACCCCTCCCCCCTCGCTCCAGGACTTTGGTGCGGGTCTCGGGAATGAAGCTCGACGCTTCAGATAATCACACCTTTGGTGGATGTCGTTAGCTGACTGGGTGAGGCTTCCCAACCAGCGGCTGAATATCCAACTGAGTGGCCAGCCTGGCTATGTCCAGTTTCGGCAACCAGGGAAGCACGCCCAGGCAGGGAGCACCCATATGGGCCTTCAGGTAGTCCAGGGTTTCTTCCTCACAGCTCATGACCGCTTCGTCCGGGCGGTTGGCGACCCAGCCGGCGACGGTGAGGCCGTCGTGGCGGATGGCCTCGGCGGAGAGCAGGGCGTGGTTGATGCAGCCCAGGCGCAGGGGGACCACCATGACCACACCGATACCGAGCTCGATCGGCAGGCGGGAGTAGGTTTCCCGCTCGTTAAGGGGGACGCGCCAACCGCCGGCGCCCTCTATCAGCATGAGGTCGGCGGGTTTCATCATCAGACCCCGGGCGAGGCCCACCAGGCGTTGTGCAGAGAGTTGTCGCCCTGCCTGTTTGGCCGCCACATGGGGAGCGATGGCCGGCTCCAGGGCGATGGGGTTTACCTGTTCATAGGGGAGCACTTCGGTCATATGCTCCATGAGTAGCAGGGCGTCTTCGTTTTTGAGGCCGTCCGGGGTCTGTTCGCAGCCGGACGCCACGGGTTTCATGGCGACGGTGCGCAGGGAGAGGTCGGCGGCTTTTTTCAGGATGGCGGCGGAGACGACGCTTTTTCCGACTTCGGTGTCGGTTCCGGTGACAAAGTAGGTTCGACGGGACAAGGTGGTGTCCTCCCGGGCTTGGGGTTGTTCGGGCTCAGGTGCTTCGGGCATGGCAATTGGGGCTCAGTATAGCGGCGTATCCGCCAGCGGGTTTTTCAGGCGGTCGCCAGGGCCTGCTGGCGGATACGTCGGGGCGCGCAATCCTTGAGGGCCGCCAGCAGCTGATCAAGCTGGCCTTCGGTGTGGGCAGCGCTGAAAGTCACCCGCAGCCGGGACTCCCCCTGGGGGACGGTCGGTGGCCTTATGGCGGTAACCAGCAGGCCCCGTTGCTCCAGCGCCTTGCTCAGCCGGATGGCTTCGTGGGGGTCGCCGATCATGATGGGCTGGATGGGCGTGGCCGAGGGCATCAGTTCGTAGCCCATGGCGGCCGCTTCGGCGCGGAAGCGGTTAATCAGCCGGGATAGATGGTTACGGCGTTGCTGGCCGTGCACTACCAGTTCCACGCTTTTGCAGGAAGCGGTCGCCAGTGCCGGCGGCATGGCGGTGGTGTAGATGTAGGAGCGGGCCTTCTGGACCAGGTAGTCCAGCAACAGCGGGGGGCCAGCAACAAAGGCGCCGCTGGTGCCGAAGGCCTTGCCCAGGGTGCCTACAACCAGGGGTACCTCGTTTTCATCCAGGCCAGCCTCCAGCACAGAACCACGACCATCAGGTCCCACACAGCCAAACCCATGGGCATCGTCGACGACCAGCATTGCATCATACTGGCGACAGAGTTCGGCCAGTTTACGCAACGGCGCCACATCGCCATCCATGCTGAAGACTCCGTCGGTGACCACCAGTTTGTGCCCGTCGGTTTCGGCCAGCTGCGACTCAAGCGTGGTCATATCGGCATGGGGGTAGACCCGCACCCGGGCCCCACTGAGGCGGCAGCCGTCAATAATCGAGGCGTGGTTAAGGGCATCGGAAAAGATGGTGTCGCCTTTTCCGGCCAGGGCGGTGATAACGCCTACGTTGGCCATGTACCCGGTGGAAAAGAACAGTGCGCCTGAGCGACGGGTGAACGCCGCCAGGCTCTCCTCAAGTCTGTGATGCTCGCTGTGATGGCCGCAGATCAGATGGGACGCTGCGCCACCCAGGCCATGCTGAGCCAGTCCGCCTGTCGCGGCGGCTACCAGTTCCGGGTGTGAGGCCAAGCCCAGGTAGTCATTGGAGCAGAACGCGAGTACCGGCTCACCGTCGGCGTTGAGTGCCGGACCATGGGGGCCGTCGATATGACGGCGTACCCGGTAAAGACCCGCGTCCTGTCGTTGCTGAAGTTCGGCGGCGAAGTCGCGCATGTCAGGCGCTCTTGGCGGCGTCGTAGAACAGGTGCCGGTTGCGCTCTTCTTCCAGGGCGTGCACCAGGGCCTCTTCGTGCTCTTCCTCGGTGTGCTTCACGGCGCGCTCTTCCGGGCGGATACCCAGGCGGTTGAACAACTGACGGTCATGATCCGCTTCCGGGTTGGCGGTGGTCAGCAGTTTTTCGCCGTAGAAGATGGAGTTGGCACCGGCCAGGAAGCACAGGGACTGCATCTGGTCGTTCATGTCCTCACGGCCCGCGGACAGGCGTACATGGGACCGGGGCATGAGGATACGGGCGACCGCAATGGTGCGTACGAACTCGAACGGGTCCAGGTCTTCCACATCTTCCATGGGGGTGCCGGCGACTTTCACGAGCATGTTGATGGGAACGCTTTCCGGGTGATGGGGCAGGTTCGCCAGCTGCATCAGCAGGCCCGCACGGTCGTCCGCGTCTTCGCCCATACCCATGATGCCGCCACAGCAGACTTTCATACCTGCCTTGCGGACGCGCTCCAGGGTATCCAGCCGGTCCTGGTAGGTGCGGGTGGTGATGATGTGGTTGTAGAACTTCTCGGAGGTGTCGAGGTTGTGGTTGTAGTAGTCCAGCCCCGCTTCCGCCAGTTCACCGGCCTGTTCGTCATTCAGCATGCCGAGGGTCATACAGGTTTCCAGGCCAAGGGATTTCACCTGGCGGACCATTTCGGTTACATAGGGCATGTCTTTCCCGGTGGGGCTGCGCCAGGCGGCGCCCATGCAGAAGCGGGATGCACCTTTCTCTTTGGCGGCCCGGGCTTCGGCGACCACTTTCTCGATTTCCAGCAGCTTTTCCTTTTCCAGGCCGGTGTTGTAATGGCCGCTCTGGGGACAGTACTTGCAGTCCTCCGGACAGGCGCCGGTCTTGATGGAGAGCAAAGTACTGACCTGCACTTCGTTGGGGTCAAAGAACTGCCGGTGAACAGTCTGGGCCCTGAAGATCAGGTCATTGAACGGAAGGCTAAAAAGGTCGCGGATTTCCTGCAGGGACCAGTCGTGTCGAACGGCAGTAGCGGTCATGGCATTATCCTGTTAACTTTTTGTCGATTCAGGTTTACGGATAAACCGCATGATAAAGCTACCAGACGCCCTGTCAACCAGATTTGAAATCCTGGTTAACACGATTCCAGACTCTCTCGCCCGCCTTCATGAGGCACTGCTGCCGGAACTCTGTGTCACCTGCCTCGCGCCAGACGCCCGCAAGGGCCTGTGTAACGGCTGCCGCGGCGACCTGCCGGTAAATGATCGCTGCTGCGCCCGTTGCGGCCTGCCGTTGCTCCTGGCCAGGCCCGGTCGCGAGCGCACCTGCGGCGACTGCATCAAGCTTGAGCCCGCCTACCACCGCGCCTTTATTCCCTGGCGTTACGAGTTTCCCGTGGATCGGATGATCAGCCGGTACAAATACCAGGGGCAGCGGCATTACGGCCGCCCCCTGCTCAGTGAGATGGCGCTGCTGGTGGACGAGTTGCTGACCCGCCAACCCGACCGCCGGCCGCAGCTCCTGGTTGCTGCGCCCATGCACCGGAAACGACAACGCAAGCGGGGCTTCAACCAGGCGGCGGAGATCGCAGAGGCCATCAGCCGGCAAACGGACATACCCTGGTCGGACCGGTTGTTACAGCGCCCCCGGTCTGCCCGCCCCCAATCCGGTCTGAACCGGAAGCAGCGACTGTCCAATCTGAAAGGGCTTTTCGAGCTCCATGGCGGGGTTCCGCGACATGTCGCCCTGGTGGATGATGTCGTAACAACGGGCGCTACGGTCGGGACACTGGCGACACTATTGCAGCAACATGGCGCGGAAAGGATCGAGGTCTGGGCCCTGGCCCGGACCCCGGCCAGGGTGAATCGCTCAGAGCAGGCGCTCCATGACGTAGCGGGCGATCGCCAGGCTGGCGGTCAACCCGGGTGATTCGATGCCGAACAGGTGCACCAGCCCACCGATGCCATGGTGTTCGGCGTCATCGATGCGAAAATCGGTAAAGCCCGCATCCGGGCCCGCCAGCTTCGGGCGCACGCCAGCATAGGCAGGTTGCAGACGATCCGGATCCAGCCCGGGCCACCAGCGGCGCACTGAGTCCACGAAAGCCTGTCGCCGGTCCGGGTCTACTGTGTAGTCGGGCTCGGCGATCCACTCCACATCCGGACCAAAGCGTGCCTGACCGGCCAGGTCCAGCGTCAGGTGAACCCCCAGCCCACCCGGCTCCGGCACCGGGTAAACCAGGGTAGTGAACGGGTGTCGACCGCTGTAGGAGAAGTACACCCCCCGCGCATACCAGGGGTCAGGGCAGAGGCGCGCCTCATAACCCTGCCATAGCTGAGCCAGGCCAATAGCGCCGAGCCCGGCGGAGTTGACCACCCGACGACAGCGAACCCGGCAGGGCGCCTCGCCCGCCACCTGCAGTTGGTGGCCCTGATCATCGCTGGCCGCCGCAACCACCGGGGCCTGGCACACAAGCTGTCCACCGGCGGCTTCCAGCTCCCCCAGCAGCGAGACCATCAGTTCATGGCTACTGATGATACCGGTGCGCGGAGAGTAGAGCCCGGCCGAGGCAGTGATGTCCGGCAATGCCCGGGCCAGCTCAGCCTGACCGGCAGATTCAAGGCGAACACCGTTGGCGGCTGCGGCCCGGCCAACCTGTTCCAGCTGTTCCTGCTGCCCTGCCCCGGCGATAATCCACTTGCCGGTCTGCCGGCAGCCCACGGGATGGCTGGCGCAATAATCGTAGAGCAGTTCCCTGCCCTGCAGGCACAGCCTTGCCTTGAGGGAGTCCGCCGGGTAGTAGAGGCCGGCGTGGATAACTTCGCTGTTACGGGAGGAAATCCCTTCGCCGAAGTACTTGCCCTGCTCCAGTACAATGACCTCCTGACCAGCCATCGCCAGCTCGCGGGCAATGGCCAGGCCCACTACGCCAGCACCGATGACCACGGTATCGATATCCAGGGTTTCCAAAATCTTCCTCTCCGGGCTACTGAACTGTCAGGGTCGGAACCGGTATACTGTAGCTCAATTCTTGCAAGCGCACTCGGGAGCCCCATGTCCGCGGACGATCAATCGGCCAGCACCAGCAGCCACCCTTACGACGATCTGACACCGGACCGTATCCTGGACGCCGTGGAAGGCGAAGGTTTCCCCGTCAGCGGGCGGCTGTTTGCCCTGAACAGTTACGAAAACCGGGTATACCAGGTAGGCCTGGACGACCAGCCGCCGGTGATTGCCAAATTCTACCGCCCCGGCCGCTGGAGTGAAGCGCAGATTCGGGAAGAACACAGCTTTTCCCTGGAACTGGTCGAGGCGGGCGTGCCGGTGGTAGCACCGCTGCCGCTGGCGTCCGGGGATACCCTGGGCCGGGAGGGGCCCTTCCTGTTCGCCCTGTTCCCCCAGCGCGGTGGCCAGGCACCGGACACCAGCACGCCAGACACCCTGTACCGGCTGGGCCAGTGGCTGGGGCAGCTCCATAATATTGGCGACCGCAAGCCCTTCAGTCACCGACCGGCCATGTCCATCCTGCCGGCGATTACGGATTTCAGCCGCTACCTGACTGAAAATAACTGGATACCGGCGGATCTTCGACCGGCCTGGGACAGCCTGATTCCGGACCTGATCAACGAGTGCGCCCGCCAGGTGGACCAGGCCGGCGATGTGCACAACCTGCGCCTGCACGGCGACTGCCACGCCGGCAACATACTGGTGCGTGAGGACCGGCTGTTGTTCGTCGATATGGACGACTGCCGCAGTGGGCCGGCGATACAGGATCTCTGGCTGCTGCTGAACGGCGACGACCTGGAGCGAAGCCAGCAGTTCGGCGAGCTGCTGGAAGGCTACGAAATGTTCCGGGATTTCAATCGCCGCGAGCGTTACCTGATTGAACCCCTGCGCTGTTTCCGACAGCTCTCCCATTGCGCCTGGCTGGCCCAGCGTTGGGATGACCCGGCATTCCCGCGGTTTTTCCCGTGGTTTGCCCAGCCCCGGTTCTGGTCTGACCAGATCCTGTCCCTGCGTGAGCAACTGGCTGCCCTGCAAGGCCCCGTACTGAACATTCCCGGCCAGTACTGAGCCGTTTCACCCTGATATCTATCCGGAGACGCCATGAGCAAACCCGAGGCCACCTACACCGTCCGCAGCCTGATTGTTACGGCCATCGCCAGCATTATTGCCACGGTCCTGGTGCTGGAGTTCAGCGGCAAGATTGCCCACAGCGAAAACAAGGACCATGTGCCCGTTGGTGACTTCAAGGCCGTCCACGTTCAGCCCGGTGATGACTTCCGTATGTCCTCCAGGGCGTCGGAGCTACACGCAGTGTGCCAGAACGGCTACCTGGCTATTGCCGCGGACGCGGACCCTAGCTACCGGGGCATTGTGGTGGACTACAAGAACCGCGGAGTCCGCTGTCAGCGGGCCCCTGAGGCGGACGAATAACGGGGGGACACATCCATGAGCCAACAGCGCACACCCGGCCCGAACCACCGCCTGGACACCATCTACGCCACCGACCAGCCGCGCCAGGACTTCCGTTTTGATGAGTCCGTTGCCCGAGTGTTCCCGGACATGATCCGCCGCTCCGTGCCCGGTTACACCACCATCATTCCCATGATCGAGGTGATCACCGAGCAATACGTACAACCGGGCTCCCATTGCTACGACCTGGGCTGTTCACTGGGGGCATCCACCCTGGCCATGCGCCATGGCATGCCCGCCTCCGGCTGTACCCTGGTGGGGGTGGACAATTCCCCGGCAATGATCGAACGCTGTGAGCACTATATTGCGCTGGATGACCACCCGCTGCCGGTCACGCTTCGGTGCGAAGATATCCTGGAAACCGACATCGCCGATGCCTCGGTTACCACCCTGAACTTCACACTGCAGTTTGTAGACCCCGCCCGCCGGGTGGAGCTGCTGACCCGGATTGCCGAAGCCACGCGCCCGGGCGGCGTACTGGTCCTGTCCGAAAAGATCCGCTTTGACAACGAGCGCGAGCAGGAGACCCAGACCCGGCTGCACCATGAGTTCAAGCGGGCCAATGGCTATTCAGACCTGGAGATCAGCCAGAAGCGCAGTGCCCTGGAGCAGGTACTGATCCCGGAGACCCTGACCGAGCACCGGCAACGGCTGGGAGGGGCCGGATTCCGGGATGTCACGGTCTGGTACCAGTGTTTCAATTTCGTATCCATGCTGGCATTCAAGCCGCACTGACGAGGACATACCATGCTGGACTGGCAGACCACCTGGTCGGACATGCTGCTGCGACTGGAAAAGGAAGGCTGGCAGGACTGGGCGGACGCGATCCGCGACCAGCTCCACCAGCGCTTTGTGGAAAACCCCCACGGCGACCTGCCCCGCTGGCAGGCGGCCCTCGACCGCCTGCCAGAGCGCAGTGACGGAATGCTGTATTGTGACCGCAGCGAAGTCACCGTCGACAGCCTGATTCCGCTATCTTCACCGGAAGCGGAACAACTGGAACAGGGCCTGCGGGGCCTTATGCCCTGGCGCAAGGGGCCTTTCCGCTTCTTTGGCACCCTGGTCGATACCGAGTGGCACTCGGACTGGAAATGGGACCGGGTTGCGCCGGCCCTGAGCGACCTCACAGGCCGGCGCATCCTCGATGTGGGCTGCGGGTCCGGTTATCACCTGTGGCGAATGTACGGGGCCGGGGCCAGCGAGGTCATCGGCATAGACCCCGGACTGTTGTTCCTGTGCCAGTTCCTGGCCGTCAAGCGTTACCAGCCCAATGCACCGGTGGACCTGCTGCCACTGCGTATCGAAGACCTGTCGCGCCCGCTGGAATACTTTGACACCACGTTCTCCATGGGGGTGCTGTACCATCGGCGCTCACCCATTGACCACCTGCTGGAGCTCAAGGACACCCTGCGGCCTGGCGGCGAACTGGTGCTGGAAACGCTGGTGGTGGACGGTCCGGAGGGCTACGCGCTGATGCCAGAGGATCGCTACGGCCGCATGCGTAATGTGTGGTTCCTGCCGTCATGCCCCACCCTGCTGAGATGGATGGCCAGGGCTGGCCTGGAAGACGCCAGGGTCGTTGATGTGACAACCACAACCACGGAAGAACAGCGCTCCACTGACTGGATGCAGTTCCAGTCACTGGAGCATTTCCTGGACCCGGAAGATCCGGGCCGGACCATTGAGGGCTACCCGGGGCCGCAGCGGGCGACGGTCATTGCCCGCAAGCCAGGCCGGTAACAAGGCGGGAACGCTGGCCGGCTTCCGGGAAGCAGGCCAGTTCCCTGCCAGGCTGGCACCCGGACAACAGCCTGGCGGGGAGGCAGGTCAGGTGCCGAAGGGATGACGCATGGTGATGGTTTCCACGCGATCAGGCCCGGTGGAGATAATATCGATCGGCGCCTCGATCTGCTCCTCCAGGAAACGGATATAGGCCCGGGCATTGGCCGGCAACTGATCGATGGACGTCAGTCCCACGGTGCTGTCACTCCAGCCCGGCAGTTCCTCGTAGACCGGTTCGATCAGATCGTACTCTTCCACATTGATGGGCGGGCGACTCATTTCACCGGTGGCGGTCTTGTACCCCACACAGACTTTCACCGTTTCCATACCGTCCAGCACGTCCAGCTTGGTCAGGCAGATACCGGATACACTGTTGATCTGAATGGCGTGGCGCAGTGCCACCGCATCAAACCAGCCGCAGCGGCGGGCGCGGCCCGTGGTGGTGCCCTTCTCGTTGCCCTTTACCGCCAGGTGCTGCCCCATCTCGTCAAACAACTCGGTCGGGAACGGACCGGAACCAACCCGGGTGGTGTAGGCCTTGGTAATGCCCAGCACATAGTCCAGGAACAGGGGACCAAAACCGGAGCCTGTCGCTGTGCCACCGGCGGTGGTATTGGAAGAGGTCACATAGGGATAGGTGCCAAGGTCGATGTCCAGTAACGAACCCTGGGCACCCTCAAACAGGATATTCTCACCACGCTTTCGATAATCATGCAGCAGATCGGTGACGTCGGCGGCCATGGGCAGGATCTCTTCACCCATCTGGCGCAGCGTAGCCAGTGCCTGGTCAATGTCCTCCGCCTCTTCCCGGAAGTACTCCGTCAGCACAAAGTTGTGGTAGGTCATGATTTCCCGAAGCTTGGCCTCGAAGGCCTCCGGGTTACACAGGTCACCGAGGCGCAGGCCGCGACGGGACACCTTGTCTTCGTAGGCCGGGCCAATGCCGCGTCCGGTGGTACCGATCTTGTCGTTGCCACGGGCACGCTCACGGGCCTGGTCGATACGGACGTGGGTGGGCAGGATCAGAGGACAGGCATAGCTGATACGCAGGCGATCACGAACCGCTACACCGTTCTGCTCCAGCTCACGAACCTCCTTGAGCAGTGCGTCCGGGGAAAGCACCACACCGTTGCCGATCAGGCACTGGACATGCTCCCGCAGGATACCGGATGGAATCAGGTGGAGGGCCGTCTTCTTGCCCTCGATGACAAGGGTATGGCCGGCGTTGTGGCCACCCTGGAAGCGGACCACGGCCGCGACCTGATCCGTCAGCAAATCTACGATCTTGCCCTTGCCTTCGTCACCCCACTGGGTGCCCAGCACTACAACGTTCTTTCCCATGACAATCTCTCATATGGCCCGGTCAACGACCGGTCACTGTCCGAATGAATCGCGGAGACAGGCAGGCGTGGCGCCGGCCTACTGAATCTCGAGTTGTTCCACTACCCACTGGCCATCGCGCTTGACCACGATGCGGTCGCAACCCCGCTCACCAGGGTTGACGCTGACATCTTCCGGCAGGGCCCGCACGACGGTTTCGGTCATACGCAGACCTGCCACCACAGCGTCCAGTGATGGATCCGGGTCCGCCGGCGCCCAGATGGCGGTGCGAGGGCGTGCAGCACGGCGACCGAGGGCCACCAGGGCCCGCACATCGAGGCTGAAACCGGTGGCAGGACGGGCGCGGCCAAAATCCTGGCCGATGGCATCATAGCGACCACCCTTGCCTACCGCATCACCGTGACCCGGCACGTAGGCTGCGAAGACCAGCCCCGTGTGGTAGTTGTAGCCGCGCAACTCACAGAAGTCGAAACCGAGACGAAGATCCGGATGGCTTTCCCGCAGCCGTCCGGCAATGCGCTTGAGCTGGTCCAGGGCCGCGATGACATTTGCCGGCGCGCCTGACAACACCCGGCGGGCTTCCTCGAGGGCATCCAGGCCACCGCTGACCCGTGCCAGTTCGCGCAGGTATGCGCCGGGAGTATCTGCAGGACACTGCCCCAGCAACTGGTCGAGCTCGGGGATAGACTTGCGCGCCATGGCGTCGAAGATGGCACTTTCGGTGTCGTCATCAAAATCCGCCGCTTCAATCAGCGACTGATAGACCGCCACGTGGGCCAGGTCCAGGTGTACTTCCGGAACACCGGCGACCCGCAGTGACTCGAGCATCAACCGGATAACTTCCAGGTCGGCTTCTTCCGAAGCGCTACCAAACAGCTCACATCCGGCCTGGATAGGCGTGCGGCCGGTCAGCATATGCTGGGGCCGGGCGTGGAGCACATGCCCGGCGTAGCACAGGCGGGTAATACCCTCCTGGTGCAGGGTGTGGGCGTCGATACGGGCCGCCTGGGGAGTCATGTCCGCGCGGACCCCCATCATACGCCCTGTCAGCTGATCGGTCAGCTTGAACGTCTGCAGGGCCAGGTCGTGGCCAGTGCCGGTAAACAGGGAATCGAGGTACTCGATAAGCGGCGGGATCACCAGCTGATAACCCCAACGCTGGCAGGTATCCATGACCTCACGGCGCAGGGATTCAATCTGGCCGGCCAGCGGCGGCAGGATGTCTTCTACGCCGTCAGGAAGCAGCCAGCGGTCGGAAACCGTCATAACCTGTTTACCTTCTGCTGAATTCAGTGTGGGCTGGAGGGCCCGGGGATGCCGGGCCAGGGTTCGGGCAACATTCACCCAAAACCCGGCGAATTCTACACCTTTGCCGGCCACAAAAAAACCGGGCCTCCGCGGTCGCTGCCGAAGAGGTCCGGTTTGGTCTGCCAGGCGCTACCGTGGATCAGTCCAGCTGGGGGTTGGACTCCTTGAAGTAGCGCAGGAACTGGCTGTCGCTGTCGATGACCATCACATCGTCCTTGCCGGAGAAGGTCTTCTGATAGGCTTCCAGGCTGCGATACAGGCGATAGAACTCAGGGTCACTGCCGTAGGCATTGGCGTATATCCTGGCGGCTTCACCATCACCCTCACCGCGGGTTTCTTCCGCAGTCGCAAAGGCTTCGGCGAGTGTCACTGTCCGTTGGCGATCCGCGTCAGCCCGGATACCCTCAGCCAGCTCACGGCCCCGTGACCGGAATTCCTGGGCCAGCTTCTCACGCTCGGTGGCCATGCGACGGTAGACGTTCTCACTCACCGACTGGGGCAGTTCGATAGCCTTGACCCGGATATCCAGTACCTCGATACCGAAAGCTTCACGCACCCGCTCGTTGACGCGGGAACGCAAGGTCTCCATCAGCTCATCCCGCTGTCCGGACACCACCTCGTGCATGGTACGAACACCGAATTCATCACGCAGGCCATTGTCGATACGCGACAACAGCAGGGACTGGGCCCGGAGCTCGTCACCACCAGTCGCACGGTAGTACTCATCCACATCCCGGATGCGCCAGGCCACGTAGGAGTCCACATCCAGCGGTTTTTTCTCGATGGTCAGATACTGCTTGGCGGGAAGGTCCGTAGTCAGCACCCGGATATCAAACTCCCGGACCTGGTCCACCACCGGCACCTTGAAATGCAGGCCGGCAGGAACGTCGGTTTCGATCAGTTCACCGAACCGCAGCACCACGCCCCGGTGGGTCTCCGGGATGATAAATACGCTGGACAGAACCAGCAGGATAACAACGAGGGCCCCTGCAAGGCCCGCTATGCTTTTAGGCCCCATGATTATCGACTCCTCCGGCTGTTATTCAGTTCCTGGCGGTTGCGCAACTCCTCAATGACCCTGTCAGTCAGGGCCTGGATGCTCTGCTCGTCCTGTCGCTGGCTGCTGTCCTGGGATGCAGATCCGCCGGAACCACTGGTGCTGCTACCCTGATTGCCGAACATGCGATCGAGGGGCAGGTACATCATGTTGCCGGTGCTCGCCGTGTCCACCAGTACCTTGGTGGTATTGGAGTAGACGTTCTCCAGTGCCTGCAGATACATGCGCTCACGGGTCACTTCCGGCGCACTCTGATAGACCGACAGCAATTCCGTGAAACGGGCCGTTTCACCGCGGGCGCGCTCGATCACCTCATCCCGGTAGGCATTGGCCTCTTCGATCAGACGCTGGGCGCGACCGCGAGCTTCCGGTACCACGCGGTTACGGTAGGTTTCGGCCTCTTCCTTGAAGCGCTGCTCATCCTCGCGGGCACGCTGTACTTCCCGGAAGGCATCCTGCACCGCTTCCGGTGGCTGGGTGCTTTCTACGTTTACCTGGACAATTTCCAGACCGGTGCCGTAATCGGCAAGGAATCTCTGGAGGCGCTGTTCAACACGGATGGCCAGTTCGGCGCGTCCCTCAGTCAGCACATCATCCAGCACCGAGCTGCCCACTTCGTGGCGCAACGCGCTGTCGGTGGCAAAGGCCAGGGCCTGGTTGGAGTCCCTTACGTTGAGCACATAGGCCTGGGCATCAGATACCCGATACTGTACCTGCAGGTCCACACTGACGATGTTTTCATCTTCAGTCAGCATCTGGCCCTGGGACTCAGCATTACGCACGTTGGTGACACGTACCTTGGTCGCCTGCTCCACCAGCGGCAGCTTGAAACGCAGACCCGGGTTCTCTGTGCGGTGGTATTCCCCGAAACGGAGGACGACGGCCCGCTCCTGTTCGTCGACGGTATAGAACGACTGAAAGACGACGTAGCCCACCACGATAATGGCACCAAGGGCAAAGACAGCACCAAGTCCGGCACCGCTGCCCTTGCCACCGGAGCCACCGCCAGAGCCACCAGAGCGGTTACCACCCTTGCCGCCCAGCATTCGGTTGAGCTTGTCCAGCCCTTTTTTCAGGGCCTCATCCAGGTCAGGGGGCCCCTGGTCATTGCCGCCGCGACCACCGCCACCGGTACCCCAGGGGTCGTTGTCGTTGCGATTTCCACCCGGTTCATTCCAGGCCATAGGTCTCTCCGTCTATGCGTTTAAAGCGTTACGAATGGCTGCAAATACTAGGGATTTATACCTGCCCCGGCAATAGCCAACGCTGTTTTCACAGGCTACAGGCCCGAATCCTGTGATCCGGGTGCTTCTACCCTGACCTGGTCTGCCGAAAAACCGGCGCGACTGAGCAGCTGGAACCAGTCGCGGCTCTGCAGCCGGACTTCTACGGCCACGTCGCCATTGTCCAGGTAGTCCTCCCGAATCACGGAGCCCGCCTCATGCAACAGGGCGCGCAACTTGCCATCCGCCGGACCCAGCACCACACGCTGGTGAAGCAGGTCTTCGGCAAGGCGCTCGACAATGGCGTCGAACAGCAGGTCCATGCCCTGGCCAGCCTGCGCAGATACCCAGACCCGCACCGGTATGCCCTCTTCGTTGCGCTCGACCCGTGGCGAGAAGTTTTCAAGCAGGTCAATCTTGTTGAACACCTGGAGGAAGGGCACTTCATCGGCACCGATTTCATGGAGCACGCTTTCAACCTGCTCCATGTTCTCTTCCCGGCGGTCATCATGGCAATCCACCACGTGCAGCAGCAGGGAGGCCTGGACCGTTTCTTCCAGGGTCGCGCGGAATGCTTCCACCAGCTTGTGCGGGAGGTGACGAATAAAGCCCACCGTGTCGGCAATAACGACAGGGCCAATGTCAGGAAGTTCCAGCCGCCTCAGTGTTGGGTCCAGGGTCGCGAACAGCTGGTCTGCCGCGTAGACGCCGGACTCGGTGATGCGGTTGAACAGGGTAGACTTGCCAGCATTGGTGTAACCCACCAGTGAAACAGTCGGAATATCGGCCTTCTTGCGGGCACGCCGGCCCTGGTCACGCTGCCGGCGCACTTTCTCCAGCCGCTTGTGGATGGCCTTGATGCGCTCACGCAACAGGCGCCGGTCAGTCTCCAGCTGGGTTTCCCCCGGACCACGCAGACCGATACCGCCCTTCTGCCGCTCCAGGTGGGTCCAACCCCTTACCAGGCGCGTGGACATGTGTTCCAGCTGGGCAAGCTCTACCTGCAGCTTGCCCTCGTGGGTGCGGGCCCGCTGGGCGAAGATATCGAGGATGACACCGGTGCGGTCCAGCACCCGGCATTTCAGTTCCCGCTCAACATTCCGCTCCTGGCTGGGGCTGAGGGCGTGATTGAACAGCACCACATCAGCCTCACAGGCAGCGGCCATGTCACGGATTTGTTCCAGCTTGCCTTCCCCGACAAACAATCGCGGGCTGGGCTGGTTACGGGAACCGGTAACTTCTGCGACCGGCTCAACACCGGCCGATGCCACCAGTTCCCGGAATTCCCCAAGGTCTTCCATGGCGCTGCCATGGGAGCTGAATTCGATATGAACAAGCACGGCCCGTTCACCGACATCAGGACGCTCAAACAATCAGTCTTTCTCCCGTCTCTGCAGACAGCCCCGGTGATGAACTACCGCCACGACCGAAGCACGATGTTACTGGCTGAAAATGTAAAAACCCGCACAGCCTGAACCAGCATCACCTGGTCAGCCTGTGCGGGCCTGACGACAAAACCCCGGGGTGCTGTCAGTCTTCCGATTCAATTTCTCCGGCCGGGTTCTGCTGGGGAATGCGGACATTCCGGGCAGGCACAACGGTGGAAATTGCATGCTTGTAGACCATCTGGCTGACGGTGTTCTTCAGCAGGATGACAAACTGGTCGAAGGACTCAACCTGGCCCTGAAGCTTGATACCGTTGACCAGGAAGATGGAAACCGGGATACGCTCCTTGCGCAGCGCGTTGAGGTAAGGGTCTTGTAGAGAGTGCCCTTTTGACATGTTAATTCTCCTGTATTTTTCTGATAGTGCAGATCGTCGTTGTGTTATAGCCGCAAAACCCACCAGCATTAATCAATGCCACGTCAGCAGCCAATCGGGACCGGATATCTCCAGCGAAGTTCCCGGTGAACCTCCGGCAAAGCCTGAAGCCCTGATCCTCAGCGCCCCGCATTCAATGTGGTGTGAGATTCGAGTTTTTTCAAGGCAATGGCGAGATTTTCCCCGGCATCCATCTCGAGCCAGGTCACATCCTGCCACTTTCGTAACCAGGTCAGCTGACGCTTGGCCAGTTGACGGGTGGCGGCGATGCCCCGCTCCGCCATGTCCTCGTACTCCCCCTCGCCGGCCAGCCAGGACCACACCTGGCGATAGCCCACGCACCGCATGGAAGGCATTTCCGGCGTCAGGTCACCGCGGGCCATCAGGCCGCGCACTTCCTCAACAAATCCCTGTTCCAGCATGGCCAGGAAGCGGGTCCGGATCCGATCATGGAGCTGCTGTCGCTCTGGTGGTGCCAGGGCAAACTGGACCACAGTATACGGCAGCCGGTGGGCGGCGTCTGCCTGCCAGTTGGTCGAATACGGGTAATCCTTGATATTTTCCCCACTCTGCCAGAACGACGAGATAGGCCGCCCGGTCAGCCGATAGACTTCCATTGCCCTCAGCAGTCGCTGGCGGTTATTGGGGTGCACCAGCCCGGCCGCGACCGGGTCCACTTCTTCCAGTTGTCGATGAAGGACGTCCCATCCCTGGCGGGCTGCCAGTTGTTCCAACTCCTGCCGAACACCGGGACTGGCGGCAGGCAGGTCTCCCATGCCCTGTAACAGCGCCTTGAAATACATCATGGTGCCGCCCACCAGCAAGGGTATGCGGCCAGCGCGGACAATTTCGTCCATCTCACGCAGGGCGTCCCTGCGAAAATCTGCCGCTGAGTAGGTCTCCGCCGGGTCACAGATGTCGATCAGCCGATGGGGCGCCCTGGCCAGTTCGTCTGCGGAAGGCTTCGCCGTTCCGATGTCCATGCCACGGTAAATCATGGCGGAATCGACACTGATGATGTCGCAGGGCAAATGTTCACACAGCTCGATTGCCAGGTCCGTCTTGCCGGAGGCCGTGGGCCCCATGAGCAGGATGGCCAGGGGCAGCTGACGGGATGTCGCAGTCATCAGCGCCCCCGCAGGAACAACTTGTCCAGCTCGGGCAGGGTTACCAGGGTCCAGGTAGGCCTGCCATGGTTGCACTGACCGCTACGCTCGGTGGCTTCCATGTCCCGCAACAGCGCGTTCATCTCGGGAATGGTCAGCTGGCGATTGGCCCGCACCGAACCATGGCAAGCCATGGTGCCGAGCAACTCATGGGTCTGGGCTTCCACCCGGTCGCTCTGGCCGTGTGCAATCAGGTCTGCCAGTACATCCCGCAACAACTGCTCGGCGTCGGCACCACGCAACAGCGCCGGCAGTTGCCTTACCGCCAGGGTCTCCGGGCCTATGCGTTCGACAACCAGCCCGAGCGTCGCCAGGTCGCCGGCACACTCGTCCGCCAATGCCGCCTCTTTCTGGCTGACCGCCACGGAAACCGGTACCAGCAATGGCTGACTGGTCAGGTCCTGTGCGTCCAGGGCTCGCTTCATCCGCTCATAGGTAATGCGTTCGTGGGCGGCGTGCATGTCCACAATAATCATGCCCTGACGGCTCTGGGCCAGGATATAGATACCGTGCAGCTGGGCGATGGCGTAACCAAGGGGCGGCTCGCCATGCTCCCCCTCTTCCGGGGCCGTGCCGCCCATGGCCGGGGTGGGCTGGGCCTGGGGGTAGGCTCTCGGCTGCGACTGGCCCGGGTCGCCTTCGGGTCCTGCAGGGCCCCCGCCTTCACTGAGCGAACGGTAGAAGGCCATCTGGTCCCGGGATTCCCAGGGCGACCGAAGGTGGCTGCCGGTTTGCCAGGCCCCGCTGCCCGCTCCGCCAGCACCCGAAACCCCGGTCGTCCCGGGTGCATCACCTGGCGCCTGCATGGCAACTGGCCGGGAATCACCGGCACCAGCCTCACGACCCAGGGACTGGGCGACGGCGCCGCGGAAGTGGTCGTCCGGTCGTACGTCGGCCAGCGCCCGATGGAGGGTGCGGAAGATGAAGTCATGGACCAGGCGCCCATCCCGGAAACGAACCTCATGCTTGGTGGGGTGCACGTTGACGTCCACGTTAGCGGGGTCCAGTTCCAGGTAAAGCACGAAGGCCGGATGCCGGTTGTTATAAAGCACATCACGATAGGCCTGTCGCACCGCATGGGCGACCAGGCGGTCGCGTATCACCCGGCCATTGACGAAGAAATACTGCAGGTCTGCCTGGCTGCGGGAAAAGGTAGGCAGGGCGACCCACCCCCTGAGCCGCAGGCCAGTGGCTTCGGCGTCAATGATCACCGCATTGTCGATGAATTTCTGGCCACAGAGCGAACCGATGCGACGCTCGTGGTCCAGGTCACTCTCTGCAGGCCTGAGGCTATGCACCACTTTCTGGTTATGGCGCAGGGTAAAACCCGTATCAAACCGGCCCAGGGCCTGGCGACGCAGCACTTCTTCCACATGGCCAAACTCGGTCTTCTCGGTGCGCAGGAATTTGCGCCGGGCCGGTGTATTGAAGAACAGGTCCCGCACTTCCACGGTCGTGCCCACCGGATGGGCGGCCGGAGAAACCCGGGCGTCCATATCGCGCCCTTCCACCTCCACCCGGCTGGCCGCCTCCTGCTCTACCGTTCGTGAGGTGAGTGTGAGCCGGGATACGGAGCTGATGCTGGCCAGCGCTTCGCCACGGAACCCCAGCGATGCCACCGCTTCGAGGTCATCCAGGGTGGCGATCTTGCTGGTGGCGTGACGGCTCAGTGCCAGGGGCAGTTCTCCTTCCGGGATACCGGCACCATCATCCCGCACCCGGATCAGGCGAACGCCACCCTGCTCCACCTCCACGTCGATACGACGGGCGCCGGCATCCAGGGCATTTTCAACCAGTTCCTTGAGTACCGAGGCGGGACGTTCGACGACCTCCCCAGCCGCAATCTGGTTGGCCAGCCGGGGGGTCAGCTGCTTGATGGAAGGCATTGAGGGATGGGTCTCCGGCAAACAATGAATGACAAAACGGATCGCCGGATGATAACAGATTCATCGGGGCGTCAACCGCCCCGATTGTTCACGATCTGGGAATCTGCAGGGTCTGCCCTACCATGACCACATCGTCGGTCAGGCCGTTGGCCCGCTTGATGGCTTCAACACTGACCTGGTTACGACGGGCAACGGCCGACAGGGTGTCACCCCGCTGCACCCGGTATTCACTGGCCACGGCTCCACCCTGCTGACGTTTCTGCCAGGCCAGCAGGGTGCCAGGTGGCGGCAGGGTGTTGAAGTACTCGTCGATGCCGTCAACGACGGCACGGGCAACCTTGTCCTGGTGGGCGGAGCTGAGCAGGTTTTTCTCCTCCTGGGGGTTGGAGATAAAGCCGGCCTCCACCAGGATCGAAGGAATATCAGGGGATTTGAGTACTGCGAAGGCAGCCTGCTCCACACCGGACTTGTGCAGCCGGGTGACATTGCCCAGCTTTTTGAGGACATAGTCGCCCACGCCAACACTGGCGTTGATACTGGCCGTCATGGACAGGTCCAGCAGAACGCCGGCAAGTACATCGTCCTTGTCGCCGAGGGTGACTCCGCCTTCGCCACCGATCAGGTCAGAACGGTTCTCGCTGCGGGCCAGCCAGCGGGCAGTTTCACTGGTTGCCCCTCGCTGGGACAGCGCAAACACCGATGCCCCCCTGGGCTGGGGGCTGTGGAAGGCATCGGCATGGACTGACACAAAAAGATCCGCCTTGTGCTTCCTCGCCAGCAGCGTACGACGACGCAAGTCGATAAAGTAGTCACCGGTGCGGGTCAGCCGGGCTTCATAGCCCGGCTTGCTATCGATCAGTTTTTCCAGGCGACGGGCCAGGGCAAGAACCACGTCTTTTTCCCGGGTCCCGGAAGGCCCGATAGCCCCCGGATCCTCGCCACCATGGCCGGCGTCAATCACCACGATGATATCCCGTTTGCTGCCAGTGTCCTCCCGGACGATGGGGCGGGTCATATCATTGAGGGACTCCCGGTCTTCCTCGATAAGGTCGATGACCAGCCGGTGACCGTATTGCTGGTTGGGCTCAAGCTGGAAACTTCGCGGCTTGATGTCCTTGCCCAGGTCAAGGACCACCCGCAGGTCGTCGCCGTTGCGGGACGCGCTGCGAATCCGGCGCACCGGGCTGTTCGTAAGGTCCAGCTGATCCAGCCGGGCCTTGAGGCTGGCGTCTTTCATATCAATCACCAGCCGGGCCGGGTTCTCCAGTGAGAAGATGGTGTGTTCCACGGGTGAACGGGTATCGAACACCAGCCGGGTATGATCCGGCGCGGGCCAGATACGGGCTCCCTCCACCTCGGTGGCGGCCCTGGCCGGAATGGCCGCGAGCACCATGGCAAGGAGTGGCACTATCGCTCTGAGCCAGGGACTTGTAACGAATTTTGTTGCTGTCATACGCGGGCCCTCAATCCTGGTCCGTCTTTGTTTGCGACCGCATGGTTTCAGCGGTAAAACCCCTTTGTTCTGTCAGGCGGTGCAGTAGCACCCTGCCCGTATCGCTGCGGGCCTGAAAGGCCAGCGAGCGACCACCCCGCTCCGGCGTCAGGGTCAGTTCAAGGTCCGGCACGGGAAGGATACCCTCCCCACGCTCTGGCCACTCCACCAGGCAGGCATTGCCAGGGGCCAGGTAATCCCGGATGCCCATGAATTCCAGTTCTTCCGGATCGCCCAGTCGATAGAGATCAAAGTGCCAGGTGGCTGGCTGCAACTGCTCATAGGGTTCCACCAGCGTATAGGTCGGGCTTTTTACTGCCCCCTGGTGCCCCAGCCCCTGAATGAAACCACGGCTGAATGTGGTCTTGCCGGCACCCAGGGTGCCATGGAGAAAGATAACAACCCCTTCAGCAGATGCGACCGACCTGACCGCATTTGCAAGACTTTTACCAGCTGCGACAGTAGCTGCCTCATCCGCCAGCCAGACGGTCTGTTCAGTCATCCGATACCTCCCCGGTGGCGACCCTGGCTTCTTCGACACGGGTTTCAGCCGCGCCGAGCACACCTGGCAACGCATCGATCACGTCCATCGGCAACAGGCCGCGAGAGCCCTTGCTGCGGGAGGCGCTGTCCGCTGCGGCCAGGTGGAGGGACGCTCCCAGCACCACTCCGTCAGCCAACGACAGGGCACCCGACCTGGTGGCCTGTGCCATGAATGCCCCCAGAATACCGGACAGAACATCTCCCATTCCCCCGGTGGCCATGCCGGGGTTGGCTCCGGCAACCAGAACCGGCAGCTGATCCGGGGCTGCAACCAGGGTGCCGGCACCCTTTAACAATGCCAGGCCGCCAAACCGTTGTTGCAGTGAGCGCACTGCAGCGAGCCGGTCTGCCTCGATCTCGGCAACGGAGCAGGATAACAACCGGGCTGCCTCGCCGGGATGGGGCGTAATGACCTGCTCGTCCGAGACCACCGGCATCCGGTGCGCCATCAGATTCAGGGCATCGGCATCCAGCAAACGGGGTTTGCCGGCCTCAAGCACCTGCTGCAGCATCTGTTCCCCCCAGGCAAACTGCCCCAAACCCGGACCGCACACCACCACATCGGCCTTCTCGAGAAGCGGCGCAAGCTCATTACCATGCACAACTCCGCGAACCATCAACGACGGACACCGGGACAAGGCGGGGGCAACGTGCTCCGGACGGGTAGCCAGGCTGACCAGCCCTGCACCGCTGCGGGCCGCTGCCTCAGCCGCCAGCAACCCGGCACCGCCAAACCCCCGGTCACCAGCCACCACGAGCACATGTCCGAAGACACCCTTGTGGGCTGAACGGGAAAGTGGTGGCAGCCATTCCCGGCACCGGCTCCAGCCCGCTAACGAAGCCACTGCTTCAACCGGGAAGTCAGCCGGGGCCCGCTCGGCACCCAGGGTGTCATGGATAACCGTGCCGGCGAAATGAGGCCCCTCGCCCGTCAACAGGCCCAGCTTCTGGCCAATAAAGGTAACCGTAACATCAGCCTTGACTGCGTCGCCCTCTGCCACACCGCGACTGGCATCCAGCCCGGAGGGAACATCCACCGCCAGCACCGGACAGCCGCTGGCATTGACCTGGCGAACCACTTCGTCGAAGGGTGCCCTGGGTTGACCCCGCACACCGGTTCCCAGCATGGCATCCACCACAACCGGCGATCCGTCGAAAAGCCGAATGCGTTCGTCTCCTGCGACGGCCTGCCACTGGCGGATGGCCACGCCAGCCTGTTCAGCATCCCGCCAGGCCCGACGGGCATCACCGGACAGTTTTTGCGGATCCGCAACGGCGATACAGTCAACCGCAAGCCCCTGGCGCAGGGCATTGAGGGCCACCAGGTAACCGTCGCCACCATTATTGCCCGCTCCGCACAGCACCAGTACAGAGGCTGCGTCCGGCCAGTGCCGCATCAGTTGGCGGAACGCGGCGCGGGCGGCTTTCTGCATCAGCCCGTAGCCGTCAACGCCCTGATCTTCAATAAGAAATCGGTCGAGGGCCTGCACGCCATCTGCAGTGAAGAGTGATTCTGTTAAGCTGTGGGTTGTCGGCATAACGGGCCAGAACCTGTCAGGTTTCAAGAATCCAGTTTAACTGTTTTTGCCAGCTTCCTGTTAAGCATAGCAAAATTCAGCCATAGACCACACTTTAACCAATAGTAACTCCGATCCATGACCTCTGCACTTGAAGAATTCCCCGCCCGTATCCGCGAATGGGCCCGGGAACTGGGTTTCAGCGATATCGGCATCACCCGGCCGGATACCGGCGTGCACGCCCAGCGATTACAGCAATGGCTGGAACAGGGCCTGCAGGGAGAGATGGAATGGATGGGCCATCACGGCGACAAGCGCTATTCACCGACCTCCCTGGTGCCCGGCACGGAAAGAATCATCTCCGTTCGCATGGACTACCGCAACGCGCCGGACAACCCGCAGCAGGTCCTGCAAGACCCGGAGAAGGCCTACGTTACCCGCTACGCCCTGGGCCGGGATTACCACAAGCTGATCCGCAAGCGCCTGACCCACCTGGCCAAGCGCATTGACTCGGAATTGCACGGGTTTGACTACCGGGCCTTTACTGACAGCGCCCCGGTGATGGAAAAGGCCCTGGCCCAGCGGGCCGGCCTGGGCTGGATCGGCAAGAACACCCTGGTGCTGAACCCCAAAGCCGGCTCGTATTTTTTCCTGGGCGAAATTTTTACCTCTGCCCCGTTGCCGGTCACACCAGCTTTCGAGAAAGATCATTGCGGAAGCTGCACCGCCTGTCTGGACACCTGCCCTACCAACGCCTTTGCCGGACCCTACGTGCTCGATGCCCGCCGATGCATCAGCTATCTGACCATCGAGCTGAAAGGCTCCATACCCGAAGACTTGCGTCCTTTGATGGGCAACCGGGTATTTGGCTGCGACGACTGCCAACTGGCCTGCCCCTGGAACCGCTTCAGCAAGCCGACACAGGAAGAGGATTTCAGCCCCAGGCACAACCTGGATAACAGCACCCTGGCTGAACTGTTCCGCTGGACCGAAGACGAGTTCCTCAAGCGCACCGAGGGTTCCGCCATTCGACGCACCGGCTATGAAGGCTGGCTGCGTAACCTCGCAGTGGGCCTGGGTAATGCACCGTCCACCATCCCGGTGGTTGAGGCCCTGAAATCAAGGGCCGACCACCCCTCGGAACTGGTCCGCGAACACGTTCACTGGGCCCTGGCCCGCCACGGCATCGAATAGACCGGCCATCCGTGGCAAAATCCGCCCTCACTTCCCGGAATCATCAGCAGGAACCTCCGCACCATGGCCATCAAGCACCTGAGAACCGCCTTTGCCAGCCAGTACCAGCCCGGACAGCCTGCCAGGCTGCAAACCGGCGAACCCTTGCAGGAGCCCGGTGGCGACTACGAGATACTGCACAAGCAGATGAAACGGCTGTTCAACAGCAAGCCGGGCAAGAAATACGGGCGCTTCTCCGAGGATATCGGCGAAAGTCCGTTCAGTGCCTGGCTCAAGGACTACATGGAAGAAAAGCAGACGTTCGCCTCCCTCACCGACCGGCTGTTCGGCCAGTTCAAGGAATTGCTCGATAGCGCCCAGGAGGAGTTCTCCGGTCACCTCATGCTGGTCCACGAGGCCCTGGCCGATGGCGAAGTGGCCTACCTGTTGGTACTGGAGAGCGACAGCGCCATGCGCTTTGACAGCAACCAGGCCCTGGATGCCACCGACGTACTCAGCCTGTCGCGGCTTAACCTGGCACTGCGGATTGAACTGGACGACTGGCTGGGCGACAACGGCAGTGACAATCACCTGACCCTGGTCCATGGCCGTGGCACGGGCGAAGGCGGCGACCTGTTTATCCGCCTGTGTGGGTTCACCAACCAGGTGGATGTGGAAAAGGAAACCGTTACCTTCCTGGACGCGGTGGAAGCCTTCGCCAAGTCTGCGGAACCAGAGAAAGCCGGCGAGGTGCGGGCAAAGGCCTACGAATTCTGCAAGGAACAGCACGCCCTGGGCGAGCCGGTAGAAATCGGCGCGCTTTCAGGCTACCTGGACGAAAGCCAGCCCGAGCGCTTCCGGGAATTTGCCTCACAGAATGCCGAGGTTCCCGAAAGCGGTGTACTCCACCCGGATCACCGCAAGGTCAAGAAACTGGTCCGCATCGCCGGCTCCGGCGGCGGCATGAGCCTGTCGTTCTCGTCGGACCTGGTCAACCAGGCGGTGTACTACGACCGTGACAAGGACGCCCTCACCATCACCCGCCTGCCCAAGGCATTGCGGGAGCAATTGCAGCGCTATCTCCAGGATCGGGAAGTCTGAAAAGACCGGTTTAGCCACGGAATCCACGGAAAACACGGAAGAAAAGATCAAATAAAATGGCTGCTTTTATTTTCCGTGTGGTTCCGTGGATTCCGTGGCAGATTCTTCCGGCTTTTTCAGCGAATTCTATGGCTAACCTTCGATAAGCTCGGGATGCCGCTGCTTGCGCACCTCGTTCATCCACCCCACCCCGTCAATCAGCTCCCCGGTTTCCGGGTCAATGGGCGGGTACGCCAGGTTACGGTCGTCGCAGTAGCGTTTGACCGTGGGCTGGCACCACTGAAACAGCAGGCGCATGTAGTCCTCATCCGGCAGCCGTCGCTGGTCGAACATACCCGCCAGCTTCCGCTGCCGCTGGGCCTCGGCCAGGATAATCGCGCAGGCGGAGGATACGTTCAGGGACTCCACCATGCCCATCATGGGTATGATGATATGTTCGTCAGCCTGGTCTGACGCCCCTGCGCTGACACCATCCACCTCATTACCCATGATGACGGTGCAGGGTACGGTATAGTCCACCTCCCGATAGTCCACCGCCCGGTCGGACAGCTGCGCTGCGTAGAGCTTGTGCCCGCTGGCCTTCAGTGAGGCAACCGCCTCGTCCATGGTCGGATGGGTATGGGTACGCACCCAGTTGTAACTTCCACCAGCGGTCTTGCGGAACGCCCTGAAGCCCTCCTTTGGCCACACCACATGCATATTGGCCAGCCCGAAGGCGTCGCAGGAACGGATAATGGCGGACAGGTTACGGGGCTTGTGGACCTGGTCGGTCAGTACACTTATATCGGGTTGGCGGGTAGCCAGGATCTGCTTGATACGGGCGAGGCGTTCGGGAGTCATGGTCAATTCTTCGACAACAATCGGAAAACGCCGAAGTTTACCATAACCGCATGGCAACTAACCGAGACTATGGTGGTTGATAAGTGGCCAGGCCGTTATAATACGCGGTCCAGTTCTGCCAGCGTCCCGCAGGCGCCGAATTCACCAGGTTAGTTGAGACCCATGGCCAAGAAGCTTTTCATCAAGACCCACGGCTGCCAGATGAACGAGTACGACTCTGCCCGCATGGCAGACCTGCTCAAAACCGGCGAAGCAGTGGAAATGACCGACACCCCGGAAGACGCCGACATCCTGCTGCTGAACACCTGTTCCATCCGGGAAAAGGCCCAGGAAAAGGTCTTTCACCAACTCGGCCGCTGGAAGGGTCTCAAAAAACACAAGCCGGAACTGATCATCGGCGTCGGCGGCTGCGTCGCCAGCCAGGAAGGCCAGGCGATCATTGACCGGGCACCCTACGTGGACATGGTGTTCGGCCCCCAGACCCTGCACCGCCTGCCAGACATGATCACCGAAATCCGCACCAAGGGTGACGGCGTGGGCGTGGTGGATGTCAGCTTCCCGGAAATCGAGAAGTTCGACAACCTGCCCGAGCCCGGCGCCGACGGCCCCTCTGCCTTCGTGTCGATCATGGAAGGCTGCAGCAAGTACTGCACCTTCTGTGTGGTGCCCTACACCCGTGGCGAGGAAGTCAGCCGACCGGTGGACGACGTCATCGTGGAAGTCGCCCACCTGGCCAGCCAGGGCGTGCGGGAAGTGAACCTGCTGGGCCAGAACGTCAACGCCTACCGGGGCGAAACCCACGACGGCGACACCATGGACCTGGCGGAACTGATCGAGGTTATCGCCACCATCGACGGCATCGACCGCATCCGCTACACCACCTCACACCCGGTGGAGTTCTCCGATGCGCTGATCGACGTCTACGAACGCGTGCCGGAACTGGTCAGCCACCTGCACCTGCCGGTACAGAGCGGCTCCGACCGCATCCTGGCGGCCATGAAGCGCGGCCACACGGCCCTGGAGTACAAATCCAAGCTGCGCCGCCTACGCAAGATCCGTCCGGATATCAGCTTCTCATCCGACTTCATCATCGGCTTCCCCGGGGAGACCGAGAAAGACTTCGAGGACACCATGAAGCTGATCAACGACATCGGCTTCGACGTCTCCTTCAGTTTCGTCTACAGCGCCCGCCCCGGCACCCCCGCGGCCGACCTGCCGGACGACACCCCGATGGACGTCAAGAAACAGCGCCTGGCCATCCTCCAGCAGCGCATTAACCAGCAGGCCATGGACATCAGCCGAAAGATGGTGGGTACCACCCAGCGCATCCTCGTCACCGGCCTGTCCAAGAAAGACCCGGGCGAATACGCCGGCCGTACCGAGAACAACCGCATCGTCAATTTCCGCCACGACAATCCCGAGGTGGTGGGCAACTTTATTGATGTGGAAATCAAGGAAGCGTTACCGAATTCCCTTCGCGGTATCCCGGTCAACGCGGAGCTATACTGAGGGGCAATAAGGCCAAACGTCCGACCGGTCGTGCTGCGGAGTTATAAGTGAGATTCGCACTACCGCTGGAAAGGCCGTGGGGTGGGGAGGCTTTTCTGCAGGAAAAAGGTGTCTGAGCGAAGCGAGTTCTTTTTCCGAAAGAAAAGCCTCCCCGCCCCGCGGCCCAACCCCCAAACCGAAACAGAGGAAAGATTGACTACAACCACCGAAGCAAGACAATTTGATTTGAGCCCGGCCGACCAGCGCCGGCTAACCGTCCTGTGCGGCCAGTTTGACGAACACCTCAAACACATCGAACGGCGCATGAACGTACGCATCGGCCGCCGGGGACACCACTTCCGCATCGAAGGCGCCCCGGAAAACGCCACCGCCGCCACCGAAGTCATCCGCCACCTCTACCGGGAAACCGAAGCCACCGACGACATCAGCCCGGAAACCGTCCACCTGTTCATCCGGGAATCCGGCTTCGAGCGCATGCCCGAAGCCTCCGAATGGGACGGCAACCAGATCGTCATCAAGACACCCAAGCTCCAGGCCCGGCCCAGAGGCAAGAACCAGCAGAAGTACGTTCATAACATCCGCAACCACGACGTCAACTTCGGCATTGGCCCCGCCGGTACCGGCAAGACCTGGCTGGCCGTGGCCTGCGCCGTGGAAGCCCTGAAAGACGAGCAGGTCAAACGCATCCTGCTGGTACGCCCTGCGGTAGAGGCAGGCGAGAAACTGGGCTTCCTGCCCGGCGACCTGGCCCAGAAGGTAGACCCCTACCTGCGCCCGCTGTACGACGCCCTCTACGAAATGCTGGGCTTTGAACAGGTGACCCGCCTGATCGAGAAAAGCGTGATCGAGATCGCACCACTGGCCTTCATGCGCGGACGCACACTGAACAACTCGTTCATCATCCTTGACGAGAGCCAGAACACCACCCGCGAGCAGATGAAAATGTTCCTGACCCGTATCGGCTTTGGGTCCACCGCTGTCATCACCGGTGACACCACCCAGGTGGACCTGCCACGAGGCCAGAACTCCGGGCTCATCCATGCTGCCAGCGTACTCAGCAAGGTATCCGGCATCGGCTTTACCCGTTTCGAGTCCGCCGACGTGGTCCGCCACCCGCTGGTACAGCGCATCGTGGAAGCCTACGACGACTTCGGTGATGGCGACGCGGTATGAGCCAGCTGACCGTTGATATCCAGCGGATTATCGAAGACGACACCCTGCCTGGCGATAACGACCTCATTCGCTGGGCACGGGCCGGCTGGCAGCAGGACCATGACTCCGAAGTCACCCTGCGCCTGGTGGACGAGGACGAGAGCCGGGAACTGAATCATCAGTACCGGGGCAAGGACAAGCCCACCAACGTGCTGTCCTTCCCATTTGAGGCGCCAGCCGGTATAACAGTGCCTCTGGCCGGTGACCTGGTGATCTGCGCACCGGTGGTGGCACGGGAAGCCGCCGAACAGGGCAAGACACCCGAAGCACACTGGGCCCATATGATCATCCACGGCATGTTGCATCTCCAGGGCTATGACCATATTGACGATGCTGATGCCGGGGTTATGGAAGCCCTGGAAATCCGGTTGCTGGCCGACCTTGGCTATAACAACCCCTACGAGACAGAGGAATCGGAACCACACTCATGAGCGACGATCAGTCGAGTCGCGGCCAGGACCGAAAGTCCTGGCTGGAGCGAATATCCCAGGCTTTCTCCAGCGAGCCTGAGTCCGTCGAGGACGTGCTGGAGATTCTTCGTGATGCCGAAGAACACAATATTATCGACACCGATGCCATGAGCATCATCGAAGGCGCCATGCAGGTAATTGACATGCGCGTCGACGAAATCATGATTCCCCGCTCCCAGATGGTCACCGTGAAGGCCTCCCAGGAACCCAAGGCCTTCCTCAAGGAAATCATCGATTCTGCCCACAGCCGCTTCCCCGTCATCGGCGACAGCCAGGACGACGTGATCGGTGTGCTGCTGGCCAAGGACCTGCTGCCCCTCGCCCTGAACAACGACCTGCACTGGAACCGGATTCGCGAAATCCTGCGACCGCCCACCTTCGTACCCGAAAGCAAGCGCCTCAACCAGCTGCTCAAGGAGTTCAAGGAGACCCGCAACCACATGGCCATCGTGGTGGACGAGTATGGCGGCACAGCCGGCCTGATCACCATCGAGGACGTGCTGGAACAGATTGTTGGCGAGATTGAGGACGAGCACGACTTCGATGAGGAAACCAACATCAAGCCCCACGGCGACGGCTCCTGGGCCGTGAAGGCCGTGACCTCCGTCGAAGACTTCAATGAATTCTTCGGCACCGACATGGACGAACAGGAGTTCGACACCATCGGCGGCATTGTGCTCAAGGAGTTCGGCCACCTGCCCCGCCGGGGCGAAACCATCAGCTTCTACGGCTTTACCTTCACCATTGCCAACGCCGACAACCGGGTCATCCGGTTACTGCAGGTGACCCGCGACGATGTTGAGTAACCCGCTGGCCCACGCACCCCGCTGGGCCGGGGCACTGGTCTTACTGGTTGCCGGTGGCTTGCAGACGCTGACCCTGTCACCCTGGGAATGGTGGTGGCTGGGGCCGGTATCGGTTGCCCTGATTCTTGCCGTTACCCTGTTCCAGCCTGGCCGGCAGCTGTTCCTGTCGGGCTGGCTGACCGGACTTGGCCTGTTCGCATCCGGTGTCACCTGGATCTACATCAGCATCAGCGAGCACGGCAACACCTCCATTCCCGTGGCGGTACTGCTGATGACGCTCTTCGTGGCCGGCCTGGCGCTGGTGCACGGCATTGCCTTCTGGGGCTGGGGCAAACTGGCGAAGGAGAGCCAGGTTCGCCGGCTGATCCTGTTTCCGGCGGTGTGGGTGCTGGCGGACTGGATTCGCGGCTGGTTACTCACCGGCTTTCCCTGGCTCTATCTGGGCACCGCCCACGTGGACGGCCCCCTGGCAGGCTGGGCACCACTGGCCGGCGTTCATGGCATCACCCTGATCATCACCGGCACCGGTGCTGCACTCTACGGACTCTGCAGCCTCATCCGCAGTCGCAGAAACGCCCCTGCCGCCATCCTGGCTGTGTGCACACTGGCGCTCTGGCTGGCCGGCCCGGCCCTGAACCGCTTCCCCTGGACCGAGGTCAGCAACAAGCCTCTGACCTTTGCGACCATGCAGGGCAACATCCCCCAGCAGATCAAGTGGGATCCGGATTTTCTCCGGGACCAGCTAATGGTGTACCTGGGCTTGACCGAAGAGGACTGGGACCGGGACATTATCCTGTGGCCGGAAACCGCCATCCCCATCACCCAGGACCAGGCCGGGCCGATCATCGAGCATATCCATTCAAAGCTTGGCGAGCAGAGCGTCCTGATCAGCGGCATCCCCTGGTACACCTACAGCACCGACCGGGAGGACTACACCTACCATAACTCCATTATGGCCATCGGTAATGACGGGAACGGTGTCTACCACAAGCAGAAGCTGGTGCCTTTTGGCGAGTACGTGCCACTGGAACAGTGGCTGCGGGGTATTATCGGGTTCTTTGACCTGCCCATGTCCAGCTTCAGCCCCGGTCCGAAATACCAGCAACCGCTGGTAGCCGGCGATGCCAGGCTGATGCCCGCCATCTGTTATGAAGTGGCCTACCCGGACTTCGTGGCCATGAACGCACGCCGGGGCAACCTGCTGGTAACCATCAGTAATGATGGCTGGTTCGGGGACTCTATCGGCCCCCACCAGCACCTGCAGATGGCCAGGATGCGCGCCCTGGAGACCGGGCGCTATATGCTGCGGGGCACCAACAATGGTGTAACGGCGGTGATTGACAACAAAGGTCAGGTCCGTGGCGATATTCCCCAGTTCGAACGGGAAGTACTCAACGGCGAGCTGCGCACCGTCAGTGGCCACACCCCCTTCATGCTGACCGGCTCCTGGCCGGTGCTGACCCTGGTGGCCATCCTGGTCGTTTTCGTGAGAGAGCGGGTGATTCCCAAGAACCGTTGACGATCGAAACGGAACCCGGCTGGTTAGCGGCTGGGTTCCAGGTAGTCGATCAGAAGCTGCAGGCTGGTGCGCCCGCGAAAGGTGTTGGCGTCCGGCTTGTACACCACCCGGGCGCCACAACGGGTAAAGTCCGGTACTTCCGGGCCGGTGTTGAACGCAATGCCGTCGACTGCCACCTTCCCGTCCACCGGTTGCAGTACCAGCTTCAGATGGTTTTCCCCCACAATCCGCTGGCTGATGACCCGGAACTCGCCATCGAACAGGGGTTCTGGAAAATGCTGGCCCCAGGGACCGGCTTTTTTCAGCAGGTTCGCAGTTTCAAGATTCATTTCCGACGGGCTCAGCGGCCCATCCGTTACAATCGCGGCCTCCAGGTCCTCCGCTGTCAGCGTATCGCGCACCGCCTGGTCAAAGGCCTGGCTGAAGTGCTCCAGCGCCTCCCGCTCGATAGTCATTCCCGCAGCCATGGCATGCCCGCCAAACTTCTTCAGTAACCCCGGGTGTCGGGTATCCACCACCGCCAGGGCATCGCGAATATGGAGACCGGGAATCGACCGGGCCGAGCCCTTGATATGCACCCCGTCATCATCCGGTGCGAAGGCAATCGTAGGCCGGTGAGTCTGCTCGCGGATCCGCGCAGCAAGGATACCGATTACCCCCTGGTGCCAGTCCGGATCGAACAGCGCCAGCCCCCAGGGCAGCCCTTCCAGGTCCAGGGACATCGAGGCCAGCAGCTCCTGGGCCTGGGCCTTCATTTCCCGTTCGATGGTCCGGCGCTCCCGGTTAAAGCTGTCCAGCTCGCTGGCCAGGCGCCTTGCTTCCTCGGGATTGTCTGCCAGCAGGCACGCGATCCCGACGCTCATATCGTCCAGCCGGCCAGCCGCATTCAGGCGGGGACCCACCACAAAGCCAAGGTCGGTAGAGCTGATCGCAGTATGGTCACGGCCGGCCACCTCCAGCAAGGCAAGGATACCCGGCCGCGCCAGGCCCTGGCGGATTCGCCGCAAACCCTGCTCCACGAAGATCCGGTTATTGTGATCCAGGGGTACCACGTCTGCGACGGTACCCAGGGCCACCAGGTCCAGCAGGCTCCCGAGGTTCGGCTCCGGACTTGGCAACCGGCCGGCCTCCCTCAGGTACTTTCTCAGTGCCGTGAGCACATAGAACATGACGCCGACACCGGCAGCGTTCTTACTCAGAAACGGACACCCTGGCTGATTGGGGTTAACGATGGCATCGGCGTCCGGAAGGCCCTCACCGGCCAGGTGGTGATCCGTGACCACCACCTTCATGCCTGCGGCCCGGGCCGCAGCAACACCCTCGTGGGCGGAAATGCCGTTATCGACGGTGACGAGAAGGTCGGGAGCCGCACCCTCCTCGAGCAGTCGCTCGATGATACCGGGGGTCAGGCCATAGCCATCGGCGAAGCGGCTGGGTACGCGGAAATCCACGTTACCCAGACCGAGCATGGACAGCCCCAGCATGGCAACCGCGGTACTGGTAGCGCCATCGGCGTCAAAGTCACCGAGAATCAGTACCGATTGCTGGTGCTCGATGGCCTCGGCGAGCAATGCGACGGCACGGTCGATACCTCTGAGGTCCATGGGCGAAGCGAGGTGCTTCAGGGTATAGGCCAGTTCATCGTCGGAGGTCACACCCCGAACGGCATAGAGACGGCGGAGCAAGGGAGGCAAGTCCCGCCCCCAGTCTGTCACGGTTGACGGACCTGGGCGTCGCAGGATTTTTCTGGGGGTCATAGAAACTCCGGGCGCCCTGATAGGGCGCCCCAATTACTCAGGTCAGGCATGCTTCCAGTGCTTGGCCATGAAGTCCTGAACGTCGGTCAGGTTGTTACCCAGCACGGTGTAACGCTCTTCCCGATCGAACAGATCCGCCATATGGGCCGGCAGCTGCGGCTTGACTGTCAGACCCGCCTCGGCAATCGCATCCGGGAACTTGGCCGGGTGCGCGGTACCCAGGGTGATCATGGGCACGGCCGGGTCACGGCGGCAGCTGCGGGCAGCTTTAACGCCGATCGCGGTGTGGGGATCGAGCAGGTACTCGTTCTCGTCGTAGACCTGGCGAATCGTCTCACAGGTCGCCTTGTCGTCAACCGCATCACTGTCGAACAGCTTGCGGGCATGGCGCCAGCGGTAATCCTCGATACTGACCGGGCCCTTGGCAGCATTCTCGAGCAGCAGTTTCACGGCCGCGCCGTCGCGACCGTGCAGGTCAAACAGCAGGCGCTCGAAGTTGCTGGATACCATGATATCCATGCTCGGGGACAAGGTGTGTTCAAGCTGGTGCTGTTCATAGCGGTTGCCGCTCATGAACCGGTGCAGGATGTCATTGCGGTTGGTAGCAATCACCAGCTGGGAGATGGGTAGCCCCATCTTCTTCGCCAGGTAGCCCGCGAAGATATCACCGAAGTTACCGGTAGGTACCGAGAACGCCATTGAGCGATCCGGGCCGCCCAGGGACAGGGACGCCTGGAAGTAGTAAACGATCTGGGCCATGATCCGCGCCCAGTTGATGGAGTTCACCGCCGCCAGCCGCGCCTTGCCGCCCAGAAAGGACTGGTCGCCGAAGCTGGCTTTCACCATGCGCTGGCAGTCGTCGAAGTTGCCCTCGATGGCCAGGTTATGGATGTTGTCGCCGGGGACCGTCGTCATCTGACGGCGCTGCACTTCCGAGACCCGCTGGTGCGGGTGGAGAATGAAGATGTCCACATGCTCGCAGCGACGACAACCCTCGATGGCCGCTGAACCGGTGTCACCGGACGTGGCGCCCATAATCACGGCGTGTTCGTTTCGCTTTTCCAGCACGTAGTCCAGCAAACGCCCCAACAGCTGAAGGGCGAAGTCCTTGAACGCCAGTGTCGGCCCCCGGAACAGCTCCAGCACCCATTCATTGGCATCCAGCTGCACCAGTGGCGCGACCGCGTTGTGGGCGAACACGTCGTAGGTTTCGTCCAGCATTTTCCGGAAATCGTCTTCCGGAATGGCATCGTCCACGAACGGGTACATGATCTTGAAGGCCAGTTCGCTGTACGGCAGGCCGCGCCAGCTGCGGATCTCCTCAAGGCTGAAATGAGGAAGGGACTCGGGTACGTAAAGCCCGCCGTCAGTGGCGAGGCCGGTCAGCAGGACATCCTCGAAGCCCAGCGCGGGTGCTTCACCCCGTGTACTGATGTATCTCACGTGCTTACCTGTCAGTTGAAGTTTTCTGCGCGGATGCGGACAACCTGGTCATCCACCTCGTCCAGGGCTTCCAGTTCCTCGATGGCCTGGTTGACCTGGCGCTCCTGTACCGTGTGGGTAAGGATGATCACCGGAATCCGGCCATCATGGACCTCGGATTCCTTCTGCATGATGGACTCGATATTGATGCCATGCTCACTGAGGATGGACGCCACCTTGGCCAGCACACCCGGACGGTCCAGGGCCTGGATGCGCAGGTAGTAGGCAGACTGGGTGAACTCCATGGGCAGCACTTCGAGGTCCTCGATGGCCTCCGGTGCGAAACCGAGGTAGGGCACGCGACCCTGGGCGCCAGACTGGACGGTTCTGGCAACATCGACGATATCCGCGATAACAGCAGAGGCGGTGGCCTCATCACCCGCACCCGGCCCGTAGTACATGGTCTGCCCAACCGCGTCACCGTCCATCAACACGGCGTTCAGAACCCCGTCTACCTGGGCAATCAGGTGACTCCGGGGAACCAGTGTCGGGTGGACCCGCAGCTCGATGCCGCCTTCACGGCGACGGGCAATACCCAGGTGCTTGACCCGATACCCCAGCAACTCTGCGTGGGCTATATCGTAGGGCGTAAGGCGGGAGATGCCTTCAGTGTAGGCCCGTTCAAACTGCAATGGTACGCCAAAGCTGGCGGATGCCATGATGGTGAGCTTGTGGGCCGCATCGACGCCTTCCACATCGAAGGTCGGGTCGGCTTCTGCATAACCCAGGTCCTGGGCTTCCTGGAGCACCTCGTTAAAGGGGCGCCCCTTGCGCATCTCGGTGAGAATGTAGTTGCCGGTACCATTGATGATGCCTGCCAGCCAGTCGATTCGGTTGGCCGCCATGCCCTCACGAATTGCCTTGATAACGGGAATACCGCCGGCGACACCGGCTTCATAGGCAACGGCAACCCCGGCCTGTGCGGCGGCTTCGAAGATCTCGTTGCCATGGACCGCGATCAGCGCCTTGTTGGCGGTTACCACATGCTTACCGTTGGCGATGGCTGCCAGTACCAGCTCGCGGGCGGTTTCATAGCCGCCAATCAGCTCGACCACAACATCGACGTCCGGATCGTTGACCACATCCATGATATCGGTACTGAAGGGAATATCGCCAAGATCAATATCGTCCCGCCAGGTGCGAGTCGCTACCCGTACCGTACGGATGGCACAACCAGCACGGCCAGCAATCAGGCCAGCGTTCCTGGTCAGCACATTGAACGTCCCGCCACCGACGGTCCCCAAGCCGCAGATTCCGACCCTGACTTCTTTCAAGCTTCACCTCAATGCCCGATGGATAGTATTTGCGGCACTAGTATACCGATTAGCCGGGCTCAGAACACCACCGCCCGGCCAATATCAGGCATCGGTTCAGTTCAGGCCAAGGCCTTCTGCCAGCTTGTCTGCGGGTACGTAGCCACGAATCATGTTGCCGTCCTCCAGCAGGATGGCCGGCGTGCCGGTTACACCCACCTGCTGACCAAGCTGGTACTGGTCCGCTACCGGATTGTCACAACTGGCCTCGGGAACGCTCTCTCCAGCCTTGGCCCTGTTCATGGCCGCCACCTGGTCCTCGGCGCACCAGACCGACTCGTACTTGGCGAATGACGGCGTGCCAGGACCCGAACGGGGAAAGGCGTAGTAATTCACGGTAATACCAAGGTCATTCAGACGCGCCATCTCGTCATGCAACTTGCGGCAATAGGGACAATCGATGTCCGTAAACACATCGACTTCGGCCCTTTGCTCGCCATTCGCCGGATAGGTAATCAACCCCTTCTCACCGAAGGAAGCCATGGTTTCAGCTCGCTCACCTGCCCGGGCTTGCTCGGTTACGTTGACGATACCCTTGTCAGTGAGCTGAAGCATTTCGCCGGCAAGGATGTACTCGCCATCTTCGGTGGCGTAGATCATGTCACGGTTATTGGTACGCACCTCGTAAAGGCCGGGGACCGCTGACACCTTGACTTCATTGACCTGGAGGCCTGGCACGGCGTCACTGAGCCGCTTGGCAATGATGTCTTCAGGGGTTTCCGCTACCGCCTGGGGAGCCACCAGGAATGCGCTCAGCGCCAGGATGGCTGCTACACCACGTAGGGAACGGACTAGCAATTGATTCATGGATAACCCTGCTTTTTCGAAAGGGGGTGGATTTTTGATTCGGCACTCAGTAGACCAAAGCCCTGCCCACGGAGCAATTGTTCGCTGTCCGGTTGTGACTGAACGACAGTGAAAAAGTTCAGCCTCGCGGATGATGGGTATGATGCAGGTCCTGGAGGCGCTGTTGTGCTACATGGGTGTATATCTGGGTTGTTGACAGGTCCGCATGGCCCAGCAGCATCTGCACCACCCTCAGGTCGGCGCCATGGTTTAAAAGATGGGTTGCAAAGGCGTGGCGGAGGGTATGAGGCGACAGTTTCTTGCGGATACCGGCCCGGTCGGCGTAGTGCCGGATCCGATACCAGAACGCCTGTCGGCTCATGGCCGTACCACGGTTACCGGGAAACAGGTCATCGGAGACCTTGCCCCGCAGCAGCTCCCCCCGGGCCTGGTTCATATAGCGAAGCAGCCAGTCGACAGCCTCCTCTCCCATGGGTACCAGACGCTCCTTGTCTCCCTTACCGGTCACCCGGATCACCCCCTGCCGGAGGTTGACCTGGTCCACCCGTAACGTCACCAACTCGCTGACCCGCAGCCCGCAACCGTACAAAATCTCCAGCATGGCCCGGTCACGCAATTCCAGACGCTCATCCCGCACCTGCTGCCCCAGCGGCTCATTCAACAGCCCCTCCACGTCGGCCTCAGACAGGGTATCCGGCAAACGGCGGGCAAGGTGAGGGCTTTCAATGCGAAGCGTCGGATCCTCGGTAACCAGGTGTTCCCGCAGAAGATACCGGTAGAACCGGCGCAGCCCGGACAGGCGCCGGGCGGCCGTGGCATTCTTGCGACCCTGGACAAAGGCGGAGGATATCCAGTCCAGCAGGTGCTGACGGCCGGCTCCCAAAAGCGACGGCGACCCTGGCCTGTCCGCCAGCCAGGCCGACAGCAGCCGCAGATCACTGCCATAGGCCGAACGGGTTTTTTCCCCCAACCCATCCTCCAGCCAGAGTGCATCCAGGAACCGCTGGATCAGGTGCTCGTCTTCAGCTCTCAGGGGCTTTCTGTCTTTACGCTCAACCACTTTGCGGTCTCCGCCATGCACTTGTCCGGTTTCCAGACGCGAAAAAGGGCAGCCGAAGCCGCCCTTTTTCGTTGCCTGCAAAGCGGACATTGCCCGCCTGCGGCCGTATGCGCCAGACCTGGATCAGCCCAGCTTTTCCTTGATCCGTGCGGCCTTGCCGGACAGTTCGCGGAGGTAGTACAGCTTGGCCTGGCGAACGTCGCCACGACGCTTCACAGAAATGCTGTCAATCAGCTTGGAGAAGGTCTGGAAGGTACGCTCAACGCCCACACCATAGGAAACCTTCCGTACGGTGAATGACGAGTTCATACCACGGTTGCGCTTGCCGATAACCACGCCTTCGAACGCCTGCAGACGCTCACGGTTACCTTCAGTTACGCGAACCTGTACAACCACGGTATCGCCCGGTGCAAACTCGGGGATTTCCTTGGTCATCTGCTCCGCTTCAATCTGACTGATGATGTCGTTCTTGCCACTCATCGTTATGTGCTCCTGATACCCAATCTCTTAATGCCCTGATTCAATCAGAGGCACCCGGTTCGTTTAAAATCTCGTCCAGCAGCTCACGCTCTTCGTCCGTCAGCACCCGCTGCTCCAGCAGGTCGGGGCGTCGCTCCCGGGTTCGCCTCAGCGACTCTTTGAGCCGCCAGCGCCGGATCTGTTCGTGGTGACCGCCTAACAATACATCCGGCACCGCCTGGCCTTCGTAGACTTCGGGCCGGGTGTAGTGCGGACAATCCAGCAGACCGTCAGCAAAGGAGTCCTGCTCCGCTGACTGCGCATGACCCAGCGCTCCGGGGATGAGGCGTGTAACCGCATCAATGACGGCCATGGCCGCCAGTTCGCCACCGGACAGAACAAAGTCTCCCAGTGACACTTCCCGATCGACTTCCGTCGAGATCAGGCGTTCGTCAACACCCTCGTAGCGACCCGCCACGAGGATCAGACTATCCTGTGAAGCCAGCGACTCCACCACCTGCTGATCCAGCCTTTCACCCTGGGGTGAAAGATACACCACACAGGCCTTGCCCGGCGCTTCCTCGCGGGCAGCGTGGATAGCGTCCCGCAGGGGCTGGATTTTCATCAGCATGCCGGGGCCACCGCCGTATGGCCGGTCGTCTACCGTGCGATGCCGATCATGGGTAAATTCCCGCGGGTTCCAGCGCTCAAAGGTCAGCAGACCTTCACGAACTGCCCTGCCGGTAATCCCGTAGTCGGTAACCGCACCAAACATCTCGGGGAACAGACTGACTGCGCCAATCCACACCCTCAGAACTCCGGATCCCAGTCAACGACGAGCCTGTCAGCCGCCAGTTCCACTTCCGTAACCACCTGGCCCGGAAGGTAGGGAATCAGCCGCTCACGCTGGTCAATGGAGGCATCGTCTGCCCTCACAACCAGCACGTCATTGGAACCGGTTTCCATAAGGTGGTGCACCCTGCCAAGGCGCTCACCCTCTGTCGTAACCACGCCGAGCCCTTCCAGCTGATGCCAGTAGTACTCACCCTCCGGCAGCGGCGGCAGCTCCGATAGCGGAATCCGTATCTCAGCACCGCCGTAGGTCTGCGCCAGGTTACGATCGTCAATACCCTTGAGCTTGACAACAATGCCCGGGCCATGACGCCGCCCGGCTTCAAGCTCTGCCGGGATGCGCTTACCTTCGTGGAGCAGCATCCAGTGCCGGTAGTTCAGAATCCCGTCAACGGGGTCCGTATAGGAATAGACCTTAAGCCACCCCTTGACCCCGAAAACCGAGGTAATCCGGCCGATCACAGTTTCCTGTGGATGCTGTGTCATGCCAGGTCCCCGGTAAAACGCTTACTTGGCAGCGGCCTTCAGCAGCTGTGCAACACGCTCGGAAGGCTGCGCACCCTGGCTGATCCAGTACTGCACGCGCTCCTGGTCAACACGCAGGCGCTCTTCCTGGCCACGGGCGATCGGGTTGAAGAAGCCTACGTGCTCGATGAAACGACCATCACGGGCGTTGCGGCTGTCAGTTACTGCCAAGTGGTAGAAAGGACGCTTCTTGGCGCCACCACGAGTCAAACGGATTGTTACCATTTCGACCAATATCCTGTTCAGTTGTACGAACTTTGTACGATTCATGCGAGGCGCGCTGGCACCCACACGTCGACCCATACTCGAAAGGGGCGCTATTCTATGCTAATTCCCCGGTAAAGAAAACAGGCAACACGTCCCGATTTCTACATACGCCCAAATGGCGGCATACCTCCACCACCGGGCGGCATCATGCCCTTCATTCCGCGCATCATATTCTGCATGCCGCCCTTCTTGCCGAACTTCTTCATCATTTTCTGCATCTGCTTGTGCTGCTTAAGCAAACGGTTGATATCCTGGATCTGGGTACCAGAACCAGCCGCAATACGACGCTTGCGGGAGTTATTGATGGAATCGGGGTAACGGCGCTCTTTCGGCGTCATGGAGCAGATGATGGCCTCCATCTGACCGAAGGTCTTGTCGTTCACCTGACTCTGCGCCATCTGAGCCATCTGCCCCATACCGGGCAGCTTGTCCAGCAGACCGGCCATGCCGCCCATATTCTTCATTTGCTGGAGCTGGTCGCGGAAGTCCTCGAGATCAAAGCCCTTGCCCTTCTTGATCTTTTTAGTGAGTTTGTCGGCCTTCTGCTTGTCCAGCTTGCGCTCGGCCTCCTCGATCAGGGAAAGCACGTCCCCCATACCAAGGATTCGCGACGCCACCCGGTCCGGATGGAAAGGCTCCAGGGCATCCGACTTCTCACCCACCCCCATGAACTTGATGGGCTTGCCGGTAATATGGCGTACAGACAGCGCGGCACCACCACGGGCATCACCATCGGTCTTGGTGAGCACCACACCGGTCAGCGGCAGCGCATCACTGAAGGCCTTGGCGGTATTGGCCGCGTCCTGGCCGGTCATGGCATCGACCACAAACAGGGTTTCCGCCGGGTCGACGGCCTTGTGGAGGCGACCGATCTCCCCCATCATCTGTTCATCAACGTGGAGCCGGCCGGCGGTATCCAGGATGACCACGTCCACATGCTTCTTGCGGGCGCTATCAATGGCGCCTTCCGCTATGGCGACCGGGTCCTGGTCCGCGGAACTCGGGAAGAACTCAACACCGACTTCGCCAGCAAGGGTTTCCAGCTGGCGGATAGCGGCCGGCCGGTATACGTCGGCGCTGACCACCATTACGGACTTTTTCTCACGCTCCTTCAGCAGACGCGCCAGCTTGGCCACAGTGGTAGTCTTACCGGCACCCTGCAGGCCAGCCATCATGATGACAGCGGGCGGGCGTACGGCGAGGTTCAGTTTTTCATCGCCGGACCCCATGACCTGCTCCAGCTCCTGCTGGACCACTTTCACAAATACCTGGCCTGGCGTCAGGCTGCGCTGGACCTCCTGGCCCAGGGCCCGCTGGCGAACCCCTTCTACAAAGGACTTGACCACTGGCAGGGCCACATCGGCCTCCAGCAGGGCCATGCGAACTTCACGCAGGGTTTCCTTTATATTGTCATCGGTCAGCCTGGCCTGGCCGGAAATTTTCCTGAGACTCCCGGAGAGTCGGTCTGTCAGGTTCTCAAACATGGTGGTATCCGTAGCCCTGAGAATGAATCGCTGAAACGGCAGCGCCCTGTTTACCGGTCACGGATGACCGGTCAATTCCGTCGCTGTGCCGGGACATGACGCCGCACGCAAACCGGTTGATTCCGGTTGCACAATCACGACATTATAACCAGACTAACGCGCTGAAACGACCAGCCCGGTCATTTCGGTATGCCGAAACCCGAAAGCCCGGACCCTATCACATAACCACCAACCAGGAATGCCATGGGAACGCTGATTCTCGCTGTAACCACCCTGTTCCTCTATAGCATTGGCACCGCCCTGCAGGCACTGACCTTCAGGGGCCGGATCAGCGTAAGCAAGCATGTACACACCATCATCGGCATCCTTGGCCTGGTGGCCCACGGCCTGCTGGTATGGCGCACCCTGTTCCAGGAAGGCGCCCTGAATCTCGGTTTCTTCCAGAGCTCGCTGCTGATCTCCTGGCTGATGATCGCGTTACTGCTCTTCATGAACCTGCGCAAACCCCTGGACAGCCTCTTCCTGGGAGTCTATCCCCTGGCGTGCCTTACCGTGGTCTTCGCGCTGCTGACCCACGCACCACCCCGTTTTATCCAGCGGGACGACTGGGGCATCCTGTCGCACATCGCTCTCTCGGTCACCGCCTACAGCCTGTTTGCACTGTCTGCGGGGCAGGCATTACTGCTCTACTTCCAGAACCGTCAGCTCAAGCACAACTACAACAGCCCCCTGGTACGAAACCTGCCGCCCCTGCAAACCATGGAGTCGATACTCTTTGAACTGGTCTGGGCCGGCGTAATCCTGCTGGTACTGGCCATCGTCACCGGCGCCCTCTTTGTCAGCGACCTGTTTGCCCAGGACCTGGCCCACAAGACGGTGTTCTCGCTGATTTCCCTGGCAGTGTTCTCGGCCCTGCTGATCGGCCGGCAGACCCAGGGCTGGCGCGGCATAACCGCCAGCCGGTGGACCCTGGTGGGCTGCGCCCTGCTGGCCCTGGCGTATTACGGCAGCAAGTTCGTACTGGAACTGGTGTTCCACCGGGCAGGTTGACACCCGGGCTGCCGAACCCTATTTTTCCCCTTCATACGCAATACAAGGACCCCCCTCTTGAACGAGGCATCGCTTACGGCGCTGTTCATCCTGCTCGCCGGACTGATCGTTCTTTCGGCGTTTTTCTCCAGCTCAGAAACCGGGATGATGTCCCTCAACCGGTACCGCCTGAAGCACATGGCCAAGACCGGCCACAAGGGTGCCCGTCGCGCCCAGGGCCTGCTGCAGCGCACCGACCAGCTGATCGGCGTCATCCTGATCGGCAACAACTTTGTGAATATCTTTGCCTCGTCGATTGCCACCGTCATTGCCATCCGGCTTTGGGGCGATGCCGGCATTGCCGTGGCCACCGTGGCCCTGACCATTGTCATCCTGATTTTTGCCGAGGTGACACCCAAGACCCTGGCAGCGCTGTTTCCGGAAAAAATTGCCTTCCCCGCCAGCCATGTCCTCGGCCCGCTGCTGAAACTCCTCTACCCCGTGGTGTGGGCGGTCAATCTGTTCACCTCCGCCATTCTCCGCCTGCTACGGGTGTCGGCGGAAGACGCCAGTTCGGACCACCTTTCCCGTGAGGAGTTGCGTACGCTGGTGAACGAATCCGGCGCGCTGATCCCCTCCAAGCACAAGGATATGCTGGTCAGTATCCTGGACCTGGAAAAGGTCACGGTTAACGACATCATTGTGCCCAGGAACGAAATTGTCGGCGTCGACCTGGAAGATGGTATCGACGACATCCTGCGCCAGTTACGCACCAGCCAGCACACCCGCCTGCCAATCTATAAGGGGGATATCAATAACATCCAGGGGGTGCTACACCTTCGCAATGTCTCCCGCCTGCTAATGCAGGAGAACGTCAACAAGGCCATGCTGATGCAGCTGTCACGGGAGCCCTACTTTATTCCGGAAAGCACGCCGCTCAATACCCAGCTGATCAATTTCCAGAAAGCCAGGCGCCGCTTCGGCATTGTGGTGGACGAATACGGGGATGTGCTGGGCATCGCCACCCTGGAAGATATCCTCGAGGAGATCGTCGGCGACTTCACTACCGACTACTCCGAAACCAGTCCCGACATTATCCCCCAGGAGGACGGTACCTTTATCATTGATGGCAGCGCCGCAGTACGGACCATCAACAAGAACCTCCACTGGAAGCTGCCTACCGACGGCCCCAAGACCCTTAACGGCCTCATCACAGAAACCCTGGAGTCCATTCCCGAAACCAATGTCTGCCTGGTAATCCATGGCCACCGCACAGAGGTCCTGCAAATCAAGGACAACGTGGTCAAGGCCGCCATCGTGCACCCGGCACCGCGGAAAAAGTCCTTTATTCGTCAGCAAAGCTCCTGAAGGCATAGATTTAATTATTCTATTAATTACTTTTTAAAAAGATCATGGTTTAAACGAGTTCTTGACCGTTACTGCCCCTCTAACCAAAACTGACCCTGTGCGACACATTGACGCGCTTGCAACCTGCCGGAACTGAGGCCCGCCTCAAACCCGGCAGGCTGCCCGACAACAATAAGAGGAGAAGGTCCATGAGCCTTTCACATACTGTAGGTCTGCTGACCCACCCTGATGAAGAGTGGGAAGCCATCCGTAATGAATCCGAATCCGTATCCAAGCTCTATTTTGGCCATATCTTCATACTGGCGCTGATCCCAGCGGCAGCTGCCTTCTACGGAACCACCCAGGTCGGCTGGCAGATCGGCGGCAGCCAGGTGATCCGGCTGACAACCGGCAGCGCACTGCAGCTTTGCGCCCTCGCCTACCTGGCGATGCTCGCCGGGATCTATATCATTGGCAAATTCATAGATTTCTTTGCTGCGACCTATGATGTGAAAGAAAGCACGCCCCGGGGGATCACCCTGGCGGCCTATACCGCTACGCCCATTTTCCTGCTCGGCGTAATTGCCGTGTACCCGAACATCTGGGTTAACATGGCCGTAGGCATTGCGGCCATCGCCTACGCGGTCTACCTTCTGTATGAAGGCTTGCCGATACTGATGAAAATCCCGGAAGAGCGCGGTTTCATGTTTGCCTCGTCGGTACTGACAGTCGGGCTGGTGATGTTTGTGGGCCTGCTCGCCATCAGTGTGGTGGTCTGGAGCATGGGAGTTGGGCCTCAATACGTCAGCTGAACCCGGTTTTTAACCGCTGCCAGCACAGAAAAGGCCGGCCCGGAAGGACCGGCCTTTTCTGTGCCACGACTTCACTCAGACAGCAGGTGATGTGGCTTTCTGGGGCATGGCTATATTGTTACTGATAATTAATCGTGTAACCCCGGTATATTTTGCGATAGATTACGCAGATAAATAACGATCTCAGAGTAAGCTCGGTAACGTATCCGGTTGAGGCTCATCAGGAGTTAGCCATGAACAGACAATCCGGCATACATTACCTGCACGACCGACCTGGTGCAGGTGGGCCGGTTTCCGCCCCCCCGGAAGTATCCCGGATCAGGGATACCGTGGTAGCAGGGCTGGGCGACCTCCTGCAGGGCGCATTTGATGCCGTGGACGACTCGCTGTTCGAGCTTGCCAACAATGCCCGCAGCAATAACGAACAGAATCGTTACTTTGAGGCGATGCGTGAAATACGCATCAAGCGCAAGGGTGTTGAAAAGCAGTTCCAGCACTCCGTGGCCTCTCTTTTTGACCACCCTCCGCTTGCGGATGCAGACCAGCAGGCCCAGGAAAAGCCGACACCACAGGATTCAGCCTCTGCCGATAGCCTCTCGCTGATCCATGACGACGATCTCGAAGAGCAGGTCGCCCTTAACGCAATGATCTCCAAGTCCCGGACCTACTTCCAGGGACCCCTTCTGCAGCTGCAGACCCGCTTCACGGTCATCTACCCGAAGGCGTCAGAGGAGCGTCCGGTCAACCCCATGTTGCCGGACTACATCTGCCGGGCGTTTGCCAATGCCGCCGACGCCTTCGAAATCCAGATCCGTGAACGGCTTATCGTCCTCAAGCAGTTTGACCGCTACGTCATTGCCAACCTGGGTATGCTCATGGACGAGGCCAACCGCATCCTCGTCCAGGCCGGGGTGGTGCCCAACTTCCGTTATCAGGGCAAGACCCGGCAGGACCAGCAAACCGCAAGCAGCGCCAGCCAGCCGACCGGGCACCGTGAAGAGGCAGCCGACTCCGCCGGCAATTACCAGGCGCCGGAAGATGATGCCCTGTTCCAGCAGATTCGCCAGCTTCTGGCAGAACAGCGGGGCCACCGCAGTTACAGTGCCAGCCACTATGGCAGCGGCCATGGACATACAGAAATCCATATCGTTGGCGGTGCCGAACTGCTGCAGATGCTTTCGCAGGCCTCCACCAGCGCCCCCATCCAGGGTGAAGCCCCGAACAACCTGAGCGCCGGTGAACCGGTCACCGTGGACCTGAGGGACCTGATCGAACATATCCTCCAGGGCCGAGAGACAGATGATGGCAAGCAGCCCGCCCTGCAGGAGATGGACGAGGACCTGATCAACCTCGTGTCCATGCTTTTCGACTTCATCCTGGATGACTACAACCTGTCAGCGCCGATCCAGGTGCTGATCAGCCGGTTACAGATCCCGATCCTGAAAGTCGTCATCAAGGACAAGTCCTTCTTCAGCCGGGCCAACCACCCCGCTCGCAAGCTACTCAATTCCCTGGCCCGGGCCGGTATCGGCTGGAGCAACGCCGACGAAAAGTCCCGGGACAAACTGTACGACCGGATTCATGACATCGTGGCGCGAATCCTGGACGAGTTTGACGGTGACATCTCCCTGTTCGAAGTGCTGGGAGAGGAGTTCGACCAGTTCCTGACCCGGGAAAACCGCAAGGCTTCTCTGGTTGAACAGCGCACCCGGGAATCCGAGCGGGGGCGCATCAAGTCCCAGAAAGCCCAGGAGACGGTGGACCAGGTTCTCCGCGAGAAACTCGCCAGGCGCCCGGTCCCGCCGGCCATTCACGATATCCTGATGAATGGCTGGAGCCGCGTTATGTTCCTGGCGTATCTTCGGGATGACGTGGAGCACCGCTGGGATCAGTCGGTACGGGTAGTAGATGACCTGGTGTGGTGCCTGCACCCTCACCTGGATGACGACGAGCGGGACCAGTGGGTCCGGGTGGTGCCACGACTGCTGAAAGCGCTGCGCGCCGGGCTGGAGGAGGTATCCTATAACTCCTCACGCCTTGACGACATGATGGCGAAACTCAAACACGAGCTCACCGAGGCGTTCCGTAACCTCGCCCTGGCCGAAGCCCGCGAAACAGATGATCCGGCCCCCGTCGAACAGCCCGTTCCCGAGGACCCCGAAGAACCGCTGGACGCGGGCATTGCCGAGTACCTGCCGACGATCGATACCATTAACATCGGGCAGTGGGTGGAGTTCCGCCTTGTGAATGGCTCCAGCTTCCGCTGCAAGCTCTCCGCCATTATTGATGAGGCGGACTGCTTCGTATTCGTCAATCGCATGGGCCTGAAGGTCATCGAAAAGACCCGTATCGACCTGGCCCAGGAGATGCACCGCGGTCGCCTCACCATTCTCGAACAGGGTGCCCTCATTGACCGCGCACTCGACGCCGTCGTGGGCAGTTTGCGAAACCAGGCCTGACCTCCCTTTACAGAATCCAAAAAAAAGCGCCCCTCGAGGCGCTTTTTTTGTTCCGGATCCTGCCCGCCGGTCAGGCTTCCTGCTGCTTGGCAGCGGACTTGATCATATCCGTCAGCTCGCCGCTCTCGGAGAGTTCAAGAACGATGTCACATCCACCAACGAGCTCGCCGTTGATGTAGAGTTGGGGATAGGTTGGCCAGCTGGAGTAAGCCTTGAGGCCTTCACGCAGTTCCTGGTTGTCCAGGATATTTACGAACGCGAACCGTTCGCCGCATGCCATGACGGCCTGAACAGTGCGGGCTGAAAAGCCGCACTGAGGAGCCTGTGGCGTGCCTTTCATGTACAGGATGACCGGGTTCTCGTCCAACTGGCTCTTGATCTGCTCATTGATATCCACAATATCACCTCACGCATGGGATTGATCTGGGGTTTATTGTACACGCCATCCCCAATTCCGACCAACATACTCAGGTATCCATGACTTGCTTCACCAATGGTCCTCCGTCAATTGTCATCCCTCCGGGAACCCTATAGACTTGCTTTTTTCGTCCCCCGGGGATTATTTTTCCCGCAGGGAACAAGGGGAGCCCCTCGGAAAGCCCTGACACCTGTTGCCAGGTCTTTCCCGGGGGTTCCTTGATTATGGCCATGCAGCCGGTGCGGGAACCGCATTCTGGCAGGTTTTCTATTTGCTGCGGGCCGGAAAACGACAACGGGCATCGCCATGGCTGTAAGACACTTTCTCACTCTCAATGACCTCAACATCGATGAGCTGAACCAACTGCTGGACCATGCCAGCTTCCTGCGCCGGGATTGGCAGGCCGGCAAGGTTCGCAGCACCCTGGCAAACCGGGTACTCGCGATGATCTTCGAGAAGTCATCTACCCGCACCCGGGTGTCCTTCGAGGCGGGCATGGCCCAGCTCGGCGGCAGCGCCATGTTCCTTTCTCCGCGGGACACCCAACTGGGTCGCGGCGAACCGATCGAGGACTCCGCGAAGGTGATCTCCAGCATGGTGGATGCGGTGATGATCCGCACCTTTGCCCATGAAACCGTGGATCGCTTCGCCAACGTCTCCCGGGTGCCGGTCATCAACGCCCTGACCGATGACTTTCACCCCTGCCAGCTGCTGGCTGACATGCAGACCTACCGGGAACACCGGGGTGACATCACCGGAGCGACGGTGACCTGGGTCGGCGATGGCAACAACATGTGCAACTCCTACATCAACGCTGCCCGGATGTTCGGATTCCAGCTCAACGTTGCCTGCCCGGAAGGTTATGCGCCGGACGCCGGACTGCTCAGTGACAATGCCGACTGCGTCAGCGTGTTCGAAGACCCCCGCGAGGCGGCCCGGGGCAGCAACCTGATCGTTACCGATGTCTGGGCCTCCATGGGCCAGGAAGAAGAGGCCGACGCTCGCAGCAAGGTCTTCGCCCCCTACCAGGTCAATGCCGAGCTGATGGAGCTGGCAACCCCCGATGCGCTGTTCATGCATTGCCTGCCCGCTCACCGGGGTGAGGAAATTTCCGACGACATGATGGACCACCCCGGTTCCGTCGTATGGGATGAGGCCGAGAACCGGCTCCATGCCCAGAAGGCCTTGCTGGAGTTCCTCATCCTTGGCCGGTTGGAGCAGTAATCCGGGCAAGCCACTTACTACCACAGTCCACCGGAGCATTGTCCATGCCACCACACAACCTCACCTCAGACACCTGGCTCCTGGACGTCAAGGCGCTTGGTTGCGGATACGGTGTGGGGAATGTGGTATCAGGCGTGAACTTTGCCCTCGGCCATGGTGACATCGGCTGCCTCCTTGGCCCCAGTGGCTGTGGAAAAAGTACCATCCTGCGCGCCCTCGCCGGCTTCCTTCCCGTCAGTGAGGGCGAAATCCGCCTCAACGGCCAGGCCATCAGCCTGCCAGGGCGGACCACGCCGCCGGAAAAGCGCCGTATTGGCATGGTTTTCCAGGACTACGCGCTGTTCCCTCACCTGACCATCAGTGAGAATGTCGGCTTCGGCCTCAAGGGAATGAAGCGGGATGAAAAACATGCCAAGGTCATGGAGCTGCTGCAGCTGGTACACCTGCAGGACCTGGCGGACCAGTATCCCCACCAGCTTTCTGGCGGCCAGCAACAGCGGGTTGCACTGGCCAGGGCACTGGCACCCGAGCCTACCCTGATCCTGCTGGACGAACCTTTCTCCAACCTGGATGCGGACTTGCGCCGGCGTCTGAGCCTGGATGTGCGGGACATCCTAAAAGACCTGGGCATCAGCGCCCTCCTGGTCACCCACGACCAGCAGGAAGCCTTCGCCATGTGTGACCAGGTGGCCGTACTCAAGGACGGGCAGGTGCAGCAATGGGATGTGCCCTACAACCTGTACCACGAACCAGCCAACCGTTTTGTCGCCGGCTTTATCGGCCAGGGGGCGTTTATTCCCGGACGCGCGACTGGCCCGGATACCATTGATTCAGAGCTGGGGCACCTGGTGGGCAACCGGGCTTATCGCTGGCAACCGGGCACCCTGCTGGAAGTCCTGATTCGCCCGGACGATATCGTCTATGACGAAACCTCTGACCTGCAGCCCCGTGTCATAGAGAAAACCTTTGCTGGCACCTCCACCCTGTACCGGTTCCATATGTCCGAGGATACCGAGTTCGAGGCGCTGTTTCGCAGCCACCTGGATTTCCGCCTCGGCGAGCATGTGCCAGTGCGGGTCGAAGCTGACCACCTGATCGCCTTTGAGCGCACCTGACACTCCCCGGGCGCCTGCACTGAGCGCCCTGGCCGTCATTACTGACGACGGGGCCAGACCAGGCTGAAACGGGCACCCCCGAGTTCGTCACTCCGGCCCACAAAGGACTGGCCGCCGTGCCAGAACAGGATCCTCCGGACTATGGACAGCCCCAGACCATACCCCCCGGAATTGCGGGTACGACTGTCGTCCAGGCGTGCAAAGGCACTGAAAACCTTTTCCCATTCCTGCTCGGGTATGCCGGGACCGTCGTCCTCTACGTCCACCCGGCAGTTTTCATCATCGAGGGAACAGCTCACCCGCACCCGTCCGGCAGCATAGCGGCAGGCGTTGCCCACCAGGTTCTGAATGGCCCGGTGAAGATATCGCGGCTCGACATCGCTTTCGGCAAACAGCTCAGACTGCTCCGTGATGACGGCATCAATGGTCACCGCCGGATGCAGCACCTGCTGCTCTTCGATCACCTGGCGGACAAGGTCTGTGACACTGGCCGGCCGCAGGCTGAACACCGGCCCGCCCTGTTCCAGGCGGGCATAGGTGAGGATTTCGTCGATCAGCTCGTCCAGTTCCTGGATGTCATTGTCAATTCCGTCCAGCTGTCGCTGCAGGGCCTGCTCGTCCCGGGCGCTTTCAATCATCTGCACACCGAACCGGATACGAGCCACGGGGGTACGCAGCTCATGGGACACCGCGTGGATCATCTCCCGCTGGACCTCTACCAGTCGCTGGATTTGCTCGGCCATGCCATTGAAGGAGCGTGCCAGGCGGGACACCAGATTGCCCTGTCCCGGCTCCACCCGTGCTTCCAGGTCCCCCCGGGCAATACGCACCGCGACAGACTCCACAGAGCGAAGGTTGCGCTCAAGGTCACGCATCAGCAGTCGCACAGCAATAAGCAACACCAAGGCCGCCAACCCGACCAGCAACAACAGCACTGGCCAGGACAGGGTGCGAAATCCGGGCGGCATATCCATGCGCACCAGGGCGCCGTCAGCAAGGCGCATCAGTACCCGGCCCTGCCCCTGGTCGCCGTACCAGGCGATATTGCGCTCCCAGGCGCGGTCCAGCACCTCAGGTGCCGGCAACTGGTCAACATGTGACAGTGATGTCAGCCGTACCCCCAGCGCCTCTGCCAGCGAGCCTGAAAGGGAGTCCCGGCCTTTCCCCGGGGGCACCTCGTTCATATGCCACAGGAGGACCAGTGCCGTCGCCTCAGCCAGATCCTGGTAAAGGTTGCGGAACCTCAGGGACAGTACGCCCCCCGCCGGCCGGGCCACCAGTAACCGGGCCCCCACCTGATCCGACACCACCAGGGTCTGGCCATAGCCCAGCCGCTCCTGTGCGACAGCATCCAGGTCGAGCTCGCCTACCCGGCGGATATTGAAATCATAAAGCCCGGGAAGCCAGTGGTACTGTTGCCGGGGGGTTGGGGTTGTGGCCAGCCAGTCCATCAGGGGTGCAGCGAGCTGTTCCTGCCACGCCTGGTGGCGTACGGAGGATAGTCCCCAGGCAACAACGGAACAGCTCAGCGCAATCAGCACCGCCAGCCCGGCGAGGCGTGTGAACAATTTGAGGGAAAAGGTCACGGGCATGGGTCAGCCTGGCTTGGGCAGCGCCGAACACCACGGCGCCGCCCGGTACTGGGTCAGGCTTCCCTTACGAACAGGTAGCCTTTACTGCGTACAGTCTTGATACGACGAGGGTGCACCGGATCATCGCCAATCTTGGGGCGGATACGTGACACCCGAACGTCAATGGACCGATCTTGCCCATCGTACTCGATACCCCGCAAAGCGGTGAAGATCTCCTCCCGGCTGAGTACCCGACCCGCGCTGCGCGCCAGCAACCAGAGCAGGTCAAATTCGGCGCTGGTGAGGTCAATACTTTCGTTATTGAGCCAGGCCTCGCGCATGGAGCGATCGACCACCAGGTCACTGAACTGAAGCCGCACCGGCTCGTCCTCTGACCCGGTTGCCGGCACTTCCCCTTCCGCCGGCCCCGTCGGGCTGGCAGCCCGGCGTAGCAAGGCGCGGATGCGAGCCAGCAACACCCGTGGCTTGACGGGCTTGGCAACATAGTCATCCGCACCCATCTCCAGGCCAACTACCTGGTCGAGGTCGTCACTACGGGCAGTCAGCATGATGATAGGTCCATCATAGAACGGACGCACCCGGCGGCAGATGGATAAGCCGTCCTCCCCCGGCAGCATCAGGTCGAGAACCACCAGGTCCGGACGCTCATTGCGGATACGATCAACTGCATTGCCGCCATGATTCTCGTGGCTGACCAAAAGCCCATTACTTTCAAGGTATTCGCGGGTAAGGTCTGCCAGACGTTCGTCGTCCTCGACTATCAGGATTCGCCAGCCTTCGTTTGTCTGTTCCACGCCATCCATCTCTGCTTTGTGTTGTTATCCGTCAGAGAGCGCCCCGACTGCGGGTGCACCCTTGCTTTGTTCTCTGACCAGCATTCCGGACACAGATCACCGTTATGAGCAATCTCAGCCGCCTGGCCGGTTCATGTAACAATGATTATACATACTGATGCGAAGAATACATGATGCCACGCGATGTAACCTTCCGTCACAAAAGATAGCACCGCTGCAGCCTTCTGCCACAACCTCCCGCACTTCAGGGACCAACATCGTCACAAACTCGTCACTGACAGGTCACTGACCTGTCATAGCGCCTCCATAGCCTGTCCATGAACGGACAACCAGAGAGCGCCCGATGACCGCATTAACCGCCCGTGCTGATTTGCCCCGACGACTTCACACCTGCGTCACCCGTGACCCGGCCCAGGTCACCCTGGCCCAGCGCCTACGTTACGAGGTTTTCTCTGCCGAATATGGCTCAGACCTCGGCGCGGAGACACCAGGCCTCGACGCCGACGAGTTTGACCACTGGTGTGACCATCTCATGGTCACTGATGGGACCACCGGAGAGCTGGTCGCTACCACCCGTATCCTGAGGCAGGACCACTGCCCCGAAACCGGTGGCTTCTACTCAGAGAATGAATTTGACCTGGGCCGCCTCCTGTCCCGGCCGGGACGGGTGGCCGAACTCGGACGAACCTGTGTACACCCGGCCTACCGTAACGGCGCTACCATCGGAGTGCTCTGGTCCGCACTTGCCGTGTGGCTGATGGAACATCACATTGACCGGGTGATAGGTTGTGCAAGCATCAGCATGTCTGACGGCGGACTCAAGGCCTGGCGTATTGCCCGCCACCTCCAGGACCGGTATCTTTCTGCGGAAGGCGACCGGGTATGGCCTCGGCGAGCGCTGCCCCACCTGACCCGGTCAAACCCGGAGCGACCGGTGGAAATACCCGCGCTGATACGCACCTACATGCGCCTGGGCGCCCGGGTCTGCGGGGAACCCTGCTGGGACCCTGAATTCCGCTGCGCGGATATGCTGGTATTGCTGGAAGTAAGAGACCTCTCCGCACGCTACAGCCGCCATTTCATGCGGCAGGCACCGGGAGGGGCCTGAGCGGGGAATCGACGGAGACAATAATGGCGGTAGTTCGCCTGCTGGTCAGACTGGCCTTTCTGCTTGCGGTGCTGGGAGTCACCACCACCATTGCCTTGCTGCTCCTGCTGGTGGACCGGGTGACCGGCCGTCCCCACAGCCGTTCACCCGTGGCCAGGGTATGCTTCCTGGCCTGCTGCCGCTGCCTGGGTATTCGTATCAGTGAAGCAGGCTCACCACCCCCGGGCCCGGCGCTGCTCCTGAGCAATCACATTTCCTGGACCGATATCCCGGTTCTGGGCGGGCTGATGGAAATACGCTTTCTGTCAAAGGCAGAAGTGGCAAAGTGGCCACTGGTAGGCTGGCTGGCAAGGCAGGCGGGCACGCTGTTTATCCGCCGCGGCAGCGGAGAGGCCGCCCAGCGACGTGAGGACATCACCCGCACGCTGCAGGCAGGACAATCCGTACTGGTCTTTCCGGAAGGCACCACCTCGGCCGGCCTGACGGTGCTTCCCTTCTTTCCTCGCCTGATTGGCGCGGCGGCGGCCGCCGAGGTGCCGGTGGTGCCGGTGTCCATCGCCTACCTGCGAGAGGGTGAGCCCTGCCATATCGCGCCCTTTATCGGTGACGACGAGTTCCACCATCACCTGCTGCGGCTGCTGTCAGCCCCGGCCCCGGAAGTGCGGGTAACCTGGCACCCTGCCCTGACGCCAGCAGCCAGCGTCAGCGCAAGGGAGCTGAGCGACCAGGTACGCGCGGTGATCCTCGACGGCCTGCGGCGGAGCCATCAGGTACCGGGAATCAGCGGTTGCCCGGCGGCCACCTCGTCGTCCGTCGCTTCCCGGACGGAAATGATCTCCAGGTCAAAATAGAGCGTGAAGCCCGCCAGCGGGTGGTTGGCGTCAACGTGGATCAGGTTGCCGTCGATAACGACCACCTGTACCACCTGGGCATCTTCACCGGTGTTGGTCTGGAACTTCATGCCCACCTGGAGGTTTTCCACCCCCTCGAACGCCGACCGAGGCACCTTGCGCACTAGATCCGGGTTATGCTCTCCATAGGCCAGCTCAGGGGGAACGGTGACCTCCAGGCAATCGCCGGGGCCCCTGCCCCGAACGGCCTTCTGGATTCCTTCGATAACGTGGCTGGCGCCATCAAGGAAAGTCAGGGGCTCACCACCTTCGGAGGTGTCCACTACTTCACCAGCGCGATTCTTGAGACGGTAATGGACCGTGTAGATCAATGGACGTTGCATCAGTTGACGGCTTCTCCGGATGAATTAAGGGCGCCGGCCTGCTCCAGGGCAACGGCCAGCAGGCGACGGTTGAGTTGCACCTTCGGACCCCGGCCCGCAGCCAGGCCCATGCGTTCGAACCAGGGTTTCAGCTCGGCCCGCCGGGTATCCACGCTGGCAGCCCGCGCGAAGGTGCGCAGCTTACCACGGGTATCCGCCGTTGCCGACTTGAGCGACTGCAGCGCCTTCGCCAGCACCAGCTCTTCTTCGGTGAAGTCACAGCCAAACGGGAAGGCCGGGAAAGCGTCGCCATCACCAACGGATGACAGGGCTTCGCGGACATGGTCCGGTGTGTTGTCACGCCAGGAAGCCGGCAACTCGAAATCCCTGCGCACCTTACCCGCTGCCTTGGCCTGCCGGAGCAGGTCCGGCTGAAACCGGGCGTCGGCAATGCGTATCAGGCCCAGGTAAACTTCCTCATCCGGCTTGCCCCTCAGGTCTGCCAGGCCGTACTCGGTTATCACCAGGTCACGCAGGTGGCGGGGAATCGTGCAGTGGCCATAGCCGAACACGATATTGGACAGCGTCTGGCCACCACTGGAGCGGGTACTGCGCAAAGTGATGACTGAACGGGCGCCAGGAAGTTCGTGGGCCATGGCAACGAAGTTGTATTGACCACCCACCCCGCTGACGACCCGGCCATCGCCAAGCCCATCGGAAACCGCAGCGCCGGACAGGGTGTGCATCATTGCCGAGTTGATAAAGCGGGCGTGGCGCCGCTGGGCGGCCTTCAACTGCTGACTGCCGAACCGGTGATCATAGAGATCGTTGATGAAATTCACACTGGTCATGGAGATCCTGGCCCGGTGTTGCTGGTCCAGCTCACGCAGTTGCTGATAGAAATCCTCCGGGCCAAGGTAGAAACCGCCGTGCATGACCACCCCGGCGTCCGACACGGGCTCACCACGATTGGCCCGCTCCTGGGTCTCCAGGTCTTCGTAGACCTGGCGTTTGAGGACACCCGCCTTCATCAGGTGGAGAAACCCGTCCACCATCATTTCACTGCAGCCATACAGGCCGTCGCGAAACGGCCCCGTGTCCCCCTCACTGGTAACAAACGGAAAGCGGGAAGCTATCCGTAGCCGGTCATAAAATGCCATCCACTGCTCGTTATGGCGGTGACGGAGAATGGCACTGTACACCACCGCCGCACCCAGTGAGCCTATGCCCACCTGCAGGGTACCGCCATCCTTCAGCAGGGTACTGGCGTAGAAGCCGATAAGGTGGTCAGCGGGACTGATGGATTGCTGGGGCACCGGGAACAGGGGGTGATCTGTGTCCGGCTGGTCCAGCAGCAGGTCAAAATCGGTTACGGGAACGGCTGCATGGTGCCCCAGCCAGGGAAGGTTGCGATTGACCTCACCCACTACGGCTACCTTCTGGCCGGCGGCCTGCTGTTGTCGCAACCGGGGCAACAGGTCCAGGGTCAGGTCGGGGTTACAGCTCAGGCTCACCGGACCTCCGGTTTCTCCGGGCGGCGCTACCATCTGGAACACGACGTTTATGCCCTGGGCCAGGAGGTCCCGGACCGCATGGGTGTAGTTGGTGCAGACGTAGTTTCGCTGCTGGTCGGTATTGTCGAGGAAGCTGCCGGCCTTGAAGAAAAACTCCGACACTTTCACGTTTGCCGGCAACTTCTGGTCCATCACGTCCCTGGCATAGTGCAGCTCCGGCACTTCACCATAGAGGCGTTTTACAAACGGGTCGAGAAAGCCCCGCTCAAGTGCGGAACTGCCCTTCGGGGCCAGCAGCGAAATGGCGGTCACAATGTGAAGATCGATGGACGGGTCCTGCCTGGCCCGGTCATAGAGGGTATTGACCAGCCTGACCGCCTTACCGAGCCCCAGGGGGAGGCCCAGCACTATGCGCTTGCCAACACGTTCGATTACCGCGTCTACGCAGGCCTCAGCCGTGGTTGCCCTGATGCCTTCCGGTATTTCCGACATGGATCGACGACGCCTCCCTGAGCTGTGAACAATGGGAGAATCATCCCACGTCGCCCGGGGGCTGACAATTCAGTAAATGGACTGGGAGAAAAGGTGCGCTCAGAAGGTCCAGCGAAGGTTGAGTGCTGCACCTTCGTTTATCAGCGCCACCGAATGGTCCGGCTTCGCAGAAGCCGAGGCATAGCGACGTCCCTGGACGCTTTCAGCTGCAGAAATACGCCAGCTGAGCAGTCGTGAGCCCAGGTCAAGCAACGCATCTTCGTCGTCGTAGATAAAGTCTCCGGACATGCGATCCTGGATTTCCGACGGATTACCGGTATAAATCTCGGTAGGCAAGGCCTCTCGTTCACCCGCTTCTGCACGCACGACAAATGCCACCGTGTTCAGAATCAAAAGGGCTACGAATAGGCGAAGAATCATGGAGCGTCTGCCTGCAATATCGGGTGTGAAATGGATTTAACAATTATGACGAAAGTCTAAACGTTTGAACAGCAAACTCTGTGACCGGAAGCACAGCTACCGAGGCATTTCTGAAACGGTTTGTGGTCCCGCGTAACAAAATGTAACCACGCCGGAACCAGGTCCTGGAGGACCTGGTTCCGGCGGCACAGTCCGACCGACGGAGGTCGATCTACGGACAGGGGTAGGTGAACGCCTTGTGGAGTTCTTCCAGTGACTTCAGTACTTCATCACTGAGGGTAACATTGACCGAGTCGATGTTCTCCCGTAACTGCTCCATGGTCGTGGCGCCGATAATATTGCTGGTTACGAACCGGCGACTATTGACCCAGGCCAGGGCCAGGTGGGCGGGTGTCAGGCCATGGGCCTTCGCCAGCTCGCAATAGGCACGGATGGCCTCTTCGGCATGCTCACCCTGATAGCGAACGAAGCGTTCGAACAGGGTTATGCGGCTGTTCTCTGGCCGTTGGCCGTCCAGGTACTTTCCGGTCAGCATGCCGAACGCCAGCGGCGAATAGGCCAGCAGGCCCACGTCTTCGCGGTGAGCCACTTCCGCCAGCCCCAGCTCGAAGGTCCGGTTCAGCAGGTTGTAGGGATTCTGGACAGACACTGGGCGGGGCCAGCCGTGCTGCTCCGCCAGCTGCAGGTACTTCATGGTGCCCCAGGGCGTTTCGTTGGACAGGCCGATATGGCGAATCTTGCCTTCCTGGACCAGCTCATGCAGTGCACCCAGGGTTTCCTCGATGGGCGTAAACTCCTCATTCTCACGGTGGCGATAACCCAGCTTGCCAAAAAAGTTGGTGTTCCGGTCCGGCCAGTGCACCTGGTACAGATCGATATAGTCGGTCTGCAGCCGTTCGAGGCTTGCCTCGCAGGCCTGCCGGATATGGTCCCGGGTCAGGCGCGGGCCGTTACGAAGGTAGGTAAGGCCGTTGCCGGGGCCAGCCACCTTGGACGCGATCACCAGGTCATCCCGGCGCCCCCGCCGGGCCAGCCAGTTACCCAGGTACTGCTCGGTCAGGCCCTGGGTTTCTGCCCGCGGAGGCACCGGATACATCTCCGCTGCATCGATGAAGTTGATGCCCTCACCGGTGGCGTAATCCAGTTGTTCGAAGGCTTCCTGCTCGGTGTTCTGCTGCCCCCAGGTCATGGTGCCCAGGCAGATCAGGCTTACATCCAGGTCGGTACGGCCCAGTCTTCGCTTTTCCATCCTTCCTCCTACGGCTTGCTTGTTGGCATTGTGCACGCCCGGGTCAGCCCTGGCGCGGGTTTCAAGGGAATGTCACAACACTGAAGTATGACTGTCATATTTCATTTCCATAGTGGGTACATGGAAAACCAGTCAGTTGTCTCGTTAATGGACCAAGAGGTTAACCGCAACCACCCGAATCATCCAGCAAGGCCTCCTAATGAACACAGCCAGTAGTCAGCCCTCCCCTCGCCGGATCACCATCGTCTCGGAGACCTTTACCCCGGAGATCAATGGCGTGGCCAATACCCTGAAACACCTTTGTCGGGGGCTGTATGCACGGGGCCATGAGGTACAGGTGGTGCGACCGGCCCAGGCCGGGGACACGGGCAAGGATGACGGACCTTCGGATCATGGTATCCCACTGCACCATGACCTGGTGCGGGTGACCGGGATACCACTGCCCGGCTATGCGAACCTGCAGTTCGGGCTTACACGCCGGCGGCACCTGCTTACGCTCTGGCAGAAGCGGCGCCCTGACCTGGTCTATGTGGCAACCCAGGGGCCCCTTGGCGTGATGGCGGTTTCAGCCGCACGGGCCCTGGGCATTTCAGTCTGTTCCGGCTTCCACACCAACTTTCACAGCTACAGCCGCCATTACCATGCAGGCTTTCTGTCACGCCTGCTGGAACGCTATGGGCGCTGGTTTCACAACCGCACCGCCCTGACCCTGGTGCCAACCCGGGCCATGGCCACGCGGGTGCAGGCCATGGGCATCCACCCTGTGGGCCTGTGGAGCCGCGGTGTTGACTGCCAGCTGTTCGCCCCCAGCAAAAGGGACCCGGCGTTGCGTGCAGAGTGGGGCCTGCAACCCCAGGACCGGGCGATTCTCTATGTGGGCCGGCTGGCTTCCGAGAAGAACCTTCAGTTAGCCGTATCCTGTTTCGAGCGCATTCGCGTTCTGCATCCGAAGGCCAGGTTCATCCTGGTGGGCGACGGCCCCCAGCGTAGACGGTTGCAGGAAAAGCACCCGGACTATCTGTTCAGCGGTATCCGCGAGGGAGAAGACCTGGCCCGGCACTATGCCTCCGGCGACCTGTTCCTGTTCCCCAGCAAAACGGATACTTTCGGCAATGTGGTTACCGAGGCCATGGCCAGCGGGCTCGCGGTAGTAGCCTTCGACGATGCAGCGGCCAGCGAACATATTCGCCACGAGGAAAACGGCATGGTCGCCCCACTGGATGACGACGAAGCCTTCGTGGAGCACGCCCTGACCCTCGCGCAGCAAAACACCTTGCTGGGCAGCATTCGCCAGCAGGCCCGCCTGGATGCGCTGGACCTGGACTGGGGCAGCCAGGTGGAACAGTTCGAACAACTCACACTTACCCTGAACAGGAGGGACCGGTGCCATGCCGTCACCCCGGGTATCCCGATTCTTTGACCAGGTAGACCAGGCAGAGTTTGCCTTCTGCCGGATGATCAACCGCAGCCTGCGCTTCCGGCCGGTCACCATGCTGTTCAAGGTAGTCAGCCGGCTGGGCGACGGCTGGCTGTGGTACGCGCTGATCCTCGCCCTGCCGCTGATCTACCCTGAAGACGGACTGGCCATTGCCTTGCTGATGACCGGCGCCGGGCTTGCCTGCACCCTGACCTACAAGTACCTGAAACGAACCCTGGTGCGAGAGCGTCCGTTTATTTCCTTCCCGGTGATCCACTGTGGCACACCGCCCCTGGATCGTTACAGCTTTCCCTCCGGCCACACCCTGCATGCGGTCTGCTTCACCAGTGTGCTCGCGCTGACGCTGCCCGTACTGGCGCTCGCAGTCTTGCCCTTTACCCTGGCAGTGGCGGCATCCCGGGTTGTGCTCGGGCTGCACTATCCCAGTGACGTGCTCGCCGGGACCATGATCGGAGGCGTTATGGGTATTCTCTGGGTGTCATTCGGCGCAGAACCGCTGCTGGCATTGTTCGCCACGACCGCGAATCCCTGAGGTTGTGTTTACAGGTGCTATTCAAACAGACGTAACTGGGTGACTGGCGCGCTGTCTTCCCGGAACCTCACCCCCACGCCCAACAGGCGAACGGGCCTTTGTTCGTCGGTAACCAGCTCATCCAGCAGGGGCAGGAATTCCCCGGCCACCGGCATGGCGCCTGGCCCCGGTTCCCGCACCCGCTCCAGGGTATGGGTTGAAAAATCACTGTAGCGGATCTTGATGAACAGCTTGTGCAACGGCTTGTGGCTACCCTTGCGCTCCAGGCGGCGGTGCAGGTCGTCCACCAGGGCGGTCATCACCTGCTGGCAGGCCTCCTTGCCGGGCAGGTCCCGGGAAAAGGTGCGCTCGACACTGACCGACTTGGCCACCCGAGTCACCACCACCGGGCGGTCGTCACGGCCATGGGCCATGTGCCACAGGCGAAGGCCCTGCTTGCCGAACAGGCGCACCAGTTCCGCCTCGCCGGCTTCGCGAAGGTCACCGCAGGTCTGGAGGCCCCTGTCATTCAGCTTGCTGGCGGTGACTGGCCCGACGCCTGACAGTTTTTCCACCGGCAGGGCCTTTACAAAGTCATCCACCTGTTCCGGTGTGATCACGAACAGGCCGTCGGGCTTGTTCCAGTCACTGGCAATCTTGGCCAGGAACTTGTTCGGTGCCACGCCGGCCGACACGGTAATACCGACACGTGCCTTCACCTGCTCGCGAATATGACGGGCCATCAGGGTGGCACTGCCCTGGAAGGCTTCCACCTCGCTGACATCCAGGAAAGCTTCATCCAGTGACAGCGGTTCCACCAGATCGGTCAGCTCCCGGAAAACGGCCATGACCTGGCGGGAAACCTCCCGGTAGCGCGGCATATCCAGGGGCACCATGACCAGGTCCGGGCACAATCGGCGGGCCTCGCCCCCGGGCATGGCCGAGCGCACTCCAAAAGCCCGGGCGCGGTAATTACAGGTGGTCACCACCCCACGGCCGCTCTGACCACCCACGGCAATGGGAACATCCCGCAACGAGGGATCGTCCCGCATTTCCACGGCGGCGTAGAAACAGTCGCAGTCGATGTGGATGATCTTGCGCACCAGGTTACGGCAGCCTCTGTATAAACGTACAGCCTTGTATCTTACGCGCTGTTGCCGAGAATGTCAGACATTTACCGGCCAATCGCGGCACAGGAACCTGAAACCATGAACGATGAATTCTCCGGCCAGACCCGCACCGAAATCGAAGCGGCGGCCTTCCGCCGGCTGGTCAGCCATCTGCAGAGCCATACCGGGGTCCAGAACATCGACCTGATGAACCTTGCCGGCTTTTGCCGCAACTGCCTGTCAAAGTGGATGCGGGCCGAGGCCGAGCAACGCGGCGTCACCCTGACCGATGCCGAGGCGCGGGAGCATATCTATGGTATGCCCTACGATACCTGGAAAGCCAAGTACCAGCAGGGCCCCAAACAGTCCCACAGCGGAGACCACGGGGAATGAACATTAACGAGGCCGTCCGCATACACCTCGCCTCCCTGGACGCCGGCCACTCGGATTTCGAAGACACCCTGGCCCTGGTTGCACGGCATTTCGACTACTCCCCCACTGGCTTCCGCAACGGTCCGCTGTACAATGCCGCCGGAGAGAACGAGGGTTCCTGCAAGGTCTTCGCCCTGGCCCAGTTCAGCAACCTGAACGAGGCGCAGGCCCTGGCCTTGTTCGGCCGCCACTACCGCGATGTTCTCGCCGATCCCGCAGGGAGCAGCCATGGCAATATTCGCCAGTTCATGACCACCGGTTGGTCCGGTATCGTTTTCGATGGCCCGGCCCTGAGGCCCACGACCACTTCTACAATCCAGGACACGCAAGCATGACCGACGCGCTGCAGGCCAATGACCGGCCCGCCTTCCAGCTCAAGGGCACCACGGTTTCCCTCACCGCCCTCGAACTGGCGTACTTCGATGAGGACTCCTTCGAAGCCGCCCTGCGGGAGAAGATCCGCCAGGCACCTGGCTTCTTCCGGGACATTCCCATCATTATCAGCCTAGACCACTACGAAGGCCCCACCGCCGAGCTGGACTTCTTCAAGCTGCTGGGCATTTGCCGTCGTCACAGCATCCACGTAGTGGGCGTACGGGGTGGTGATGACGACCAGCGCCGACTGGCCCGACATGCCGCCATAGCGATACTGCCCAGTGGAGGGCGCCAGGACAGACCGACTTCTCCGGAAGCAGCCCCGGAGGCCGGGGCGCCCGCTGAAACCACACCGGAACATGCCACCGAAAGCGCCCCAGCCACCCCGGCAGCGGCCCGAATCGTTTCCCAGCCGGTGCGTTCCGGCCAGCAGGTCTATGCGCCTGAAGGGGATTTAATTATCCTCGCACCAGTTCAGGCTGGCGCCGAAGTACTGGCGGCAGGTAACATTCATGTATATGGCCCGTTGCGCGGCAGAGCGCTCGCGGGCGTCCATGGCCAGGAAAGCGCACGGGTGTTCTGCCAGTCGCTGGAGGCAGAGCTTGTGTCCATTGCCGGCCACTATAAAATCTCGGAAGATCTGCAGGAACGCGGCTGGAAAGCCCCGGTGCAGATCCAGCTCAGGGATGACCTCCTGGTGGTCACACCACTTGACCGGTCCCCGGGCTGACACTCCCAACGCAACACTAACCAGAAGACAGGACCGCAACCTTGGCTAGAATCATCGTTGTCACATCAGGAAAAGGCGGGGTCGGCAAGACCACCACCAGTGCTTCCATCAGTACCGGCCTGGCCAAGCGAGGCCACAAGACCGTGGTGATTGATTTTGACGTGGGCCTGCGCAACCTGGACCTGATCATGAACTGTGAGCGCCGGGTGGTGTATGACTTCGTCAACGTCATCCAGGGCGACGCCAGCCTCAACCAGGCCCTCATCCGGGACAAGCGGGTCGATACGCTCTATATCCTGCCCGCCTCCCAGACCCGGGAGAAGGAAGCCCTGACCAAGGAAGGCGTGGAGAAGGTCATCAACGAGTTGTCAGAAACCTTCGACTACATCGTCTGTGACTCCCCCGCCGGTATCGAGCATGGCGCGCTGATGGCGCTGTACTATGCCGATGAGGCCGTCGTGGTCACCAATCCCGAGGTATCCTCGGTACGGGACTCTGACCGCATCCTCGGCATACTGCAAAGCAAGTCCCGCCGGGCTGAAATGGGCCAGGACCCGGTGAAGGAACACCTGCTGCTGACCCGATACAACCCCGATCGCGTCGAGAAGGGTGAAATGCTCTCGGTGGCAGATGTGGAGGAAATCCTCGCCATCCCGCTGCTGGGGGTTATCCCCGAGTCCCAGGTGGTGCTCAATGCCTCTAACCAGGGCACACCGGTCATCCTGGAAGATCAAAGTGACGCTGGCCAGGCTTACGACGACGCCGTCGCACGACTTCTGGGCGAGGAGCGGGAACACCGCTTTATGAGCTCCCAGAAGAAAGGCTTTTTCGCACGGATGTTCAAGGGGTAAACAGGATGAGCTTCCTCGATTATTTCCGGTCTCGCAAGAACACGGGATCGGCCAATGTTGCCAAAGAACGACTACAGATTATCGTGGCCCACGAGCGGGGCAAGCGGGAACAACCCGATTACCTGCCAGAATTGCAGCGGGAGCTGGTTGCCGTTATTCGCAAGTACGTCCAGATTGAAGACGATCAGGTTCAGGTCGAACTGGACCGCAACGAAGACTGCTCGGTACTGGAGCTTAACGTTACGTTGCCTGAACGCCGATAGGCCTGGTGGCCCGGGTTAACCGGGCCACCACCCACAAGGAAGGGACATCCATGACTGTTCTCGCCCGCGACATCATGACGCCAAGCGTCAAGGCGGTGCCCGCCTCCTGGACCATGGATCGCCTCGCTCGCTTTCTCACCGAAAACGAAATTGCCGGCAGCCCGGTGGTGGACGACCATGGTGACATTGTCGGCATCGCCACCCTCAAGGACATTGCCGAGTTCCGCTGGTCCTCCGACCGCAAACCCAGGGCCTGGGCGAGGCTGACGCCGGAAGAACAAAAAGAGGTCCGCCGTTTGCGCATGGTCTTCCTGGAAGAAATGACCCGTTTGCCGGTAGAAGTTCGCGATATCATGACCCCGCAAGTGTTTTCGGTTGACGAGTCGACGCCGGTGCGAGACATTGCGGATATCATGATGGGAGAACACCTGCACCGCATCTTCGTGACACGGGACAAGAAGATCACCGGCATCATCACGACCTATGACATGCTGAAACTGATATCCGACCAATCCCTGACTCGGCGCTGCGCCGACAGCGAGTGAACTGCGCATTCACTCCCGGGGACCTGGAGACCGCAAGACGCCTGCCAGAGAGGTATCGCGCCCTATGCCCAGAGCACCGCAAGCTCGCCGAAAAATGTACGTTCTCGACACCAATGTCCTGATCCACGACCCCAACGCCCTCCTCAATTTCGAAGAACACGATGTCATCCTGCCGATGACCGTCCTGGAAGAGCTCGACAGCCTCAAGTCCGGCAAACAGGCGGTTGCGGCTGACTGCCGCCAGGCCATCCGCAATATCGACAAACTGCTGGGCGATGCCAGTCCCAAGGACATCGAAAAGGGCGTTCCCATCGTCAGGGCCAAGAAGGCGAAGCCCCTGGGCACCCTTTCCATACTGATGAGCACAGGCAACGCGGGCAGCCACTCCCTGCCCGAGCACCTGAACGACAACAAGATCATCAACACCCTGGCGGAGCTCCAGGCCCGCTACAAGGCCCGTGACATCATCCTGGTGAGCAAGGACATCAACATGCGACTGAAGGCTCGCGGGTTTGGTGTGGAGGCCCAGGACTATCACAACGACCAGTTGCTGGATGACATTGACCTGCTGCCCAAGGGCTACCACGAGTTTCCCAACTCCTTCTGGGACAAGATCGAGAAGGTGGAAACCGTGCAGCGGGAAGCAGTGACCGAGCACATCCTGCGCCGGGAGGGCGAGCTTGCAAAACTCAACATCAACGAGTTTGTGATTGACCAGCTGGGCTTTATCGGCAAGGTGGTGGATATTGACGAAGACACCCTCGTGCTCCAGGACCTGCACCGGCAGGACCTGCTGGACGAGGAAGTCTGGGGCTTGGTGCCCCGTGATATCTACCAGGCCATGGCGCTGAACCTGCTGCTGGATCCGGAGGTGCACCTGGTCAACCTGACCGGCTCCGCCGGCTCGGGCAAGACCATCCTGGCGCTGGCGGCCTGTATCGAAATGACCGTGGCCAGCAAGATGTACAAGCGCATCATTGCCACCCGGTCCACCCAGGGGCTGGACGAGGATATCGGCTTTCTGCCAGGTACCGAAGCTGAGAAGATGGAACCCTGGCTGGGCGCCATCGTGGATAACCTGGAGGCACTCCACGAGGATGACGAGAACATGACCGCCAGCGTGGACTACATCCTCAGCAAGGTGCCCCTGCACTTCAAGTCGATGAACTATATCCGGGGTCGCAGCTTCCAGCACTCGCTGATCATCATCGACGAGTCCCAGAACCTGACGCCGCACCAGATCAAGACCATCATCACCCGGGCCGGTAACGGCTCCAAGGTGATCTGCCTGGGCAACCTGGCCCAGATCGACACACCCTACCTGAGCGCCCTGAGTTCAGGCCTGACCTACATGACCGAGCGCTTCAAGGGTTTCCGACATGGTGGCCATATCCATCTACAGGGTGTGCCCCGGTCAGTACTGGCGGAATACGCCGAAGCCAATTTGTAGCGGGCGTCAAAACCCGTTTGCAGCCGCAGGCTTCAGCGGATCACGAATCCGCTGAAGCCACCGCTCGCCGGGCGGGTTTCTGTTCGTACAGCGCTGACTTTTGCCGCAGGCGGCCCTTGCCAGCACCACTCTTCCAGCTCATCCAGTGCCTTCGCGGGGCCTTCCGCAACGACCTCCACCCGGCCATCGGGCAGGTTGCGCACATAGCCTTGCAGCCCCAGCTCGCTCGCCTGGCGCTCGGTGTACGCCCGATAGGACACGCCCTGAACATGGCCCTCGACCATCAGGTGACGCTGTTGGGTATCCATCAGTCGACCTCCTGTGATTGCAGTAATTCCACCCGTCCCCTGGCCAGCCGCACACGGCCATGGCGTTCGAAGTCCTTCAGCAGGCGGCTGACCACTTCCCGTGCTGTCCCCAACTCCACCGCCAGCTCCTGGTGGGTAATCAGCGCTGGCTGCCCTGAGGCGTGGGCTTTCAGCCATTCCAGCAGGCGCTGGTCGAGCCGGCCAAACGCAACTTCCTCCACCAGCAACATCAGGTCATCCAGGCGCCGCCCATAGGAAGCCATCACCTGCTGCCGGAACTCAGCCGACGCTGCCATCAGCCGGTCAAAGGCCTGGCGGGGCATCAGCAGGGCTTCTGTGGGTTCTTCCACATGGGCCTCGGCACGGTAGCCCCTGCCTGCCATAAGGCAACCAATGGAAAGGGTGCACACATCATCGGGCCCCATGCGATAAAGCACGATCCCGTGACCTGAAGCACCCAGCATCTGCACCCGGACAGAGCCGCTGATCACCATTGGCAGCCCCCGGCAGCCGTCACCTGCACGGAAAACCACATCCCCGGCAGACAGGTGAACCTGTTGCGCGTGTTGTTCTGCCTCCGCCCTCAAGCCAGAAGGCAGGCACTCAAGTAAGGCGTGCTGAGCAGCCACGGGCTCTCCCTGTTCGATAAGTGAATCGAATGTGACTTTATCACTGAGCACGGTACGCCGTCAGCGTACATTGGGAATCACATAAACCACACAAGGAGTGGCAAGATGACCAAGAACATGGGCAGTGCGGATCGGGTGATCCGCGTCATTATCGGGCTGGTTCTGCTGAGCCTGGTCTTTGTCGGGCCCCAGACCCCCTGGGGCTGGATCGGTATTATCCCTCTGGTAACCGCCGCCATCGGCGTATGCCCGCTGTATTCGATCATCGGCATCAAGACCTGCCCCACGAAGCGCTAACAGGCTCGAACAACATCCTGCCCGGCTGGCGCTGCCAGCCGGGTATTCATCATGGTTGCCCTTCGCACTCAGCTGCTGCGAGCAGATCGGTAATGTCGCAGGCAGCATTCCCGTCATCGTTCCTGTCTGTGGTGCCGGAGGCCCGGAAACGCTCGTCCTCCGGTGCCAGGGTGGCGGCACAGGAAAACGCACGGCGTGCAGCAACCGGACACTGGTTACTGTCCAGAGCGACACCAAAATTGTGCCAGCCCGGTGCAGAATCCGGGTGGAAGGTCAGTACCCGCCGAAACGCCTCGCTGGCCTGCCCCCACTGTTCCTTCGACAGCAAATGGTTGGCCAGGGCGAAGCCTGCTGCCAGGCTGTCAGGCCAGGCCTCCACCGCTGTGCGATAGCTGGCCTCCGCACTCTCCGCCTGACCCACCTCTTCCAGGTCGTGGGCCGCACGAACGTAGGTTACGGGCTCCGCCGTGGCGGGCAACTCGCCAGCAGGCAGGAAGACCCGCGCCCATCGATCCGCCCGGGCCCAGGTGTTGTCGAAGGAGCGGAATGGCTCGCGAACCTCCTCACGGGTGCCTGAATGCAGGATAAACTCCTGTTCCGGCAGGTCGTAACCAATCACCACCGCGAAGTGCCACTGGGGCCACCAGTCGAGCCGAAGGTTCTGGAAAACCAGCACGGGGTTGCCGGCATCGACCTCCCGGATGATGGCGTCGAGCTCCTTTTCCAGGGGATACACCAGCAGGCCCTCCGCCCGCGCCGTCGCCACCATTTCCACCTGCAGGCTGCCCTGACGCCCCGGCAGGTACACCCGGTCGACCATGTCCGCCAGGGAAACTCCCGCTCCCCGGTGATTGAGGCCCATGGCGAGCGCGGCCGGTCCGCATTGGTAATCTTCCTGGGGATAGAACGGCACGGAGTCGATCAGGGCGTGCTCGGCTACACCGGTCTGGTCTGCTGTTTGCGGACCCGGGTAGTTTCCCGGCCCGGCACAACCGGCGATCAAAACGAGGAGCAGCGAAAGGATGCCGGCCCTTGCAGGGCCGGCTTTCAATACCGCCATGGCGTCAGTTGACGCAGTTGACGAAGCTGTAAATATTGGTGGCGCAGAGCATATCGGTAATAATGAACACGAGCAGGAACAGCACGATAATGCCAACCACACCGCCTACACCAGCGCCTGCCGGGGATTCATCCAGCGCCTGGTTGAATTCGGACAATTCCTCTGCGGTCAGGTTATCAATCCGTTGCTCGACCTGGTCCGGGTCGACGCCCAGGGAGGCCAGCTTCTCCTGTACCTCGCCAGTGGCCAGCATCGCCTTGAGCTCGGCCCGGTCCACCCGGACCTGCTCCGATTGCAGGACTTCCGCTGTGGATACCGGTTCTGTGGGGGAGGCTGTGCCTTTGGCGAAAGCCATGCCGGTGGTGGTCAGACTCATCAGTACGATCATGATCAGCGCGACGGGACGTCGGAGGGTTTTCCTGAAATCCATAGCAGAATCCTCATGGTGAACTTGATGATTTAACGGCAGATTTGTCCAACCGGACAAGCGCCACACACTTTTTTATCATGGACCAGCCTCCACAAAATGTATAGCAAGGTGACACAATCGCAATCTTCGGCGAGGTTTTGACCAGGCCCTGAAAGACCTTTGATATCAGCCGTTAGCCAACGCCGCCATAACAGCTGTTGACGTCCAGATGCCATTCGCCTACTTTCGAATAGCCTACTAACAACAACACCGGTACCGATAATGAACACCCCTGCCCGTCCCCCGATGCCCCTGATGATCGTCACTGGCATGATGTGCACGATCACCCTCGTCGTCTTTGCCCGCCTGGCCTATGGCCTGGTGGTTCCAGGCATGCGCGACGGCATGGGCATCAGCTACGCCCAGGCTGCCAACCTGGGAACAGTCACCGCACTGGGGTACCTGGCATTATTGATGGTGGCGGGCGTGTTTGCGGCACGCTATGGAGGCAAGCAGGCGATCCTCATTGGTCTGGGCTTCGCCGCGACAGGTTTCACCGGTATGGCCCTGTCCGAAAGCTACTGGTTCAGTATGGCCATGATGGCGTTTCTTGGTTTCGGTACCGCCTTCGGTTATACCCCGCTGATTTCCCTCCTGGGCAGCTGGTACCCGGAAAAGCGGGGCTCGGTAATTGGCTTTGCCAACGGCGGCGTGGGGCTGGGACTGTTCATTGCCGGGGTGCTGGTGCCCTGGCTGACCACCACCTGGCCGGAAAGCGGCTGGCGCCTGGTATGGGCCGTGTTCGGGACGGCAGCGGTAGTGGTCTCGGTTGTGGTTGCCCTGTTCCTGAAAAACCCGCCTGGCGCAGGTGGCAGCGGCGGCCCGCAGGATCCGGTACCGGCAGCAAGGTCCGGCGTCTACCGGAATCCCCACGTCATTAACGTCGGCCTGATCTACGGTATTGTCGGCCTGACCTACATCGTGCAGACCATTTTCATGTTCAGCTTCGCCATCGAATCCGGTGTGCCCACGCTCACCGCCGGGCGGCTGGCGTCGGTCATGGGGCTTCTGGGCCTGGTGGCGGGTCCCTTCTGGGGCTGGATCTCCGACCGGATCGGACGTTCCAACTCGCTGGTGCTGTGCATGGCCTTCAGTGCGAGCGCCATGGCCTTGCCAGTCCTGTCACCCACCTTGCCAGCCTTTGCGGCTCACTTCTTGATCCTGGGACTGTGCGTGTCCGGGCTGTTCACCTCGGTACTGGCCGCTTCCACAGAAACGGTGCACCCCCGGCTTGCGCCAGTGGCCGTCAGCTTCGTCACTCTGTTTTTCGCAGTTGGCCAGTTAATCGGCCCGGCAGCGGCTGGCGTAATTATCGAGTCTGCCGGCTTTGCCCGGGTATTTACCATCACTTCATCCCTGATGGCATTCGGCATCCTGCTTTGCTGGTACAGCCGGTACAGTCAGCAGCGTATGACGGCGACGGCACAACAGGTCTGATGGCATAAGCGGTTTGGCGGCGGCCTCCCCTGGAACTGCCCGGGCCTGTCAGACAGTGGCCAAACCTTCCCGTCAGGCCGTCAGTGGCGCAACAGGCCAGCCAGGTAACCGGTTGAGGCACTAACATGCCCTTTCCGGGAGCAGGCGTTTACCAGCGCCCTTGCAGTGTTGCCACGATACGTCGCCCACCACCCCGGTTACGGTGTTCGCACAGGTAGATGCCCTGCCAGGTGCCCAGGGCGAGGTGGCCGTCGCTTACGGGGATGGTCAGACTCGGGCCGATAAGGATGCTCTTGATGTGTGCCGGCATGTCGTCCGGGCCTTCCAGCGTGTGCTCATAGTGGGGCGCATTCTCGGGCACCATGACATTGAGGTGGCGCTCTATATCACCCCTTACGTCCGGATCGGCGTTTTCGTTGATGGCCAGCGAGGCGGAGGTGTGCTGGATAAACAGGTGCAGCAGGCCTACCTGGCAGTTGACCAGATCGGGGCCGTTGGCGAGCACGTCGTTGGTGATGAGGTGGACACCTCTCGGGTACTCCTGGAGCTGGATGGTTGCCTGGTCCCAGATCATGTTGGCTCCTCTTTCTTGGTCCGCTCTGTTCCAGTTTGGGTTCGGGGTCAGGGTTTGGGGGCTGGCCGCTGCGGCGGGACAGGTTTTCTCCGCCGCAATTCAGGGGCCGTCCTGGCGCCCGCCTTGCTCCGGGCCATCCATGGCCCTGCTGCGAAAACCTGTCCCGCCACACCGTCCGAGCTAACCTGTCAGTTACCGCTGACGTCTACTACCCTGGATAAGCTCGGGTAATCCGTTTACTTGGGGTCATTATCCCAGGGATGTACAGGCAAAACCGCTTCTGTCACTTCCGGGTCGAGGGACGAGCGGAAGTAGTCCATGGCCTTTTCTGCCTCCCCCAGTTCATCGAACCGCGCGACGTGGTAGATGGCTTCGCCTTCATTCACCAGCGGGAGGTTGTTGACGCAGATAACGATGCCGGAGATGGGCGAAACCACGCTTTCTTCAGTCTCACCGAACGGGTCTGCAACCATGGCCAGGCGCTGGCCCTTGCGCACCTTCTGACCGAGCTTGGCTACGGGCCGCATGATACCGTCGATATCCGCCCGCACCCAGGTGGACATGGCCGCGGTTTCGGACCGTTTGCGGGGCGCTTTCGGCCCCTTCTTGCTGGGGATCATTTCCAGTGCGCGCATAACCCGGATTACGCCTTTTACGCCGCTGGTGATGACCACGTCGTCAAACCGCAGCGCTTCACCACCTTCGAAGGTGATTACCGGGATGTCCTGGGAGTCGGCGTATTCCCGCAGGCTGCCTTCCCGCAGGCTGGCATTGAGGATGATCGGCGCGCCGAAGGCCTCGGCCATGCGCACGGTTTCCGGGTTTTTCAGCTCGGCCCGGATCTGCGGCAGGTTGAAGCGGTGAATGGCGCCAGTGTGCAGGTCGATGATGTGGGTGACCTTCTCCATGATCTGGGTGCGCAACAGATAGGCAATGCGCCCACCCAGGGAGCCGCTCTCGCTGCCGGGAAAACAACGGTTAAGATCCCGCCGGTCCGGCAGGTAGCGGGTACGTTGCACGAATCCGAAGATATTGACGATGGGCACCGCCACCAGGGTGCCCCGAAGGTGACGCAGGGCGGAGTTCTTGAGCACCCGGCGGACGATTTCCACGCCGTTGATTTCGTCACCGTGAATGGCACCGCACACCATCAATACCGGGCCGTCGCGACGGCCATGGACCACCTCCACCGGAATGTGCAGGGGCGTGTGGGTATACAGCTTGGCAACAGGCACCTCGACGGTCTGTCGGGTGCCGGCCTTGATTTCAGTGTCCGCTATAACAAAGGGTGCTCGGGCCACAGGTTAACCTCTGCCTTTGGTTCTTGTTTTCCAGGGTTTATGGTTCTTTTCAGTCCAGTTGATGATCATACCTGCTACGTTCTTGCCGGTGGCATTTTCGATGCCTTCCAGGCCAGGTGAAGAGTTCACCTCCATCACCAGTGGACCACGGCTGGAGCGCAACAAGTCGACACCGGCCACGTTCAGGCCCATGGCCTTGGCGGCAGTGATGGCGGTACGCCGCTCTTCCGGCGTTATACGCACCAGCGATGCAGTGCCACCCCTGTGCAGGTTGGAACGGAATTCCCCTTCTGCGCCCTGGCGCTTCATGGCAGCGATCACCTTGTCACCGATCACAAAGCAGCGAATGTCCGCCCCGCCGGCTTCCTTGATGAACTCCTGCACGAGGATGTCCGCCTTCAGGCCCATAAAGGCCTCGATGACACTCTCCGCCGCCTTGCGGGTCTCCGCCAGTACCACGCCGATGCCCTGGGTTCCCTGCAGCAGCTTGATGACCACCGGGGCACCACCCACCATTTGGAGCAGCTCCGGGACGTTATCGGGCTTGTTGGCGAACCCGGTGACCGGCATGCCAACGCCCTTTCGGGCGAGCAGCTGCAACGACCGCAGCTTGTCCCGGGACCGGGTAATGGCCACGGATTCGTTGACCGGGAACACGCCCATCATCTCGAACTGGCGCAGCACCGCCGTACCGTAGAAGGTCACCGAGGCGCCGATACGGGGAATCGCCACATCGAAGTCCTCCAGCACTTCCTCGTGATAATGGATCCGGGGATCGGCGGATGTGATATTCATGGAGCAGTGCAGCGCATCAATCACCCGCACCTCGTGCCCCCGGTTAATACCCTCTTCCACCAGGCGACGCGTGGAATACAGGTGCCTGTTACGGGAGAGAATTGCTATTTTCATTCGTCAGTCCTCAGTACCGGTTCTCCGGCGAGATAGGAGGCTTCCGGCATGACCGTACAGCGGCCAGCCATGGCAGTTCGGCCCAACAGCATACGGAATCGCATGGAATCCCGATTGGTCAGGGTCATTTCGATGGGCCAGCTCTGATCACCCACTACCACACGGGTTTCAATGACCAGTCGCATTTCCTGGTGGCCACCGGAATCGGTGACGGTGCGCTCATCAATTACCACCGCATCACACTCCACCACGTTATGCAGGTTGTGTTGCTCCGGGTGTACCCAGAACTTCACTCGGCGCTGGCCATTTTCCGTGTAGGGTTCGGTTCGGAAGGTGTGCAGGCAAGACGTGCGGGCACCGGTGTCCACCTTTGCCTTCAGGCGCGGGATGTCCAGCTCCGGCAAGGCCAGCCACTCCCTCCAGCCGAGGGCAACACGCTCACTGACACCCTCACCGGGCGCCTGCTTGGGCGGTGAATTTCCAGGCATGGTCTGGTTCCTTGTGTTGTTATAGGGGCCATGAAACTGAGCGCATTAGAAGGGGCAATGCCCCTCCACTCAATACGCATAATTGCCAACGGGGAACTTTTAAAGAATCAATAAGCTACACTCACTATAATCCAGCCGGGGACTTCCGGCGAATAATCCCCTGCCGTTCATTCATCCCCATAGCTTCAGGATTGTCGCCATGCCCCACCTGGTCTGGTTCCGTAACGACCTTCGCACCGCCGATAACCCCGCCCTCGCCGCGGCTTGCGGCAAGCAGCAAAATGTCCAGGCGCTGTTTATACTCACCCCCGGTCAATGGCAGCAGCATGACTGGTCCCCTGCACGGGTCGGTCAGTTACTGGGCCACCTGGACGACCTGGGACAGCAACTGGCGAAGCTGGGCATAGCGCTTGATATTCTCGAAGGTGACGACTTCGCCGGAAGCCTTCAGCAACTGGCAGATTACTGCCACCAGCATGGTATCCGTGCGCTGCACTTCAACGAAGAATACGGAATCAACGAGCGTCGGCGGGACAAACAGGTCCATGACCGGCTGACGAAAGACGACATCACGGTCAAAAAATACCGGGACCAGACCGTGGCACCGGTCGGTACCATACGCACGGGCAAGGATGAACCCTATTCGGTATTTACCCCCTTCTCCCGGCGCTGGCGCCAATGGATAGAAGACACCTCTCCCACGGTTTTCCCGGTACCTGACCCAGCGGGTGAACCGCTACCCTGGAGTCCCCACGGCCATACCCCGGAAAACCTGGGCTTCCCCTCTCCGCCACCCACGCTGGTCGCTCCCTCAGAGAGCAGCGCCCACGACCAGCTTGAGTCGTTCCTTGATGAGCGATGCGGCAACTACAAGTCCAGGCGAGACTTCCCTGCCCTGGATGGCACCAGCCAGCTCTCACCTTACCTGGCCATTGGAGCCCTGTCCGGGCGGCAGTGCCTGATAGCAGCCCGGGAGGCACAGGGGCGTGGTGGTAACCAGGAGGGATTCAGCACATGGGTCAACGAGATTGCCTGGCGGGATTTCTACATCCACATCCTTTATCACTACCCCCGGGTCAGCATGCACCGGGCCTTCAAACCGGACACGGAAGCCCTGCGCTGGAACGATCCCGGCGAGCACTTCGAGGCCTGGAAGGCGGGGCGCACGGGCATCCCGATTGTGGACGCTGGTATGCGTCAGCTTCGGGAAACCGGCTGGATGCACAATCGCCTGCGGATGATCACCGCCATGTTCCTGAGCAAGAACCTGTTTATCGACTGGCGCCTTGGGGAGGCGTGGTTCATGCAGAACCTGGTGGACGGTTTCCTGGCTTCCAACAATGGCGGCTGGCAATGGAGCGCCTCCACCGGCACGGATGCGGCGCCCTACTTCCGGGTGTTTAACCCGGTGACCCAGAGTGAGCGGTTTGATCCGAAGGGGGAGTTTATCCGTCGCTGGGTGCCCGAGCTGGCCAAACTGGATAACAAGCGGATTCACAACCCAGGTGCCGGGGGTGTGATACCCGGGGGGTATCCTCGCCCTATAGTGGACCTCAAAGAGAGCCGGAAAGAAGCTATTGCGCGGTTTGAGGCGTTAAAAAGGTAGCTCGCTGAACCTGGAGGCTGGCACCTTGGTATGAAGCGTGTGGTGGGAGACCTTTTTCCGGGACCGTCGAGCGCCAGGGAAGGCGCTCGTCGAGCCCTACATGGACGTACTCGCGGGCGTGTCCCGTAAAAAGGTATCGCTCCACGCGCCACCCCCGCGTTGGCAGGCCAGCCGGGCTGAGATTCACTCCAGTATGTTTATTGCTGTTCCGATGCCTGAAGCCATACAAGACTGCGACCAGCTGCGGGGCGCGAACGGCGATGACCTTTTCCGGGACACGCCGTGAATCCATCCATGGAGGCTCTTCAAAAACGTCCCTGTTTTTGAAGGTCCCGGAAAAGGTCCTCACCTTACGCGCTGGAACCTTGGTGCCATTCTCGCCGCCAGCCTTGGATAATGTCCTGGCGCTGCGAGGCTGAAGATAACTGTCAACTACAAACCGGACAATCCGGATCCCGGGCCAGCTTCATCTCCCGCCATTCCATCTGCCAGGCATCCAGGATCAGCAGACGGCCAATCAATGGTCGCCCCTTGCCGGAAATCACCTTGATGGCCTCCATGGCCTGGGTGGCACCGATCATACCCACCAGCGGACCGATCACCCCGGCCTCGGAACAGGTCAGGTCCTCATTGCCCTGCTCCGGATACAGGCAGTGATAACAGGGGCTGCTTTCGTCCCGGGAATCGAATACCGACACCTGGCCCTCTCCGCGAATAGCCGCACCGGAGACCAGCGGAACCCGGGCCGCAACGCAGGCCCGGTTCAGGGCGAACCGCGTATTGAAATTGTCGGTGCAGTCCAGCACCAGGTCCACGCCGGCAACCACTTCCGCCAGGAGCTCCCCTTCCAGCCGCTCCACGCGCGCCGTTACCGAAATCTCCGGGTTGATCGCCCTGACCCGCTCGGCCAGTACCTCGGCCTTGGGACGGCCAACCGCGGCCTGGCCGAAGGCAATCTGCCGCTGGAGATTGGCCAATTCAACTGCGTCGTCATCCGCCAGCACCAGCTGTCCCACCCCGGCTGCGCCAAGGTACAGGGCAACCGGACAGCCCAGGCCTCCGCTGCCGACCACCAGTACCCGGGCCTGCTTCAGGGCCAGCTGGCCTTCTACATCGAATCTGGGGAGGAGCAACTGGCGGCTGTATCGGAGGAGTTCATTGTCGTTGAGCATTATGAAACCCTTGATTGGCTAGCGAATCTGCGGCCCTTCGACAGGCTCAGGGCAAGCGGAACGCACTGAGGGTGCTGTTTTGGCCACGAAATCCACGAAAGAACACGAAAGTTAAAAAAACAAAGGCTGCTTTTCCATTGTCATTTTTTAGTGTTCTTTCGTGGATTTCGTGGCTGAGAATTCTTTTCATTTGTCCGTACCCCGTTCGCCCTGAGCTTGTCGAAGGGCTGTGGATTCCGTGGCAAAAAAATTAGTGCCAGCGCCCCAGAGTCAGCCGGTCATTGTCACCATAGTCCCTGCGGGTCTCGATACCCGAATAGCCGGCGGTCCGGAACAGTGACCTTACCGCCTCCCCCTGATTGTAGCCATGCTCCAGCACCAACCAGCCCCCGGGGGTAAGCCAGTGCTGACTCTCGGTTACCAGGTGTCGTATCGCGTCCAGCCCGTCGGAGCCGGATACCAGGGCCGAATCGGGCTCGTGGCGAACATCGCCCCGGGACAGGTGGCGATCACCTTCCTCTATATAAGGCGGGTTGGAAATGACCAGGTCAAACTGCTGTGGCTCCACCTCATCGAACCAGTGACTGCGGATCACTGTGAGCGGCAGGCCGCATCGCTCGGCATTGCGGCGAGCCAGGGCGACCGCTGCAGGCACCAGGTCCGCGGCCAGCACCTGCCAGCCCGTCCGCTCCCTGAGCAGGGCCAGGGCGATAGCGCCGGTGCCTGTCCCCAGGTCGATGACCCGTGCCCTTTCAGGCAGTTCCAGTTCCAGGGCGGCTTCCACCAGGCACTCGGTGTCCGGGCGGGGGATCAGGGTATCGGAGGTGACTTCCAGGGTCAGCGACCAGAAGTCCTGGTGGCCCAGGATGTGAGCGATGGGCTCACCCATTGAACGTCGTGCAACCAGATGGCGGAAATGCTCTAGCTGTTTATCCGTCAGTTCCGTCTCGGGAAAGGCCCGGAAGCGGGTCCGGGACCAGCCGGTGACCTCCGCCAGCAGTAACTCCGCATCCAGTCGCGGAGACTCGCTCCCGATCCGTCCGCAAGCCTCTGCCAGGGCCTGTTCGCAGGTCAGCAACGGTTCACTCATCCGACAGGCTGGCGAGCAGGTCTGCCTGGTGCTCCTGCTGCAAAGGCATGATCACCGGGCCCAGGTCGCCTGCGATCACCTCATCCAGTTTATAGAGGGTAAGGTTGATGCGGTGGTCAGTCACACGCCCCTGGGGGAAGTTGTAAGTGCGGATACGCTCAGAGCGATCGCCACTGCCCACCAGGCTCTTGCGGGCAGCAGCCTGGCTCTGGGCCTGCTTTTCCGCCTCCATGTTCTTGAGCCGGGACTGCAGGAAGCTCATGGCCTTGGCCCGGTTCTTGTGCTGGGAACGCTCTTCCTGGCACTCCACTACGATACCGGTGGGAATATGGGTGATACGGATGGCCGAATCCGTCTTGTTGACGTGCTGACCACCAGCACCGGACGCACGGAAGGTATCTACCCTCAGATCGGCCTTGTTGATCTCGATAGCCTCGGCCTCGTCCGCTTCCGACATAACGGCCACGGTGCAGGCGGAAGTATGGATACGCCCCTGGGACTCCGTCTCCGGCACCCGTTGCACACGGTGCGCGCCGGATTCGAACTTGAGGGCACCATAGACGCCATCACCACTGACGCGGCTGATGATTTCCTTGTAACCGCCGTGCTCTCCCTCGCTGGCGCTGATCACCTCTACCTGCCAGCGCCGGGTTTCCGCATAGCGGCTGTACATACGGAAAAGATCACCGGCAAACAGGGCAGCCTCGTCGCCGCCGGTGCCGGCGCGGATTTCCAGGAATACGTTCTTGCTGTCATCCGGGTCCTTGGGCAGCATCAACCGTTGCAGTTCTTCATCCAGTTCATCGCGTTTCTGGCGGGCGGACGTTATTTCCTCCTCCGCCATCTCACGCATGTCGGCATCCCCTTCCCGGGCCAGCTCCTCGGCGGTAGCCAGGTCGTCCAGGGTGCGACGCCAGGCCTGGAAGCACTGGACGATGGGCTCGATCTCGGCAAATTCCTTCGATAGTTCACGGAACTGCTTCTGGTCAGCAATCACGCCCGGGTCACCCAGCAACGCGCTGACTTCCTCGAAGCGGTCAACCAGTTGCTCGAGGCGGGCCTGAATGGATGCTTTCATGTTTTTTCCAGTGTGATGGGACTGTCCTGCGGGTCCAGGGCTTCGAGCTGGTGCAACTCGCGCAGCCACCCGGCCACTTCCGGACGACCTTCAGCAGACGCCTTGCGTACCTGCACTGAAGGTTCATGCAACAGCTTGTTGGTCAGCCCGCGGGCCAGGCTGCGCAACACGGTCTCGGGATCATTGCCATTGCTCAGCGCCTTGAGCGCCTTGGCCACTTCCAGGTCCCTCAAAGCCTCCGCACGCTCGCGATATTGTTTGAGGGTAGACACTGCATCCAGGGCTCGAATCTGACTGAGGAAGTCCTGGGTACCAGCAACGATCAGGTTCTCCGCTTCCCGCGCAGCCCCTTCCCGGGAGCGCAGGTTTTCTTCGATCACCTGGCGCAGGTCGTCAACGGTATACAGGTAGACATCATCAAGGCGGGCCACTTCCGGCTCGATATCCCGGGGCACCGCGATATCGACCATGAAATAAGGACGATGTTTACGCTTTTTCAGCGCCCGCTCGACAGCACCCTTGCCCAGGATAGGCAGCGGGCTGGCCGTGGAGGAGATAATAATGTCAACATCCTTCAGGTGCTCCGGTATATCGGACAGCACAATGCCCCGCCCGCCGTGGGCCTCAGCCAGGGCCTGGGCCCGCTCCACGGTCCGGTTGGCAACAATGAAGTCTTTGACACCCGCCTCTGACAAATGCCGGGCCACCAGTTCGATGGTCTTGCCGGCACCGATTAACAACGCCCGGTTACGGGACAGGTCGGAGAAGATATGGTGCGCCATGCTGACCGCTGCATAGGCAACAGACACCGGGTTCTCACCGATGGCCGTTTCGGTCCGCACCCGCTTGGCCACGGAGAAGGTATGCTCGAACAGGCGCGACAGGAAGGAACCACTGGCACCATGCTCCCGGGCCAGGGCGTAGGCGTCCTTCAGCTGCCCCAGTATCTGCGGCTCACCCAACACCATGGAATCCAGGCCAGCAGCCACACGCATCACATGCCGCACCGCTTCACTGTCCCGATGGATATACACGGAATTTTCCAGGTCAGCCGGCGCCAGCTCATGGAAGCCAGCCAGCCACCGCAGCAGGACCGGGGCACAGTCGTCGTCACCGGCAAGGTACAATTCCGTGCGGTTGCAGGTGGACAGAATAGCCGCCTCGCTGGCGCCGGTAGCCACCTGCAGCTCACGGAATGCGTCCGGTATACGCTCCGGCGTAAAAGCTACCCGCTCACGGATCTCCAGTGGCGCCGTGCGATGGTTAATACCCAGTGTGATTAGTGCCATAGTGAACGAGCAGACTCCGAAGCCGGTCCCGAAAAGGGCGGACTTGACGTTTATAAAGGGCATTTTACCGGCGCAACCGCCGGTCTGCCACCCGCCAATGGAGGTATACCGCTGATAACACCACTCTGTACGGACAATCCGAAGCCATAATAGCCGGGTGTTAACGGGCGACTTGGGCCCGTCCCGGCCTTGTGCCATCATAGCCTGTCGACGGCCTTGCCCTTTACCCCAGGAAGCCCAATGCCAAGAAAAGCCCTGTATCTCGCTATCAGTCTTCTCGCCTTCACCGGCTGCGCCAGCATGGACGCCCGCGACCCTGAACCAGGCCCGGCAGAACATCAGGAGCCAGCATCAGCCACAGAGCCGCCGGGTGCAGAGGCACCCTTAACCGAACGGGAATTCCGTCCGGAAGAACTCTACCTTCTCCTGACGGGGGAGATAGCGGCGCAACGGGGCCGTTACGATGTCACCCTGGCCAATTACGTCGAGGCGGCAGTACAGTCCGGTGATACCGGCGTGATCAGACGGGCACTGCTGATTGCCGAATCCCTTAACAGCCAGAGCGCCGTACGCACCCTCACTGAAACCTGGATCGACGTAGCCCCCAAGAACGAGGAAGCGCGCCGGGCAGCAGCCATCCAGGCCCTGCGGGATGGCGACCTTGGAGCTACCCTAAACCACCTGGAGCAGATTCTTCAGATGGGGGGTGATGCTGACTTTGACGGCCTGGCGGCCATGACACCAAGATTGCCCCAGGATCAGCAGCGTGAACTGGGGCGACTGTTCGGCGAACTACAGGACCGGCACCCGGACAATGCGGAAATCCGTTACAGCACCGCCCTGCTGCAGAACCTGACCGGTTCCCCGGAAACCGCGCTGGAAACATTACGCCCCCTGATGGAGCAAAAGCAAAGCGAGTTCCAGCCTGCGCTCGTGCTCCAGGGAGAGCTGCTTTATGAACTCGGACGCACGCGCGAGGCCCTGCAGCACCTGCAGACCAACTCCCGTCGTTACCCGGAAAGCCGGCAGCTGGGTACACTCTATGCCCGTATCCTGGTCAGCGAGGAAGAAATGCGCGCCGCCCAGGACGAGTTCAGCCGCCTGGTGGAACAGTTCCCCGGTGAGCACGGCCTGCGCCTGTCCCGGGCGCTGGTGGCTATCGAGAACGATGAGCTGGCGCTGGCACGCCAGGACCTCCGCCATCTGATCGCCATTGGCCAGCAAACCAGCCAGGCCCACTATTACATGGGGCAGATTGCCGAGAAACAGGGCCACCCGGACCAGGCCATTACCTGGTACGACCAGGTTAGCGAAGGCAGCCACTACCACCCTGCCCTGAGCCGGGCTGCAGAATTAAGGGCAAGGGCGGGTGACCTGGACTCGGCCCTCGAGCAGTTGCGTGGAGTACGCGAAGCCAACCCTGACGACGCAGCAACCCTGTGGCTGCTCGAGGTAAACCTGCTGCAGGGCCATAACCTGCACGACCAGGCCCTGGCCACGGCTACCGAGGCCCTGGAAGCACACCCGGAAGATCAGAGCCTGCTCTACGCACGGTCAATGATCCATGAACACCTGGACCAGATCGACCAGGCCCTGGCCGACCTGCGCACAATGATAGAACTGAAACCGGATAACCCTACAGCCCTCAACGCCCTCGGCTACGTGATGACGATCCACTCCGAGCAACTGGAAGAGGCGCAGGGTTATATAGAACAAGCCCTGGCCCTGGACCCCGGCAACCCTGCTGTACTGGATAGCATGGGCTGGGTCCTGTATCGCCAGGGGGACAAGGAGGGCGCGCTGGACTACCTTCACCAGGCTTACGAAATCTATCCGGACCCGGAAATCGCGGCCCACTACGGTGAAGTACTCTGGTCTCTCGGCCAGCGGGCCCAGGCCCGGGTAGTCTGGGAACGGGCCGCGGACGACGACCCGGAACACGAACTTTTGCAGGAGACCCTGCAACGACTGGGTGTAGATGACCTGTGAGCATCCTGGATCGCGTACTCATCAAACCACTTGCCATACTGACACTGGCCCTCACCCTGGGCGCCTGCGCAACCCTTGAGCAGGAACCCCTGCCTGCGGGATTCAGTGAGCAACCACCTGCCGACTGGGCCGAGCGGCAGCGCACGCTGCAGAACTTCAGTCACTGGGTATTGACCGGCAAGCTCGCCGTTCGCCAGCCTGGCGAGAGCGGCTCTGCAGTCATCAATCGCTGGACCCAGGACAACGAGCACTATGAGCTTGCCCTGTCCTCCAGCTTCCTGGGCATGGGCAGCACCCGCCTCGAAGGCTCCCCGGGGTTTATCGAGCTGGAACTGCCTGATGGCGAAACCTACGCCTCATCGGATCCCCAGGGGTTGATCTATGCCGCCACCGGCTGGGAGTTGCCCATTGAAGCGCTGGTGTGGTGGGTCCGGGGGCTGCCCGCGCCGGAAGGTGAATTCCGCCTGGCCTTTAACCAGGACGGTCAACTCGCCCAGTTACAACAGAAAGGCTGGACCATCCGCTATGAGCGTTGGCGTGCATTCATGGATGACCGGCCGGACCTGCCGGCTCGCCTGACAGCACGCAAGGACCAGAAGCTGGTGCGACTGGTGGTGTCCTCCTGGCAGCCTGACGGGGCCGACTGACATGACAGCGGGCACCCCCAGGGCAATCACACTGCCTTCTCCTGCCAAGCTTAACCTGTTCCTGCATATCACCGGGCGCCGCGCTGATGGCTACCACGAACTGCAGACCCTGTTTCAGTTCCTGGACTATGGTGACAGTCTCACCTTTAAGCTTAGAGAAGATGGCATGATTACCCTGACGCCTGGGCTGGAGGGCGTACCGCCAGAGCAGAACCTGGTTGTCCGGGCCGCCCGGAGCCTCCAGCAAGCATCCGGGACTACCCTGGGGGCTGACATCCTCCTGGACAAAAAACTCCCCATGGGGGGCGGTCTCGGCGGCGGCAGCTCCAATGCCGCCACCACACTGGCAGGCCTCAACTACCTTTGGCAGACCGGGCTGTCAGAAGACGAACTGGCGGAGCTGGGCCTCGCCCTTGGCGCCGATGTGCCGGTATTTGTGCGCGGCCGGGCCGCCCTGGGGGAAGGCGTGGGCGAAAAACTGACCCCCGCGAGCCCGCCTGAAGACTGGTTTATTGTTGTTAAACCACCGGTTGAAATCAGCACCGCTGAAATTTTTTCAGATCGAGGGTTGACAAGAAACACCCCCCGAATCACAATAGCGCCCGCTTTTGAGGGAGACGCCTCAGGGTACCGAAACGATTGCGAGGATGTAGTCAAGCGACTGTATCCAGAGGTAAGAAACAGCCTGGACTGGCTGAGCAAATTCGGACCCGCAAGGTTAACCGGAACAGGGGCTTGCATCTTTGGACGCTTCCCCACAGAAGCAGAAGCCCTGAAAGTCTGGGCAAAAAGACCCACCGGCATCAAGGGGTTCGTAGCTAGAGGGGTGAACTATTCACCACTTCACACAAAGCTGACAGAGCTTAAATGATGCCGAGAAAGCAGCACGATACTGGGGTGTCGCCAAGTGGTAAGGCAACGGGTTTTGATCCCGTCATGCGCAGGTTCGAGTCCTGCCACCCCAGCCACCTTTCTTCCTCTTCCTCTGAATCCAAAGCTGAATCACAGAAGGATACCGTCGTGTCCAAGTTGATGATTTTCGCCGGCAATGCCAACCCGGAACTGGCCAAGGCTATTGCCCAGAAACTTCATATCCCCATGGGACAGGCGACCGTAGGCCGCTTCAGTGACGGTGAGACCACCGTTGAGATCAACGAGAACGTCCGCGGTCACGACGTCTTTATTATCCAGCCCACCTGCTACCCCACCAACGACAACCTGATGGAACTGATCGTGATGGCCGACGCCCTGCGCCGCGCTTCCGCCACGCGTATCACCGCCGTTATTCCCTACTACGGGTACGCGCGCCAGGATCGTCGGGTACGCTCTACACGGGTAGCCATCAGTGCCAAGGTAGTGGCGGACATGATCTCCTCCATCGGGGTAGACCGGGTTCTGACTGTAGACCTGCACGCGGACCAGATTCAGGGGTTCTTCGACATTCCGGTGGACAACATCTACGCCACACCGGTGATGCTCGAGGACATCGAGAAGCAGCGCTTCGAGAACTTTATCGTGGTATCCCCCGACGTGGGTGGCGTGGTTCGCGCCCGCGCCGTGGCCAAGCGCCTGGACGATGCCGACCTGGCCATTATCGACAAGCGCCGGCCCAAGGCCAATGTTTCCCAGGTCATGCACATTATCGGCGACGTAAAAGACAAGACCTGTATCCTGGTGGACGACATCGTCGATACCGCCGGTACCCTTTGCAAGGCGGCCAACGCCCTTAAAGAGCATGGCGCCTCAAAGGTTATCGCCTATATCACCCACCCGGTGCTCTCCGGACCCGCCATTGATAACATCAATGCGTCGCAACTGGACGAACTGGTGGTATGTGACACCATTCCACTGGGTGACAAGGCGAAGAATTGTGATAGAATCCGCCCCCTCGGAATGGCCGGGCTGCTCGCGGAGTCCATTCGCCGCGTAAGCAACGAAGAGTCCATCAGCGCCATGTTCGAGAACGCCTGAACCGAAGTCCCCCTCAGGCACGCAGAGAACAGACTCTGAAGCATCCGGAACTGGAGCCCCGTCACCACGGTGCTCCAGTTCTGTTTTAAGCGCCGGCACAAAAACCGGCATTCACTGACATCACCATCGCAAGCCTGGTCGCGGGCCCGGTGGATGATCGAACGAGGTAATGACCATGTCCAAGAAGGATTTCGTGATTGAAGCATTTCCTCGCGATGACCAGGGGAAAGGTGCGAGCCGCCGCCTGCGTCGCGAGGAGCGTAAGATTCCTGCCATCATCTATGGTGGCAACAAGGAAGCTACGCCTGTCTCTATCTGGCACAACGAACTGAAGAAAGACCTGGAAAACGAGGCCTTCTTCTCCCACATCCTGACCATCGACATTCAGGGCAAGAAAGAAAGCGTTATCCTGAAGGATCTGCAGCGTCACCCGTACAAGCCGATCCTGACCCACGCTGACTTCCAGCGCGTCGACAAGGACCACGAGATCCACGTCAACGTACCGCTGCACTTCCTGAACGAAGACCAGGCTCCGGTCGTCAAGCTGCAGGGTGGCGTTATTACCCACCAGCTGAACGAAGTGGAAGTCATCTGTCTGCCCCAGGACCTGCCCGAGTTCATCGAAATTGACGTGATGGACCTGGAAATGGATCAGACCCTGCACCTGAGCGACCTGAAGATGCCGAAAGGCGTTCGCTCCGCTGCCCTGCAGCATGGCGAAGACTACGACCAGGCGGTGGTTTCTGTTCACCTGCCTCGTGGCGCCAAGGTGGATGACAACGCCGAAGAAGGCGGAGAGGAAGAAGGCGAAGACAAGGAGTAATCCCTGTCCGCAGTCCCGCCTGGTTGATGCGTTAACCAGCTGCGAGACGCCAGGGAGCAGACGTATATGGCACAGGATATCGTCATGGTGGTGGGCCTTGGTAACCCCGGGGCCGACTACGAGCATACCCGCCATAACGCCGGCGCCCTGTTCGTCGAAGCGCTGGCCCGTGAAGCGGGCCAGACGCTCCGCCCCGAAAAGAAATACCACGGCCTTTACAGCCGGATTCAGTGGCAGGGCCTGGACCTGCACCTGTTAAACCCCACCACCTTCATGAACCGCAGCGGCCTGTCCATCAAGGCACTGGCGGACTTCTTCAAGATCGCCCCGGAACAGATCCTCGTCGCCCACGACGAACTCGACCTACCCCCCGGCACCGCCAAGCTGAAGAAAGGCGGAGGTCATGGCGGCCACAACGGTCTGCGTGACACCATCGCCCACCTGGGCACCAGGGACTTCCAGCGACTACGCATCGGCATCGGTCACCCCGGCGACAGCCGCAAGGTCACAGGATATGTGCTGGGCCGGCTGGGCAAGCAGGAAACCGAACAGCTCAACGCGGTCATTGACGAGATACTCCGTGTACTGCCGGATGCAGCCAGCGGCAAACTGCCAGCGGCCATGAACCGGCTGCACAGTTTCAAGCCGGCTCCCTGAATCACTACCCGGCCGAAATAACCCCTTACTCGCACCTGTACCTGTACACCGGTATAATTCGCGCAAATTTCCGGGTGCCCGTCCCTGCCTGCCATGGCAAATCATCAGACGGCCCCTTTACGATCAGCAGAGGCACACATGGGATTCAATTGCGGCATTGTCGGCCTGCCCAACGTCGGCAAATCCACCCTGTTCAACGCACTCACCAAGGCGGAAATCGGCGCCGAGAACTTCCCCTTCTGCACCATCGAGCCCAATGCCGGCGTGGTACCGATGCCGGACCCGCGCCTGAACAAGCTGGCCGAGATTGTAAACCCCCAGAAAACAATCCCCACGACCATGGAGTTCGTGGACATTGCAGGCCTGGTGGAAGGTGCGTCGAAGGGTGAAGGCCTGGGCAACCAGTTCCTTGCCAACATCCGCCAGACCGATGCCATTGCGCACGTGGTGCGCTGTTTCGAGGATGAGAACGTCATCCACGTAGCCAACAAGATTGATCCGGCGGCCGACATCGAGATCATCAATACCGAATTGGCCCTGGCTGACCTGGATACGGTGGAGAAGGCCATCAAGCGCGTGCAGCGGGTTGCCAAGAGCGGCGACAAGACTGCCAAGGCGCAACTGGATATGTTCGAGCAGCTGCTGCCGGTGCTGAACGAAGGCAAGCCGGTTCGCAGCATGAACCTGGACAGCGACCAGATGGCCCTGGTTCGCGAGCTTTGCCTGCTGACGGTCAAGCCCACCATGTACATCGCCAACGTCAGCGAAGACGGCTTCGAGAACAACCCGCACCTGGACAAGGTCATGGCCATCGCCGCTGAGGAGAACGCCGTGGTGGTGCCCATATGCAACAAGATCGAAGCCGAGATCGCCGAGCTGGAAGACGACGAGAAGTCCATGTTCCTGGACGAGATGGGCATGGAAGAACCCGGCCTGGACCGTGTCATCCGCGCCGGCTACAAGCTGCTGGGGCTGCAAACCTACTTTACCGCTGGCGTGAAGGAAGTACGCGCCTGGACCGTTCGCATCGGCGCCACTGCACCCCAGGCGGCTGCTGTAATCCACACGGACTTCGAGCGAGGCTTTATCCGGGCCGAAGTTGTGGCCTATGACGACTTCGTGCAGTACAACGGCGAACAGGGCGCCAAGGACGCTGGCAAGTGGCGCCTGGAAGGCAAGGAGTACATCGTCCAGGACGGCGACGTTATCCATTTCCGCTTCAATGTGTAACCGCTGAAAAAAATCCGGGGGTAAGCCTTGACAGATACCCCCCGAATACTGAAAATACGCGCCTCGTTTGGGACGTAAATCCCGACGAAATGGCAAGGTAGCTCAGTTGGTTAGAGCACAGCACTCATAATGCTGGGGTCGGCGGTTCGACTCCGCCCCTTGCTACCAGTATTCTCAAAGGGTTGCGGCTTACGTCGTGACCCTTTTTTTTGCCTCTGTGGGCATTTTGCGGACAGGGCGCAATTTCACCACCGCTACACCATCCGAATCTGCACCACGTTTTTCAGCGATCTTCTCCACCGCGTTCACCAGCTCGGCAACCTCCGCCGTCGAGTAGTGAGTGGTGACCGATCCCCGTTTGTGACCGAGTAACTCCGCCCGGGCTTCTTCCGTGATCCCCGCGGCTCGAAGCCGGCGGCCAAACGTGTGCCTGAGATCATGACCCCGGACGTGTGACAATCCCGCTTTCTTCCGGGCCTTCCGCCACCCGTTGTTGAAGATGGAGGCCACCGGCCGGCCATGGAAGGTGAAGACCCGGTCCTCGTGCTTCCCCCGCTGGCGGTTCACCACAGCTCTCGCCGTTGTGTTCAGCACTACCAGCCGGTCGGTTCCGTTCTTCGTCACGCTGGCGGGCAGAATGAAGCCGAAGCCGTTGTCCGGCAGGACCACTTCCCACTCCCATTGCAGGGCGCAGATCTCGCTTTCCCGGCACCCGGTATGCACGGCGAATTCTGCCATGTCCCGCAAGTGTTCGGGCAGCTCCTGAAATAGCCTGCCCTGCTCTGCCCAGGTAATGGGCGACGGGGCACGGCTGTCTCGCCAGTCCACGTCCGGGACCATGGGCGCGGTTTCCAGCCAGGTCATGCCGTGCTCGTCCCGCCACAGTTCAGCGCACAATCTCAGTATCCGCCGGGCCACGGCCAGTGACCGGTTCACGGTCCCCGACTTCACGCCTTCTTTCCTTCTGGCATCGATGAAGCCCTGCAGGGTTCCGGCGTGCACCTGGTTGATCGGTAGTTTCCCGATGTATGGATCCAGTGCCTTTAGATCCTGGACGTCACGCTTTATACTGCGCTTGTGCGCGTACTCCCGGGCATACCGGAGAGCAGCCTCCCGCCAGATTCGGCTTGGCCTGACACCATAAACCGAAGCCTGGCGGATCTCTTCCAACCTCCTGACCAGATATTGCTCGGCCTCTACCCGGTCAGTCGATCCAGTGCTTTCTCGAATCCTCCGTCCGTTAAGTCTCTTTTCGATGTGCCAGACGCCACCCCGAAGGATGAGTCCGTTGCCTTTCTTTGCCATGTTGAATCACTCCATTTTTGGGCCGGAGCCTGCCCTCGCCGGGCAATATACTCATCCAGTGCGGCGTCCAGTTCAAGCCGGTCAAAGCCGATGCCCTGCTGGCCAATCGGTATCTCCCTGACATACGGGCGTATTTGCTCGTTAAAAGTTTCGCGCCCCATTCCGCAATACCGATACGCTGAACCGGCCCGGATGATTCGTGGCTGAAAATCCAGTGGTTTCACGCTACACCTCCACCAACTCAACAACTGCCGGATCACTGCGCCCGGCGTCTCTCGGCTCATTAAACCGGTAATCTATCCGCACCAGGCCAAGGTCAATGGCCAGCCCCATGTGCCTGGCGAGGGTAGATGCGTTTGGCGCATTTGGAACCAGGCCCATCATATGCCTGGCCAGCACGGGCCCATCGGCCAGGGCTTCAACGATGGCGTCAACCAGCCACACCAGAACCGGCTTCCTGACGATCCGCATCCCCTCCTGCTCCAGATAATGCGTCGGAACCTGAGCTATCAAGGATTCCTTGACCGATGGCGGGAATAGCTCTGCCTGGTTCATCGGATTGCCTCCAGCGTCGGCGCCTTGCTCTTAAGGTCTTCGATACACGCAATACACCGGTCAAGACACTGCTGGATTGCAGCTTCGATGGTCCGGTGCCTGTGGTCTGACTTGATTTCCACCTTCACCCCTTCGCCAGTGACAAACGTCTCGCACTTGCAGACCCATCCGTTCCCGTGGTTGAAGATGGCCACCTCGCCAAAGCGGGTTAGCTGTTCTGCCTGGGTCATGACCTCAGCTCCTTCAGCAGCTTGTGGTTTTTCTCTACCTGCGCGATGTCCGCCCGGTAGCTGCGCTGCATGGACGGGTATTTCAGGTCATCCTCGGAATACTTGACGCGGATCTCGTCCAGCAGCTCGCTGGTGGTTTGTTCCAGGGCTGCAATCAGCCGCTCACGATCCCGCTGCAGCCCCTCAATCAAATTCAGCGCCCACCAATCAAGCGGATTCGTCACCAGTGGCGGCGCATCCACCACATAGCTTCCAGTCATCTGGTGGTGAAGGGCTACCAGGTTGTCAAGTTTTGGCATTACGGCCTCCCATCATCGCTATCAGTCGCTGACTCAGTAGGTTCAACTGGCTCCGGCTGGCATTCTTTACGCAGTGGCATCCGCCGTTCGTGCCCATGCCTGACCTGGGTCCGGTAACAATGCAGGCGCGGTCAGTGCAGCCAGCCCAGCCTTGAAACAGGCGCTCCCGGATATGGTCAGCCCTGATGTACTTCACCGCCTCAGCAGGATCACAGGCATAGGATGGCGCTGGATCGTCGCACCAGACCATGCAGGGCGCACCGTCCACGTCCTCGCCCTTGATTAGATAGATGGTTTCGGGTGTGTCAGGCATCATCGCCTCCGGAGTCTGTGGGGTGGGTGGCGATAGCCACTGTGCTGACGCCGCTGTATTCAGTGATTATCTTGCCGTGCTTCTTCAGCATGTCCCGGATGAACCCAAGCTGCCGTTTAGGGCCTTCGTGGGGGATATCCCACTTCTCAATCGCTTCATCAAACTTCGGGATATCGCCACTATCGAAGGCTGACTTGTCATTGATGAATAGCAGTAACTGGATATCTTCATAATCCTGGCACTGCTCAGATGCGCGGTTGAGTGCCGCGTTCATGTCCCCAAACACAGGGAGTGGTTCGCCCGTATATTTTTCGACAATCTTATTTGCAGCTGCAAAACAGACGAGCGAGTTATTCATTTCACCGATAACATTGCGGTCACCATCCATGACTATTACGTGATTTCCCATCACTCCCCTCCCTCAGATTGGCGCTCAAGTTCGGCGCCTTGGGTGCGTAGGTGTTTTAGCTGCTTAACGCCATTCGTCATACGAGGGGCAACGATTTGCTCCAGTCCCGCGTTGTCGTCCAACTGGCCAAGGCTGAATCCCTGCTTTGCGCCATTGGCATAGCTCAGATCACACATGGCATCCTCACGCGCTTGCAACTCCGCCACCCTGGCCCGCAGCGCCTCGTTCTCGGCCTGGAGTCGGGTGATTTCAGCGTCAGCATCCTTGGCTATCTGCGCTGCCTCTATCTGCGCGTAGGCAAAACCGTTTTGACTCTCCGGGAGCACGTTAGAATCCTCTGGGTCCATAGCCATAACCCGATCATAGTAATCATGCATGGCCGCGATCCTCCTGAATGAACCAGATGGTGTCACCCACCATATTGATCTCCCAGTCAGCCAGCTCGTCCATGTTGGAAAGCTGGCGCTCCTTCTCCCAATCCTTGCTGATAACGGCAGCACCGAACTCGGCCTCAAGCATCTTCTTGATGCGGTCGATGACGATGGATTTACCGCACTGAGTAGGTCCGGTGACGGTTATACAGGCGACTTCTGGAACTTTGATGGCTACCTTTCGGGATTTCACGATTCACCCTCCTTCGACTTGGGCGGCTGGGGGCGGGTTAGGTCATGAATGCAGCGCTTCACCATATCCCCGACCTCAAAGGCGCGGGGGTCTTCACCTCGATCCAAGGCGGCGCAACATTCAGCGTGCATCCAGCCAAGCCCTTCGTAAAATTTATCAGGCATGGCCGGCCACTCCCCGCCCTGTTCGCCGTTGCGGGGGTGGGTGACGGTGAGCAATGATTGAAGGCGCTTCAGGTCGCTCATGCAGTCCAGAGTTGCAGTGTCCTCCTGGTCACCGCACCGCTCACAGCGAACGAATCCGTTTTCAAGCTCTTCGACCACTCGGTCGATGATCTCTTTTGCCTCTGGCACCACCGCGGCGCTGGGCTGTTCGGGCTGGACACTGCTTGCCTGCCCCTCAAACCCATCCAGCCACATAACACGCCCGCCCTCAGATACAGCCACCCAGGCCCCGGCCTCATTGCGCACCAGCACCCCGCAAACATCGCCGCCCAGCTGGCGGATTTTGGATTCTGCGATTGGTTTTAGTTCGATGTTCACTGTTTTTTCTCCTGATCAATGATCTTCCCGCCGGGTCCTGCAAAGTCGATGATGCCTTGCGCCTGCATTGCTTCTACCATCCGCCACGCACGGTTGTAGCCTACTTTGAGCTTTCGCTGGACGTGGGAAACTGACGGTTTCCCCCTTTTAACTACCAAGCTGACAGCCTGTTCGTAGAGGGGGTCTTTGGATCCATCCTCAAACGACATATTCGAATTCACGCCTCACCCCCAAACACCGTAAACCGGCACTGGCAGGACTGGATGGCCGCCTGCACATCGTCGGCAGTTGAAAACTGGATCAGTAGCGCCTTGTGGAAAGTGGTGCCGTCCTCGTCAGTGATATCGCCAGCGAGGGCAACATTACCCCGAACCATTTTGTTGGCGTCAGCAATATGGTCACCGCCTTCCCATCCAATCGGCGCCTGGAAGCCTGCCGCCCGGGCATGACCACCGCCGCCAAACCGCTTGGCGATCTCGCTGACATCGATGCCGTCCTCTTTCGAGCGCAGGCTGAACTTCCGCCCTGATTCGGTATCGACGTAGGTAGCCGCGAAGGGCTGGCCTTTTGCCATGAGGTTGCCGGCGTCGGACGCGAAAATGTACGGCACGTTGGCCACCGGTACCGTGTAGCCACAGATATTCATCAGCCGACCCGTCAGGCGCACCGCTTCCCGGACGTCCTTCATGTGTTTGCGCTGCAGTGCTTCGCCCTGCTGGATAACCTGCTGGCGGGCTTCATCGTCCTCGAGGTCGTTCATGATTCGCAGCCAGATATCGAACTGCTGCTCATAGGAGAAAAGAACCGATCCGATCTCCCGGGTGCCCTCCAGGTGAAAGTGCCACAGGTCCCGGTCCTGGATGTACTCGATCAGCCGTGCGCGATCCTCGCCCGGATAGCACCAGTCCCACGCCAGGGCGGCACCGGACCGGTTCATGTCGAACTCGCCATGGATTCGCCCAGAATCCAGCAGGGGCTGAATGTCGGCCTCGGCGGTCTTGTGGTGGTCCAGGATGGTCACGGACTTCGCCTGTTCCAGGATCAGCTCCAGTTCCGGCGGCTTGTAGGAAAAGTCCACCAGGAGAACGTCATGGCCGGCGCAGTCGGGCGGGGCTTCGCCATAGTTCGCCGCCACGTACTTCACGTAGTAGCCATACCGGAGCCAAACCACGAAGGCCGCCCCGAACCCATCGGCACAGTTGCCGTGGTAAATGCACAGTGTTGGCGTTATCAGATTGCTCATTGTGTCGCTTCCTCTTCGTATCCCCTGTAGCAGGTCCCGCCTGCCGGCTTATCGAACGGGCAGTTACAGCCCGGATAGGTGCAGGCCACGTCTGCAGGCTTTTCCAGATCCGCATAGACCAGGGAAAGCAGGTATTCGGTCTGGTCCTGGTAGCCCCGCCGTGACGCCCCTCTGGCCACCTTGTGCCGCTCAACTTCGGTGAGCTCCATCTGGTACACCTGGATACCGAGGGCCCTTTGCTGCTCTCGCTGGCGGCGCTTTCGTTCGGTTGCTGTCAGGGCCATGGTCATGCACCTATCGCGTCGTGTCGGTCCAGCGGACGGCTGCTGACGATCCGGGAACAGACCAGCTTCTGCCCATTTCTCACCAGTGGCGGCATGCGCCTGGCTTCCCGGATTGCAGCTGCTTCGGCCTGCAGGTGCCCGGCAGCCCGAACGTGGATGCTTCGGGTGGCCAGCAGCTTTCGATTGCCCAGGGCCCGATACCCGATCACCACCTTCCACGGCCAGGGCTTCATCGGGTCCGCGTTCAGCGGGTGGCCCTGGGACAGGCAGTACATGCTTTGCTGGTGCATCACACCTCCCCCAGCTTTTTCAGCGCTGCCCTACCGGCCTTCATCAGGGCCTGCCGGTGGGCCTTCTTCTCCAGCCCCTGGGCATTGAGGTGGTATAGGGCGTTCGCCACTTCGGCCAGCGCCTCCAGCGGCGAGTGGTCCACCTTGCGCATCATGGTGATGTCACAATCGCTGGCGGATGTTCCGGTGAGCCGTGTGGCTCTGTCCGCGTCGTAAGTCAGCATGGCTTGACCTCCCTCTGGTTCGTGTTCCGGAGTATCCGGGCCACTCTGGCAACGGTGTGCCTGGCGCCCTGCTCTGTTTTCCGGTTCTTCCTGGGCTCCAACAAACAATAAAGAATCTCTTGCCGCATGTGCCGGAGCATCCGTAGTTCGTGCTCCATTTCAGCCTGGGCCAGCAGCGCCTGGCGTTTCTCATCCTCCAGGCGATTGCGCTGGGCGTTCAGGGTGAGGATGGTTCTGGCGGCTGATTGGTCCATCAGGCCGTCTCCTTCTCTCGCTTACTCATGGCCAGCTTGATCCTGGCCAGGTTAAGCAGCACATCGAAGCCGCCCTCTGGCGGGTTTTGCATGGCGAAGAATCGATTCATGATCGCGTTCTCCGCCCTGCTGACCAGGGCAAGGTTCTCCCGGGAGAAATTGCGCTTTCCGCCGTCCTTCATCCTGACCAGGTGGCCCTCTGGTACCGGGCGCCCGTGGTACTCCTCCCATTTCAGGGCATGAACGAACTTCCAGTTTTTACGGCTCGGAAGCATCGGATCGGCGCTGACCTTTCGCTTCAGGTATCCGTCTTTGTCCACTGACTCGGTACCCACAGGCACCCAGGTGTGCGGCTTGTGGCCAGGCCCGAATCGGAACTCAGCACCACGACCACCGGGCATGTAGCTTTTCCCCTTGTTCCAGGCCTTCTGCCCTTTCCGGAAGCATCCAGGCTTCTCTCGCTCCAGGTACTCCGGTGACTTCTTGAGCCCCAGGATGACGCTCCGGTTTTTGATGGCCGAATAGGTCCGGCCCATCAGGTGAGCGATGTCCCGGTTGTTATGGTCCGGGTAGAGCTCACGCAGCCACTGGTCCGCTGCTGGCGTCCAGGGTTTAGGCGCGGTCATCGCCAAGCTCCAGCATCGCCGGGCCTTTCGCCAGGCCCTGCTCCCGCTTCCACTGTTCGGCATCAAAGGCCAGCCTGGCGTTAGAGACGATCTCCTTGCTCACACCGGTAACGGCCTTGCTGCGCTCGATCTCTTCCTTCAGCTCGTCGCCCGTCAGGTCCTCGTCGTTCAGCCGCTCCAGTTGGGCGAACAGGTGGTTGTTCAGGTCAGTGAGTTTGTTTTTCATGGCGCTCTTCCTTCTGGTCCGCGTACACCGCCAACCCGTGATAGCCGGCGATGGTTTTGACGTGCCCATGGGCGGATTCCACCACCCGGGTGAAGCTCTGCCTGTAGGGCTCCGGCAATCTGTTCTTCTGGTGATCGATCTCGCAGCTCAATTCTGCAATCTCGCAGAGCGCCTGGTGCAGCTCGGCGATCTCGCCGCGCTTACTGTCCGCCATGCTGTCGCTCCACGTCTTTGATCAGTTGGTCCCCGCCTTGTACGGCGGCTTTGTAGGTGCTCAGCGGTGCCGCTCCCATCTTGGCCAGCCCGACCAGCTCCCTGAGTGCCTGGAACAGGTCCCCGGCGTGACTTGTCACGGGTGTGTACTGGCACAGCGGCACGGGTCTGGCCTTGTCGAGGTGCTTGCACATCAGCCGCGCCTCGGTCTGTGTCGGGTAGGCGTCCACCACCATGCCGTTGTGCTCTACGCCCCAGGCCACTATGTTCATGCCGCCCCCGGAGGTGTCGGCTGGCGGACCGGCAGGCGGACGACTCTGGCTGCGCTCTCTGTCGGGTCCCATCGCTCGGCGCCGTCATAGGCATTGCCGCCGGCGGCGATCCAGATCCGCCCTGCCTCGTCGATGGCAACCGTTCCGGGCTCCCACCCCTCCGGAAAGTCCAGTGCCTGCTTCCAGCCGCATACCTCGCCCTTGAACAGCAGCACGTAGCCGCCCTGGTAACCCCACGCCTCCCGGTGGGCCTGCGCAATGCGCTTCAGGTGCCGGTCTTTGCCGCTAAACCCGCCCTCTTTGGGGATCGCCTTGTAGTTGCGGCCGTCGCTGGCCAGCCGAAGCTCGCAGCCCAGTGCGTCCAGCGCCTGCATCATCTGCGCTTGTGTGACATTGGCAGGCATTTCGATGGTCATTGTTGCCATGGTGTGGTTCTCCTCTGTCAGGCGTACACGCCGCTGATTTCGTAACGACCCAGACGCATAACGCTGGCGACCGGGCGGGTGGTGTTCACTTGGTTGACCCGGGTGCGGGTCATGGGAAGGCTGGCGAACATGGCCAGCACGAAGGCAGTGGCTACGGTGGCCTTCCGGGCCTTCAGGATGCCGTGCATCCACCCCTGGGAAACCAGGTCCAACCGGCTGGCGGCGTGGAACTGGTCCATCAGCTCGCCCAGGTGCCAGTTGACCGTGTCCACTGAGATACCCAGGGCCCGGGCAATCTCCTTGCTCTGCATGCCGGCCGCCGCACACTCCATGACCTGGCCGCGCCGCTTGGGCAGCAGGTTCGGGTCCGCCAGCTCGGCTTCCATCCGCTCGAAGTAAAGTTTTGTGCGTGCCATGCCGTTGCCTCTTGATCTGTAACCTTGAAACCAAGAGTAAACGCTACGTTTAGTTAAGTCAACACATTCTGTTTAGTACGTTTAGATTGAGGTTCAGGCAGGCAAAAAAAGACCCGCTCGGTGGCGGGCCTGGGGAGGGTTTCTTCGCGGTTTACCGGCAGATATTCTGTACGTGCCGCTTCTGATCTTTGATGCGTTGCTCGTAATAGTTCTGCTCGCTCACTGAGTAACCCTGACGTTTCTTGTACTCCCACCGCTCCTCTGTCGATTTGAGGCGATTTTTTGCCCCCTGGCATATGTAGTCGGGGCGTTTCTGTTCTATCTCCTTGATGGCTCTGTCGTACCGCTGGCGGACCCTTTTCATTCTTTGCTGGTCACGCTCATGCTGCGCTTCGTTCAGGCGCTGCTGCATTTCGTACACGCTGGGGCTGGTTTGTATCGGGCTGCCAGGGCTGCTTTCCCGAATCTCGACCTCTTCTGCCTCGGTGGCGGGTGGCGGCTGGCTGCCGAAGTGGGTCACGCCGTTTTCGTCCGTCCAGGTATAAACGCCAGCCCACGCCGGGAAGGCAAACATCACCAACAGCACTGCAAGGTTTTTCATGGAACTCTCCGTCAATAGTCCGTTATCGGCCGGGCCATGACGCCGGCCACATCACTATGTCCGTAGATTTCTCACAAAGCTGGCGGAGATTGAAGGCGAGAATTGTGAACTTGAGTAAATTTCTTGGGCAGAACACAGCAAAAAGCCCGCACATGGCGGGCCTTGGTGAGTGGTTACTGAATGGTGACGCTCGTCAGGTGGACGTACCCGGTGAGGATTCCGTCAGTGAAGCGATCGATTTTCCCTTCGAAGCGAACCTGATCACCGTGCGACAGGGATACTGCCTGGGCTTTATCCACGCCCTCAAGGAAGATGTCTGTCATCGCTGCGTGATCTCCTTCGCTTAACTGGACGGTGTAGCTCCAGCCCTGTTTCTTGGCGTCCACTACGTATCCAGACCATGCCACACGCTTGCCCACGAAATCGCCCTTTCTGGCGTCCTCCTGCGCAGTGGTAAGCCCGGACAGATAGATCTCGTCCATCATCTCATCATAGGTTATCGATATCGGCTTACTGGTCGGCAGGCTTGGCAGCCCATCGGTGGCAAGCGCGAAAACAATGCCCACTGCCATGAGCACCATGAACGCCATCTTTGGTTTGCTGGACTTCATCTCAGCCCACATATCCGCGAACGAGTCGTTCCGGATGCCCTTTCTTCTTCTTGGTCTACGCCGCATCACTGCCTCCTGCTGCCAGGCTGGGCATGCCTCCAGCCCCTTTAACCGTAGGTATCTCACAATGCTGGCACAGTTTGAGCGAGGAGACTGTGAACTTGAGTAAATTCCGTAGGGCCAGACAGTAAAAAGCCCGCTCAGTGGCGGGCTGTGAGTTTGAAGTGCTTCACTTATAGCGCATCGTTCCCAACGAAACCTCCGTCCTTGAACCTGGCGACGAAATTCTCTTTATCGCATCCAGTCATCTGCCCACAAACAGTGCACTGAACGACGTTATTCTCCAAAACAGAAGAATCGAATGTGCTTTTGGGGCTCATAAAGATCGGAGAAGGAAATTTTCCACCACACTTCAGGCATTTCACAGTGATGCTGAGAGTTTCCGGGTCGAGATTGCTCATCTTGGTCTCCCGCTAATTAACAATTTTCGAGCACACTGAGTGTAGCTCATGCGGACAGGGGCGCTGCATCGAGAAAACAATAAAAAGCCCGCTCAGTGGCGGGCTTGATCAGCTAGCTTCGTTCCGGTTCGCGCTCTCAACTTCCTTTTCTGCTTTCTACGATCTTTCCGATCTTTAAGGTGGCCCACGAACTTCGATACCTCTGCAATCTGTGCCAGCAGGAAGCCGATACTCACAATGCAGATGAACAAAAAACCACCGATAACCGGAACGCCCCAGGCTAGCGCGCCGGGTACTTCTTTACCTATAAGAACCACACCAAGCGAAACTATGGCTGCCAAGACATAAAATGATATTGCCAAGTAAATCTGCCGGAGCTTTTCGTCGACAATCCCTTCCAGCCTACGTTTCTCATCCCGAGTCATCCCTTCTCGGTCTGCGTGGAGCTCATTCAGTTTATTGATCGCAGTTAGACCGAATCCGACGGGTATGAGCATCAAGGTACATACATACCAAGGAATCGCCTGGCGCGCCTCGATGCTTTGGAACACATAGGCAAATAGCAGAGCGCCAGCCGCAGCTGCACCCATGACAACAAGCATGCCCATCACGGTCCAGCCGTGTTGTTTGGTCGCACTAATCGTCACCATCTGGGTCAACGTATTCGATCTCGTCGTCGTCAATTTTAGAAAGCAGCCACGTATGCATCTGATGGTATAGGTCAGTCTCATCAACAATTCCATTCGTCGTCTGGACATTTAGTTGACCGTTTAATCGGACCTCTCCGCCCAGTAGCTTACCTCCCCCCTTCAGCTCTACAACCACGTCATCATCATGGGAGTGTCTCATCGAGGAAGCGATATTATCTAACATCTGCTGCCCCGTTTTCGAGGTCTTCCTCAAATACGTAACCTTTAGCTGTACCTGCAAGTTGGCCTCATCGAGTGAATCCTGCAATTTCAGCTTATTAACCCAATCGGATCCCAGTGCGGCGCTGAGGATGTCAGCTCCCTTGCCTGCTGGCACCCACTTGACCCCTTTCGAAGCCTGGTCTTTATTTTCTTCGGTACCCTCGGATTGCTGCTCTAGCGTTTCGACCGGTGTTCCTATACTGACCGTTTTGACAGGCGACCGTTCCACTTTCTTCCGGACTTCTTCGGTGATTTTATCCTGGAGGATCAGTGCAGAGTTACGGGCCATAATCTGCAATCGAGTTCCGAGCAACCAACTCAAGTGTGCTTCGAGCTCCCGGCTCGTAAGCGCCTGAGATTGCATGATCACCAAGTGATTGTCTAGGCAGCCAAAATAAAGAATCGAATCAATGAATTCCTTTTTTCGGCGAACCTTCTCTTCGTCGGATTCCCCATCCTCTCCAGCCACGGCATCGCTGGTTATCGTATCAATTGAATACTCGGAAGCTTGCTCATCTAGAGTCATGAGAACCTGGCTACGACCGGACTCGAATCGCACCAATTGCCCAAAAAACATCCCCTGATGAATGGTGTGGTGATTTACTAACCTGCAGATTGAATCATTGTCCGGATTGATCTTCTCCATCCGGTTGGCCGCAAAATGAGCATCGCTCTGATCAGAAAGAGCCTGCGCCAGCATCTCCTGGAGCGTCTGGGTTTGGTTGGTAATAGTTGCAACTTTGTAATGAACAGACTTGCGCTTCTTCTCCCGCGCCACAGCACTTCTCCTATTGTTGCTTTTATCGTAGTACGGACCACCAGAAAACCCGCCCGATCACCCGCACGCTGGCGGCCATTTCGTCGGCGGTGAGCTCTTCCACCGGGTGCTCGTTGCTGTTCTGGCTGACAATCTTGATGCCGCCACCAGGCCGGCGGTGCAGGTACTTCACTCGCAGCATGCCGTCGTGGTCCAGGGCGTAGATCTCGCCGTCGCGGATGGTTTTGTCAGCGGTATTCACGCCCACACAGGTACCGTCCGGCATGACGGGTTCCATGCTGTTTCCCCGCACAAAGGCGCAGGCAGCGTTCTCGGGCAGGACACTGGCCCTGGACAGGGTGGACTTGGCAAAGCGGAGTTTGGCGCCGTGGTTCTCTACTACCTGAGTCTGGCCCGCGCCTGCAGCCAACTCGACTTCTCTGAAGAGGGGCAATTCAACTTCATCCTCGTCCAGTGGGGTGTTGCTGTCCCAGGCGTCCATGCGCCCGAAGAATTCCAGTTCGTCGGACAAAGGGTTGCTTTTGTGTACGCGTGCAGCCGCTCTTGTGGGGGGCTTGATGCGGAGTCTCGAATAGACGCTGTCAGGTAGGCTTTCGTGGCCCCTAAGCATCGCCTGAGCAACCTCCTCCGGAACCCCAATTAACTTGGCTATGTCCTCTCCATCTCTTTGGAGTTCCTCCAAGATTAAAAGGGCATGATTCTCTCTAGACCAGTTCTGCTCCCCTAGCTCGAGCTCTGCTTTTTGCCTCCGATAATCCTCAATATCAACGGGGCCTGACCCCGTAAACAGCCAGTCGGTAGAGCAGCCCAAGGCGTCAGCAATCTTTACCACTTCACTCTTAGGGATTCCGCGCTTACGCCAGTTGTACACCCGTTGATCTGTGGTATCGAGTTTTCTAGCAAACTCGGCCCACGACCAACCTAGGCGTCGAAGTTTTTCTTCTACTCGCTCAAGAATCGTATCCATACACAGATTGTTTACATCTTTTCGAACATTAGCAATGCACGCCATGTTGACTTGACTACACGTCGAGTTTAGTCTTCTAAGCATGGACACTCTCAGTAAGCAGATCGAACAAGCTGGCGGACCTCAGGCCCTATCCAGGGAGCTGAACATTACGATCCAGCGACTTATTAACTGGCGCAACCGTGGTCGGGTTCCTGCTGACATGGTCTTGCCTTTCTGTCGTGCTCGCGGATGGGCGGTAACCCCTCACGAACTGCGCCCCGACATCTACCCGAACTCATCCGACGGCCTGCCCGGTAACAAACGCTCTGGTGAGGCCGCGTGATGGTGTCCATTAAAACGGATATGCCGCCGTCAGATACCCACTTTTCTGGTAGTGGACGTTTATACAGCAGTGGGAGCGCGTAGCTGCAGCGCTGAGTGCAGCCGGTAGAGCTGGCCAGGCCCCGCGGGGCTCAAGTGCCGATCATGCAGCCGGGGACAGGGTCCCGGCGATAGAACGCCAGCAGCGCGAGCCGAAGGTAACCTCCGCCGCCCCAGGTGATCGTGCCGACTGACTGCCGCAAGCAGTCCGTATTCGGGAGGGCTCTGCTCCCTCGCCAAGGACTGTCCTGGCCGCCGCGCCAGCGTCAGGCAGAGCCCTCCACGAATGCGTTTTTGCAGGGTGGAGCAGTGGTAGCTCGCCAGGCTCATAACCGCCGGTTCGAGTCCGGCCCCTGCTTCCACTCCATCCCCGAGGGCACTGGGGAGACTGGCCATCGATGATCCAGTGTCTTCGGGGATGCGGTGAAGCTCAACGGCAGAGCGGCGGGCTGACCGCCCGGGACACACGCCCACCTGGTGTAGCCCAACCCAGGCGGAAAAAGGTGTAGGCCTGTGAGGCGCAGGTCGGAGCCGGTTCGATTCCGGCGACCGCATCCCATTCAGACAACGGAGGATCCATGGAAAAGCCGAGCAGCAACAGCTTGGGAGAGTGGACTGAATACGTTCACTCCGGCGCGACCTACGAAACCAGGGTGGCCCGGCTGGCGGAATCTCCGGCCGGTATTCGGCTCCTGCTCGGTCCCGGTAACGATGAACGTGACATGTCACGAAAGGAGGAAGCGGGACAGTCCGACAAGCTGCGGGTTGTTCTGCCCTGGCCTCCCCGGGTTCTGAGCCCGAACAGCCGGACCCATTGGGCGCAACGCTCCCGTCAGGCGAAGGCCTACCGGTGGGCTTGCATGGTCCAGGGGAAGAAGGTCGTCAATCAGGAAGGGCCAACCCTGAAGGCCCTGCGCGAACACGTAGCCGCTGGCGGGCATCTGCACCTGTTTCTCGACTTCCACCCGCCCAACCGAGCCAGGCGGGACGATGACAACGTGATTGCGGCGTTCAAGGCTGGCCGTGACGGGCTGGCGGATGCCCTGGGGATCGATGACGAGCATTTTCGCATTCACCCGGTGCTGCGCCGGGAGCACCCGGTAAAGCGGGGTGGCGTGAATGTGGTGATTACGACGAGTGGGCCAGAGGCCTGAAAAAAGACAACCCCCGGTCAGAGGCTGGCGGGCCTGCGGGGGCTGAGAAGGCGGAGAAATTATGACTCAACTGATAACGAACATCAATTCTGAGCAGCTCACCATGAGCAGCCGGGAGATTGCCCAGCTGACTGGTAAGCAGCACAAACATGTCCTCCGGGATATCCGGGCAATGCTTGATGCGCTGGGTGATGGTCCAGATTTGGGCCATGTCCGGGAGGACCGGGACGGTCGCGGTTACACGGTGTGCTTCCACCTGGATAAGGAGCTGACCGAGACCCTGGTGACAGGCTACAGCATTCCGCTGAGGCACAAGGTCATCAAGCGACTGCACGAACTGGAGCAGCAGCAGAGCACCCCGGGTTGGCTGGAAAACCTGAGCCCCCATGCCCGGGTGGTCATTGAGGACCTGAACTCCCAGGTGAACCACTACCGGCAAGAAACCGACCGCCTGAATGCGGTGTGCAACGACCTGGCTGACAACCTGAAAGCGGGCCTGACCCCTGTCGAGTTCTGCCGGATGCTGAACGGCGTAAACCTGAACCGCGTCCAGCCCCTGCTGGTTGAGCGTAAGCGCCTCCTGAAGACGGCGCATGGGTACCGCAGCGCTGCAGCCTACCGTGACAAGCTGTTCACCGAGCGCCGCTACCTGAACAAGGATAAGCGCCCCTGCGAGAAGGTGATTCTCACCCAGAAGGGCGCCAAGTGGCTCTATGCCCAGTACGAACAAGGGAAATTGGTTATGCGCAAGGACTGGGATGGCCGCTTCACTCACCTGCTATTCGATAACGAGGAGAAGGCGGCATGAGCATCATCGAAATAATGGCTCGCCCCATCGCGTTCAACCGCGCCTTTGTAGACCTGGGGCTTGGCATGTGTGGTGCCATGATGTTGTCCCAGGCGCTCTACTGGCGCACCAGAACCCGGGCGGCTGACGGCTGGTTCTACAAGTCCCAGAAGGAGTGGCAAGACGAGACCGGCATGACCAGGCGCGAGCAGGAGACCGCCCGCCGGCGGCTAACCGAGGCCGGGTTCCTGGAAGAACACCGCAAAGGGGTTCCGGCCCGGCTCCACTTCCGTGTGAACGTTGAAGCGCTTGAATCCGCTCTGGAAGCGCTGTCGTCCAGAATGGCGGAAAACGCCAATCAAGAATGTACAGACAATGAAAACAACAGTTTGTCGGAAAGCGCCAATCAAGTTTGTACAGATGGTGCAACCAGTATGGCGGAAAGCGCCAATCAAGATTGCACGAAAGCGCCAGACAGTGATGGCGGAAAGCGCCAATCTATTACAGAGATTACTACAGAGACTACCTCAGAGATTACGGCAAAAAGATCGTCCGGGCCTGATCGGCCGGACACACCTCCCCCCGCTGTCGCTTCAGAGCAACCCAGTGAATCGACCGAGCCCTCAAGGCCAGATGCCGCCATCGAGAATGGCCGGTACTGGGGCACCCAGGAAGACCTCGACCTTGCGACGTGGATGTGGGACCAGCTGGCGGAACAACTCGGGCCGGACAAACCACGGGCGCCGAACTTCTCCCGGTGGGCGAACACCGTTCGGCTGATGCGCGAACAGGACGGCCGCGAGCATCGTCACATCCGGATGCTGTACGAGTGGTGCCGCCAGCATGAGTTCTGGTCGGCCAACATCCAGAGCCCGGACAAGCTCCGCGACAAGTGGCCCCAGCTGGTCCTGCAGCGCAAGACCGAGATACGCAAGTCAGCAGGTTCGCAGGGCGTCGACCGTGCCGCTGAGCTCCGCAAAATCCACGAACAACGCATGGCCAGCCAGCAGGGGGTGACCTATGAACACCAATGACCTCGAAGCGTTTGACGCGCTCTGGACCCAAGCCTACGAGATCTATGGCAAACGCATGGAGCCCCGTGTGGTCTACATGGTCTTTCAGTCGCTGATTGCCTTCTCGCTGGCGGACATCGAACGGGCCATCTCACGACACATTACGAATCCTGACCACGGCCAATTTCCGCCAAAGCCGGCAGACATCGTTCGCCTGCTTCAGGGCAGCAGCCAGTCCGCCAGCGGTGAGGCCTGGGCAAAAGTCGACTATGCGATCCGTTGCGTGGGCAACTACCGCTCGGTCGTATTCGATGATCCGAAAATTCACGCGGCCATTGAACGCCTTGGTGGCTGGCAGAAGATCGCCCTCACGGACGAGAAGGAATACCCGTTCCTCCGGAACAACTTCATGAAGCTTTACCAGGGCTTCACCGTGAACCCTCCGGACAGCTTTCCCCGCAAGCTCATCGGTACCAGCGAGCACGAGAACAGTCAGCATTCAGAGTTCCTGCGTGGTCGTGCGAAAGAGCAGCCTGCACTCGTCGGCGATAAAGAACGAGCCCGGTTGGTGTACCAGGGCGGAGGGGATCAGGGTGTGGTCCAGATCCATCACGACAAGACCGACCAGTTCCTCGAGCTGGCGGTGGAGAGTCAAACGAAGCGATTGGGGAGCGGTGCAGCATGACCATCAGACCATCTCAGGCACTCAAGGCTCTTGAGGCCATGTTCGAGGAAGCCGATCGCGAGCCGGTGCCGGACGACATGTGCCGTCTTCGGGTTCGCAAGGCTGCCGAGGACGTCCGATCCGGCGACAGGCTGAGGCAGGAGATCGACCAGCTCTCTGATAAGAGCCTGGCCGGCAAGCTAGAGTGCAGCACGATGGCTATCCGCAGGCTGGTTGCTGGCGGACACGTTGAGGGGATGGCCGAGGATGACCGCGCCCTGGTGATCGCCTGCCGGAAGGAGCGGGCCTCGCTGGAGCGTCGTGCTGCTGACCTGTCCCTGCCATTCCTGACCCGGCACTACCGGGTAGCCATGGACGACGTGCGGGAAGAGGTAGCCCGCCAGCGGAGCGGTGTATGAACAAGCGGTTGGGGCCGGCCCTGAGTCGGGACAAGATCCCGCTGAAGCGCTGCAAGCAGTGTCATGGCCGAGGGCTGGTGAAGCCTATGTTCTACGAAATGACGTGCAATGCCTGCGCAGGGCTTGGCGCCCTCCGAGTGGATACAGGGGATGCGCTGGATCCGGAGGATGCCGTGGTCCAGTTGCGCATCCGGCTGGAGGAGAAGGAGCGGGAGCTGGCGAGCCTTCGCCGTAAATTGGCGGCCGACCAAAGCGACGACAGCGCCGGCCGTGGGTATGGCGAAACACGGGGCCACGGCCCCATGGGCATGAAGTATCACGGGGACTGAACATGCTGCAGAAAACCACACCCATCCGTTCAAAGAAGATCCGTGAGGCAGCCCGTGGCCAGGCCTGCACCCTGCAGATTGTTGGCGCCTGCTGCGGTGACTGGTCGACCACGGTACTGGCTCACCTGCCGGACGAGAGCCATGGCATTGCCAGGAAGAGCGACGACCTGAGCGCATGCTTTGCCTGTGACGCCTGCCATGCGGTGATCGACGGCCGGGCCAGGTGGCCAGCCATGGAGGCAGAACATAAGGACTGGTATCTGCGCCGGGCCCAGATGCGGACCTGGCGCGTTCTGGTGGATCTGGAAGTGGTGACGATCAAGGGGGCTGCGTGATGCTGGATGACCTGGAAGCGGAAGTGCTCGAGTACCTGCATGGCATGGATGCACAGATGGTGAGCGAGGTCAGTCGTGCGCTGAAGGCCAAGCCGGCGAATGTCAGGCAGGCGCTGCACAACCTCGCTGCTACCGGTGACGTGGCCATGACCAAGACATCGGACGGGCTGGAGCTGTTCGAAGCGGCCCATGGGGGCTATTTGCCGAAAGGGTGGACGGCTTGAGGCAGCGAGGGCCCGCGGGTGAGGCGTGAACACATCGAGGCAAACAAGCTGCTGGATATTGCGGAAACCGGCAACCGGGGCGCCTACAGGGATGCGCTGAAGGAAATGGAGGGGAGGCTAAGGCCGGAGGTATCCCGGCAGGCCGCCCACCTGGCGAAGTGGCAACATCAAATGTATCAGCGGTACCACAGGCTGTTCGCTTGGCGAGCGGAGTGGAAAGCAGGCAGGAGGGTGCAGCAGTGACAGACCCACACCCGGATCCGGAGCGCTACTGGAAGCACCGCCGGCGTCTGGCTTACACGGCCATGGCTGCCCTGCTGGTCACCCTGGCAGCCGCCCTATTCGCTCCCATCCGCGAGGCGGTTATCCCCCTGATCGAGGGGCTGGCCTGGGGCTTTGTCGTCATCGTCATCGGTTACTACGGCAACAATGCCATCGAGTCATTCACCAGGAGAAAGCCATGATCGCCAAGCTGCTCACATCGAAAGCCTTACCCTGGGTGGCCGGCGCCGTCCTTGCCCTGGTTCTGGCCATGGCTGCCGCCCTGCTCTACCTGAACAGCCAGAACGACCGCCTGAGCGAGAAGGTGGGCAACCTCCAGCAACAGAACGAACAGCTGACCGAGACGGCCCGCCGACTATCCGAGGACTACCAGGCCCTCCAGCTGGAAGTCGAGCGCCGGGACGAGCTGGTCACCCGCACCCTGCAAGAGAAACAGGCGATAGAGGGGAATGCCCGTGAAACCATCAATGAATTGCGCAGGGCGCTGGAAGGCGATACGTGTGCTATCCGCCCTCATCCTGGCGCCGTGGCTGACAGCCTGCGGCACAACGCCGGTGATCGAGTACAGGACTGAATATGTCTACCCTCCCTCCCCCCTGCTCCAGCCCAGCCCGGTACCCGAGTACACAGGCCGAACCTGGGGCGACCTACCAGAGTACTGCGCCGTGCTTCAAAGCGAGCTGCGCCAGTGCGACGCCGACAAGCAGGCAGTCAGGGAGTGGGTCGACGGACATAGAACAAACAGCAACAAGCAGTAACGGAGGCAGGTCGTGACGCTGGTAGAAGAGATCGCGCAAGAGGCAGGACTCGAGGTGATGATGCTGGTATGCCAGATCTGGGGCGGCCAGACACTCTACATTCCCGACAACCCGAAACCCGATCACCCGATAGCCCAGGACATCGGTTATGAAAACCTGCTCCACCTGGTTGCACTCTACGGCGGTCAGACAATCCACCCCCCCTCCCTTGAGCGACCCCACCTGGCTCAGAGAGCCAAGGCCCGGTTCCTCAAGCAGACAGGATTGTCTGAGCGGCGCATCGCCTGGGTGCTTGGCGTCAGCGTGAATCGAATCAAGTACATGCTCAACGGGAACAAAGCCAACGCCCAGTGGCATGAGCGTCAGGAGATGGAGCGGGAACTGAGTAATGGGTAGGCCGGAAACAAAAAGTCCTTTCCATTCAGAGGCCTGGGGTCCCTGCGCGGCCGGGCGCCACACGGGGACGCGGAACCGCGCTTTTCGGCAAATTTTCGGCTTCCCATGGCTCCACCACCGCGAGCCCTTGGGGCACATGGGCTGCGGCTTAGTGGGTGGTGAAGGTGGCGGCTGAAATCAACAAGTTGGCGGATGCCTACAACTGGAACATCACCCGGATTGCGGATGCGTTCGGCATGGACCGGGGTACGGTTCGGGGGCGTCTGCGTGCTGCCGGTGTTGTGCCTGCGGGCCAGAAGAACGGCGTCAGCGTTTACGCCCTGAAGGATGTTGGCCCGGCCCTGTTTGGTGATGTTGTCACTGGCACCGGGACTGACCCTGACGAGATGATGCCCAAGGATCGTAAGGACTGGTACCAGTCAGAGAACGAGCGAATCAAGCTGGAGAAAGAAATGCGGGCGCTTATCCCGATTGAGGAGGTACACCGAGAAATGAGCCAGCTTGCCAAGAGCATCGCCAGCTCACTGGACAGCCTGCCCGACTTGCTGGAACGGGATGCCGGCCTGCCGGGTGAGGCCATCGACCTGGTAGAGGGTGTGACCGACAACCTGCGTGAGCAGATGTACCGCGCCATTGTGGACGACGAAGAGGAGCTGGCGGTCAATGAGTAGCTACGGCAGTGCCCGCATGATTCGCATGGACGTGGCAGAGCTGATACGCCCGCCGCGCCGCATCAAGCCCAGTCAGGCGGCCGCCGAATTCATGAAAGTGGTTGGCGGTGACGGCACGGTCCGGGATTGGAGCCCGGACGCCACCCCTTATATGGTCGAGCCCCTTGATTGCATGGGTGGCCGAAAGTACGACGCCGTGATATTCGTCGCTCCAGCTCGCACGGGGAAGACTCAAGCGCTTGTCGACGGCTATATCGCCTACGAGGTCGAGTGCGACCCATCCGACGGACTCGTCATCCAGATCAGCGAGGACAAAGCCCGGGAGTTCAGCAAGAAGCGGGTTGACCGGATGCTAACGCACTCCCCGGCCCTGGCAAAGCGACTCAGCCCAAGAGGTCACGACAACAACGTTCACGACAAGATTTTCCGTGCCGGCAATTACCTGGGCATCAAGTGGCCATCGAAGAACGTCATGGCCAGTTCCGACTTCAAGTTTGTGCTGATCACCGACTTTGACCGGCTGGCGGAGGATGTCGGTGGCGAGGGTGACCCGTTCACACTGGCCTCAAAGCGGACCCAGACGTTCGGATCAACTGGCATGACGCTGGCGGAGAGCTCACCCGGGCGGGAGATCACCGACCCCAACTGGCGCCAGCCGACAGACTGCCCACACATGGCCCCGCCCACCACCGGCATCCTCGATCTGTATAACCGTGGCGACCGCCGCCGGTGGTACTGGCAGTGCCCGCAGGGCCAGTGCCGGGAGTGGTTCCAGCCGATCCAGCAGAACTTCAACGTTGCCTCCCGGGCCGTGTTCTGCCCTCATTGCGGCTGCGAGGTCTCCCAGGCCGAAAAGAAGCGCCTGAACATGAACGGCCGCTGGGTGCCGGAGGGCTGCTCCCTCACGCCGGACGGCGAAATGCTTGGCACGCCGAAAGGCGGACGGATTGCCTCGTTCTGGATGGAGGGCCCCGCCGCCGGCTTTCAGACCTGGGCCAGCCTGGCCGAAAAGCTGGAAACCGCCACCGAAACCTACGAGGTCACCCGCAGCGAGAAGGCGCTGAAGACGGTCACCAATGTGGACTGGGGCTTGCCATACCTGCCCCGGGCCATGCTGGAGGACGCGGCGCGTACCAACCCTGCCGACAATGCCGAGGACTTCGAGCGCTACATCGTCCCCGAGCAGGCCCGGTTCCTCACGGCCGCGGTGGACGTACAGGGCGGCCAGAATGCCCGGTTCGTTGTCCAGGTGCACGCCCATGGACCGGACCGCGAGGAGTGGTTGATTGACCGATACGAGATCAAGGAAAGCCCCCGCGAGGGCCTCGACGGTGAGCCGGCCCCGCTTGATCCGGCCAGCTACCCGGAGGACTGGGACACCATCACGGATAAGGTTGTTAGCGCCACCTACCGCACCCACGAGGACGGCCAGGAATTGCGGGTGCGCATGACCATCGTGGATTCCGGCGGCGAAGATGGCGTCAGCGAAAACGCTTACCGCTGGTATCTGAAATGCGCCCGCAACCGATTGGCGCACCGGGTCTGTCTGTACAAAGGCGCGTCCGCCCGGAATGCGCCGCAGATCAAGGAAAGCAAGGTGCCGTCTGCCGCCAAGGCCGAAGTTCCCCTGCTGATTTGTAATCCCAACCTGCTGAAGGACGCCGTTACCAACGCGGCCCGCCGTTCCGATGCCGGAACGTCCCGCCTTCACTTCCCCCGATGGCTGGGTGCCTGGTTTTGGGATGAGTGGCAGGCAGAGATCCGGCAGACCGATGGCCGCTGGAAGAAAGTCCGCAAGCGCAACGAGGCCCTTGACCTGGCCTGCATGAACCGCGCTGCCTCCCTGAAGCTGGGCACAGCAAAAATCCGCTGGGACAAGCCGCCGGCCTGGGCCCGTCCAGTGCTGGAGAACAGCGAGCGCATCAGCCGCGAAGAGCGCCGGGAAATGCAATCCGAACAGAAACCCCGCAAGCGCGAGAAGTCCGGCTTCAAGAAGTCCGGCGGTTTCAAGAAAGCGGAGTTCGTGTAGCCACCCACCCCAAGACAGGCGCGACCAAAACCGTTTTGCAACCATGTAACCATCGACCCGATCAATGCGACAGCGAGATCCAAGATGGCGAAAAAATGGTTTGATGTCCGCGCCCAGGCGGACCGGAAGGAGGTCAGCGTCAGCATTCGCGGCTTTATCGGCGAATGGGGCGTCTCTGATAGCGAGCTGATCCGGGAAGTGGAGGCCGCCGGCGATGTTGAGATGATCAACGTCAACATCAACAGCCGGGGCGGCGAAGTGGATCACGGCTTGTCCATTTACAACTTCCTGCGCACCCACCCTGCCCTGGTCAGCGTCCGCATTGACGGCATCGCGGCCAGCGCCGCGTCCGTGATTGCCATGGCCGGTGACGAGATCACCATGCCGGCAAACGCCCTGATGATGGTGCACAACCCGTGGACGTTTGCGATGGGTAATGCGGCGGAGCTGCGCAAGACCGCAGATGACCTTGAGCAATTCGAAAAGACCCTGCTGGCCACCTACACGGCACGGACCGGCAAGGACGAAGAAGCCATCAAGGATCTGCTGGATGACGAGACCTGGCTGACTGCCGCTGAAGCGGTAGAGCTTGGCTTTGCCGACACCGTCGAATCCCTGGCTCAACCGGCAGCGGTGGCCATGGCCAAGGCGATGGATATTCCTGCCGAGATCCTGGCCAAAGTTGCCGAGATCGAGAAGCCAGCAGCCCCGACCGAGCCTGCTGAACCGCAGCAGCCGGAATCGAACGCTGAGGCCTCGGAGGAAAACCCCGAAGCCAAGACCGCTGAAATTGTCGCCCTTTGTGTTGAGCGAGGCTTTGCCGCCAAGGCGGCAGACTGGTTGCGCGAGGGCATCACGCTGGACGACGCGAAGCAGCGCATCCTCGACGCCCAGGCGGCGGACGACGAAGCCCGCAACGCCGACCCGGTCATTCTGCCCGGCCAGGAAGACGGTCAGGCAGAGAAAGAAGCCCGCTCAAGCTGGGCAAAAGCCTTCAAGAAAACCCAACCGAGAGGTAAATGGTAATGGCTACTTTTACTGAATCCCGGCATGCCGGCGAGTTCATCATCTCCGAAGCGAACGGCCACCGCAGCCGCGATACCGTAACCGTGGCCGCTGGCAACAATCTGCAGGCAGGTCATGTGGTCGGTGCGCTGACTGCTGGCGGTTATGCCGAGTACAACCCGGGCAACGCCGACGGCTCTGAAACCCCGGCAGGCGTCCTGTTCGACGCGGTGGATGCGACCGACGCAGCCCAGACCGGCGTCATTCTGGCCCGAGACTGCGAGGTAACCGGTGCAGACCTGGCCTTCTTCGCTGGCGCGACCGAAGGCGAGATCGAGACCGCCGCCGCGGCCCTGGCCGAGCTTGGCATCATCGTCCGATAAATCCGAAACCGGCTGGCACTGCTTGTTGGCCACAACGATCTGAACTGGAGATTACAAATGGCTACTATGGACATCTTCAACAGCGACGCCTTCAGCATGGTTTCGCTGACCGAAGCCCTGAACGAGCAGGAGTTCCAGCCGAGCTTCCTGCGAAACCGGGGCATCTTCACCCCAAAGCGGGTCCGCACTGAAACCGTGGCAATCGAGAGCAAGGCCGGCGTACTGAGCCTGATCCCGACCAGCCCCCGCGGCGCAGCCCCCGAGGCGAGCTCTGCCGGTAAGCGCACCCTGCGCGACTTCCGCACCGTGCGTATCGCCAAGAGCGACCGGATCACTGCCAGTGAGCTGGCCAACATCCGCGCCTTTGGCTCCGAGACCGAGCTGATGCAGGTTCAGTCTGAGGTGGCTGATCGCCTTAACGGCCCCGCCGGCCTGATGCGTGATATCGAGCTGACCTGGGAGAACATGATGCTTGGCGCCATTCAGGGCCAGGTAGTGGATGCGGACGGCTCTGTCATCGAGGACTACTTCGACGCCTTTGGCGTGAGCCAGGATGCAGAGATTGACTTTGACCTGGACAACACCTCTCCGGCCTCTGGCGCGGTTCGCAAGAAGTGCAACCAGGTGGTGCGCCAGATGATGAAGGCCGCCGCGGGCGCATGGGTGCCCGGCCGGACCATCGTCGAGGCTGTTGTGGGCGATGCGTTCTGGGATGACCTGGTAGCGCACCCGGAAGTTCGCGAGACCTATCTGGGCACTCAGCAGGCCGCCGATCTGCGCAACGACGTGGGCATGGCTTACGAGCAGTTTGTCTACGGCGGCATCCGCTGGATCAACTACCGGGGCACCGATGATGGATCCACCGTAGCCGTAGGCACAGACAAGGCGAAGTTCTACCCGGTGAACGCTCCGGGCGCCTTCCTGATGGCCTACAGCCCGGGTGAGTTCTTCGACACCATCAACCTGCCCGGCCAGGACGTGTACTCCCTGGTCATCCCGGACGAGCGCCGTAACGCCTTCGTTGACGTCGAGGTCTACAGCTACCCGCTGCCGATCGCCACCCGGCCCAAGATGCTCCAGCGCGCCAAGCGCACCTAAGCCCTGACCGGGGCTCTTCGGAGCCCCTTATTCTCATGGGGGTAAGGCATGAGCTTCACGGCATCGGATCTGGATGCAATCAATCGCGCCATCGCCCTGGGTGAGCGGCGCGTTACGTTTAATGACCGCACGGTTGAGTATCGGGACATTGACGAACTGCTGAGGGCTCGTGACGCCATCCGTACCGAGCTGGCCCGCAGTGAGTCCGGTAGCCGCCGGCGGATCTGGCCAATGCGAGGAACCGGATTTTGACCAATAAACATCCTCCCGTAATGGCCTTCTGGCAGGCGGGGAAGCCCGGGAACAAGGCGTTCCGTGATAAGGGCGACCCCGGCCCCAACATCGCCAACCTGGCAAACCTGCGCACGGCTCGCATGCGGGCGCGTGACGCTGTCCGAAACATCCCCCTGGCCAGTCGCGCCATAGACCTGGACGTCACCAACATCGTGGGCACGGGCATCGTGCCTCGCTTTGAAGAGCGGCCCCTGTCCGCCCTGTGGCGAGAGTTCGAGGACGAGTGCGACGCCTCCGGCATCTACGATATCTATGGCCTGCAGGAAGCCGCCGTCCGCGCATGGCGGGAGACGGGCGAGTGTTTTATCAGGCTGCGGCCACGCAGGGCCTCCGACGGACTGGCGGTTCCCATGCAGGTGGAGTTGCTGGAGGCCGATATGGTGCCCCTGCAGAACTTCCCGATCCTGAGCAACGGCAATCGCATTGTTCAGGGCGTGGAGTTCAACGGCATCGGCCAGCGCGTGGCCTATTGGGTCCACAAACAGCACCCCGGTGATAACTACGGCCTGCAGGTCTCACAGGGTGAGCTGACCCGGGTTCCGGCAGATCGCATCATTCACATTTACGAGCCGCTGCGCCCAGGACAGGTTCGGGGCTTCCCGCCTCTGGCCACCGTGCTACAGCGGATGCAGCAGAAAAACGACTTTGACGAGGCAACGCTGGAGCGTCAGAAGCTTGCCAGCAGCCTGACCGCCGTGTTCACCCGCCCGGTGCCGGAGACTGAGGGCGTGGATCCGATCACCGGCGAATCCATCGATGGCCGGGAAATGGCGGAGATTGAACCAGGCAGCGCTTACACCCTGTACCCGGGTGAGGACGTCAAGTTCCCCAGTCTGCCTTCCTTGGGCGGTGAGTATGAGGCGTTCGCCCGGGTCAACGGCCGGGACATTGCCGCCGGTTTCGGGCTGCCCTACGAGTTGCTGACCGGCGACTTCCAGGGCATGTCAGACCGCACGGTCCGCGTCCTGATCAACGAATATCGACGCCGGGTAGAGCAGCACCAGTGGCACCGGGTTATCCGGCAGATGATGCGCCCTATCAAGGCGGCCTGGCTGACTGCGGCCAAGCTTTCTGGTGTGGCGCGAGATTCGATTGATGACACCGTTCGTTGGGTTCCGCCGGCATGGCCCTACTTCCACCCGGTGCAGGACGTGCAAGCCCTCACCATGGAGGTCAAGGCCGGTCTGCGCTCGCAGTCTGACGTCATACACAGCCGGGGCAACGACCCCGACCAGGTGCGCCGTGAGCGTGCCGCTGAACAGGCAGATGACCAACGGGCTGGGGTTTACTCCACCACCACGGTCTACGATCCGGAGATCGAGCGCAGCAGCGCCCGGGCCCGGTCTGACATGGTGGCCCAGGCTGAGGCGCAAAAGGCTCGCGGTGCAGCCATGGAGTCGGTGGCAGCCAGCACGGCCAACCAGGCCATCGCCGAGGCCAACAAAGCCAAGGCGAAGGCGCTGGAGGCAGAGGCTCGTGCCCACGATGCCGAGGAGGCCATGAACCGGTCTGCGGACGAGCTCAACCGGCTGCAAGGCGAGATTGCCAAGGCCCGGGCAGAGTCTGAGGCGCTGGCGGCGGATGACGAGCGAAAAACCCGCATGGAGGCCCTGGTGCGTGAGATTGAGGCCCGGGAGCAGTCAACTCAGCGCGAAGCTGAACACCGACTGGAGCTGGCCCTGCATGCAGCCGAGGAAGCCCGGGAGGCCCGAGAGCACGCCCGCAAGCTGCAGAAAGAGGACTACCGCATCAAGCAACTGGAGCGCCAGGGTGCCGAGCAGGTCCTGGCCGACCTGAGCGATGAGTGATTACCTCAAGGCACTGAGGGAGCGCAAGCGCACCCTGAAAATTCAGCAGGAGCGGCACGACGCGCAGCTTGAAGCCCTGGAAGAGCGCGCCCGACAGATTGTCGAAGATGCCAAGGCGCAGGCGCAGGCGGAGCGTGACCAGATACTGGCCGATGCCAAGGGCGATCCCGGTGAGGATGGCGACGTCGGGCCCATGCCGAAACACCAGTGGAAAGGGACGCGCCTGCGCTTTGAGGATGGCGAGCGGGACCACTGGGGCAAGTGGGTAGACCTGAAAGGCCAGCCCGGGCCTCCGGGGCCACCGGGCCGCCCTGGTAGCGGAGCCAATCTTGCCTCCCTGCCCCTGCTGAACGCCCCACCGGAAGATGGCGACACGATGATCGTGGAGCGCGAAGGCAAGCTTTACCGGGTAACGATCCAGAATCTGAAAGACACCTTCGGCGAGGCGATCCCCATCGATGCGATTTACGCCGGTGGCGATCCGGTCATGGCCGATGATGAATACGTGAGGGCAACAGACTGATGGCCGTACAACATAAAGACATCCCCAGAGAACACATGCACGACCCTTATCGGTGGGTGGTGGCTGACGAGGCAGAGCGCCTTGCCATAGCCCCGCTGATCTCGGACGTCCTGAAATGGGCGCACCAGCTCAGCGATGACACGATCTGGGAGCTGAAAAACTTCGCCCCGATCACCTGGCGGCAGGTAAGCGCTGTCAGTTCCGTCCACGGCCGGACCGGCGCGGTAACGGCGCAGGCTGGCGACTATACGCCCGCTCAGGTGGGAGCAGACCCGGCAGGCGCAGCATCCAATGCCGTGACAAGTCACGAACAGGCAGCGGATCCGCACTCGCAGTATGCGCAGAAAGCCGACCTTGCCGCTGTTGCCAATTCTGGCGACTACAATGACCTGACCAACAAACCCGACCTGAGCGTTCTGGAAGAGGTCACTGTATACGCCGATCTGGCCTCGTTCCCGGCGTCCGGCGAAACCGACAAGGTCTACATCGCCCAGGATACCGGCTATATGTACCGCTGGAGTGGGTCAGGCTATGTGCAGCTCACGGACCAGACCGCCATCTGGGGGCAGATCAGCGGCAACCTGGCCAACCAGGCTGATCTGAGCAATGCGCTGGCGGCCAAGGTGGATAAGGTGGCCGGCAAGGGCCTGTCCACCAACGACTACACTGACGCAGAACAGTCCAAGCTCTCAGGTATTGAGCCCGGTGCCACGAAGAACGCGACCGATGCACAACTGCGCGACCGCTCAACGCACACCGGGACTCAACCGGCCAGCACGATCAGCGATTTTAACTCGCAGGCCTCAGCGGCGGCACCAGTCCAGAGTGTTGACGGCCGGGCCGGCGCTGTGGACCTGTCCGGAAGCTACGAGGCCAAGCGCCAGAACAACTTGTCAGCCGCCACCGACCCCACGGCAGCCGACGACGCCAGCGCCGGGTACGAACCGATGTCCCGGTGGATCAACACCAGTACCGGTGAAATCTGGCTCTGCGTCGATGCGACCAACGGTGCGGCGAACTGGCAGAAAGCCTCTTTGACCCTGGATGAGCTTGGCAGTGCTGCTGTTGTCGACGTGGGCACCGGTCAGGCTCAAATACCATTGAATAGCGATCTGGGCTCTGCAGCCTACTCCGACGCAAGCGAGTTTGACGAGGCCGGCGCAGCCTCCTCCGCTGTTTCAAGCCACCAAAGCGCCAGCAACCCGCACCCTCAATACACAACCGATGCAGAGGTCAATGACCTGGCCCCCAAAGCCCCCGGCGTGCTCGACGGCCTGCGCCGCTCTGTAGAGTCTGCATCTGGTGGGCGCATGACCGTGTTTTATACGGCGCTTGGTCAGCCCTCGTATTTCGTTCGGCAACCCCAGTTTCTCTGCGAGGATATCGCGCCGGGTGGCGAGCTAGGGTCTGGCGTTCATGAGGCGTTCAGGTTCGGGGCCGAGACCGACGCCGAAATATGGGTCGGGGCGTATCCAGGCTCAGTGGTCAACGGAGAGGGCGTCAGTCAGCCCGGCGTGGAAACCGGTCGGTCTATCGATTTCGATCAAGCCCGCGCAGCCTGCCAGGCCTGCGGTTCGGGCTTTGACCTGATGACCACCTGGGACTGGTCAGCGGTTGCTCTATGGTGCATGGCGAACGGATTTGAGCCCCGAGGCAACACCAACCATGGTCGACACCACGATAATCGCTGGGAGACAGGCACCCGGCAGGATGGCGATACCTACATCCCCGGCGACAACTCCGGCATCGGCAACATACTAACCGGATCAGGCCCGGTTCAGTGGCGTCACGACGGCACCATGAGCGGCATATCTGACCTGGTGGGCAACGTCTGGGAATGGTCTCTGGGATTCAAGATGATCGATGGCCGCATCTTTTTGAGTCCAGATAATGATATCCCTGCCGAGTCCAGCTATACCGACACCGGCTGGGATATGCCCGGCAATCAGACATGGGCATCGATGACCGCAACTGGCGCCAGTGATGCGCTGAAGCGTGCGCTCATTGTGCCCAAAGGCGTGGACGACCCCACAGGCAACCTTTACACGAATCTGTCCGGGGAACGGCTCCCGCTCCGTGGCGGCCCGCGCAGCAATGGCGGCGCTGCCGGCCTTGGTGCGCTGTACCTCAGCAGCGTTCGCACGCATTCGTACACGAGCATCGGGTTTCGCCCCCGCTTTCGCAATCCGTAATCTGTAACCCTGCAATCTGCTTGCCCTGCGGTAGCAGGGCGTAAGGAAATAAATGAATCAGGAAGACTTGCAAATCAGGCTAAAGGTGGAGGAGATGATCTATTACGGATATGCCGCTTTGCGGCAGTTTCCAAAGTCGGAAAAGCATGTGCTGTCTGCAGAAATCCGGCAGTGCATGTACCGCATTCTGCGCCTGGTCATTGTTTGCAACCGTCGCTACTTCAAAAAGACCACTATGCAGGACCTGGATAGTGAGCTGGATTTGCTGCGCTCACTCGTTCGGCTCGGCAAAGAGCTGGGCTTTCTGCCATTCAAGCAATATGAGGTCTGGTCCAGGCACAACGACGAGATTGGCAGATACCTCGGCAAATGGATGCAATGGATGAAGCAGGAAGCCTCCAGGAGGCAGTCTGCCTCAAAAGGGCAAGGACGATAAATGGAAGGCTCTGGCGTTAAGTGGCTCCCGATCCGTGGCGGCAATCGCAACAATGGCGGCAATGCCGGCCTTGGTGCGCTGAACCTCAACAACGTTCGCACGAATTCGAACACGAACATCGGGTTTCGCCCCCGCTCTCAGATCTCGGACGGCCAGAAGTTGCCGGGCTACGGCCCGGCTCCCAGTGCCGATCTGAAAGGACGCCAGATCCACGGCAGGAGCCGAAAAATACTCAGAGAGTTGCGCGTAGTATCCGGCAAGGAGAGGCCTGCAACTCTTGCCTTAACAGGAAATGTAATGGCAAAAACCTACAACGGACTCTTCGAAGAAATTATCACCTTCGAATCTCTTTATGGAGCGTACCTCCGCGCCAGGAAGGGGAAGCGGAAAAGCTGGCCTTGCCGGCACTTTGAGCAGGATCTGGAGGGTAATCTGATCCAGCTCCAGAACGAGCTGATCTGGGGGAAGTATCAGACAGGGCCTTACCGTAGCTTCTATGTCACCGAGCCCAAGCGCCGAAAGATAACTGCCCTGAAGCTCTTTCGAGACCGGGTGGTCCAGCACGCCATCGTCGGCGCTATCGAGCCGATCTGGGAGCGCCGGTTTATTGGGCACAGCTATGCCTGCCGACCAGGGAAAGGCACGCACTGCGGCGCAGCGACAGCCCAAAGAATGCTGCAGCAGTGCCTTCGCAAGCATGGCAAGGTTTATGTTCTGAAAGCGGATATCAGCAAGTATTTCGCCAGCATCGACCACGACATACTGCTAAGCCTGCTGCGAAAGCGCATTGCAGACGCTCGGCTAATGTCGGTCATTGAGGACATCATCCGCAGCTACAGCGAGCCGGAGAGCCCGGGCAAAGGCCTGCCGATTGGCAATCTGACCAGTCAGCTTTTCGCCAATCTTTATCTCGACGCCTTCGATGACTGGATTAAGTGCCGCCGACGCGAACGGTGGTACGTTCGCTACATGGATGACTGCATCGTTGTTCACCATGATAAGCGCCACCTGCAGGCGCTCAGGATAGATTGCCAGAGATGGCTTTCCGATAACCTTGACCTGGCAACCAATCGCAAAACAGACGTATTCCCGGTCGCTCACCATGGAGGGCGCGGCCTGGACTTTCTCGGCTTCCACTTGTGGCCTGACGGCCGCCGCCTGAGAAAGGCCAGTCTGCGTCGATTCCGTCGACAAGTAAGGCAATGGCAATCGCTTTATGAGTCCGGGGATATAGATCTTTCAGATATCCGCCTGGAGCTGCATAGCTGGGCGAATCATGCCAAACACGGTGACGCGCTGCCTGCGGTCGCCGCTATTCTCAACCAGTCGCCATTCAGGAGGCATCCGGATGACAGCCGAAGACCCAATGTACGAAGACGAAACAGTAGTCGAAACCCACGAAGAGTGGGCGCTGCGAAAGCAGCGTGAGCGAATGGTGGTATCAATGCGACAGGCGCACGAAGCCTTGATCCGTAGTGGCCTGCATCAGACGGCGCTGGATACGATTGCCGCGATACAAGACCCGGTTGAACAACTACTGGCGGAAAACTACTTCCACAAAGCCAACGAGTTTGAGCGAGGTAACGCTTTGCTCGTCACTATGGCCGTTAACATGGGAATGACAGATGAAGATCTTGATGACCTGTTTCGTCTGGCAGCGACGCTATGAAAGTCCACTTTCGCCGATCGAATCTACCGGGTGCCCTGCTGGTGCAGGCGGCCCTGTTTAGCCGCTGGAGTCACGTGGCAATAGAGATCGGCGATACCGTGTACGACGCCACCATGAGTCGCGGCGTGCAGTCGTGGCCGGCTGCCGGTTACACGGACCGGTACAGCGAGACGGAGACGGTGGAGCTACCCGGTGACGAGACGGCGGCCCGTGACTTTCTCCGACGCCAACTGGGCAAAAAATACGACTGGATGGCCCTGGTTGCGCTGCCGTTTCGGACCACCTGGCAGAGTCCGCATCGGTGGTTTTGCTCGGAGCTGGTGGCCAAGGCCCTGAGTCACGCAGGGGTGTTATCTCTGCCCTATAAGGCGTGGCGGGTGACGCCGCGTGATTTGCACCTGGTTTTGCGATCCCTCTATCACCCCCGCACCACGACATAGCCACGGACGGCGCCCTCCCCACCCCAAGACAGGCGAACAAAATCTGCCCCCTTGATAATGATCGGTAAATGTTAAGTGTCGCCCGTGCGGCGCGAATACACCGAGTCGAGAGGCACGATGGACCGCGAACTGCTAATCAGCCAGCTAGAGCGCCACGAGGGGCTACGCCTGCACCCGTACCGGGACACGGTCGGCAAACTGACGATTGGATTCGGCCGCAACCTGGACGACGTGGGTATCAGTCGCAACGAGGCAGAGATCCTGCTCGGTAACGACATCGCAACAGTTGAGCGTCAACTGGAGTCGGTGGACGAATACCAGGCGCTGGACCCGGTGCGCCAGGCCGTGATCTGCAACATGGCGTTTAACCTTGGGTTCCGGGGGCTGATGGGATTCCGGCGCATGTGGGCCGCGATCAGCCGCCAGGACTGGCCGGAGGCCGCACTGGAGATGACGAAATCAAAATGGGCTCGCCAGGTGGGCGTGAGAGCCGTTGAGCTGTCGGAGATCATGCGGACTGGCGAGGTGCAGCGGTGACGGATGTGGCAGATCGCAGAGGCTGGCATCTGGATAAGGGCATCCCCATCGCGGTGATCATCACGATTATCGTGCTGACGGTGACCATATCCCGGGACCAGGCAAAGCAGGACGAGCGGATCGCTCTAACTGAAAGCGCGATTAACGTCCTCCAGCAGGGTCGCCTTCAAGACCAGGGTCGGGCCGAGAAGAAGTTCGACGAATTAAAAACCGACCTGCGCACGATTAACGCCAAGCTCGACCGGCTGATCGAGGGGCGCAACTGATGGACCCGTTTGCTGACATGGTTGCGCGTATGGACGCCACCCTGCAGGACAGGCTGGGCACTCACTGCCAGTACCAGGACAACCAGGGCGCCACGTTCGAGACCCGCGTGGTGATCAGCAGAAACGTGGAGGTCATGAGCGCCTACGACACGCAGATGCCGGCCCGGCGCAATCTGGCCAGCCTAATCAAGGCGGAGATCCCGAGTCCCAAGCGTGGCCACACGATCACGCTGGAGGGCGGAGACGTTTACGTGGTGGACCAGTTGGACACCGATGACGGACACATGATCAGGGTGTTGCTGCAATGAGAGTAGAGATCGACAGGAGCAGCATGAAGAGCGTCCGGCTGATGCTGGCCGGCGTTCAGTCTGAGTCGCCTAAAATCCTGTCCCGCAGCCTGAACGCTACGGCAACCAAGACGCGGACCGAGGGCAGCAAGGAAATCCGCAAACAGGTGAACCTGAAGGCCGCCTACGTCCGCAGCCGGCTCACCCTGAGGAAGGCGAGCCAGAACAAGCTGTCCGCCTCCATTGCCACGCCAGTTCGGGGCCTGTTGCTGTCGCACTACTCTACGGACCGGCAGATCGCTGGCAGCAACGTCAGCTGGATCAAGCCGCCCAAAGTTCCAGCCCGTGGCATCCGGGTAAAGGTCAGTGCCGGGTCCGGTACCAAGGTCGTTACCGGTGGCGACGAGATCAAAGGCAAGCCGTTTTACATGGTCCTGCCCAATAGCCGCCGGGTTGCGATTGTCGGGCGGCGGGCAAGCGCGGGATCCAGTGGCGGCAAGATCAAGGTTTTGTATGGCCCATCCCTGTCGCAGGTATTTGATGATGTGGTGGGCGATCTGTCCGAGCCGATGAACGTGTACCTGGCCGAGCAGATCGAGAAAAACACCGACGCCGTGTTGAGGGGGTACTGATGCCGACCAGCATCCGGGAACAAGTTGTCCAGGCCTTCGCTAATCGAATCAGTGCAGGCCGTACCATTCAGCTGGACGGCAATGCCGACCTGCCGGCACGGGCGGTGTGGGACTTTTCAGAGTCGGCAGACCGCACCAGCTATGGCGCACTGAGCCTGACCCTGGGCCTGAGTGTCGGCTACATGGCGGAGTTCGACCGGGCCAAAGGAGCCAGTCAGCAGGCCAACGAAATGCTGGCGGCCTTGCTGGAGGACGCGCTGAACAACGACCCGACCCTGGGCGGACTGGCGCAGAGCATTAACTACTCCGACTCCACCATTGATTACCCGGAGCCGGGCCAGAACGAAATCGCCATTCTGGCCAGTTTTGAAATTGTGTACGAGACCTCGGCAACGAGCCCGTACCAGAGTTAACCGAAACCGCCCACAAATGGGCATTCAGCACCTGGAGATAGAGTCATGGCAAACGCTGAAAACGCAAAAATCCAATATGAGGGTGGGCAGAACGTCTCCGCGATGGATGCCCTGATTGACAGTGGCGACGCCACTACATTCGAGTCCGGCGCAGAGCTGTGGTCGCGGCGCTCTGGCTTTGAGCCGGTCATCCGTCCTGACGGCCTGATCACTGGCGGGGCCATTACCCCGGCCTCCGCTGGCAGTAGCAACACCGTGGACGTTGCCGCCCTGACAGCTTACATCGGTGGTGAAGAGGTGGCGGCCTCCGCAGAGACCGGCCTGACCTGCGCCCGGGCAGCCGTCGACACCCACATCGTTTACTCCATTGTGGTCAGCAGCGCTGGCGCAATTACCGCCGAAGCTGGCAGCGAGGGCACCTCGTTCAGCGAGACCCGCGGCAGTGCTGGCGGCCCTCCCCTGATCCCGGCCGACTCCATCGAGCTAGGCCAGGTGCGACTGGGTAACGCTACAGCCGCGCCCGTCAAGGCGTCCGAGATTTTCACCGTGGTGGGTGTGCACCAGGAGCGCTATGACGTGCCAACCTGGCGAATTGATTACCGCGACGGCTCTGTGGTGTTCGATGCCGCCCTGCCGGCCATCCACACCGGTGACGAGCCCAAGGGCGTTTACGCCAGCTATGCCGAGCCGATCTTCACCGACGTGCCCCGTGGCTCTGACTACGTGCCGGTGGAGACCTCCCACAGCGTGAGCTCCACCCAGGTCTACGGTGCAACCATCGCCTCTACCAGCTCCTCGCTTGGTCAGGGCTCGTTCACTGCGTACCTGAACGACGGCGTCAGCGATCCGCTGGTCAAGCTGAAAAACGAGTTCCTCTGGTTCCGCTTCTACCCCAACCGCTTCCAGAGCAACTACCGCCTGGACCAGGGCAAGCTGGGTATCGCCAGAACCTTCCCGGCTGGCGACCAGATCCAGGCCAGCTGCACCGTCTCAGCCGAAGCTGATGGCGCTGAGGTGACCGCGTAATGCTGGACCTGGAGAAGTTCCGGAAGGCGGACTTCAAGCCACGAGACACGGACGTCTCGCTGGACGCCCTGAAGGAAGCCGGGTTCGGTGACGGCGTGGTGAAGCTGCGCGGGCTTACGGCTCACGAGATTGCCCAGGCCGAAGAGTCAGCCGGCAAGGGCAAGCTGTTGTCCGATCTGGTTGAGCGCCTGGCCGGCAGCGGACAGGAACGGGTGACCGCCCTGATGGACGGCATCGGCTTTCACCAGGATATACCTGCCGCCCTGGCCAAGCGCATGGAGCATGTCCGCATGGGCACCATCGAACCCGAGATGGAGCTGGCGGACGTGGCCAAGTTGGCCGAGGTGTTCCCGATTGAGTTCACCATCATCGCGAACAAAATCATGGAGCTCACCGGCAAGGGTCAAATCGCCCAGGTAAAGCGGCGGCCCTCTGGGGCGAAAGCGACGTCCAAGCCAGCCTAGCGCTGGCCGACAGAAAGGGCCGGTATCTGTACGAAACCCGGCCCGACCTGTTCCCGGAGGGCTACCTCACAGAAACCGAGATCGCCCTGTGGGCGCGGTGGTACAAGAGCACATCAAGGTAGGGCGTAGCGGATGGCTGACAAGTCGAAAACGGTAGAGATTATCTTCGGCGGGGTAGACCGCACCGGTTCCGCCATAGGCTCTGTTGGCAAAAACCTGGACGCCCTTCAGAACAAAGTCGGCAACATCACCGGCCCGCTGGCGGACGTCACCGACAGCATCCTGCAACTTGATGCTGCACTGGCTGCCGCTGCTATCGCGGTCACCGGCTATGCGGTCAAACTGTCTGACGAGTTCGACACGGCGTTCGGTGAGATTGCCACCCTGATCGGACAGCCTGCAGATAACCTGGGCGAGTTCCAGGCCCAACTGCAGGAGTATTCCGAAAGCTCCAGCCAGTCCCTGTCTGAAATCACCAGTGCCACCTATGCCGCCATCTCGGCAGGGGTGGACTACAAAGACTCAATCCAGCTGATTGCCGCTGCAGAGCAGCTGGCCATGGCTGGCCGGGCGGATCTTGGCGCAACCACCACCGCGCTCGTTTCCACCCTGAACGCCTATGGCGCGTCCGCTGACGAGGCGGCTGGATACGCTGACGACTTTTTCACTACGGTCCAACTGGGCCAGACCACTATCCCCGAGCTGGCGGCGGCCATGGGCCGGCTGTCACCGATTGCGGCAGCGGCAGGGCTGGATTTTGAAGAGATGGCTGCGGCCATTGCCACTATCACGGCAGAAACCGGTACCGGGACTGCCGAGGCGATCACCGGTATTCGTGCGGCCATCAGCAACCTGATCAAACCGACGTCTGATGCAGCCAAGCTGGCGGATGAGCTGGGCATAGAATTCAACGCAGCGGCACTGGAGTCCAAGGGCTTCTCCGGTGTACTGGAGGACGTATCAGAGGCCACCGGTGGCAATACCGAGCTGATGGCCCGGCTGTTCACGTCTGTCGAGGCCCTGACCCCTGTATTGGCACTGACCGGCAACGCCTCGGAGGTGTTCGCCGAAAACCTCGCTGCCATGCAGGACAACAGCGGCGCCGCCAGAGACGCTTCTGACGAGCTGCGCGACAGCCTGTCGCTGTTAACCCAGGCGCTGCAGAACAACCTGAACTCTGCCCTGATTACATTTGGCGGCACCGTCACCGATGAAACCCGCAGCATCGTAGAATCCATGACCGGCATCTTCGGTGCTGTCGGGGATGAACTGAAGCTGGATAACGGCGTGTTCGCGCCCCTGCTGGAGGGCATCGACGGGCTGGCAACGGACATCGACGAGAAGCTGCAGACCATTGCCCGCAACTTCCCCGAGGCCCTGTCCGGGATTGACTTGTCCGACCTGCTGGAAGCGTTCGGCGACCTGGGTGACGAGGCCGAGGATTTATTCGTTGCCATCTTCGGCAACATCGACCTGGCTACGGTGGAAGGCCTGCAGGAAGCCCTGCAAAAGGTCGTGGACGCCTTCACCGCCCTGGTGAATATCTCTGCGGGGGTTCTCGATGGGCTGGAGCCGCTGTTCATCCTGATCGGTGAAGGCGTGGAGCGGTTCCAGGAGCTCGACGGCGAAGCGAAAAAGAGCATCGGTCAGCTGCTGGGCCTCGCCAAGTCAATCGACACCGTGCTGCCTGCCGTTGGCGGCCTGGCAAGCGGGCTGGAGTCTATCGGCACAGGTCTCACGGCCATGGCGGGGGCCCAGGGTTTCAAGGCCCTGATCGGCAACCTGAATTCAGTCAAAACCCTGGCGGCCGGTGCAGGCAAGTACGGGCTGATCGGGCTGGCGCTGGCTGGCGGCTATGGTGTCGGCACGCTGATTGATGAGTACATCATCGGGCCCATCGAGGACAAATTCGGCACCTCCATCGGCAGCTGGCTGTATGAGCAACTGAACGCCGCAGAGATCGCCCAGGCTGAAGCCAGCTGGAAGGGCTACTCAGCAGAGGTCCGTCGATCCGCCGGAGACTTGGAGAACATCCGGGAAATCAACGAGATCTTTAACCGGACCCTGACCGAGACCACCACCGCTACCAAGGCGCAGCAGGACGAGTGGCAGAACTACGCAGACAGTCTGGTTGATGCCGCCAACGAACAGGAGGGGATGAACGACTCCCTGGAAACCCTGAATGGAAACCAGCGGGAGTCCACCAATGCGCTAGGCCGGCTCAGTGACGCCGTTGCGATGAATGGCGACACGATCCACGAGGTATCTGATGCAACGGTGGACCTGGCTGAAAACAACCGCTCGCTGAAGCTGGAGTACGACGAAACCACCGGCAAGATCAACAGCTTTTCCGGCGGCGTGATCCGGTCCGGCAAAGCGATGGACGAGGCGGCCGAGAAAACCCGCAACGTCATCGAGGAATCGGAAGAGTACCGGCTCAAGTTGCTGGAGATCGCCAGCGACGAGCGGATCGCCCAGATCGAGGCGAAGGTCTCGCTGGATATTGCCGAGGTTGAGGCCAACGCCACCAAGGTGGTCGCCCTGGCCGAGAGCATATCCGACACCTTTGCCAGCACGGGCGACGTGATCGCCAGCCTGTTCGGATCCGACGCCCCGGAGTGGGACAAATTCGGCTTCGAAACCAGGGAACAGATCCGCAAAGAGAACAAGATGCGCGAAGAGGCGTTCGAGCTGCAGAAGGACCTGACGAAAGCCGAGATCCAGAACATGAAGGAAAAGACCAAGGCGCTCAGGAAAGGCGATTCACTGATCAAAGTTGACGGGGCCGGGCTGCAGCCACACCTGGAGGCGTTTATGTTCGAAATCCTGCGGGAGATCCAGGTCAGGGTGAATGCTGAGGGCGAGGAAATGTTGCTCGGACTGGGAGCCGGATAAATGCTGACGATAAGCGCACCCGTATTTGATATCAACGGCACCGTGATCGCTCACAGCCCGGACATGGAGGGGCTGCAAAACCTGACCCGGCGGGTGAGCCGAGCGGCCACCCTGGACGGACAGGCAGCCATAAACGATTTCGGTTTCACCGATGCCGACCGCGATCTGTCAGTTGAGTGGACCCCGGCCACCCTGGAAGAAATGGAGAACGTCCGGCGCATGTTCAAAACCTACAGCCGCCTGGTGGTCTCGTTCTCCGAGGGCTGCTTCCTGGCTGCACCGGAATCGTTCAGCGCCCCGGATGGGCAAGTATCTATCACCCTGTTTGTAGACAAGAGGTTGAGCGAATGATTATTTCAGGATCCTTGGCGTCGTCGTGGGCACAGACGCTTCTGACAGAGATTGCATCCGGTACCGCTGATCTGCCGAAGCTGCAGATTTATTCTGACCCTGCCCCGGCATCCACAACCGAGACAGTCACCGGAACCCTGCTGGCCGAGGCTGCACTGATACAGACCGCCGGCACTGAATCCGGTGGCGTCGTCACCCTTGAGTTCGACAGCGGTAGCAATACAGCCCTGGCGTCAGGGGATGCGACCTGGGGGCGCATCATCAACCGAGACGGCGACACTGTCGGGATATTTACAGTAGGGCCAGAGGATAGCAGTGCAGAGCTCAAGCTGACGTCCTCGCTTTTCGCTCAGGGACTACCGGTAACCATCACGTCGGCGACAATCCAGATAGGCTCCTGACATGGCCAATAGCGGTTCCATCTATCCCTCGATGGCGGTCAGCGATGACTACGGCATCGGGTTAAATGAGCGAGCCCAGATTGTTATCTGGGGTGAAGACGCCCCCGCGCTGAACTTCCCGGATAACCTGTACAAGACCGTATCCGCCGCCGTCGACTACGCCCTTGCCATAACCTTCGAAGGCGAAGTGGTTGCCGCCGGCACTCCGTATTACAACCGAGACTATGATCAGGCAACGGTCCCGCCCGGGATCACGTCAGCCGTTCAGGTGGCTGCGGGCGTCTATCACGCGGCTGCACTTCTGGATGATGGCACGGTTGTCTGCTGGGGGCGGAACGACCGTGGGGAGTGTGATCCTCCTGTCGGGCTGACGGGCGTCATAAAGGTGGCCGTCGTTAACGGCATGACCCTGGCGCTCAAGTCCGACGGCACCCTCGTTGCCTGGGGTGACTGGTCAAATCCTGTGCATACGAGCCTGACCGGCGTGATTGATATTGCCGCTGCCAGCCGGGAGGGCTTGTCTTATTTTTATTATTCAAACTTTATCGTCGCGCAGGATGACGGATCCGTCGTCCGGTGGCAGCCATGGGGGTCCTACTCCTACGGCGTGCCGGGCGCCCAAGGCGCTGTCAGTGTTGAATGTTATTACGATCGCTTTATGGCCCTCTTGCCGGATGGCACGGTTTATATGTCGTCCTCGTTGTACGAGCCTCCGGAAGGGCTGGACGATGTAGTGCACATCGCTACAGGCCGCCACCAGAGTCAGGCGCTAAAGTCTGATGGCACCATGATTATGTGGCGGACCTCTGGGGGCAATTATATTGTCGAGGAGGCCGAAGATAAGCTGCTGATCCCCGGTGAAATGGGGCCTATCTCCGGCGCGCTGGCCGCAACACCGGGGCCGTATTTTGACGCCTTTGCCGAGAACTCCCCGAGCGGGTCAATGGCGGTGCATATTGGGCTGAACATGTCCGGCACCGGGTATCTGGACTGGACGGCCAATCTGTCCACCACGCAGCTCCAGCAGGTATACCTGTGCATCCTCACCGGCGCAGAGGACGGCCTCGACGACCTATCCCTGCAGGTGTCCAGTTGGCAGGCCACCAGCCAGGCTGGCGGGCGCAGCAGTTATCTGCAGGTGATCGTCCCGGCATCCCAGGGCCTGCTGGAGGCGATATCCGACCGATCCAATGGGCAGATCATCATCCGCAAGGGCTACATCTTGCCTGGCGGCTCCACGCAAAGCTCGGAGATCCTCCGGTGCAGCTTTGAAACCTTCCGCCACGACCGTGGCCCCCGCCGGTTTACGCTGACCATGTCGGGCTACCGGTCCGGTATTGTCGAAAAATCCGGCACCCGCACGCTTACCGGCGTCCGCTCCATCAGCACCACCAACGGCAAGCGCCGGGTACGGGCTGACATTGACCTGTTCCTGCAGCCGGGGATGACCGTTCAGGCGGATAATGAGACATTCCAGGCCGGCCACATCAATTACTACGCCACGGACCGGGACGAGTTCTGCGAGGTGGGTGAGGCGTAATGTCCAAGGGCGAGATTGTCGATAACAAGGGCGAGGGGCTGTATACCGTCAAACTGAAATATGCAGTTGAGCGGGTGCAGCAGGAGCTGGCAAGGATCAATCAACGGATTGCAGAGCTCGCCATAGCAGTGCCTGAGGCAAAGCTGGCCCGACTCGAAAAAGACAACGAGATCAAAGCGGCAGAGTCTGAGCTGGATGGATGGATTGACCTCTATGGCACCGACAACGACGCAGCGAGAAAGTCAGTGATAGAAGGCCAGCAGGCCATTATCACGCTGGTCGGTGAACTCGCGCAGCTAGACTTTAAGGTTGACGAGCTGATCGCCGAAGATCTGTCCCTTAAAAAGCGGCGCGGCCAGCTTGAGGCCATCCCTGAAGACAAAACACTCGACGCCTGGTGCGCCGATTACAGCGAGGAGCTGACCGGTGACGTCGGACTGATCGACATCAACGACGAGGGCGACAACGGTGTCATTATCCAGCCCGGGCACGGCGAGATGGCTGAATACCTGCCGGACCGTGACGGGATGCTGATGCCCCGTGAGGCCCAGTCCGGCGCCCAGGTCTGGTTCAATGCCGCCATCCTGCCCGGCATGCAGAAATGGTTCCCCCGTTACCGGGTGGGCGAGATAACCGACATCAGCCAGGACATGTGCAGCGTCCAGCTCGATGATGCGTTCTCCAGCGCCCAGGACCTGGATATTACCAAGGAGCCGCTGCTGGAAGGCGTCCCGATCTATTACATGGACTGTAACGGGGAGGTCTTTGAAGAGGGAGATCGGGTGGTTGTCAGGTTTACCCAGTCCGGCCCCCTGGTCGTCGGGTTCGAGAAGGAGCCCAGGGCCTGCTTCTTCCCGGGCGTTACCTTCCAGCCGGCGCGGCTTTCGTTCGATCCCGAGCAGTGGCCTTTTGGCGGGTCGGATCGCACCTACTACGGCAAGCCCTACAGGACCGAGGAAGGCGCAGAGATCAACTACCCGCTCGGCACTGAGGGCGCGGCATCCTCATGGGTGGCCACGCCGGAGGAAGGCCAGTTCACCGTCCGCCGGGGCCGAGACCGGGACTACGGCACCGCCAACTGGATTGGCGCAGATGGCAGCGTGCTGTCGTGGGACGCCCCTCCCGGACGGGTCTGGCAGATCCCAGGGCCAAACGTCGGGACCGACTGGTTTCGCCAGGAGCTGAAAACCAGCTGGACCCACGGATCCGCCCTTTATTACCAGGGCCGTGAAATAGACCACGGCATCGGCGGGGCCGATATCCATGGCGCCGCATTCTGGACAGACGGATCAGGCCAGGAGTGGCTGCGGATATTTGATTTCCGTCGGCTCTACCACATCCCGCTCGACGATGCGCGACGACCATCCGGGCCTCCGGTACTGATAACGGAATACGACCCTGAAGACGACAGGGACGAGATCACAGACTGGTATTTCTCCGCATCTGGCGACCGGGCGGTGTGCACGTTCGTCAAATATTACGACGCTCCAGAATCTGTGTACCCCACCCTACAGCAGCGCATCGCGGTCAGGCTGAACGGGTCATCGATCACCGAGGAAATTGTTTATGACCAGGGCGACGTAGTGGGGCAGGTTATAGATTACTTTGACAACACAACGACCCACACGCCCCTTCCTGACAGCAACCCTAATGACGAGTTCGAGCCCGTGCACGCGCAATGGGACAGAACGAAAGGGATTATTCGGACCCTCCCGGCATATACGATCCCTATTTACTACGACTTCAAGGGCGGCTCTGAGATAGAGGCCCGCATAGAAGCCGGGGCTCACAATTATGAGTCGACCAAAAACAACACCGGCGACTTAAACACCGATAATGGCGATGGCACCGAAAGTATTTCGCTGTCCATTTCGTTCAGCCAGCAGGACAAAATAACAACATCGGACGGCGTGACCATAGCCACCCTGCCAGCAGCAACGCGAACAGAGTCTGGCTCCCGAACCATTACAGAATCCGGCACAACAGTAACCGACACATCAACAATAACGGCCAATGAACTGGAGCAGATATGGTCTATGGACGCTATCGATGCCAGGTTCGGCACTGCAGTGCTGTGGCAAGTCGAACGTAATTATGATTTCCAGGGCAGCGGGGGCACCATAGTGGAGGGGGATTACGACCTGCGGTATATTGGCGTCCCGGGCTCAGGCACCTATCACGACAGGGAGTCAGCGGTCCTGTACTCGAACAACCAGGAGCTTGACCGGGTGGATTTTGTTGATGAAACCGTCACACAAACGGAATTCGCCGCGGACCTTGGTGCTGAGCAAGGGGGCGCCGGACGGGAGGGGAGCTTTAGTGGCGAAACCATCGAGGACAACCCCGCCCGCTCGTTCGATGTGGAGCAAAGCTCCATCGTTGATTTCGTGGCCTTTGAAGACGGAAACCTTAGGCTCTATTCGTCAACATACCTGAGCACGACATCCTGGGACAGCTCAGCGTATCGCCTATTCTACAAATCCGGATCCGGCGCCGGCATCATTGACCAGGCCCTGGCAAAAGGCGACGACGTGTTCCTGCTGAATCCGGGGATCAAGTAGCGCTATTTCTGAATGTAGCGCCCATCCCAGCTGGTCACGCAACCGTTTCGAAAGTACACGTAACTGCTGTCCCCGTTGTCGTGGTAATAGACCCACTGAATCATCTTGCCGGTATTGATCACCGAAGGCCCGCCCCAGGAATGCCGGACGTCCCCCGGCTTCATCCCGCGAGCCAGCTTGCCCTGAATCGTCAGGCGCCGCATGTCGGTGGAGTTGATGAACGGACAATCCCGCTCCGCCCTTGGTCGGCTGACCGTCCTTGACCTGGATTTCGGATAGGCTGTCCTGGTGCCGGTATCCAACTGGCCGCCCACCGTGACGGGATCCACCGTGATCTCTTTGGCATCATCCCCGCACGGGCGATCAGCAAATACCATCTGCCCGTCCACCTCACATTGGTAAACCGTCGCCTGGGCGGCCACCGGTGCGAGTAGTGCCAGGGAAAATAAAAGCTTCCGCATTTTTAGTCTCCTCCTTTGAGCCACACCTTACCCGATGGCGGCTGGCGGATGAGTCAAAGAATGTAAAATTGATCAGTGCCGCCCCAGAAACTTACACTCAAAACGCGAAAGTAACCCTTTGATCTGTATAGGCCGAAAATCCCCATTTTCCGGTGGCTGGAAACCAGTGGTTTTCTATTAGGAACAACTGGTTACCAGCCATACGTACCATATATGGGGTGCAGGTGGTTTTTTGGGCGTCAGTTTCGGGCACTGTGGGCATTTTGCGGCCACCGTATTCTGGCGGTTAGCCACGGATAGGTATGTGTGGGCGAGGGCAAGGCTTCCAGCTACAATAAAAACAACAGCTTACAATGGCTGGCAGCACTCATAATGCTGGGGTCGGCGGTTCGACTCCGCCCCTTGCTACCAGAATTTAAAAAGGGTCCTCGCGTAAGCGTGGGCCCTTTTTTAATTCTGGCTGATAATGAGTCGAACCGACGAAGGCCGTGCGACCGGAGCACGCAACGCGTGCGGAGGAACGTCGGAGCAACGCGACGACGGCCCGGAGGGTGAGGCCGCAGGCCGAATACTCCGCCCCTTGCTACCAGTATTCAGAAAGCCTGGCTCGAAAGAGTCGGGCTTTTTTCGTTCCTGCCTGGGTGTTTCGGGGGCTGGCCCGGGGGCACGGGCGCCCCTTTCTTCGCCGCAATTCACGGCCCGTCCCTGGACCGGCCTTGCTCCGCGCCATCCCTGGCGCTGCTGCGAAAGGGCCGCCCGTACCCCCGGTCCGCCATACTACCTACCGCGCCTGTACGAACCCATTTGAGCATGACATGGCTACCTTCAATTACGGATAAGCCTATAACCGCTGGAACTATGCGACCGGTGTGTCGCCTGTGGCATACTCCCCGTGCTGAAACCCATAAAGAACAATCCACCAGCAAGGAACCGACTCATGAAACCGGAAACTCTGGCGCTGCATGCCGGCTTTAGCGGCGATCCGACCACCAAGGCGGCTACCACGCCCATCTACCAGACCACCTCCTACACCTTTGACGATACCCAGCACGGTGCGGACCTGTTTGACCTGAAGGTGCAGGGCAACATCTATACCCGCATCATGAACCCGACCAACGGGGTACTGGAAGAGCGCATGGCCCAGCTGGAAGGCGGCATTGGTGCCCTGGCGGTGGCATCCGGCATGGCGGCCATCACCTACGCGCTGCAAACCATCTGCACCGTTGGCAACAACATTGTCAGCACCGCCCAGCTTTACGGCGGCACCTACAACCTGTTTGCCCACTCCCTGCCCAATCAGGGCATCAGCTGTCGCATGGTTGCCCATGATGACTACGATGCCATTGAAAAGGCCATCGACGATCAGACCCGCGCCCTGTTCTGCGAGTCCATTGGCAACCCGGCAGGCAACGTGGTGGACATCCAGAAATGGGCCGACATCGCCCATAAACATGGCATTCCGCTGATTGTGGACAACACCGTAGCCACGCCGTTCCTGTGCCGCCCGTTTGAGCATGGCGCAGACATCGTGGTGCACTCGCTGACCAAGTACATCGGCGGCCATGGCACCACCGTGGCGGGTGTGGTTGTGGATTCCGGCAAGTTTGACTGGAAGGCGAACGAAGACAAGTTCCCCATGATGAACAAGCCGGACCCCTCCTACCACGGCGTGGTCTACACCGAGGCCCTCGGTCCCGCAGCCTTTATTGGCCGCTGCCGGGTGGTGCCGCTGCGTAACACCGGCAGCGCCCTGTCACCGTTCAATTCGTTCCTGATCATGCAGGGCCTGGAAACCCTGGCACTGCGGATGGAGCGTCACTGCGAGAACGCCGAGAAGGTGGCCCAGTACCTGGAAGATCACCCGCAGGTGGAGTGGGTCAACTACGCCGCCCTCCCCGGCAGCCCCTACAAGGCCACCTGCGACAAGATCTGTGGCGGCAAGGCCTCGGGTATCCTGAGTTTCGGCATCAAGGGTGGCCGTGACGCCGGTGCGAAGTTTATTGACGCCCTGCAGCTGATCTACCGCCTGGTGAACATCGGCGATGCCAAGTCCCTGGCCTGCCACCCGGCCACCACCACCCACCGCCAGCTGAACGCGGATGAACTCCGCAGTGCCGGTGTCAGTGAGGACCTGGTGCGGCTGTCCATTGGCATTGAGCATGTGGACGACATCATTGCCGACATTGACCAGGCGCTGAAAGCCGCCAGTTGATATCGTCGCCATAATGAAAAAGGGGGAGGCCGACCGGCCTCCCCCTTTTTTGTCAGTGGCAGAAACTCAGCTTTCCCGTGCCTCCTGCCAGGTCTTGAGCAGCTCCTCGTAAGGCACGGTTTCACCCTGGGGCTTCTCGTTATCCAGCTTCGGCTTGGGTGCGCCGGGCTGGTCCAGCCAGTACTGGGCGTCCCTGGGCTCGTTCAGCTTGGGACCACAGGTTGCCATCACGCTGGCCCGCTCCAGGCGCATCATGATGTTATCCTGGGCCTCCGCCAGGCCGTCCAGGGCTTCCTGGGGGCTGGCCTCACCACTGGCCGCCTGGGAGATATACTGCCACCACAGCTGCGCCAGTTTCGGATAGTCCGGCACGTTGGTGCCGGTCGGGCTCCACTGCACCCGGGCAGGGCTACGATAGAATTCCACCAGGCCACCGAGCCGAGGGGCCGCCTCGGTCATGGCATCCGAGTTGATATCGGATTCGCGTATCGGCGTCAGCCCCTTGAGGGTTTTCTCCAGGGATACAGTCTTGGCAACGGTGAACTGGGCATAGAGCCAGGCCGCCAGCCGACGTTCTTCCGGTGTGGAGTCGAGGAATGTCCAGGAACCTACGTCCTGATAGCCCAGCTTCATGCCCTCTTCCCAGTAGGGCCCATGGGGTGACGGCGCCATCCGCCATTTCGGGGTGCCATCCTCGTTTACCACTGGCAGGCCGTCTTCCACCATGCTGGCGGTGAAGGCGGTGTACCAGAAGATCTGTTGGGCAACGTTACCCTGGGCAGGTACGGGACCAGCCTCCGAGAAGGTCATGCCCTGGGCTTCCGGCGGTGCGTACTTCTTCATCCAGTCCAGGTACTTGGCGGTGGCATAGACCGCTGCCGGGCCATTGACGGCACCGCCGCGGGTTACGCTGGAACCCACCGGATGGCAGTCCTCCACACGAATGCCCCACTCATCCACCGGCAGGCCGTTGGGCAGCCCCTTGTCGCCAGCACCTGCCATGGAGAACCAGGCGTCGGTGAAGCGCCAGCCCAGGGAGGGGTCTTTCTTGCCGTAGTCCATATGGCCATAGACCTTCTCGCCGTCAATTTCCTTCACATGCTCGGTAAAGAACTCGGCAATGTCTTCGTAGGCGGACCAGTTAACCGGTACCCCCAGCTCATAGCCGTAGATCTTCTGGAACTGTTCCTTGAAATCTTCCCGCTCGAACCAGTCAGCCCGGAACCAGTACAAGTTGGCAAACTGCTGGGTAGGCAACTGATACAGCTTGCCATCCGGGGCCGTGGTGAAGTCCAGGCCGATAAAGTCGTCCAGGTCGAGCGTCGGCAGGGTCAGGTCCTTCGCTTCGTTATCCATCATGTCGGAAATGGGGACCACCTTGCCATAGCGCCAGTGGGTACCGATCAGGTCAGAGTCATTGATATAGCCGTCATAGATGTTGCGACCCGACTGCATCTGGGTCTGCAGCTTCTCGATAACATCCCCTTCCTGGATCAGGTTGTGCGTCAAGTTGATGCCGGTAATTTCCCTGAAGGCCTGGGCCAGCCGACTGGCCTCGTACTCGTGGGTGGCAATGGTCTCGGAGACCACGTTGATATCCATGTCGCGGAATTGCTCCGCCGCCCTGGCGAACCAGAGCAGCTCTTCCAGGCGCTCCTCCTCGTCCAGAGTAGACGTTGAGAACTCCTTGGCCCATTTGCGGGCGGCGTCCTCGTACTGGTCTGCATGGGCCAGTGAGACAGGGCCTGCTGCCAGGGCTGCGATCATCGCTCCCAGCAACAGTGTTGATTGCTTGTTGTTATTGAACATATCCAACCTCGTCTGTTCGTGTAAGAATCGAGTCAAAACTGCAGACTGACTGTTGTGATTGCCCCGGGCCGACCGTTGGCCTGACCGGGTCCTGCTCTTACATCGGGGAAGCCGGCTCCACCGGATCCCGTTACCCTGGTTACTCGATAGCTCCTTATAGGCACACCCTCCCTTTCGTTTATTCCTTCAGCCCCAGCGCAGCAGTATCAGCAGCCAGAGCACCGAAACAGCCAACGCAATCCAGAGCGACAGCTCAGTCAGGCCCAGAAATGCCAGGTGAATATAGGCGGCGGACAAAAGTCCGATAAACAGCCGGTCACCCCGGGTGGTGGCAATGGGAAGGAAACCCCGCCGCTCAATGCACGGGGACGCCAGCTCCCATACCGACATAACCACGAGGATGCAGGCGATTACCGCGAAGAAAATGGCAACCGGTTGGGTCCAGTTCATCCAGTCCAGCATCAGGCTTCCTCCCGTTATACGCGCCCCAGGGCAAAGCCCCGGGCCACGTGGTTGCGAACGAACCAGACCACCAGTACCCCGGGCAGGATGGTCAGCACCCCGGCCGCCGACAGCACACCCCAGTCAATGCCGCTGGCGCCGATGGTCCGGGTCATGATCGCCGCAATGGGCTGCGCATCCACCGACGTCAGGGTCCTGGCCAGCAGCAGCTCTACCCAGGAGAACATGAAGATAAAGAACGCGGTCACACCGATGCCGGAGCGGATCATGGGCATGAAGATCTTCACGAAGAACCGGGGGAAGCTGTAGCCGTCGATATAGGCCATCTCGTCATATTCCCGGGGCACACCGGACATGAAGCCTTCCAGGATCCACACCGCCAGGGGCACATTGAACAGGCAGTGGGCCAGCGCCACTGCGATATGGGTGTCAAACAGGCCAATAGAGGAATACAGCTGGAAGAAAGGCAGCAGGAACACCGCCGGCGGCGCCATGCGGTTACTCAACAGCCAGAAGAACAGGTGCTTGTCCCCCAGGAACCGGTACCGGCTGAATGCATAGGCCGCCGGCAAGGCCACCGTCAGGGTGATGGCCATGTTCATCAATACGTAGGTCATGGAGTTGATATAGCCGGAGTACCAGCTCGAATCGGTGAAGATCACCACGTAGTTGTCAAAGGTGAAATTCTGCGGCCACAGGGTCAGCCCGCTGAGGATCTCCCGGTTGGTCTTGAACGACATGTTCAGCAACCAGTAAATAGGCGTCAGCAGCAGGATGATGAAGACCGTGATGCCAATGCCCTTGGAGCGGGACCGTTCACGCATTGCCATGGCTTAACGCTCCTTGTCCATATGGGTGATTGCGGTAAAGAACAGCCAGGACACCAGTAACACGATCAGGAAGTACACCAGGGAAAAGGCCGCGGCACGCCCGAGATCGAACTGGCCCACCGCCATGGTGGTCAGGGTCTGACTGAGGAAGGTGGTGGAGCTGCCCGGGCCACCACCGGTGAGCACAAACGGCTCGGTATAGATCATGAAACTGTCCATGAACCGCAGCAGCACGGCGATGACCAGCACGTTTTTCAGGCGGGGCAGCTGGATATAGCGGAACACCGCCCAGCGGGACGCGCGGTCAATCTCCGCCGCCTGGTAGAACGCCTCGGGAATGGCCCGCAGCCCTGAGTAGCACAGCAAGGCCACCAATGGTGTCCAGTGCCAGACGTCCATCAACAGCACCGTCAGCCAGGCATCCACGGGGTCTCCGGTATAGTTATAGCTGAGCCCGAGCTCGTTGAGCCCCCAGCCGAACAGGCCGATATCACCCCGGGCAAAGATCTGCCAGATGGTGCCCACCACGTTCCAGGGAATCAGCAACGGAATCGCCAGCAGGATCAGGCACAGGGACGCGCGTATGCCCCCTTTCGGCATCATCAGCGCAATGCCGATTCCCAGCGGAATCTCGATAGCCAGGACCGCTGCCGAAAAACCGAATTGCCGCAATAGCGACGCCTGCAGGCGTTCGTCCCGCAGTACATCCCTGAACCATTCGGTGCCCACGTAATAGGCGTTACCTGGCCCAAAAATATCCTGCACCGAATAGTTCACCACCGTCATCAGTGGCACCAGGGCGGAAAAGGCCACCAGCAGCAGTACCGGCAGCACCAGCCACCAGGCACGGTTGTCCGGGATCTTTCTCATGGGGCCTCCCCTACCAGGTATTCATCCACGTACAGCTTCAGCCAGCGGGCCGGAAAGTGAAGGTGCACCTCCTGCCCCCGCTCAACCCGGGTGTCCTCCGACAGACGGACCTTGAGGCTCTGGCCCTCCAGCTGCGCGGTCAGGATCTGGTAGGTACCCAGGTCTTCCACATCTTCCACGGTGGCCGGGTGGCTATCCGGGGCCGGCTCTGTCAGTTCGATAAACTCCGGACGGATTCCCAGCCGCAGATTGTCGGACCCTGTTTCCGCCAGCCGCTTCAGCAGTCCTTCCGGCAATGGAAAGCGACTGCCGCCAAACTGAACGCCGCCCTCGCAGCGGGTCACGTCCATCAGGTTCATACCGGGGCTGCCGATGAAAAAACCCACAAAGGTATGGTTGGGGTTCTCGAACAACTCCGTGGGTGTACCAAACTGCACGATGCGTCCCTCGTACATCACCGCGATCCGGTCCGCGAAGGTAGACGCCTCCAGCTGGTCGTGGGTGACGTAGACCATGGTGATATCGAACTGCTCGTGGATCTGTTTAAGCTTGCGGCGCAGCTTCCATTTCAGTTGCGGGTCGATCACCGTCAGGGGTTCGTCAAACAGGATCGCCGAGACGTCCTCCCGAACCAGTCCACGGCCCATGGACACCTTCTGCTTCTCGTCGGCGGTCAGATTACGGGCCTTGCGACGCAACAGGGGCTCCAGTTCCAGGACGTCCGCAACCTCGTTGACCCGCTCCCGGATCTTTGCCTTTGGTAATCCGCTGTTGCGGAGGGGGAAGGCCAGGTTGTCGAACACCGTCATGGAGTCATACACCACCGGGAACTGGAATACCTGGGCGATATTGCGCTCCCGGGGCGAGAGATGGTTGACGGGCTTGCCATCGAACAGTACCTGCCCCTCCGAAGGCGCCAGCAGTCCCGAGATAATATTCAGCATGGTGCTCTTGCCACAGCCGGAGGGACCCAGTAGTGCATAGGCACCACCTCTCTCCCATACATGGTCCAGCTGACGTATGGCATAGTCTTCCGGCCCGGCGGGGTGCTTTTCGTAGCTGTGGGCCATGGCCTTCAGGGTGATCTCAGCCATGAACACCTCCGGTATCCGCCGGGGTGTGGACCAGGGCCTGGTGCTGGTCGAACACGAATAACCGGTTCATGGGCAAGTAGACGCTTACCGGGTCTCCCGGGTGCCGGGTATGCACGCCCAGCTCCTGGACCACCATGTCCAGCCCCCCGTTACCAATGTGGAGAAAGGTCTCCGAGCCACTGATTTCCGCCAGCTCAACCTCCATTTCAAGCGTCAGGTCATCCTTCCCTGCCGGGGATAATCCCACGTGGCTGGGGCGGATCCCGAACAGGTACTCGCCTTCGGCCAGGCCCTCCAGTTCGCGGGTAAGGTCATGGTGAATATCCTCACCAAATGTCACCGAGCGACCACTGACCCGCCCTGGCAGCAGGTTCATGGGTGGCTCGCTGAACAGCTCCGCTGCCAGCGTATTCACCGGTCGGCGATAGACCTCCGCCACTGGCCCGTTCTGAACCACCCTGCCCTCGTGCAGCAATGTGGTAGTGCCGCCCAGCGCCAGGGCCTCGTTGGCCTCGGTGGTGGCATAGACCGCGATGCACTGGCGCTCCCGGAAGAGGTGGCGCAATTCCGAACGCAACTCCTCCCGTAGTTTGTAGTCGAGGTTGACCAGGGGTTCGTCGAACAGGATCAGGGTGGCGTCCTTCACCAGGGCCCGGGCCATGGCGGTACGTTGCTGCTGCCCGCCAGACAGCTCCAGCGGGTATCGTGATAACAGGCTGTCGATGTGCAGCATGGCAGCGGTCTCCCTGACGCGCCGGTCCAGCTCCTGCCCTTTCATCTTTGCCAGCCGCAGGGGGGAGGCAATATTCTCGTAGACGGTGAGGTCGGGATAATTGATGAACTGTTGATAGACCATCGAGACGTTGCGTTTGCGCACACTCTGACCGGTTACATCCTCGCCGTTATACAGGATACGGCCGCTATCCGGCTGGTCCAGCCCGGCCATCAGGCGCATAAGGGAGGTTTTACCCGCCAGCGTGCGCCCCAGCAATACGTTGAACGACCCGGCCTCAAAGCTCAGGTCGGCATCACGGATGAAATCCACGCCATCCACAGCACGGGAGACGTTCTCCAGTTGCAGCGACATCCAGTTTCCTTCTTGTTTTTGTGCAGGGCTGCACTCCAGCCTTCTGCTGCCCCTGTGAAACAACCTTATATCCTTCTAGTACAGGGTCCGGATGTTCGCAAACAATCATGGCTATTTTCGTGATTTGTTAACGAAAAGGCGTCGAAGGCCTGGCTTCGCGCCAACTTACTGAAAACTCACACCTGGACCAGCAGTGGTTTATACTGCAGCGGGCACCGCCCTTTTCGCTGACGAACATCGGGAGCACCCATGCCACAAACCCGCCGCCAGGAGCAGATCCTGGAGCTGATCCAGCAACAGGGGTTCGCCACCACCGAACAGTTGGTGGACCACTTCCAGGTGACCCCGCAAACCATCCGGCGGGACCTGAACGAGCTGGCCAACCAGAACCGTGTCCGACGGCACCACGGCGGCGCCGGCATCGATTCCAGCACGGTGAACACGGCCTACCAGGCGCGCAAGATCATGGAGCTTGAGGCCAAGGAACGCATTGCCGCAGCACTGGTGGAAATGATTCCGGACAACGCCTCGCTGTTCATCAATATCGGCACCACCACCGAGACCATCGCCCGGGCCCTGCTGGTCCGGAACAACCTGCGAGTGGTGACCAACAATCTTCACGTGGCATCCATTCTCTCCGCCAGGGAGGACTTCACCATCATCATTGCCGGCGGCGAAGTCCGTAACCGCGACGGCGGCATCGTCGGGGAGGCTACCCGGGACTTTATCAACCAGTTCCGCATGGACTTCGGCATTATCGGCATCAGCGGGATTCACAGTGACGGCTCGCTGCTGGACTTCGACTACCGGGAGGTTCGGGTTGCCCAGGCGATAATCAGCAATTCCAGCCAGGTCCTGCTGGCGGCAGACCACACCAAGTTCGGCCGCAATGCCATGGTGCGGCTGGGCAACATCATCCAGGCAAACCATGTATTCACCGACCAGGCGCCACCGGAAGAAATCCGCCAGCTACTGACAGAACACCAGGTCAGCCTGCACGTTGTCTGAGTCGGCATAGGTACTTTCGTTATTTTTCGTTATTTTCCTTTACGAATATCACGAGCTTTTCCATACTCCATCCATTAATGCACACGTGGGGCAGAAGGAAGAGCGTGATGACCGGCAAACCGGAGAGTTATGACGTGGTCGTAGTGGGCGGCGGCGTGAACGGCACAGGGATCGCCATGGACGCTGCCGGTCGGGGGCTGGACGTGCTGCTTTGCGAAATGAACGACCTGGCCTCCGCCACGTCCAGCCGCAGCAGCAAGCTGATTCATGGCGGCCTGCGTTATCTCGAACACTACGAGTTTCGCCTGGTGCGCCAGGCCCTGGCCGAACGGGAAGCCCTGCTGGCCAACGCGCCCCATATCATGTGGCCGATGCGTTTTCGCCTGCCCCACCAGCCCCACCTGCGACCGGCCTGGATGATCCGCGCCGGCCTGTTCCTGTATGACCACCTGGCCAAGCGTGAACTGCTGCCCGGATCCCGGTCCATTACCTTTACCCCTGACGATCCACTGAAACCGGAAATCACCCGGGGGTTCGAATATTCCGACGGCTGGGTGGATGACGCCCGGCTGGTGGTGCTCACGGCCCGCAAGGCGGAACAGCTCGGTGCCCGCATTCAGACCAGGACCCGCTGCGTGCGGGCCGAGCGAAGCACTGATCACTGGCAGGTCACCCTGCTGGACACCCGGACCGGTGATTCCCGCGTGGTTCGAACCCGGGCACTGGTCAATGCGGCCGGCCCCTGGGTCAGTAGCCTGTTCGACAGCACCCTGGACCAGAAAGCCCCTCGCATGATCCGCATGGTCAAGGGCAGTCATATCGTGGTACCCCGACTCAACCGGGATGATGAGGCCTACATTCTGCAAAACGAAGACGAGCGGATTGTGTTTGTGATTCCCTACGAAGACCATTTCTCCCTGGTTGGCACCACTGACGTGGACTACGAGGGAAACCCGTCGGAAGCCACCATTTCGGAGGAGGAAACCCGCTACCTGCTCGATATCGTCAACCACTATTTCCGTCACCAGCTGACGCCGGAGGATGTGGTCTGGTCCTATTCCGGGGTAAGGCCGCTGATGGATGACGAGGAAGGAAGTGCCCAGAAGGCCTCACGGGACTATTCCTTCGAAGTGGACGCACCTGGCGGAAAAACCCCACTGTTGTCGGTCTTCGGGGGCAAGCTCACCACCTTCCGCAAGCTGGCAGAGGCAGCCACCGACCGACTCTGCGATTACTTCCCGGAAGCACGGGGGCACTGGACCCGGGACGCCGTCCTGCCGGGCGGCGACTTCCAGGGACAGCCTCGCCTGCAGGAAGCCCTGTGCCAGCACTACCCCTGGCTGCCCGGTCTGCTCGCCTCACGCCTGGTACGCAGCTATGGCACGGACAGTTACCCGCTACTGGGGGACAGCGCCCGCCTCGAAGATCTCGGGCGTCACTTCCTGGGCACCCTGTACGAGCGGGAGGTGGAATACCTGGTGCGCCATGAGTGGGCAGTGAACGCCGACGATGTCCTGTGGCGCCGCACCAAGCAGGGGCTCTACGCCACACAGGAGCAGGTGGACGAACTGTCGCGATGGCTGGAAATACGCACCGCTCAGTCAAGGGAACAACCTTGCACCTCAGGCCAACAACCGGTCTGACCTCGACCAAAGTGGCACCGGGATTTCCCCTATGCCGCTTGTATCCACTGGTCCGGGGCCTTACTCTTTACGTACCCGCATACACCTTCGCAAAGAGACCCCGGTTGCCATGAGCGACAACGCCAAACCCCGCGTAGTCAGCGGCTCGAAGTTCCGCAATGAACACGGATTCTCGGCCATCAAGGACGGCGTCAAGAAAACCGCCAGCGCGGAAACCCCTGTGCAGCGCAAACCCAAATGGCTCCGTGCCCGCATGCCCGGCGGTGAACGCTACGAAGCAGTTCGTCAGAACGTCAACGAGCATCGCCTGAGCACCGTATGCCAGGAATCCCACTGCCCCAATATTGGTGAGTGCTGGAACAACGGTACGGCCACTATCATGGTGATGGGCTCCGTATGCACCCGGGCCTGCAAGTTCTGTGCGGTAGACACCGGCAACCCAAGGGGCTGGCTGGACCACGAAGAGCCGGAAAACACGGCGAAGTCCGTAGAACTCATGGGCTTGCGCTACATCGTGCTCACCTCGGTAGACCGTGACGACCTGGACGATGGTGGTGCGGCCCACTACGCCGCCTGCGTCGCTGCCATCAAACAGCGCACCCCGGAAGTCGCCGTGGAAGCCCTGACCCCGGACTTCGATGCGGTCATGCCCCACGTGGAGAAAGTGGTGGATTCCGGACTGGATGTGTTCGCCCAGAATGTGGAAACCGTCAAACGCCTGACCCGCCGCGTCCGCGACCCACGTGCAGGCTATGAGAAAACGCTGAGCGTCCTCGCCCACGCCAAGCAGTACCGCCCGGACGTACTCACCAAGACCAGCCTGATGCTGGGCCTGGGGGAAACCGAGGAAGAAATCCTGGAGACCATGGATGACCTGAGGGCCATTGGCGTGGATATCCTCACCCTGGGGCAGTACCTGCGCCCAACACCCAACCACCTGCCGGTGGAGCGTTACGTCACCCCCGAAGAGTTCAACCGCTACCGGGACATTGGCCTGGAAAAAGGCTTTATGGAAGTTCCCTCCGGCCCCATGGTCCGTTCCAGCTATCGTGCCGACCGGGTATTTGAGAAGAATAACCTGGGACTGGCGGTACCTGCCGTCCCCCGGGACACCAGCGCCATCCCGGTACGCCAGGTGGACTGACGCCCAAAAACATCGCGCCAGCGGTTCCGCTACCGCTGGCCAGCACCAACCCCTGCCGCCTCAAGAAATACTCCCCTCCGCCGATACCTATTTGTAAGACATTGTCAAAGGTTTGCCCCGGACTGATCCGGAGCAAGTATCGCCCCCTGTCCCGGTGATATCTTCAGGAACCGATAGGTAACCCACCCACCACCGACACCGACGCTGGTGGGCCACGACAACAACAGGTTAACCATGCTGACGCTGCTCAAGAATGCCCGCCTGAAGTACAAATTCTGGCTGTTGAACATCATGGTCTTCGTGGTCATGTGCCTGCTGGTGCTCTACGCCATCAGCGATGTCGCAGACCGGACAGGCCAGCCTTTCATGACCGTATTCGCCGAGGCAGCGCCCGGGTATGCCGGCATCGTGGCGTTACTGATGCTGCTGGAGATGGCCGGCTCCCAGCTACTGATTTCCTTTATCGAGCGGCACGTCAACCGGCTCAAGAAAACCATGGTGTCAGTCCAGCAGTCCGGTGACCTCAACCAGCGGGCCAGCGTTGACTCCAGTGATGAAATCGGCGAGATGGCCGACGCCTTCAACGCCATGCAGCAACGCACCGGCGACGTGGTGCGCAACATGCTGGAGGCGATCCGTCGCCTGCACGAGGAAGTCCGGGAGCTGACCGCCGCCGCTGAACAGCGCCGTGACGAACTGACCCGGCAACAACAAGGTGCCGATCGTTCTGCCGAGACGGTCGAGGCCATGTTGCAGAGCTTCTCGGGCATTGCCGAACAGGCCGGTATTGCCAACACCCTGTCCCATGAAGCCAACCGTGCGGCCCGGGAAGGGCACGACCGGGTCACCCGGACAGCAGCGTCCATCGAGAAGCTGTCACAGACCGTCGAATCCTCGGCCGGGGCGGTGCAGGCCCTGGCGGGTAACAGCCAGGAAATCCGCCAGGCGGTGACCGAGATAAAGGGTATTGCAGAACAGACCAACCTGCTCTCCCTCAACGCCGCCATCGAAGCCGCCCGTGCCGGCGAACAGGGCCGGGGCTTTGCCGTGGTGGCCGATGAAGTGCGCAAACTGGCCCAGCGGGTGCAGGACTCCACCGACCAGATCCAGGGCACCCTGGACCGGCTCCTGGATGCCATGGCGGCCGCGGTTGACCAGATGACGGCCAGCTCGGAAGATGCACACCGCTGTGCCAGCGACGCCTCCGAGGGGCGCCAGGCGCTGCAGGACATCCAGGGCATGGTGGCCCGCATCGACGAGACCAACGAGCAGATTGCCCGGGTTTCCGCCGACCAGACCGCCGGCACCGATGCGGTCCTTGCGGACGTGCGGGGCATCCGCGAAACCACCGAAGGCATGGTCCGCGAACTGGCCAACAGCGCGGACATGACCCGGCGACTCAAGCAACTTATCGACTCCCTGGAAGAAGCATCCCGACAGGTGCGCGCCAGTTAGTGTTGGTGGCCCGGCCCAACGGGTCATTTAACGCTATTTTTCACAAAATTTTTCACAGTGTGGCAGACTTCGCAGTTCCTTCTGACCAGCGGAGTCTGTCACCCGATGCGTTCCCTCTACAGCCTCTATAATCGGCTGATTCTCAACCACCCCTGGCGGGTGCTGATCCTGTTTGCCATTGTGCTGGTCATCGCCAGCCTGAAACTGCACCAGTTCCGCCTGGACGCCTCCGCCGAATCCCTGGTGCTGGAGAATGACACCGCCCTGGAAGACTACCGCACGGTCAGCCAGCGCTTTGAAGCGTCCGATGATTTCCTGGTGGTGACCTACAAGCCGGACCGTGACCTGTTCAGCCAGCCGGCCATTGATACCTTGCGCAACCTGCGGGACGACCTGGCCGCCCTGGAGCCGGTGGGCTCCACCAACAGCATTCTCAACGTTCCCCTGCTCCACAGCCCTGAGCTGAGCACCGACACAGTGGACGAAGAGCTGCTGACGCTGGACCAGGACGACGTTCCACTGGACCAGGCCAGGGAATCCCTGCTCTCGAATCCGCTCTACCCCAACATGCTGATCAGCGAGGATGCCAGTACCACGGCAATCCAGGTCAACCTGCCAACACCCGACCGTTACTTCGAGCTGGTGGGCCTTCGCAATGACCTGCGGGAGCAGGCCCGGAATGGCGAGCTGGACGCACAGCAAAGGCAAACGCTGGAACAGGTCTCTGAGCAGTTCCGGCAACTGGCGGCCGAACTGGAAGCCGAGCGTGAACAGACCATTACCGACACCCGTGCCATCCTCGACCGTTACCGGGACAACGCCGAGATTCACCTGGGCGGCGTGCCCATGATCGCCTCGGACATGATCCGCTTTATCGAAAGCGACCTGTCCACCTTCGGCGTGGGAGTCCTGATTTTCCTGCTTCTGACCCTGGTAGTGATCTTCCGCCGCTGGCAGTGGGTCGTGGTACCCATCCTGTGCTGCGGGTTCACGGTATGGCTGGTGGCCGGTTACCTGGGCTGGGTGCAATGGCCGGTGACGGTGATCTCGTCCAACTTTATCTCCCTGCTCCTGATCATGACCCTGTCACTGACCATCCACCTGATGGTGAGATACCGGGAGCACCAGCAGTCCAACCCGGAGGATGAGCACCAGCAGCACCTTCGGGACACGCTCTCAACCATGGTGAAGCCCTGTTTCTACATGGCCCTGACCACCATGGTGGCCTTTGGCTCGCTGACCTTCTCCGGCATCCGCCCGGTGATCGACTTTGGCTGGATGATGACCCTGGGCCTGGCACTGGCCTTTGCGATCAGCTTCCTGGTGTTCCCGGTACTGGTCGCCCTGCTACCCGAGCCGGCGGTACGTCAGGGCCGCCCGGGCAGCCTGCCGCTGACCGACACCTTTGCGCGCATTGCCGAACGCTTCGGCGGTACGGTGCTCACGGGCTCGGTGGTGCTGGCAGTGCTGTGCATAGTGGGCATGGGCCGTCTGTCGGTGGAAAACAGCTTTATCGACTATTTCAAGTCCGACACCGAGATCCACCAGGGCATGGTGGTGATTGACCAGAAGCTCGGCGGCACCACGCCCCTGGATATCATCATCACTGACCTGGAACGGCCTGAGGATACCGAAAGCGATCCCTTCGCCAGTGACTGCGACCCGTTCGTGGAGGACTGCGAAGAGGGTGACCTGCGGGACACCTGGTTCACCTGGCAGAAACTGGATCGCCTGGAGCAGGTCCATGACTACCTGGCCGGCCTGCCGGAAACCGGCAAGGTACTATCCATCACCACCACCTTGCGCCTGCTCGCCGAGATCAATGGCGGTGAACCCCTGGATGCCATGGAAGTAGCCTTCGTGCCGGCCATGCTGCCTGAAGACCTGGCCCCTATCCTGCTCACCCCCTATATCAATGAGGAGCACCACCAGGCACGGATCAATATCCGCCTGATCGACTCCCTGCCGGACCTCAGAAGGGATGAATTGCTGGCCGAGATCCGCAACCACCTGACCGGTGAGCTGGGCTTTGAAGATAATCAGTTACTGTTCACCGGCATGACGGTGATGTACAACAACATGCTCCAGAGCCTGTTCGACTCCCAGATTCGCACCCTGGGCATCGTGTTCCTGGCCATCGCGGTCATGTTCGTGGTGCTGTTCCGCTCGCTGAAACTGGCGCTAATCGGCATTGCCCCCAACCTGCTGGCAGCGGGTTCCGTGCTGGGCCTGATGGGCTGGCTGGGTATTCCGCTGGACATGATGACCATCACCGTGGCCGCCATCACCGTGGGGATTGCCGTAGATGACACCATCCACTACATCCACCGCTTCGGAGTGGAGTTCGAAAAAGACCGGGACTACGTCGCCACCATGCACCGGTGCCACCAGAGTATCGGCCGGGCCATGTCCTATACGACCCTGACCATCATTATCGGCTTCTCGATCCTGGTGCTGTCCAACTTCCTGCCCACCATATACTTTGGCCTGTTCACCGGCTTTGCCATGTTCATGGCACTGATGGGCGCACTGATGTTGCTGCCGCGACTGATCCTGCTGGTGAAGCCGTTCGGTCCGTCTGCCAGTAACTGACAGGTATTAAAAAACCCCGGGCACCGCACGGTACCCGGGGTTTTCTGTTTCAGGTTACTTTCTGTCAGCTGGTACTCGGCTTGCCCTCCGGGGGCGGTGTATCGCCATTCTCCGTGTCCAGCATTTCGTCATGTTCGGCCATATCCCATGGCAGCTTGCCAGGCGAGATGTGGAGGAAGTGCAGGTAGTTCTCGAACTGATCGAGGATATCCTTGATCAGGTCGTCCTCCGTATAACCGAATACATCGTAGGAACGGCCGCCGCGACGCAGGAACACCTCCGCCCGATAGAACACCTCGGGCTGGTCCGGGTCCCGCTTGAGCTCGGCATAGACGAAGCCGGGCATGGGGTGCTCGGTGAGGCGGATATCGTACACAAAGTCCACATGGCCTTCCCGGTGTACCTGCAGGTGAGAACGCACATTGGCCTCGTCATAGGTGGCGGTTGCTTCCCAGCCCCGTTCCCGCATCTCGGCCTCAACCTCACGCATGGCGCCCATCACCTTGTCCCGGATAAAGCCGGTAACTTCCTGCTCGCCCGGAAAGTCCATGATCCCGGCCAGGCGGTGCCGCCACTGGGAGCCTGTCATATGACGATTGGTGGCCATGTGCGCCATCAGGCTGGTTTCCCGGTGCCCCTCGATAACCAGGGCCCGCCACATGCCGACCATGGCAATCAACATGATGATGGCAAACGGCAGCGCGCTGGCGATGGTCATTGTCTGCAAGGCATTGAGGCCACCGGCCAGCAACAGGGCCGATGCCACCACACCTTCGAGCACTGCCCAGAACACCCGCTGCCAGGCCGGGGTCTGCAGCGCACCACCGGATGCCAGGGAGTCAATCACCAGCGAGCCCGAGTCAGATGAGGTCACAAAGAAGGTAATGATCAGGAAGACCGTCACCAGCGAGATAAAGAAGGACCAGGGCAGCTGGTCAAACAGCTTGAACAGGGCCACGGCATGGTCATTCTGTACATCAGCGATCAGCGTGGTCACGCCCTCATTCATGATCAGGTTCAGTGCGGTGTCGCCAAAAATGGAGAACCACAAAAAGGTGAACAGGGACGGCACCAGCATAACGCCGACCACGAACTCACGGATGGTGCGACCGCGACTGATCTTGGCAATAAACAGCCCCACAAAGGGTGCCCATGCAATGGTCCAGCCGAAGATAAACAGGGTCCAGTTGCCGATCCAGTCACTGCGGGTATAGGCCTGCAGGTTAAAGGTCCGCTCAACGATACCGCTCAGGTAGCTGCCGGTATTCTGCAAGAAGGTTTCCAGGATCAGGATGGATGGCCCGACGATGAACACAAAGGTCATCAACAGAACCGCCAGAACCATATTCAGGATCGACAGGTTCTTCACGCCCTTGTCGAGACCGGCAACCACGGACACGGTAGCCGCAGCCGTAATCACCGCAATGGCGATAATCTGCACCGTGGTATTGACGGGAACATCTTCCCAGAGGTAATTGATGCCCGCATTGATCTGGGCCACCGACAAACCGAGGGTGGTGGCAATGCCAAACATGGTGCCGAGGATGGCGAACACATCCACGACGTGCCCCACCGGACCGTAGATTTTCTCGCCGATCAACGGATAGAGCGCCGAGCGAATGGACAGCGGCAACCCGTGCCGGAACGCAAAATAGGCCAGCACCAGTCCGACCAGGCCGTAGATGGCCCAGATATGGAAGCCCCAGTGGAAGAACGCAATCTGCATCGCCTGCTTGGCGGCATCGACCGTTTCCGCTGCACCGGCGGGTGGCGAGGCGTAGTGCAGTACCGGCTCGGCCACACCGAAGAACAGCAACGCGATGCCGTAACCGGCTGAGAACAGCATGGCGAACCACGCCGGAAAGCTGTACTGGGCTTCGGCGTGATCTGGCCCCAGCTTGATGTTGCCCCAGCGAGACGCAGCCACTGCAACAATGAACACCAGGAAAATCGCCACCGACAGCATATAGAACCAGCCGAAGGTATCGGTAATCCATGCCAGCACCGAGGCAAAGACCTCACCCGCCAGCTCAGGGTTCGAAATCGTCCCCACGACCAGCAGCAAGGACACAACTACCGCCGGAATGAACACCGGCGCAAGGATGGTCGACTGAAAGCCTTTTTTTTCTGCAATCATAATCAGGTCCATGGTTAGGCAACGAGCCAGGGCCTGGACTGCAGGTCCTGGCAAGGCCCGGTTCTCGAAAACTTACCGACATAACTATAGATCAGGCTACGCGTTGTGGATCACCTGATTTAATAACAGGCAACAAAAAAGCCGCATTCACCCTGACCGGGAATGCGGCTTTCCGTGCGGCCAACGCCGCCCTCGGCGGCGCGGTTAGCAGCGAGTTTACTGCATTTGCTGTTGCTGCTGCATCTGGCGCTGTTGCATCTGCTGCTGCATCTGGCGTTGTTGCTGCTGCATTTGACGCATACGCTCTTCCAAGGTGTTGCGCTGCTCATCGGTAAATACGCTGTCGATGCGGGCCTGCATCAGGGTGGAGATGGCAGTCATCTCGCCGTTGAGCTCACCCAGGCGAGCGGCATCGTCGCGGATCGCGCCTTCGTCATAGTCCGGGCCAATCTGCTCCTGCAGTTGCTGCTGTACTTCAGTCGCCTCGGCCTGGAGCTCCTGCAGCTCGCCCTGGGCTTCCTGCATGATCGCGCGGATGTCCGCCTCCTGATCCTCACTCAGGCCGACCAGCTCGGCAATCTGTGAAACCTGGTCCGGCTGCTGTTGCTGGGCCATGGCGAAACCGGCAAAGGTCATGGCAATCAGTGCGAGCGCGAAATTGCGAATAAGGGTCATGTAAATCTCCGTGGTAATATGAATCAATCATTACTGAATTGCATCGGAACACGCTCACCCTAAAGAAATCAACCGGCAAATTCATCCGTCAAATGACGCATAGAACGACACATAAACCGGAAAACCCTCGTCACACTGCGTCAGCAGCGGCTCTGCGGTGAATGTGAAAAATTCTTTATTCCCCGCCATAATGGCGCGCTGGCACACTATCATCCCGGCAACCCCCGGCCCGGCAGGAGTTCCAAACCATGGCGATCAACTGGTTTCCAGGCCATATGCACAAGGCCCGCAAGGAGATCAAGCAGGTCATGCCGCAAATGGACCTGATTATCGAGGTCCTGGATGCCCGCATTCCGTTCAGCAGTGAAAACCCCATGGTGCCAGCACTGAGGGGAGACACACCGGTCATCAAGGTGCTCAACAAGCGGGACCTGGCAGACCCGGACGTCACTGCACAGTGGCAGCACTGGCTTGAGAGGGAAAAGGGCATCCGTGCGGTCACCCTGACTCACAATCACCGTAACGAAGCACTGGACATTCTGCGCCTGGCCCAGGAGATGGTACCGGATTCCATTCGCGACACCCGGGCCCTACGCATCATGATCCTGGGCATCCCCAACGTGGGCAAGTCTACCCTGATCAATACCCTTGCCGGGCGTCCGGTGGCGAAAACCGGGAACGAACCGGCGGTCACCCGGGCCCAGCAGGCCATCAAGCTGCCGGATAATATCCTGTTGTATGATACGCCCGGCTTTCTGTGGCCCAAGCTGACCCCGGAAGAGTGCGGCTACCGGCTGGCTGTAACCGGGGCCATCCGGGCAGCCGTTATCGAGTTCGAGGATGTGGCTCTGTTCGCAGCAGACTACCTGCTGCAAGCCTACCCTGACCGGGTTTGTGAGCGCTATGGCCTCGAGAGCAAGCCTGCCGATGGCCTCGCCCTGATGGATGCCATCGCAGCGAAGCGCCGTTTTTTCGCCCGCGGAGGCATCCCGGACCTGCACAAGGTTTCTGAAATACTGCTGAACGAATTGAGGGCTGGCACCCTGGGGGCCGTTTCACTGGAGACACCGGCCATGGTTGAAGCCGAGCAGGCCCGCGAGGCGGCCCGCCTGGAGCAGGAGCAGGCCCAGGAGCCGGGGCGCAAGAAAAAAGGCAGGCGCAGGAACGGCAACACCTGACGAAGGTCAAATATCAATCCTTCGCCATATTACCTAAACTTCGCACCAAATCTGAACAGGCGGGTTTGAGCAGTACCCGCCGGGAATGAACAGCAGGGCGACGCTTCCATACCCGGAAGCCGCCCGATATCAAGGAGAACCATATGAGACGGGTTGTGGTAACCGGCATGGGCATTGTGTCCTGCCTTGGCAACTCCACCGACGAAGTCACCGCCAGCCTCCAGCAGGGCAAGTCCGGCATCCGCTTCAACGAAACCTACAAGGAGCTGGGTTTCCGCAGCCAGATCTGTGGCATGGTCGACGTGGATACGTCCGTTATCGATCGCAAGATTCGCCGGTTTATGGGCGAATCAGCCATGTACGCCTACCTGTCCATGGAGCAGGCCATCGCTGATTCCGGCCTGACGCCGGAGATGGTCTCCAATGACCGCACCGGCCTGATCGCCGGCTCTGGTGGCGCTTCCTGCTCCAACCAGGTGGAAGCGGTCGACATCATGCGGGAAAAAGGCGTTAAACGCATTGGAGCCTTCATGGTTCCCCGTATTATGACCTCTACCGTGTCAGCCTGCCTGGCCACCGCCTACAAGATTCGTGGCGTTAACTACTCCATGTCATCCGCCTGTGCCACCAGCGCCCACTGTATTGGCCACGCCATGGAACAGATCCAGAACGGCAAACAGGACATCGTGTTCGCCGGTGGCGGCGAGGAAGAGGACTGGAGCCTGACCATGCTGTTCGACGCCATGGGCGCGCTCTCCTTTAAATACAACGACACGCCGGAAGCGGCCTCCCGCCCCTTCGACAGCGGGCGAGATGGCTTTGTCATCGCCGGCGGTGGCGGCATGCTGGTGCTTGAGGAGCTGGAGCACGCCCGCAAGCGGGGCGCCAACATCATTGCCGAACTGACCGGCTATGGCGCCACCTCCGACGGCTATGACATGGTGGCACCGTCCGGCGAAGGCGCTGCCCGCTGCATGCACCAGGCGATGGCAACGGTTGATGGCGATATTGACTACATCAACGCCCATGGCACCAGCACGCCGGTAGGCGACGTGGCTGAAATGCAAGCCGTGCGCAACGTGTTTGGCGACAAGGTTCCGACAATCTCGTCCACCAAGTCCCTGACCGGCCACTCCCTGGGCGCCACCGGCGTACAGGAAGCCATCTACTCACTGTTGATGCTGCAGAAGGGCTTTGTGGCGGGCACCGCCAACCTGGAGAATCCGGATGAGGAACTGGCAGGCATGCCCATCGTCGGCCCGGCATCGCAGCAAGCCGAACTGAACCATGTGATGTCCAACAGCTTTGGTTTCGGGGGCACCAACGCGTCCCTCATTTTCAGCCGCCTGGACTGAACGCCCGGCCCCCGCCTTAATGGCCGGGGGCCGGATTTCCGATTAAATAAGGGCGCTAACCATTGGCAAATGAGCTCGGGCGTATTATCGTGTGATTGATATGAATCAACCAGGGTTATCATGAGTCAGTCCATCCCCGTCAATCAGATGTCGTCGATTTCCAAGTCATCCTGCCAGCGCTGCAGCCTGAGCAACCTCTGCCTGCCGCTGGCACTGGACAGTACCGACATGAACCGCCTGGACGAGGTGGTAAATCGTGACCGCATCTTTAACCGGGGTGAGCAGGTATTTACCCAGAGCACGCCCTTCCGCTCCTGTTATGCGGTGAAAAGCGGCGCCATCAAGACGTCCGTGATTACCGAATCGGGGGATGAGCAGATCACCGGCTTTTTCATGCCCGGTGAACTGGTGGGCCTGGACAGCATGAGTGACGAGATCCATGCCTCGACAGCCAAGGCACTGGAGCGCACCAGCGTCTGCGAAATTCCCGTGGAGCAGCTCGAGAACCTGGCCAACACCCTGCCCGGCCTGCAGCACCACATGTTCCACCTGATGAGCCAGGAAATCCGCAACAGCCATCAGCTGTCGGTGCTACTGAGCAAGAACACGGCGGAAGAGCGCATTGCCGCGCTGCTGCTTTCCCTGTCCAGCCGCTTCCAGCGCCGCAAGCTGTCACCGACCCACTTCAACCTGCCCATGGCCCGCAATGACATCGCCAACTTCCTGGGCCTGGCGGTAGAGACCGTCAGCCGGGTGTTCACCCGTTTCCAGAATCAGGGGCTGATCCGCGCCAAGGGGCGCGATATCGAGCTAGTCGACCTTGAGGCCCTTCAGACCATGGCCCTGGGTAACGCCCAGCCCTGACAGGGCAAGCTCGTCCTCAAGGGCAGCGCGCCAGGGCGACTGTTTGACGCCGAATGTGTTGCGGATCTTGGTGGATACCAGGGTGGCATTCTCCGGCTCGACAGCGGCCCACGCCGGCAGTTCGTCCACCACGTGCACTGCTCTCTCCCCACCTTTTCCATTGAGCTCAGGCATATCGGCCAGGGCAAGGCCGAGATCATACTGACTGACCTCCTCAGCGCCTGCGTACTGGTAGGTCCCCCAGACTTCCGCACCGCAGTCCAGCTGCAGCACCACCGCCCGCAGCACCCGCGCCAGGTCACTGGTGGTTACCGGTTGCCCGTGATGACGGCCAGACAGGCGTAACGGCTCTTTCGCCACCGCCGCCTGGTGCACCTTGCGGATAAACCGTTGCAGCCCCCACCCGGTGCGTACAAGGATATGCCGGGGTAACACGGTGCGCATGACCTGTTCGCATTCCCACTGCCAGATACCCAGCTGGCCAATGGGATTGCCCGGGTTGGACGACAGGTAGGCGCTTTGCTTGCGACCGTCAAATACATAGGAGGTGGACAACTGCAACAGGATCATGTCGTTGGCGGCGGCATGCTCCGCCAGGGCCATGGGCAACGAAAAGGCCTTGGTGCGGGCCAGCTCCGGGTCGGCCTCGGCGGCTTCCGGGTCCGTCAGCCACATGGCGTTGACGATGAGGTCGGTGGTGCGGGGCACCCATTGCTCCACGCCTGACAGATCAAGGTCTGACAGATCGCTGATCAGCAAGGGGGTCACGTCAAGGTGGGTGCTCCCCAACTGCTTCAGTAACAGCCGGGCCAGCACACCGTTGTCATGGACTACCAGAACATTCACAAATCAGATCCTGTGTTCACAGACGTGGACGCCCCGGTTTCAACCCGGGGTACTCGGCGGGTGACTCCGGTCAGCAACTCATAGCTGATCGTACCGGCGCAGGCCGCCACTTCATCAACGGGGATATGCTCACCCCAGAGCTCCACCGTATCGCCAATGGTTGCCGCGGGTATATCGCCCAGGTCAACCGCCAGCATGTCCATGGAAACCCGGCCGATTAACGGTGCCCGGGTACCCCGGATCCATACCGGCGTGCCATTCACCGCATGACGGGGATAGCCATCGCCGTAACCGATACACACCATACCCATGCGGGTGGGCCGGGTAGCTCGCCAGGTTTCGCCATAGCCAACGGCATCGCCGGTCGCCAGCTCCCGGGTGGCAATCAGCCGCGATTCCAGGGTCATCACAGCCTTTAAGCCCAGTTCCGGTCCGTAACGTTCCAGCATGGGAGAACCCCCGTAAACCATGATGCCGGGCCGGGTACGGTCAAACAGGGGCTGGCCGGGCCTGAAATGCGCCGCAGAGTTGGCCACACTCCGCACAATGTCTCCCAGCCCCGTCGTAGACCGGTCAAACACCTCTGTCTGCTGTGCGGTGCCCTGGCTCTGCTCATCGTCGGCACAGGCAAAGTGAGTCATTACACCGGCAACCCTGATACCTGCCTGAGCCAGTTGCTCCCGCACCCTGCCCAGGTCCGCCGGCGCGAACCCCAGGCGATTCATGCCGGAGTTGACCTTGAGCCAGACCTCCGGGCGACCGTGGCCGGCTTTCAGCCAGTCCAGCTGATGGGGTGAATGGACCACGACCGTAAAATTCTCGGCCTCGGAAATGCGCAGATCATCCGCCTCATGAACCCCCTGCATCAACAGGACGGGCTGGGACAGACCAGCCGCTCTCAGCACAGCCGCCTCTTCCAGGCAGGCGACTGCATAGTAGTCGGTATCACCGGAGAGCGCCCGTGCTACACGCTCGATACCATGCCCGTAGCCGTCCGCCTTGACCACCGCCATGGCACGAGCCGGGGCTGCCCGCTCTTTCGCGATACGGAAGTTATGGCGCAGGTTGTCCAGGTGTATACGGGCAACGGTGGCTCGCGGCATCAGTAATCCCCGCCGTAACTGCCGTGGGCCAGGTCTTCGAACTTGGTGTACTTGCCAATAAAGGCGAGGCGCACGGTACCAATGGGGCCATTCCGTTGCTTGCCGATGATAATCTCGGCAATGCCCTTGTCCTGGGTATCCTCGTTATAGACCTCATCCCGGTACACGAACATGATCACGTCTGCATCCTGCTCAATAGCGCCGGATTCCCGCAGGTCCGAGTTTACCGGTCGCTTGTTGGGCCGCTGCTCCAGGCTACGATTCAACTGCGACAGGGCGACCACCGGGCAGCTGAGTTCCTTGGCCAGGCCTTTCAGGGACCGGGAGATCTCGGAGATCTCGGCCGTCCGCCCCTCGGTGTTACCCGGTACCCGCATCAGCTGCAGATAGTCCACCATGATCAGGCTGAGCTTGCCACCGTTCTCCCGGGCGATACGGCGGGCACGGGAGCGCATCTCGGTGGGGCTGAGGCCGGGGGTATCGTCAATATAGAGAGGCTTGTCCTTCAACAAACTGACGGCGGACGTGAGCCTCGGCCAGTCCTCCTCCTCCAGCTTGCCGCTGCGCATACGGGTCTGGTCGATTCGCCCGAGCGACGACAGCATACGCATGACGATCGAGTCCGCCGGCATTTCCATACTGAACACCAGGATGGGCTCCCCGGAAGACAACAGGGCGTTTTCCACGATATTCATGGCAAAGGTGGTCTTACCCATGGAAGGACGACCCGCCACGATAATCAGGTCCGCCGGCTGCATACCGGAAGTCCACTCATCCAGGTCGGTAAAGCCAGTGGTCAGACCGGTCACCTTCTCCCCGGACTCGAACAGCTCTTCGATGCGGGTCAGCGCCTGGGTAAGAATGGGGTTAATGGCCTTCGGGCCTGAGCCTTCCTTGGTGCGGGACTCGGCGATACGAAACACATTGCGCTCGGCCTCATCCAGGAGATCGGAGCTGGTCCGGCCCTGGGGGTTGAAGGCCGAGTCCACGATGCCTCCGGAAACCTCGATCAGCTGCCGCAGAATGGAGCGCTCGGCCACGATCTGGGCATAGGCGCGAATGTTCGCCGCGCTGGGGGTCTTTTCCGCCAGCTCCGCCAGGTAGGAAAGGCCACCGGCGTCTTCAATATCCCCGGCCCTTTCCAGGTACTCTGCCAGGGTAACCACATCGAGTGGTTCGCTCTCGGAGGCGAGGCGCTCGACAGCGGCATAGATCAGGCGATGATCCTGGCGATAGAAGTCACCGGCGGTCACCACCTCGGATACTTCATCAAAGCGCCGGTTATCCAGCATCAGGCCACCCAGTACGGCCTGCTCGGCTTCCACGGAATGGGGAGGAATCTTTACCCTGGAGGTTTCCAGATCACTGCTGGACGCCTTGAAACTGCTGGTGGCCATGGACTTTCTCGGATACCGGAATACGAATGGAGTCACCCGGGCCGGCCCTGGATTTCGGAGCAGGCGGGGATATTCAAGGATACCAGAAACACACAGGCCCGGAAGCTGCCTGAGCAGTCCGGGCCTGTGAAACTGAGAACCCCGTGGACTGGCAGCGCCGTCCACAGGGCCTCACTTCATGACGGACTCGGAGTTCAGTCGGCGACAACCGCCAGCTGAACGGTGACAGTCACGTCAGAATGCAGCTGAAGCTCGATTTCGTACTCACCGGTAACCCGGATCGGGCCTTCCGGCAGACGAACTTCGCTCTTCTCGACTTCAGTGCCGCCAGCAGTGATGGCGTCAGAGATGTCGCGAACACCGATAGAACCGAACAGCTTGCCTTCGTCACCGGCCTTGGAGCTGATAGTGAAGGACTGACCTTCCAGCGCCTCGGCACGGGACTGGGCAGCAGCCAGCTTGTCGGCGGCAGCCTTTTCCAGTTCTGCACGGCGCTCTTCGAACGCCTGCAGGTTTTCGGTGGTCGCTGCTACGGCCTTGCCGTAAGGCAGCAGGTAGTTACGGCCATAGCCGGACTTGACCTTGACCTTGTCACCCAGGGAACCCAGGTTTGCCACTTTTTCGAGCAGAATAACTTCCATCTCGTTAACCTCTTCGTGCTTTATTCAGCCGGACCGGCAGGCTTTATACGGCCCCGGATATCCAGCCAGCTATCCACAATTGCCAACAGCATCAACAACAAACTGATCGTAAAACCCTGAACCACAAGCAAGGCGTAGAACACCACGAGCCACAGGTTACTGGCGTTCCTGCGACCGACCACACCATGTACCAGCGCGATACCAGCCACCAGCAGCGGCAGACCGGCCACCCAGCCCAGCAGCATCGGATTGATTCCGATGACCGGGGCCACCAGCAGCAACAACACACACAGTGCCGCTACGCCGCGTGACAGACGGAAGCCGTGAAACTCACGGCGGAAACCGCCCGGGTTATACAGTGCGGCCTGCCAGTACCTGGACAGCATCGCCACCGCGACAGCCATGCCCAGATAGGAGCCCGGCATAAGACCCTCCACCATACTGCGAAGGGCCGGCTCAAGCTCGCCGCCCAGCTGCTGCGCCATGTCCGGATACGCCCACTCATAAAGACTCATGAACGCTTCGGTCACTTGCTGCAGCATGCCGGAAAACAGCACCGGCAACGCCAGGCCGATGACCAGCCCGAGTCCGGAGCCTGCCAGCAGGCTCTTCTCCCAGGACACGGTACTGCGAAGTACCGCGGTCATCAGAAATACCAGCAACAACACCGATATGACTGTCGGCTCATTGCCAATCCAGGCCCAGCCCAGGGCCGGCAACAGCGCCCAGAGGGCAACATTGAGCCCCTGGGTAACCCCCAGGCGGAGTATGACCAGGCCAACAACCGCTGCGCCTATCCATGACAGATAGGGTATCGCGGTTGCAAGGGCAGCAACGCCGCCCGCTTGCAGGGGACCGCGCATTACATACTGTGCCAGTGCACGCATGGTCCCGGGTCCTGTACGATCTTAGTTGTCGTGGCTGTCCGAGTACGGCAGCAGGGCCAGGTAACGAGCGCGCTTGATGGCGGTCGCCAGCTGACGCTGATAACGGGCCTTGGTGCCGGTGATACGGCTGGGCACGATCTTGCCGGTTTCAGTGATGTAACCTTTCAGGGTGTCCAGATCCTTGTAATCGATCTCTTTGACACCTTCTGCCGTGAAGCGGCAGAACTTACGACGTCTGAAAAAACGAGCCATTGATAAACTCCTCAACTCCGGATGGGGTGATTACTCTTCTTCGTCCTGGGACTTTTCCTCACGACGCTCACTGTTCTCAGTGGTGCGACGCGGACGGTCGTCGGAACGACGATCTTCCCGGGACTCAGCTGCCTTCATCGGAGACATTTCTGTGTCCGGACCATCACGACGGATCACCAGGTCACGGATGATCGCATCGTTGAAACGGAAGTTGTGAGCCAGCTCGTCCAGTGCGGCCTGTGAACATTCAACGTTCATCAGGACGTAGTGAGCCTTGTGGATCTTGTTGATCGGGTAGGCCAGGTGACGGCGCCCCCAATCCTCAAGACGGTGAATCTGACCGCCATCATCGGTGATGAGGCCGGTGTAACGCTCGATCATCGCGGGCACTTGCTCGCTCTGATCGGGATGCACCATGAATACGATTTCGTAGTGACGCATGTTTTCTCCCTACGGTTTGAACAGCCTCCAGCAGGTGTATCCGCTCTGCAGGAAGCAAGGAGTTGGCAGCTGGTGCCTGTAAACACAGGCGCCTGAACTGCCGATTTTGGGGATTTGTCAGTAAAATCCGCAAGATAATGCAGATTTCAGACAACAAAACCCCGCCCCTTGAAAAAAGGGGTGACGCATTCTATGCCCATGGGGGATTCGTTGCAAGCTATCCGGCGCCCTGACGCTGGCGCACAGCCTCGTAGAGGCAGACCCCGGTCGCAACCGACACATTGAGACTGTCCACCAGGCCGTGCATGGGGATCTTGATCAAGTGATCACAGTGCTCGCGGGTGAGGCGCCGCATGCCCTTACCTTCGGCACCCATCACCAGGCCAACAGGTCCCTTGAAATCCGCCTGGTACAGGGAGACCCCAGCCTCGCCGGCCGTGCCGATCAGCCAGACACCCTGCTCCTGCAAGGTGCGCAGGCAGCGCGCCAGGTTGGTGACCCGCACAAAGGGGATGGTTTCCGCGGCGCCGCAGGCAACCTTGCGCGCGATGGGGTTGAGCGTGGCGGATTTGTCTTTCGGTACGATCACCGCCGCCACTCCCGCCCCATCGGCGGTGCGCATGCACGCGCCGAGATTGTGAGGATCGGTCACACCATCCAGGATGAGCAGCAGCGGCGGCTCCGACCGGCCCGCCAGCATCCGGTAAAGATCATCCTCGGTCCACTCCCGGCTCTCGCTGACCTGGGCCACGACTCCCTGATGGGCACCGGAAACCCGGGCATCCAGCTCCTTGCGATGCACTACCTGCCAGCGCACCCCGAGCTGATCCAGTCCTTCGGTAATCTGCCTGACCCGGCGATCCTGCCGACCCTGCTGAATCCAGACCTGCTGCAGTCGCTCCGGCTCCTTTTTCAGAACCGCGTCCACCGCATGCCAGCCAAAGACAAATTCTTCCGACACGTCGTCTTTCCTTCCCGGTTATCGGCTGGCGCCGGTTTTCTTGCGACCGCCGCCCCTGCGACCTGGGCCCTTGCCCGAGGCGGACTTGCTATCATCACCCCGCTTTCCCGACGACTTCCTGGAAGCCTCCCGGGACGCTTCCGCCGCTAACTGATCCTTGGCGGAAGGCTTGCGGGAACGGGAGCGGCCCTTGCCACCCTTGCCGGCCTTGCTGTCCCCGGCCTGGTGCTCTGCAGCCTTGCCTTTCGCACTACTAGCTCCGCCCTTACCGGACGCCTTGCGACCACCGGACCGCCGGCTTGGTTCACTGACCAGCTCCAGGTCAATCTTGCGATCATCCAGGTCCACCCGAACAACCTGCACCCGCACTTCATCACCCAGGCGGAAACTGGTCGCCGTCCGCTCGCCCACCAGGCGATGCTTGGCAGAGTCATGGTGGTAGTAATCCCCACCCAGGGTAGAAATGTGCACCAGACCTTCTATATAGATGCCCTCCAGCTCGACAAAGAAACCAAAAGGCACCACCGCGGCGATAACACCGTCGAAGGTCTCACCCACATGCTCCCGCAGGAACTCGCACTTGAGCCACGCCATCACGTCCCGGGTGGCGTCATCCGCCCGGCGCTCGGTCATGGAGCAGTGCTCACCCAGCTGGACCATCCGGGCCTGGTCATAGGGGTATTCCGCCAGCTCCGGATCACGCCTGGGCGGCGGCTCTACGTCCTTGACCGGCTCGTCACGATGCACAACGGACTTTATAGCCCGGTGCACGATCAGGTCCGGGTACCGACGAATCGGCGAGGTAAAGTGAGCATAGCTGGAGTAACCCAGCCCGAAGTGGCCACTTTCTTCCGGGCTATAGACCGCCTGGCTCAGGGACCTCAGCATCACCATCTGGATCACATGGGCATCAGGCCGGTCCTTGATACTGTTGAGCAACTCCTGGTAATCCGCCGAGGTTGGCTTGTCGCCACCACCGAGTTGCAGACCCAGCTCACCCAGGAACAGGCGCACCGCCTGCAGCCGCTCTTCGGACGGGCCGTCGTGCACCCGGTACAGGGCCGGCATCCTGTACTTCTTCAGGAAGCGCGCCGTGGCCACGTTGGCGCAGAGCATGCACTCCTCAACGATCTTGTGCGCGTCGTTACGCTGTACCGGAACAATCTCCTCAATCTTGCGATTGGCATCGAAGATGACCCGGGTTTCGGTGGTTTCAAAGTCGATCGCGCCACGCTCTGTGCGAGCCTTGCGCAGCAGTTTATACAGTCCGTAAAGGTCATGCAGCTGAGGCAGGATATCGGAATACAGCTGGCACAGGCTGATGCCGTTCTCGGTATCCGGATGCTCCAGCATCTTGCTGACCTTGGTGTAGGTCAGGCGCGCATGGCTGTGCATTACGGCCTGGTAAAACTTGTAGCCACTGATACGACCAGAGGCACTGACCGTCACATCTGCCACCATGCAGAGTCGATCAACCCCCGGGTTCAGGGAACACAGCCCGTTGGAGAGCTTCTCCGGCAACATGGGCACCACATGGTCCGGGAAGTACACCGAGGTCCCCCGGTTTATGGCCTCCTCGTCCAGTGGCGAGCCCGGCCGGACATAGTGGGACACGTCTGCAATGGCCACCAGCAAACGGTAACCGCCCCGGGGACGGCGCTCACAATAGAGGGCATCGTCAAAGTCCCGCGCTGTCTCATCATCGATAGTGACCAGCGGCAGGTGCCGGATATCCACCCGGTTTTCCTTGTCCTCCGGCTTTACCTCATCGGCAATCGCAGCGGCCTGGTGCCCCACTTCCGGCGGCCAGGCGTGGGGAATATCGTAGGAGCGGATGGCCACATCGATTTCCATACCTGGCGCCATGTGCTCGCCCAACACTTCCACCACCCGGCCGGTGGGCTTGGTACGCTGGGTTGGCTGACGCACGATATCCACCACCACATACTGCCCGTGGCGAGCCTTGCCGCAATCTTCCTCGGCAATCATGATCTCGTTATTGATGCGGGGGTTCTCCGGCACGATAAAGGAGATGCCGCTTTCCCGGAACAACCGGCCAACCGTCTGAGTGGTGCGGTGCTCAAGCACCTCAACGACCTTTCCTTCCCGCCGACCACGGTCATCCACACTTTCTACCCGTGCAGCCACGCGGTCGCCATGAAAGACCTGGCGCATCTGGCGGGCACTGAGGAACAGATCGGAGCCCCCATCGTCCGGCATCAGGAAGCCAAAGCCATCCTTGTGCCCGGACACCCGGCCGGTGACCAGGTCGGCCTCATCAATGGGCAGGTAACGCCCCTTACGGTTACAGATCATCTGCCCGTCACGACACATGGCGATCAGCCGGCGGCGCAGGGCTTCAATGCCCTCCTCGCTGGTCTGGCCAAGTTCCTCGCACAGGGTCTCGTGGGTCGCGGGCGCCCCCCGCTGGCGAAGATGCTCGAGAATGAATTCCCGGCTCTGTATCGGGTTATCGTATTTCTGTGCTTCGCGATCCGCATGGGGATCGCGCGGCTCTTTCCTGGAAACCATGGTTTCTCTCTTTCCTCTGGTTATAGGCGGCATACGCCAGCCCAACCAGGTCCGGGCGCGCCCGTCTGACGTCCGGTTAATTCGGCAACGCTCTGCCCATGACACGGTCAAAGCACTGTCGAATTACCCGGACCAGACAGCACCTGGCGCACCGGATCTGGCATGAATGTACCGGGAGTATAACGCCCAGCCCCCGCCCCGGCCTAACAAAGCCGGGAAATAGCCTTAAGGGATCATCCCTACGCACTGTGATTTTTTTATGAATTCACCCGAAAAAATGTTTGACAGCTCCGAATCGAATCATTAAAGTACGCGCCATCGGTTGAGGCGACAAGCCGAAGCCAGCAACCAAAGGCTTGAATTCGAAAAAGAATTCAGTAATATAGCCAGAAGTTGTAGTCACCTGCCGAGGTGGTGAAATTGGTAGACACGCTAGCTTCAGGTGCTAGTGGGGGCAACCCCGTGGAGGTTCAAGTCCTCTCCTCGGCACCATTTCTTTCCCCAGGAAATGGTCTAATCTGTCGTTTTACTCATAAGCATTCCGATCCGGAAACTATATCCTTCTCCCCGCCTATCTGATTGATCCTGTCAAAGCCTAAGCGTTCTTGGCCTGAAACTGAAACCAGTTATTAATCAGCTCCTTACGGGAAAACGCTCAGTCATGGAAACGTTATGCTTCCAGATTTCCCACTCAATTCGCGCAAATTGAGGAAGTAAATTGCTTCAGGAAGCCATGGCGTCATTAGCCTCACCCCACAACGACGCAAGAACCTCTACGCGAATCCTCGACATTTCTGCCATTGAATGACGCTTCTGTAGATCTTCCGGAAGATGGCTAGTGACATTTTTCCAAGATGGCGCTTCTCCTTCTTCAATGGTTGTAAGGACAGCCGCCTGAATTGCCTCTCTCAACTGCTCTGAGCGCGTCAAGCTGAGGCCGTCCCGATACTCTTTGTAGAGATCTGAGACCCGCCGAACCTTCATGCCGAATAGGGACTCAAGGTAACCGACGGAGACGCCGAGAGAGGACGCTATCTTCGATCTTGAGTGTGGGATCATTTCTCCGTTCAGAATGGCATCCAGATAACGATTGATCTGCTCAATCGAATGCGCTCGCCTGAGCTGTTTAAGAGACGGCTCTTCTTTACCAAGAACCTCCCCGTCAACGACTCGAAGCTCGCCTCGCGGGCAGGTCTTAATGTTCTTTCGGTTGGGACGGAGTCGCCGATGCTTAGTTCGTTTTTGTGCCTCGATTACTCCGATTCTACCTACAAGAATATCAGCCCATGGCAGTCCAAAATGCCCAAAGACTTTCTCCACGCTGGATATAGCCGGCTTGGTCTCTCCGCTTAACCAGAGCTCCATGCAATGGCGATCAATTTTCAGATAACGAGCTAAACGCGGTACGCCCTCATCGGAAAACAGCAGAACCAGTCGACTTAGCTCTGATATCAGGTGCTCTTCTGACACTTCAGGCGGCGGCTGGTTGAGCCCGGACACCAGAGAGCAAAAAACCAGGCTCTCCTCGTACTCCTCCTCTCCACAAACCACATGAAAACTTTCCGATAAGGATTTTTGACAGTGGTGGCAGTATCCAACGGGCACCTTCGTCGACAGATAAGGCTGAGATTCAAGGCAGTGATGGCAGAAATCCCTCAACTTGCATTTATGCTCTGAGCAATGCGACACACGCTCCAGGCTCCACGCCAGTCGATCGAATCTCTCTCCCGATGAGTCGTCTTCGTGATAACACTTCGGACACCATTGTTTTTTCTTTCTGATCAAACCTCGAGCACTGTGATCAACATAATCATGGAGATGCACCAGTGTCATCGCAGCAACAGTCTCAACAGGTAGGCCGACCAGTTCGGAGACCTTCTGCGCAATGGCTCCAGACTTGCTCGTCAACGAATTGAAACAGGTCGCAACTTCAGATTTGAGAAACCCTGAAGACTTGCCAACATCAATCGTTGAACTGATTAGCAATGCGGGTTTTACCGAGTGGTGCCAGGCGATGCGTCCCACATAAGAAGTGAGGGATTCTGTCATTTCGCCCTCGCCTCTGGGCGCTATGGCGCGGAAGGTACTCCTTGGATGAGCGCATAGGTACTCTTCATGATACATGGACTGGATCCCTCCCTGGCTTCCGAACACCTGGCAGCTGTCCCTTTGAACGACCACGTTTCGATTTCTGTTCCACTGCGCCGGACATCTGAGAAGCACCGAGCAATTCGCGCCGAACCTCCTCTAGGTCTGGTTGACAGAAACTGTCTTCACCCTCCCTGATTTCCTCAACCATCCGTTTTATCGCTTTAAGCGGATGCATCGTGGCCTCAAAATGAGCCTGACTGAGGCTGTTAGCATCGGAGGCGAGCGCTCGCTTCATTGCTCGGTAGACCCAATCTTTCAAAATACCCACGCAGCCACAGCAGCCGATATAAAAATACTCGAGATTGGGCTTCAACAACCTCTCATCAAGATTCATCGGCACATGGGCCAAAAGGCCGCTGTAGGCGTTGAAAAAAGACTGCTGATCGAGCTCAGAGCTGAAATCGTACCTGGGGAACTGTATGTAACTGGTGACCCGATTCATCTGGGCGCTCCAATCCATCATAAAGCAGAGCTCATAGGTTCCAATGCCGACCAGCGTGCAACCGGTGCGCGAAGAAATGGACTTTAAAACGTCATAATACTGCTCGACCTTCCCAATACCGTGTTTAAAGAGATGCTGCAATTCATCCAGGATCAGTACTTGAGTCTTCCGGTCCTTGATGGCCTGTTCCATTTCGGTTCGTAGCCGAGCCACCGACATGTGCCCACCGGTCATGACATGACCTAGTTGGTGGTCTGTCGACGTTTTAATTTTAGATTTCTGATCGACCAAGGGTTCTCTCAGAGCAACCAGAACTTGCCGGTACAATTCTTTCCAATCGAAAGCGGCCTGCGATTCCATCCGAAGTTCAACACAAACGCAGGGAATGCATCCGGGATCTTCGTGCCACTGCGGCACCAGCTCGCGGTATACATAGTCAGTCAAGCGCTTTGCTAGCGTTGTCTTTCCAACACCAGTAGGACCCGCCGCGATGATCATGTGTTTGCCCGTCCTTTCCTGCAGTGCAGTCACGGAATCCTGAAACACACCACTCAACTTGTCGTGTCGAAGCACGAAGCCTGAGTCAAAATAAGCGCAACGAATCTCATCACTGGCCTCGAATAAATCTGGTCGCACCTTTGTCTGGGGATGCCGCATCAAAAATCCTCCGGAATTGCCGCTGAATAGTCGATCTGAAAGGACAAAATCTCTGAACCCAAGTCTGGTTCACTGGCGTGTTCGTGGGGTTTAGGCGTACTTTTTAAATCAGCTCTGGCCACTCCCTTTTTGTGATCGTGGAGTTGCTCCTGATCACGCGCCTGCTGGCTTATCGAGAGACTTTCTTCTGTCGACTGAACTCGCTCGAACAAGCCGGCGATCTGGCGCATGGTCTGGTTTCTTGACTGGGCAAAGTTGGCGGCTGTTTTCCGATGCTCTTCCAAAAGCACGTGTAACTCTCTTTCGGTTCGCCCCCGGAAGACTTCGTAATGACTGATCACACGACACTTGTGCCAGGTCTTATTTGCAAAGGCATAAACATGTGCGTATTCCGGCGAACGTGACCGGTCATTCCGGGGATCGTGACCGATTTGCACACGGCCATCACGCTGGAGTCGGT
>NZ_JAKZAH010000020.1 GCF_023156245.1 Marinobacter bryozoorum
AATCAGTGGCAGCTTTCGCGTGGAATGGGTGGCAGGCTTCGTCTGGAATCAGTGGCAACCTTGGTCTGGAATACGCACCCTGGTTTTCCAGCACATGACTGACGGTGTGCTGGTGACCGACGGGCATGGCCGCCTGGTGGACAGTAACCCCTCGGCACGCCACCTGCTGGCCGGCACCGGGCAGCCGTTCGAACGGGGAGAGCCGGTGCAGGAGTTTATCCCGGGTCTGTATTCAGGCCGCGAGGTGGCTAGCGAGATCGAACTTGACGGGCGCACCCTGAACGTCAAGAAAAACGTCTTCCATGGCACAAGTGGCAAGGTTCGCGGAGTTATATACAGCTTCCGGGATGTCACGGACCTGAAGCAGAAGGAAGCCGATCTTCGGGAAAAGCTCGAGCGCATCGAAGAACTGCGTAATGCACTCAAGGAAGAATCCATTCGCGACCCGCTGACCGGGCTCTACAATCGGCGCTGGCTGGACGAAGTACTGGAGCACGAAATTCCCCGGGCCTTGCGGGAGCAAAGGCCGCTGACTTTCTGCATCCTCGACCTGGACCACTTCAAACGGGTCAATGACAAGTGGGGCCATGATGTTGGCGACCGTATCCTCGTGGCCCTGGCAAAGTTGCTGCAGGATGGCAGCCGCAAGCAGGATGTGGCGGCCCGCTTCGGGGGCGAGGAATTTGTCCTGGTGCTGCCTGGCCTGGACCCGGAAGGTGCCCTGGAAGTGATAGGGCGCCTCCGGGGTGAGTTCTCGGCTATGGATTTCAGCCCCGGCGGGCCAGAGCGTCTGACATTTTCAGCAGGCCTGGCCTGCGTACCGGAGCACGCATCAGAGAGGGAAGCCCTCTTTCGGCTTGCTGACCGGGCACTCTACCAGGCCAAGGATGAAGGCCGGGACCGGGCGGTCATTGCAGCACTGGCGGACGGGGCAGGTGCCGGGGAGTCTGCCTGACCCGCAGCCTCCCCGTTTGCCAGTGAATTACACCCGGAACTGTGCAACCAGCTCCCGCAGCCGTTCGCCCAGGCGGGCCAGTTCCTGACTGGCTTCGTTGGTCTGGGTGACGCCGGTATCGCTGTTCTGGGCCGCTTCCACGATGCGCACCACGTTCTGGTTGATCTCCTCGGCCACCTGGCTTTGCTGTTCGGCGGCGGTGGCAATCTGGGTTACCTGGTCGTGGATGTGCTCCACGGATTGCTCAATGGTATTCAGGGCGGAGCTGGCGTGGTTAATTCGCTCTACCGTCTCTTCGGACAGCCCCTGGGATGAGCGCATCCGCTCCACCGCACTGCGGGACTCATTGATAAAGCCATCAATCATCTCGCGGATCTGCCCGGCGGACTCGCCGCTGCGCTGGGCCAGCTGACGCACTTCATCTGCGACTACTGCGAAGCCCCGGCCGTGTTCGCCAGCACGGGCAGCTTCAATGGCAGCGTTCAGGGCCAGCAGGTTGGTCTGGTCGGTCACCTCGTGGATAACATCCAGCACCTTCTGGATCTCGTCACTGCGGGACGCAAGGGCCTCGATGGCCTCCGCGCTTTGCAGGATGTTCCGGGACAGTTCGTTTACCGACTGCTGGGAGCCGGCCATGGTCTGGCCGCCATCCTTCGCCAGCCGGTCCGCGTCGGCACCGGCACTCTGGACCTCGTTGGCGTTCTTCGAGATCTGGTGGATGGTGGCGGCCATCTCATTAATGGCGGAAGCAATCTGATCGGTTTCGGACCCCTGGGTCTGGACCGATGCTCGGGTTTCTTCAGCCACGCGGCTGAGCTCTTCCGCAGCAGAAGCCACCTGGTTGGTGGTGTCGCCCACCTCGCGGATGGTGGTGTGGATCTTGGCCACAAAGGCGTTGAACTGTCGCCCAAGGTCGGCCAGCTCATCCGTGCCTTCCGCTGGCAAACGGCGTGTGAGGTCGCCTTCACCAGCGGCGATGTCTTCCATGGTCCGGGTGACCCGGTTCAGGGGTGCGGTGACGCTGCGGCCCATAAACAGGCCAAAGCTGATAGCGAGGACTACGATCACCACTGTAATCAGGAGAATCGAGAACAGAGCACTGCTGATCTGCTCATCGATTTCGGCACGGGCAGCGGCGATGGTCTCGTCCACGCTGGTCACGTAAACCCCGGTACCGATTACCCAGTTCCACTTTTCCAGGTAGAGCGAATAGGAGATCTTGGGTTCGACGTTCCCCGTCGCCGGGTTCTTCCATTCGTAGCTATGGTAGCCGTCGCCGGACTTGCCCGCTTCGAACAGATTACGGAGTAATGCCTTGGACTCCGGGGTGCTGTTCTTTACGTAACCCTCTGCCGACGGCTTGGGCCGGAACGCCAGATTGAACGAATCATGGGTGTAGGCAAAGATGTAATTGTTCTCTCCGAACCCCATGGAGCGAATGGTGTCCCGAACCCGCAGCTTCGCCTCTTCCTCATCCAGTGAGGGGTCGGAGTAGTCGGCGTCGATAGCGGTTCTGGCGGCTTGAACGATATGTTTCAGGCTTTCCTTGTGAGTCTCGATCAGGTTATCCCTGAGGCGCTCCACCTCGTGCTTGCCGTTCTGCGTTAACTGGTTTGTGGTGATCCAAGCCGTAACGCCAGCGGTGACCAGCACCGGCACCAGTACGGCAATCAACAGACGTGAACGGATGCGCAGTCGCTCCATCAGTTTTATGGTAAAACTCCAGGCAATCTGAAAAGGACATCAGGTCGGAATAAGTCGGTCGCTAATTATCCGGATGTATGGCGGGATTGCCGTTCCGAAATGTAACCGGACTATCGCTATGTCCTGGTTATCGGCCGGTTAGGTCATAGCTTGAGGGTGCCTGCCTGCTTGGTACGCAGCTGAAGGTAAACTGTAAAACCTTGTTAAATGACTGTGACCGTTTGCCAAAGATTCCATGCCCGTGCACGACGCATCCGCGGCAGGGTGGCAAGCTCCCGGCAAATAGTGAAGAATGAGACGAAATCCCGTAACGCCCACACGGCACGCGCGGCAGGCTTCCCGGCTTTCGGAGTCCTGCCTGGTAGTCAAAACAATAAGATGGTCGGCCCTGATGTACGAGACGATGCAGAAAAAACTGATCCCCGCCCTTTGTGTTTCACTGCTGGCCCTGACCAGCGCTGCGCCCAGCCAGGCCGCTGTTTCCCAGGCCGAAGCCAACCGTCTGGGTAACAGTCTTACGCCGTTCGGTGCCATCCGTGCTGGCAACTCGGCGGGAACTATCCCACGCTGGACGGGTGGCGATACCACCATTCCGGATGGTTACGAAGGTAGCGGTGACCACCATGCCAATCCCTATCCCGATGACGAGCCCCGCTACGTGGTAAAAGCGGAAAACATGGAGGAATACCGGGGCGTGCTGGCTGACGGCGTGGCTGCCATGTTCGAAGCCTACCCGGAATCGTTCAACCTGCAGGTTTATCCAACCCGAAGGCCCCATACTGCGCCTGATCATATCGTCGAAAATACCCGCAAGAACGCGACCAGCGCGACCCTGGTCAGTGAGGGATACAGCATCGAGAATGCCTTTGGCGGGCACCCGTTCCCGATTCTGCACGGCTCAGACGAAGAAAAGGGCATGCAGGCCATGTGGAACCACCTGACCCGCTGGCGGGGGCGCTGGGTCGAGAGGGAATACACAGAGGTCGTGGTGGTAAACGGCCAGTACGGCGGTGTCACCATGCGTCAGGAAGTCTTCTTCAACTGGAACAAGAAAGGCGGCTCCTGGGAAGATCTGGATAAAATCATCAACTACTACCTGTCTACCGTGATTGCACCTGAGCAATATGCCGGCGGCGGCATCCTGGTCCATGAAACCCTGAACCAGGCGGAAGAGCCCCGTCCAGCCTGGGGGTTCAGTGCCGGTGAAGTACGCCGTGCCCCGAGCCTGGGCTACGATTCGCCCATTGCCTCGTCCGGTAACCTGCGTACCGTTGATGATACCGACACGTTCAGCGGTGCACTCGACCGGTACAACTGGGAGTATAAGGGACTGCATGAAAAGCTGATTCCCTACAACAACTTCGACATTACCAGCGACAAATATTCGTACGATGATGTGCTGGACAAGCAGCACCTCAACCCTGACCTGATGCGCTGGGAGTTGCATCGGGTGCACGTGGTAGAAGCCAACCTGCGTGAAGATGCCCGCCACCTCTACCACAAGCGGGTGTTCTATATCGATGAGGACAGCTGGAATATCGCCCTGGTTGACCAGTATGACGACGAGGGCAACCTTTACCGGGTGACCATGGCCATGCTCAAGAACTTCTATGACATGCCCGGTGTCTGGTCAGACCTCGAGGTCTACCATGACCTTAAAAAAGGCATATACCACGCCACGGGCCTGATCAATGAATCTGAGGGCACCCGTTTATTCAAGGATGAGTTCCCGGGCAAGCGCTACTTCTCACCCTTCACCCTGCGTCGTCGCCTTTCTGGCTACTGAGACGATTCATAAAACTGTGTCACAGGGACGTGACACGAGATGCCATTCCTTCCAATAGTTAATCCCCGGGGCGCCAGACAGGTATCCCCGCTTGCCCTTAATCTGTGTACAGGTTTTCGATGGCCAGGCTTCAGGGCCCGGCCTGTCGAAGGCGCCTCCGGCCTTCCCGGGTAAACGGCCGGATAACGACAACAACAGACCAAGGCAGAACGAACCATGAATTTCCTGCAGAACCAATCTTTCTGGCGTATGTCCATGACAACCGCGTTGGCCGCCGCCATGCTTGCTGGATGTGGTGGCTCATCGTCGGGCTCTTCCTCTGACTCTGATGATACAGCTGAATTGCCGCCCAATGTTCGACAGACCCAGTCGGGTCAGGTGGAAGGCGTAGAGCAGGGCGCTGTGCGCATGTTCAAGGGCATTCCCTTTGCGAAACCGCCAGTGGGTGACTTGCGCTTTGCGCCGCCGCAGCCGGCTGATGCGTGGGAGGGTGTGCTCGATGCCAGTGAGTTTGGTAACAGCTGTCCCCAGACTGGCAGTGCATTCAATGGCTTCACCGATAGCCTGGACGAAGACTGCCTCTATCTGAATGTGTATACCCCCACCGAGGGTGAGAATCATCCGGTCATGGTCTGGATTCATGGCGGTGCGTTTATCACAGGATCCGGCGGTGAGTCCTATGAGCCCTCGCGGCTGGTCGATCAGGGAGTGGTCGTGGTGACCATGAACTACCGCCTGGGTGTGCTCGGCTTCCTGCCTGCAGCGGGTTTACCCGAAGGCAACGGCCAGTTCGGGTTGTTGGACCAGCAACTGGCACTGAAGTGGGTGCAGGACAATATTGATGCCTTCGGTGGTGATGCCGGCAATGTCACCATTTTCGGTGAGTCCGCTGGTGGCCACAGCGTATTGTCGCAGCTGGTTTCCGCAGGTGCGGGCACAGGGTCTGAAGGATTGTTCCACAAAGCCATTGTGCAAAGTGGTGCGTACCAGCCCACCCAGGTTCCCCAGCCCGTGGGTGAGGTCCTGATTGGTTCACCGGTGGTAGCGGCCCTGGGCTGCAGCGATGCCGGCGATGTCGCAGCCTGCCTGCGGGATGAAAGCGTTACGACGGCGGCCATCCTCGAGGCTCAGGGAGACTTGTGGTTTAACCCCACCTGGGGTCAGGGCATGCTGCCATATTCCATTCAGGCGGCCCTGAGCCAGGCAGGCGGCGCTGCCTTCCCCCAGGGTGTTCCGGTAATGACGGGTAATAACCTGCATGAGGGCCGGCTGTTCCTGGCGCTGGACGAGATCTCGGCTACCCTGGCGGGTGCGCCAGACCCGGTGGACACCCTGGAGGAGTACCAGGCCGAGGTCGGTGCCTTGCTGGCGTCTGATCCCAGGGGCCTGGACGCCGACCAGGTCGCTGCAGATTACCTGAATACGGACAGCAGTCCCCTTGCGACACCGCCAGTAACCGATCCGGCCGCTGCAGACCGTTTCACCCTGGCACTGGCATCCATCCAGACCTCGTGGCGCTTCGCCTGTAATCAGCTGGCCCAGGTCGGCAGCCTGTCAGGCCAGGGGGTTCCGACCTTCGGCTACTGGTTTACCGATGAGGATGCTCCCAGCCTGTTCGGCCCTGAGCTCACGCCGATGCTGAGCTTTGACCTGGGTGCTGCCCATGCATTGGAAATCCAGTACGTGCTGAACAGCGAAGCTACCATGCGGGCGCGTGGTGCCAGTGATGAACAGCTTGCCCTCTCAGAACGGATGATCGACCATTGGGTGCAGTTTGCTCGCTATGGCGATCCCAGTTCCGCTGACGGCACCGCCACCTGGCCGGACTACGCGGCTGGCAGCCAGCTCGTGGAGCTGACACCGGAAATCCCGGCTTCAGAGTCGCTGGTGAACGTGAGTGAGGCCGCGGCAGCCCATAACTGCGCCTATTGGGCGAACCCACCGCTGGCACCTGACCAGATCTGAGGCCGGGGCACCCCGGCATAACCGGAGCGGCAATTCAGGCAGTGTAACCCTGAATTGCCTCCGGCTTTGTAAATCCCTCTCCCCTGATGAATAATGGAACGCCATTTCGATAAACAACACTGATATTCATCAGGGGAGTTCCATGAAGACAAGAATCACTGAACTGTTTGGTATCGAGCACCCGATCATCCAGGGTGGCATGCACTGGGTTGGCTATGCGGAGCTGGCAGCTGCCGTTTCCAACGCCGGCGGCCTGGGCATTATCACGGCGCTGACCCAGCCCACCCCGGAAGACCTGGCGAAGGAAATCGCCCGCTGCAAGGAGATGACCGATAAGCCTTTCGGCGTGAACCTCACCTTCCTGCCATCGTTCCAGGAACCCCCCTATCCCGAGTACATCCAGGCCATTATCGACGGTGGTGTGAAGGTCGTTGAAACCGCCGGTCGCAGCCCGGAGAAGTACATGCCGGCCCTCAAGGAAGCCGGTATCAAGGTAATTCACAAGTGCACCTCAGTGCGCCATGCCCTCAAGGCCCAGAAGATCGGTTGTGACGCCGTCAGCGTGGATGGCTTCGAGTGTGGCGGTCACCCGGGCGAGGATGACGTGCCCAACTTCATCCTTCTGCCCCGGGCGGCCGAGGAGCTGGATATCCCGTTCGTGGCATCCGGCGGCATGGCCGACGGACGTAGCCTGGTGGCGGCAATGGCCCTCGGTGCGGACGGCATGAATATGGGCACTCGCTTCCTGGCCACCAAGGATGCCCCGGTCCATGACACGGTCAAGCAGACCATCGTGGAAGCCGACGAGCTGCAGACCCGGCTGGTGATGCGCCCGCTGCGCAATACCGAGCGGGTGATGAAGAACGCCGCGGTGGATGAGATCCTGCGGATCGAGAAAGAGAAGGGCGCAGACACCCAGATCGACGACATCCGTCACCTGGTCACCGGCGCCAAGGGCAAGATGGTGCTGCATGAGGGCAAGATGGACGAGGCTGCCTGGAGTTGCGGCATGGTGGCCGGACTGATCCACGATGTGCCATCCTGTGAAGAGCTGATCAACCGCATCATGGGCGAGGCGGAAAGCATCATTCGTGATCGCCTGATGGGCGCTCTCTGAGGAGACACAATCATGGCAGAACTGAACCTTCTTACCGATGGTGGCAGTTTCTTCGAAGGCCCCCGCTGGCGGGATGGCCGCTGGTGGGTGTCCGATTTCTACCGCCACGGTGTTTACACGGTCACTACCGACGGCCTGGTGGAAAAGGTGCTGGATGCGCCGCAGCAGTCATCCGGTCTGGGCTGGTTGCCGGACGGTTCCCTGGTCTGGGTGTCGATGGTGGATCGCAAGGTCATGCGCCGCTCACCCGATGGTGAGACCAGCGTGTATGCGGACCTGTCAGGCCACGCAACAGGGCATGTGAATGACCTGGTAGCCGCCAATGATGGTAATGTCTGGGTAGGCAATTTCGGCTTCGACCTGATGGAAGGGGCCGACCTGCAACCGGCAAAGCTGATGCGGATTGACCCGGAAGGCAATCTCAGTGTCGCGGCGGAAGACCTGTACTTCCCCAACGGCATGGTGATTACACCGGACCAGAAAACCCTGGTAGTGGGCGAAACCTTCGGCAATCGCATGACCGCGTTCACCATCGCGGACGACGGCGAACTCTATGACCGCCGGGACTGGGCCGAGTTCGGCCCGAGACCCGCGCCTGGCCCCCGTGCCGATATGCTGAAACAGCTCAGCATCGGCCCCGACGGCTGCTGCCTGGACGCCGAAGGGCAGATCTGGATTGCCGATGCCTTCAACCAGCGCTGTATCCGCGTGGCTGAGGGTGGCGAGATCACTGAGGAGATCAAGGCACCGGAAGGCCAGGGGGTGTTCGCCTGCATGCTGGGTGATACCGATGGCCGCACCCTACTGATGTGCTGTGCCCCGGACTCCTCCGCCAAGCGCCGCAAACAGGCCAACGAGGCCACCCTGTACACCGCCCGGGTGGCGGTTCCCCACGCCGGTAATCCCTGACCGGTGATTCAGGTGCCAGGTTCCCGGGCTGCAACGGTCCGGGAGCCGGTTTTCGGCATTCCCCTATGCACTATCCAGTGCGCTCCTCCGTATACCTCCCCAGATTTCTCCACGCCAGCCGGCGTGGCATTCACTCGAGGGGAACCCATTGGGCCGTTACCTCTCAAAGCCTGAAAGGCCGCTTGAATCCTCTGGTGTTGCCAGGATGTGGCGGTGTGCTTACCTATTCGGCAAAGGGGACAGAATTTTGAACAAACGTACAGGATGGTTGGCGCTGTTTGCGGCAGGTGCACTGGGTGTGTGGGCCATGGCAGCCGCCCAGAACGAGTCCGGTCAGTCCGCCTATGCGCCGGATGACCCTGACCTGGCGATAGCCACCTTCGCCGGCGGCTGCTTCTGGTGTGTGGAGGCGGGGTTCGAGAAGATTCCGGGGGTGGTGGAAGCGGTCTCCGGGTATGCAGGCGGTGAGGAACCATCACCCACCTATGAGCAGGTCTCCTCAGGGCGTACCGGCCATACCGAGGCAGTGCAGGTGTACTACGATCCGGACGAGATCACTTACGAGGGCCTGGTGGAAGGTTTCTGGCGCTTTATGGACCCAACGGATGCCAACGGCCAGTTCGTGGACCGGGGGCAGCAGTATCGCCCGGCCATTTTCTATCATGATCAAGCACAAAGGGAAGTTGCCGAGGCCTCGAAGCAGGCGCTGGCCGATTCCGGCCGCTATGACGACCCGGTTGTGATCGAAATCGTTGCCCTGGACAAGTTCTGGGACGCCGAGGGATACCACCAGGATTACTACGAAAAGAACCCCATCCGCTACAAGGTCTACACTTTCAACAGCGGCCGTTTCCAGTTTATTGACAAGGTGTGGGGAGAAGACCAGGAACTGGACTTCTCACAGTACCGGCCCGATGGCCAGGACCAGGCTGCTGGCATTACCAGCTCAGCAATCAACCGTATCGTGGCTGGCCCCGGCTTTGATCCGGAGCGTTTCCGGATGCCGGACGAGGCGACGCTGCGCTCGGAACTCACCGACCTCCAGTACGACGTGGCTCGTGAGGATGGTACCGAAAGGGCGTTTGATAACGAGTACTGGGACAACAAGGAGCCGGGTCTCTACGTGGATATCGTCTCGGGTGAGCCCCTGTTCTCGTCACGGGATATGTACAAATCCGGCACCGGGTGGCCCAGTTTTACCCGTCCCATCAACGCGGATGCGGTGGTGGAGCGGGAAGACAACAAGCTGTGGATGACCCGCACAGAGATCCGCAGCCGCTATGCCGACTCGCACCTGGGACACGTGTTCAATGACGGACCGGAGCCCACTGGCCTGCGATACTGTATGAACTCGGCGGCCATGGCCTTTATTCCCCTCGACCAGATGGAAGCGGCCGGCTACGGGGATTACATCGACCAGGTCCGGGAGGACTGATCTACAGCCAGAGATCCCGGACAGGCGTGTCCGGTCCGAAATGATGGCGGACCTGTGCCTGCAGCAGCTCCGCCGTGCCAATGGCGTCAATCAACGCGTTATGTCCCGGGTAGTGGGGCAGGTTATAGCGCAGCCGGCTGTCCGCCAGGCGGATGGATACCGGCTTCTTGCCCCACAATCGCTGCCAGCGGGTGGGGTTGCGGTCCGGGTGAAGGTGGGCCTCGATGGCCATGGTGTCGATCACCGGGAAGTCGATCCCTTCCTTCAGACGCCACTGCAATGCCACATCGAGGAAGGGCCGCTCTATGGCCCGGTAATGGACCACCGGGATGCGCCCGGCCAGGGCCGGCAGTAATTCATCCAGTATATCCCCCAGATCCGGTGCTTCCTCGATATCCGTATGGGTGATGCCATGAATGGTGACCGACGTCTGGTGCAGCGGCAGCTGCGGTCTTACGACCCAGTGGCGGGCCTCGGCCAGGCGGATTCTATTCAGGGTGAAAGGCACCAGGCCAATACTGACGATGGAATGCTGGTCCGGCTCCAGGCCGGTGGTCTCGAAATCCATGGCCACCATCGGCACCTCTTCCATGGGCGTATCCGGTTTCATGCAGAAGGCCTCATAGAATGCCTTCAGGCGAGCGTCACTGGCCTCTTCGGCCAGTGACGACATGTGCTCTGGCCAGTCGCCGGACGGCAGGTGGGCCCCGCCGGATGCTTCGCGTCGGGTGCTCATGGCTCTCCTGTGTACAACGTTGTTATCACGGACTTACCGGGGTATCTGGGCGTTGTAACGATAACGCAGGAATTTCTGCGCCTGGCTGACGACCTGGAAGGCGTCTTTCAGGTGACTGCGCTCGAAGGGGGAAAGGTCCTCCGGGCGCACGTTGTTGTCCGGCTCGCGCCCGTCCTCCATGGCCAGGGCCTGGTGGCGGATGCGGACAATGGCGATGAACTCCATGGCATCCCGCAGGTTGCCCACGCCGTCTTCCGGCAGCAGGCGGGTCTTGCCAATGTCCTGCAGCCGGTCAAAGGAGTTCTGGGCCCGGGAGCCACAGGCCAGGGCATGTACCCGGATCAGGTCGGAGACCGGCGCCGTACCCCGACGCTTCAGGTTGAAGGTTTTCTGCTGCTTGCCGTCCTCTTCCATCACGAACTGACGGAAAAAGCCCAGCGGTGGGGTTCGATTGAGGGCATTGCGAGCCAGCAGGGCCAGGAATCGCTGACTGTTCTGTGCTTTCTCGGCAATCAGTTCCTTGAGGGCTTCGGCGTAACGCTCTTCACCGTACACCCCGTCCAGGTCAAAGAAAATATTGCTGTTGAGCAGGGCTTCCGCCTTGGGGTTGTCGATCCAGTCGGTGAAGTATTCCTTCCATACTTTCAGGGGTTGCCGCCACTTTGGGTTGGTGGCCATGATGTCGCCGGAGCAGTAGGTGTAGCCGCACTCTGCCAGGCCGTCGCTGACAAACTTTGCCAGGGCCAGAAAATACTCATCATGCTCTGCCGGGTTGAAGCTGTCATCCAGCACCATCGCATTGTCCTGGTCGGTGACAATAAGCTGCTCATCCCGTGCCATGGAACCCAGCGCCAGGAAGCAGTATGGCACCGGGGGCGGACCGAGTTTTTCTTCCCCCAGCTCTAACAGTCGCTGGGTAAAGCTGCGGCCGATGCCGGCCATGGCACTGCCGATCATGTGGGAGTTGGCGTCTTCGCTTACCATCCGGATAAAGCTGTTGCGAACTTCCTCGCTGATGGCCTTGAGGCCCTTCACATCGGGCTGGCGGTGAATGTTGCTGACCACGTACAGGCTGTTCTGGGATTCATATTTGACGATATCCGACAGGGCCACCACACCCCGGGGCTTGCCCTTTTCGATGACCGGCAGGTGATGCACGTTGTTGTGCAGCATTTGCAGCATCGCCTCGAACACCAGGGCATCGGGCCGGATGGTGATCAGGTCCGGTGACATGATATCGGCCACCGGGGTTTCAGAAGGCAGGGCGTCGGCCACGGCCCGGGTGCGCAGATCCCGGTCGGTGATGATGCCCACCAGGTTGCCCTCGTCGTCGCCGCTGCCTTCAACCAGCAACAGGGACGATACCCGGTTATCGGTCATGATGCGTGCGGCCTCCTGCAGACGCACAGTGGACGGGGCGGTGACCGGTTGGCGGGAAATCAGCCGGGAGACCTTCGCCGTCATGGAGTCGTTGGTCTGGTCTGCCCGGGTGACGGCCTGGCGCAGGCGGCTTTTATCTTCGACCTCCACGAAGTCGGCGAAGACATCGTGGTTATCGAACAGGTCCTGGAACACCGGGTAGGGGATCAGGTAGACCAGCGTGTCTTCCAGCGCCGTGGCGGGAAAGCGCACCTGGCGCCCCATCAGCAAGCCGATTTGCCCGAAGATCTCCCCCTCACCGAGCCGGTTGTACAGCTCCCCGGAGCGCCGGTAGAGTTCGGCGGCACCGCTGCGGATATAATGCAGGTCGGTATTGGTCTGGCCCAGTTCGAGGATTTTTTCCCCCGCCCGGAAATAGGCAATCTCGATACTGCCGGCCACCCGGTCCAGCGCCTCGTCCGGCAGTCCATTGAAGGGTGCGTGTTGCTGTAGGTGGTTACGGATGTCGATCAGTTCCGCTTGCATGGGCCGCCCTGTTGCTGTGGTGTCATTGAGGGTAACCACTGCAATATAGCAGGGCAGCAAGGCGGTTCGCGAACGGCTGCCCTGCAACACTTGACGAATTACATTGACCACCACAGGGGGTGTTGCTAGCCTTGCGCCCTGTTTTCAGGTGTCCTGTTGCCATTATGGCGCGGGATGAAACGGGAAGTCGGTGCGCCTTCGGGCCAGTCCGACGCTGCCCCCGCAACGGTAATTGAGATAAGGGTAACCAATCCGCCACTGCGCACGGTCGTGGGAAGGCGGTTACCCGTAACCGCACCGCGGTTCGCTCAAAAGCCCGGAGACCGGCCTGAAAACACACCCGGAGTTGCGGAGGGCGGCTCGGGTAGGCGACTCCCGGCATCTTCCCGCTCTCCGTCCTGCCTGCCCCGCTGACTACTCCGTAATGCATGTCTTGAGCCCGTGCGGGTGCGCGCGGTTTGTGGAGTAGTGTGATGTTCAAGTTTCCAGTTTTGGTGGCAGGGGCCTCCCTGCTTGCAGCTTCCCAGAATGCCTTTGCCCAGTCCCCGTCTGATACGGAATCCCTGGACCCTATCGTGGTAACCGCCACACTGGGGCCGGAAACCGTTGGTGAGAGCCTTTCCTCCGTTACCGTGATCGACCAGTCAGATATCAAACGTCGGCAACCGACCGAATTCCGGGACCTGTTGCGGGGCCAGCCCGGGGTGAACCTGTCTTCTGAAGGCGGCTTTGGCAAGACCACCAGCCTGTTCCTGCGGGGAACCGGCAGCTCAGGCACGGTATTGCTGCTTGATGGTATCCGCCTGCGCTCCGGTACTGCCGGTATTCCCCCCTGGCAGTTCCTGCCAGCGGACCTGATGGGGCGGGTTGAACTGGTGCGCGGTGCGAAAAGTTCGCTGTATGGCGCTGATGCAGTTGGTGGTGTGGTGCAGGCGTTCACACTGGAGCCCGAAGCAGAGCGTCAGGGTTGGGTCGAGGTTTCCGGGGGCTCCCATGCTACCCGGGCAACCAGTGCCGGGGTTGCCGGGAAGGCCAGGCAGACCTCGTTCCTGGCCAGTGGCCTCTATTCCGATACGGATGGCACCAACCTGCGTGCCGGTGGAGAGGACAGGGGGTTTCGCAATGCGGGCGGCCTTGCCAAACTGAACCACCGTTTCGACCAGGGCGGCGGGATGGGACTGACCGTTTTCCAGTCAGAGGGAAACACCGAGTTTGAGGGCGGCGACACCGATTTCATGATCCGCGCGGCAGGCCTGTACGTGGAAGCCGTTGCCAGTGATTACTGGCGCACCCGTATCCAGTTTTCTGAGGCCAGGGACGAGCAGGACACCTTTGGCAGCTACCCGAGCACCTATAATACCCTCTCTCGCTCCGCCCGCTGGGATAACACCCTGACGGCCGGGGTACACGAACTGGTACTGGGCTCCGAAGTCATGGTGGACGAAGTGGAAGGCAGCGATGACTTTGCCGAAACCAGCCGCACCAATGCGGCGGTCTATGGTCAGGGGCGCCTGAACTTTGGCCCGAGCGAGGTTATGCTCAGCCTGCGCCTGGATGACAACGAGGCCTTTGGCAAGGAAGAGACCGGCGGAATTGCCTTCGGTCACCAGTTTGACCGGGAACACCGCATGCGGGTGAGCTACGCGACCTCGTTCAGGGCCCCCACCTTCAATGACCTTTACCTGACAACGCCCTATTACACCGGCAACCCCGACCTGGACGCAGAGCAGGGCCAGATGGTGGAGCTGGGCTTCTCCGGTCGTTACAGCTCCTGGTTCTGGGATGTGGCGGTGTATCAGAACGACATCGATGACCTGATTACCTACGTGTCGGACCCGGTCACCTGGGATGGCACCATGGAAAACGTGGAAACTGCCCGGATTCGTGGTGTGGAACTGTCTTCCGGCTATGAGGCAGGCAACTGGAATCTCGGCGCAGCGCTGACCTACGCTGACACAGAAAACAGGGACACCGGTGCTCGTTTACCGCGCCGCGCTGCCAAAATCATCCGGCTGGATGCGGACCGGCTTTTCGGTAGCTGGTCCGTCGGGGCCAGCCTGGTTGCGGAGAGTGATCGCTATAACGATGCAGAAAACACCAGCCTGTTGTCCGGGTATGGCACCGCTGACCTGCGAGCGGCCTGGAATTTCCTGCCCGGGTGGTCTGCCACGTTCAAGGTGGACAACGTGCTGGATCGTCGCTACACCACCAGCCTGGGTAATGACAGTGTGACGTTTGAACCGTTTGAATACCTGGCGGCGGGCCGCACCTACATGGCGTCGTTGCGTTATGATTTCAGCCGATAACCATTAGCCACTTCCATCCGGTAGCTGCCTCGCCATGATCAGACCTGGGCCCACGATCACCTTCCTGCTGCTCCTGTTGCTGGCACCTGCGCCAGTAACAGCGCAAGGGCTGTGTGCCGTTGACGCCTTCGGGCGGGAGGTCTGCCTGTCGGAGCCGGCCGACCGGATTGTGTCGCTGTCGCCCGGCGCCACCGAACTGGTCTACTCCGCAGGCGCTGGTGACCAGTTGGTAGGTGCCGGCGCCTGGAGTGACTACCCGCCTGAGGCAAGGGATCTGCCCCGGGTAGGGGACAGCAACCGGGTGGACCTGGAAGCCATCCTTACCCTTGAGCCGGACCTGGTGATCGGCTGGACCGACGGCAATTCTAGGGCGCAACTGGACCGGCTGGCGGAGCTGGGTGTGCCCGTGTTCTGGCTGGCCCCACGGACCTTCGACGATATCGCCGCCGCCGTTGAAACCCTGGGTCTGCTTACTGGTCACCAGGCGCTGGCAGAGCAGCGTGCTGGAGAGTTTCTGGCCGATATCAGAGCGATCGAATCACAGTATGACGCTGCCCGGCCCGTGCGGGTGTTCTACCAGGTGTGGGACCAGCCACTGATGACCGTCAATGACGACGAACTGATCAGCAAGGCCATACAGCTTTGTGGTGGCACCAATGTCTTTGGTGACCTGCCCCGCCTGGTCCCCCGTATTTCGGTGGAAACCCTGCTCACGATGGACCCGGAAGTGATCGTCACCGCCGGCCGGGGTGACTCGGACCAGGGCTGGCTGCAGCGTTGGCGGGACTACCCCTCGCTGACGGCAGTGGCTAATGACAACCTCTTCCTGGTTTCCCCGGACCTGCTACAGCGGGCCACCTTCCGCATGCTGGATGGCACCCGTGAGCTGTGCGACCTGTTGGAGCAGGCCCGTGCCCGCCTTTGACACCTTGCGCCCCCTGGCACTGCTGGCCCTGGCAGGGCTTGGGGCTATGGTGCTATCGGTCAGCGTAGGCAGTGCCGGCCTGTCGCTGGCGGATACCCTGGCGGCTCTCACGGGCAGCGGCAATGAACTGAATCGTACGCTGGTACTGGAACTGCGCCTGCCCCGAACCCTTGCCGCCTTCGCCACCGGCGGCTTGCTGGCGGTAGCCGGCGCACTGATGCAGGTATTGCTGCGCAACCCGCTGGCGGACCCCTATGTGCTGGGGCTGTCCGGCGGCGCAGCGGTAGGGGCCTTGCTGAGCATGCTGGGCGGGTTGGCCGGTGCCCTGATTACCGCTTCTGCCTTCGGCGGTGCCCTGTTATCAACACTGATGGTTTTCGGCCTGGCCCACGGTACCGGAAGCTGGACACCCACCCGGCTGTTACTGACCGGCGTGGTGGTGGCGGCGGGCTGGGGCGCAATCATTACGCTGTTACTGGCCCTTGCCCCGACCCGTGAGCTGCCAGGCATGCTGTACTGGCTGATGGGTGACGTGGCCTACGCCGGTACGCCCTGGCCGGCCTTTGTGCTGCTGGTACTCGCCTGCCTTCTGGTGATACCTGCGGGCCGCAGCCTGAATGTGCTCGCCCGGGGCCCCTTGCAGGCCGCTGCCCTCGGCGTCAACGTGCGCCCCATGGAATGGGCCATTTACATTGGTGCCAGCCTGCTGACCGCTACGGCGGTTACCACGGCCGGCAGCATCGGCTTCGTCGGGCTGGTGGTGCCCCATATGCTCCGATTGGTGCTGGGCAATGATCAGCGTATGATCCTGCCTGCCTGTGCCCTGGGTGGCGGGGCCCTGCTGGTGCTGGCAGATACCCTCGCCCGGGTGGTGATTGCCCCGGAACAACTGCCTGTGGGTGTCATCACCGCGCTGCTGGGGGTGCCCACCTTCCTCTATCTGCTGTACCGGAGTCGCTGATGGACACCTTGCAGGCTCGTCAGCTGGTGATCGATATTCCGGGGCGGACGGGTGGTTCCCCGCTGAACCTGACGGTTGAAGCGGGCCAGGTGTGGGGTGTGCTGGGGCCGAATGGTGCCGGCAAAACCACCTTACTGCATACGCTGGCGGGCCTGCGATCACCGCGGGAGGGCGAGGTTCGCCTGGGTGACTGCCCGCTGACGGAGCTCCGTCGGCGTAGTGTGGCCCGACAGCTGGGCCTGGTGTTCCAGGACCGGCAGGATGGCTTTCCGGCCACCGTACTGGAAACCGCCCTGATCGGACGCCATCCGTGGCTGTCCCCCTGGCAGATGGAAAGCGGGGATGACCTGAACCGGGCAGAGGCAGCGCTACAGGCCCTGGATGTGGACCACCTGAAGGATCGGCTGGTGAGCACGCTCTCCGGAGGCGAGCGTCAGCGGGTCGCCATCGCCACGGTACTGACCCAGACCCCGGATACCTGGTTGCTGGATGAACCCACCAACCACCTGGATCTTCACCACCAGGTTGCCGTCATGCAGTTGCTGAAGCAGCAGGCCGAGGCCGGCCGGGCCATTTTCATGTGCCTGCATGACCTGAACCTGGCCGCCCGCTGGTGCGACCACCTTCTGTTACTCTTTCCGAATGGTGAGGCCTGCTGGGGCCATGCCAGCCAGATGCTGGTCCCGTCTGCCCTGGAGAGCCTGTATAACCAGAAACTGATCACCGTGGAAGCCGACGGTGCGCCGGTTTTTGTGCCGGCAAAGGGGTAGTTCAGGGAGGCCACCCTCAGTCCCCAGGCACCCATGTGGGGTGTGCCCCCCATTGAGTTGTCTCCATACGCTATAATGCCCGCCCCTTGAAGTGTTGGGTACTGAGTGGCCAGGCGTCTAGTGTCCCGTCTGCCTCATCCAGCGCTTGTGACCTTCCACAGAGCGAGGCTTATCGTGAGCAGTTTACCGAGTTGTCCTGAATGCCAGTCTGAATTCACCTATGAGGACGGTGAGTTCCTTGTTTGCCCGGAGTGTGGGCATGAATGGCAAGCCGGTGGCGAGCCCTCGGAAGCCTCTGCGGGGCTTGCTGTCAGCGATGCGAACGGCAACCCACTGGCGGACGGTGACACGGTGACCGTGATCAAGGATCTGAAGGTGAAGGGATCGTCCTCGGTGGTCAAGGTTGGCACCAAGGTCAAGAACATCCGCCTGGTGGATGGCGACCATGATATCGATTGCAAGATCGACGGTATCGGCCCGATGAAGCTGAAGTCCGAGTTCGTCAAGAAGGCCTGATATCAGGCCATTCCCGCAATACTCCTGCGGAAACGCCGCAACGACAGGGCAAAGAACACGCCGCCGATCACCATCAGCCCAAGCAGGGGTGGCCAGACAATGGCCAGCCCGGCTCCCCGGAACAGGATGGCCTGGGCCAGGCTGATGAAGTGGGTGGTGGGTGCCAGCTGCATGATGCCCTGGATGAAGGCAGGCATGTTCTCGAACGGTGTCGCGCCGCCGGAAAGCAGTTGCAGGGGGATCAGCACCAGGATGATCAGCATCCCCAGCTGCGGCATGGATCGGGCCACTGTTGCCAGGAAGATACCCATGGAGGTGGTGGCAAACAGGTGCAGGGCCGCCACCAGCACGAAGAGCAGTGTTGAACCCTCAACAGGCACCTGCATCCACCCCTTGACCACCAGTACCAGGGAGGCACTGGAAGCGAGCAGTACCACCAGCCCCATAGCCACTACCTTGGCTACCATGATCTCCACCGGCCGCAGTGGCATCACCAGCAGGTGTTCGATGGTGCCGTGCTCCCGCTCCCGGATCAGGGCTGCACCAGTGAGGATGATCGACAGCATGGTGATGTTGTCGATCAGTTCAATCACCGCGCCGAACCAGCCCTGGTTGAGGGCGGGGTTGAAGCGGTTGCGAATCTCCAGCGCCACCGGTGACGTGCTCCTGCGGTCACCCTGCACAAACGCCCGGGTCTCCTCGCTGAGAATCGCCTGGATGTAGCCAGCCCCCAGAAACGCCTGGGTCAGCTTGGTGGCATCCACATTGAGCTGGATGGTGGGCTGGTTACCTGACAACAGCTCACGCTGTAGTCCGGGCGGAATATCCAGCACAAAGGTGAAGTCGCCGGCGTCCATCAGGGGATCGATCTGGCGCTGTTCGATACTGGCGGGGGGAAGGAACCAGGGCGGGTAGAGGGCACCGGTCATGCGGATCGACAGCGGCGAGCGGTCTTCATCCACGATGGCGATGGGTGCCATGTGCAGGGTTTCGGGGATGCTGGCACTGCTGATGTAGATGTTGACGCTGAAGGCGAACAGGATCAGCGCGAGCATGATCCGGTCCCGGCCCAGGCTGCGCCATTCCTTGATGGTCAGGTGGAAGATGTTGGCCAGCGGTTGCACGGTCAGCGCTCCTGCTTCTTCAGGGCCATCAGGCTGAGCCCCAGGATGACGGGCACGGACAACGCCAGCGGCCAGAACGAGCCGGACAGGTCGGCAAACCCCGGGGCCTTGGAAAAGGTGCCACTGCTGATGGTCAGGAAGTGGGAGGTGGGGTAGATCTCACCGATGATCCGGGGAATACCCTCCAGCGCCGATACGGGTGTTGTCATACCGGAAAAGGTCACAGCCGGTATCAGGGTGATAATGGTGGTGCCGAAGATGGCCGCGGTCTGGCTGCGCATAAAGCTGGACACCAGCAGTCCCAGGCCGGTGGCGGCCATCACATAGAGCAGGGCGGCAGTCACATAGGCGAGGTAACTGCCCTTGAAGGGAACGCCAAAGGCGAAAACCGCCAGCGCCGTGAGCAGCAGGAAGTTCGCCATCGCCAGTACGATATAGGGGATCTGCTTGCCCAGCAGGAATTCCAGCTGTGTCACCGGCGTCACGTAGAAGTTGATAATGGAGCCCAGCTCTTTTTCCCGTACCACGCTCAGGGCCGTCAGCATGGCGGGAATCATCATCAGCAGCAACGGAATAACCGTGGGCACGATGGCCACCAGGCTGGCGACTTCAGGGTTGTACCGATAACGGGTTTCCACATTGATAGAGAGCGGCTGAGTGACAGGCGTGGACTGGAAGCGCAGTTGCTCCTGCAGCCAGCCCCCATGCAGTGCCTGCAGATAACCGGCCACGGTTTCTGCCCGGCTGGGCATGGCGCCGTCCACCCAGGCGCCGATGGCCACCGGCCGGCCATGTTGCAGGTCACGGGCGAACCCTGGTGGTATCTCCAGGGCGAGCTCCAGTTCACCGCTGCGCATGCGCCGGTCCAGTTCACCGTAGTCGGTAATCGGGGTGCGCTCGAGGAAGTAGTTCGAGCCGCTGAGGTTCAGCAGGTACTGGCGGCTGGTGCTGGTCTGGTCCCGGTCCAGAACGGCAAAGCGGATGTCTTCCACATCCATACTGATGCCGTAACCCATGATCACCAGCAGGATCACCGACCCCAGTAAGGCCAGGGTTGCCCTGATCGGGTCGCGCTGCAGCTCCAGGCTTTCCCGGCGGGTGTAGCTGCACAGGCGAAGCAGGCTGAAGCGTCCGGGTGTCCTGCCGTTTTCATTGCCCCTGGCCACCGGCGGCGCCACGCTTTCATCAGCCTTGCCGGCGGCTTCTTCCAGCCAGGCAACGAAGGCATCGTTGAGGGTTTCTGCGCCCCTGGTTTCCCTGAGGGCGGTGGGTGTGTCGCTGGCCAGGACCTGGCCGGCATGCATCAGCGAGACCCGGTCACAGCGCTCCGCTTCGTTCATGAAATGGGTGGAGATAAAGATCGTTACCCTGTCTTCCCGGGACAGGTCGATCAGCAGTTGCCAGAACTGGTCGCGGGCAATGGGGTCCACCCCGGAGGTGGGTTCATCCAGTATCAGCAGTTCGGGGCGATGGATCACGGCCACGGCCAGGGAGAGGCGCTGCCGGACCCCCAGGGGCAGGGCGGAGGGAAGTTCGTCCTCCACACCCCCGAGGCCAAAACGCTCCAGCATTTCCGCAACACGTGCGGGAATGCTGTCCGGTGGCAGGTGAAACAGCCTGGCGTGTAACTCCAGGTTCTGGCGTACGGTCAGTTCGGAGTACAGGGAAAAGGACTGGGACATATAGCCCACCCGGCGGCGGGTATCCAGGTCCGTGGCATCCACCGGGTGCCCGAACAGTCGGGCATTGCCTTCCGACGCTGGCAACAGGCCCGTCAGCATTTTCATGGTGGTGGTCTTGCCGCAACCGTTGGAGCCCAGGAAGCCAAAGATTTCGCCCCGCTCTACCCGCAGGTTAACGTCCTGCACTGCCACAAAGTCGCCAAATCGCATGGTCAGCCCTTCGGCCTCGATGGCGATATCGGGTTGTCCGTCCTGTCCGTCTGTGCGTGGTGGAATAGTGACCGGGTGGTGCTTGCGGCGTTTCTCCTCCGGCAGCAGACGGATAAAGGCGGCTTCCAGCGTGTCCGCCCCGGTGCGCTGCCGTAATGCCTCTGCGGTTCCCGTGGCCAGTACCCGGCCTTCATCCATGGCGACCAGCCAGTCAAAGCGTTCGGCCTCTTCCATGTAGGCGGTGGCAATCACCACGCTCATGCCCGGGCGGCGGCTGCGGACCCGTTCCACCAGCGCCCAGAACTGGGAGCGGGAGAGTGGATCGACCCCGGTGGTGGGCTCATCCAGTACCAGCAGGTCCGGGTCATGGATCAATGCACAGCACAGCCCCAGCTTCTGCTTCATACCGCCGGACAGCTTGCCGGCGGGCCGGTCACGGAATTCCAGCAGGCCGGTGGCAGCCAGGAGTTCGTTAACGCGCTGGCCTCTCTCCTGCCGGCCATGGCCAAACAACCGGGCGAAGAAATCCAGGTTTTCCTGAACCGACAGGGTGGCATAGAGGTTCTTGCCCAGCCCTTGTGGCATGTAGGCGATACGGGGGCCGGTGTGCCTGCGGTGGCTGGCATCCGCCATATCGCCGCCGAGTACCTGAACCGTGCCCTGCTGGATACTGCGGGCGCCGGCAATCAGGGATAGCAGGCTGGACTTTCCGACGCCATCGGGCCCGATCAGCCCGACCATGCAGCCAGATGGGACCTCGAGGCTGATTTCCCGCAGGGCAGGGTGCTTGCGGTAGTGCAAGGTGACGCCGTCAAGCCGGATCACCGGCGCGGGCGGGGCGTCTTTGCGGCCATTCATGGGACACACCGGTTATTGCACTTGTGGCATCTGGAGCTCCGCCGGCCAGTCCCGGGTGTCATCCAGCCGCACGTAAGCCATGCCGGGCAGCCCGGTTTTCACCTGGCGGGCGTATTTTTTGAGAAGTGCCGGATCAATGCTGGCCTTCACCCGGAACATCAGCTTGAGCCGCTCGCTCTGGGTCTCGACGGTCTTTGGTGTGAACTGGGCTTCGCTAGCCACAAAGGAAATCCTGGCCGGTACGATGACATCCGGTGCGGCATCCAGCACCAGCCGCACCTCGGTACCCAGCGCCACCCGGCCGACAGCGGTGGTTGGCAGGTAGAAGGTCATGAACACCTCGCTGATGTCGATCATGTTCAGCACGCGACCGCCGGGGGCCAGCACCTCACCGGGTTCCGCCACCCGGTACTGTACGCGGCCGGCACGGGGTGCCTTGAGATCCGCGTCCTCGATCTCCACCTGCAGCCGCTCCACGGTCGCTTCGGTCGCCCTGATCAGGGACTGCGCCTGGACTACCTGTGCCCTGGCTGCGGCGATAGCGGCATCCATGGAGGAGACCTGCGCCTTTGCTGCATTCAGGGCGGCTGCGGCACCGTCCACAGCGGCCTGGTGATCTTCCAGTTGCTGGGTTGAAATGGACCCACGCTCAGCGAGGGCCCGGGAGCGCTTGAGGCGATTACGGGCGGAGTTCAGCTCAGTCTGTCGCTGCGCCACCACAGACAGGCTGGCCGCTTTCTCGCTCTCCCGTTGTGACACCAGGGCTTCGGCGGCCATTTCAGAGTGCCTGGCCTGCTGGACCTGGGCCTGTGCCTCCGCCAGTGACGCCTGCAGGCTTTGGGTATCCATCCTCGCAAGCAACTGTCGGGCATCAACAAAGTCGCCCTCCCGAACCATGACTTCCAGCAGCCGTCCGCCGGACCGGGTGGCAATGTCGATTTCCGTCGCTTCAATGCGGCCATTGCCACTGGCGACATAGTCCGGCAGTTCGCCGGGGCGGTACTGGTTCCAGGCCCAGGTTGCGACAATCGCCAGTAAGCCCATCAGGATCCAGGGGAGCCATTTCTTTGCCGACATAACGCAGTCCGTGTGTGGTTGGCCGAGGTTTCGAAAATCACTATGCCAAGCTTAAGGGCGCCATACCCTGCAATGCCAGCGGAACCGGTCAGGTTCCTGTCCGGGATCATTTGTTTATCGGGGCAACTATCGTCGCTGGCCTGCGACGTTCTGCCTCATTCCCGGGACCGGCGAAGGTTATATACTGACCCGGTAATGGCGGTTGTCCGTATCCACAGAACGGGCATAACCGGTTCAGCCCTGCACGGATTTTCCGTTCAGGGCTTTTTTTATGATGCGGGTCAAGGCACCCCTGTCCTCCGATATAGCCCGCTGACCTATACTGTGCAGTTCGTATAAAGGTGCCGGGTGCCTTTCTCCTGGTGCAATCGCTTTCTGACGAGTGCCTGACCATGATCAGACGCCTGATCCCCCTGTTTATCATCATTGCCGGTATCGCCATTTTCCACTTGCTGAAGCTGACCCGTCCGGAACCTGAGCCCGCCGGTCAGACCGAACGCTCCTGGCCTGTGCAGGTGATGGAAGCCGAATTTGGCGCCTGGCGGCCGGCGCTGCCGGTCTATGGCGAGGTGGTGGCGCCCGACCTGATGACCGTTACTGCACCAGTTTCAGGCCGGATAGCGGAACGACCGGTCAGTGAGGGAAGCCGTGTCGCCAGGGGCGACCTGCTTGTGGCCCTGGATCCCGCCGACGTGCAGCCCGCATTGCAACAGGCGGAGGCCGAAGCGGCTGACCTGCGGGCCCAGATACGCAGTGAGCAGATCCGGGTGGAAACCGACCGCAAGGCGCTGGCCCGGGAACAGGCCATTCGTGAAAACGCCCGCCGGCAACTTGAACGTACCCGGTCGCTGCAGGGTAGCAACCTGGCTTCCCAGCGGGACCTGGACACTGCCCGCGACGTCATGGAGCAAGCAGAGCTGGCGGTGACCCTGCGACAGCAGAACCTGGCAGAACACCCGGCCCGGCTGGACAGCCTGGAAGCCAGGTTGCAACGTGCCGAGGCAGCCCTGGCGGCGGCCCGGCGGGATGCTGAGCGGGCCTCGGCAACCGCCGTTTTCGATGGTGTGGTGGCACGGGTTGAAGTGGCCGTGGGCGACCGGGTGACCGCCAATTCGCCGCTGTTGTCCCTCTATCAGCCCGGGGCCCTGGAAGTGCGTGCCCGCATACCTGCCCGGTTTGCGCAGGCGCTGGAGACGGCACTGGCGGACGATCAGCCAGTGCAGGCAACCTCTGAAGATCAGCGGTTCCGGTTGACACTGACCGGCTTCGCGGGCGAGAGCGACCCCCGGGGGCCGCTGGGGCTTTTCCGGCTCCGGGAAGACCAGGCTGGCCTTCGACCTGGCGACATGGTGCCCCTGGTAGTGCTTCGTCCGGCGGTGGATTCGGTGGTGGCTGTGCCCTACAGCGCCCTTTACGGGAGCGACAGTCTGTATGTGATGACCGAAGAAGGGCGTATGCACCGGGTGCCGGTCGAGCAGGTGGGGGAAGTTCTCAGGGAAGGTGGCTATTATGACGCCCTGGTGCGTAGCGAGCGGTTGCAGCAGGGTGACCTCATCATCACCACCCACCTGCCCAATGCCATCGAAGGCCTGAAAGTCGCCGTGGCGGAAGCCTCGGGAGCAGAAACTGAATGAGCCGTCGCCGCAAGGGAATTATCGGCTTCTTTGTACACCACCGGGTTGCCGCCAACCTGGTGATGATCCTCATGCTGCTGGCCGGTGCCCTGGGCCTGATGCGCATGAATATCCAGTTCTTTCCCACCTTTGCCCTGGATATCGTCAATGTCCAGGTGGTCTGGAGCGGGGCTGCGGCGGAAGACATAGAGCAGGGCATTACTGATCCCCTGGAGCAGCGCTTCCGCAGTATCAATGGCCTGAAAAAAATGACGTCCACCTCTGCCCAGGGGGTGGCCAGTATCACCCTGGAGTTTGAGGAAGGCACCGAGCCCATCCAGGCGGTGGATGATGTACGCCAGCAGGTGGAGGAATTCAGTAACCTGCCGGCCGATGCCGAGACACCCCGGGTCAGCCGGGTTGGCCGCTATGAGCCAGTGGCCCGTCTGCTGATGTATGGCGACCTGGCGCCGGAAGAACTCCGTCGCCTGGCCTATCGCTATGAGGACGAGCTGTTGCGGGCCGGCATTGACCGTATCGAGATCACCGGCCTGCCGGACGTGCAGATGAGCATCGACGTGCCGGTGGAGCGGTTGCAGGCCCTGGGGTTGTCGCTGGATGACATTGCTGACCGGGTCCAGGCCCAGTCACAGGACCTGCCCGCCGGGTTGATGGGGCAGCAGGATGCCACCCGGGAGCTGCGGGCTACCAGCCAGGGGCGTTCCCCGGAGGACTTTGCCGACCTTTCGGTCATTGCAGACAACCGGGAACGGATCCGCCTGGGGGATATTGCCGTTATCCGGCAGGAAGCCCGGGACCAGCAGGTCACCCTGACCCGGGACGGCAAGCCTGCCGTGGAACTGCGCCTGCTGAGGGCCGAGCAGGGGCATTCCCTGCGTGCGGCTGAGGTACTGGAAAAGTGGATGGACGAAACCCGGCCCCAGCTGCCCGCGACGGTGTCGCTGGAAGTCTATGACCAGACCTGGGAGCTGATCGATCAGCGGATCTCGCTACTGACCAGTAACGGCCTGGGCGGGTTGGTATTGGTGCTGATATTACTGTACCTGTTCCTGCCGGGTCGGGTTGCCCTGTGGGTGGCAGTGGGTATTCCCACGGCTTTCATGGCCGCACTGGGTGCGCTCTGGCTGTACGGCGGCTCCATCAACATGATGTCGCTGTTCGCCCTGATCATGGCCCTGGGTGTCATCGTCGATGACGCCATCGTGGTGGGGGAAGACGCCGATGCCCATGCCCGGATGGGGGAACAGTCCGCCTATGCGTCGGAGGGGGCGGCCAAGCGCATGGTGTGGCCGGTGCTGGCCTCTTCACTGACCACGGTGGCGGCGTTCATGCCGTTACTGGTGGTCAGTGGCGTCATCGGTAACATCCTGGGGGATATCCCCGTTGTCATGATTTGTGTACTGGTAGCCTCGCTGCTTGAGTGCTTTATCGTGCTGCCGGCCCACCTCCGCCATGCCTTTACCCCGGGTAAGCCAGGTGCCCGCGTTGGCCGGCTGGAACGGATTCGACAGGGCTTCGACCGGCGTTTTGAGGCGTTCCGCCAGGGACCCTGCCGGAGGCTTTCCCGCTGGACACTGGCGCACCGTGCCATCGTGCTGGCGAGCCTGTTCACATTGACCGCAGGCACCTTCGGCCTGTGGGCGGGGGACCGTATCGGCTTCAGTTTCTTTCCGACGCCCGAGCCAAGCGTGCTCTATGCCAATGCCAATTTCGTCGCCGGTACCGACCGGGAGACCGTGGACCGCTTCCTGGTCCACCTGGAAGAAACCCTCAATGAAACCGAGGAAGCCCTGGGGGGTAACCTGATCCTCCACGCGGTTACCACCCACGGCAGTGCACAGTCCGGTGGCGGTACAGCCCGCTCCGGTGATGATGTGGGCTCGATGATGCTGGAGCTTGTTGACCCGGATGACCGCACCGTTCGCAACGCAGAGTTTGTCCGTGCGTGGCGCGAAAGAATACAGCTGCCCCCGGGCATGGAGAACCTGACCATTACCGAGCGGCAGGCAGGTCCGCCGGGCCGGGATGTGAATGTCCGCCTTACCGGGGCCGATACCATCAGTCTGAAGCGGGCCGCAGAGTCTCTCTCTGCAGCGATGCGCTCGCTGCCGGGTGTGCTTGACTCCGAGGATGACCTGCCCTGGGGACGGCAGCAGCTGATCTACGAAGTCTCGCCCCGGGGCGAGAGCCTCGGGCTGACCACGCTGGATGTCGGGCGACAGTTGCGGGCAGCCTTTGACGGCCGGGTGGTGCAGATCTACCAGGATGATCGCGACGAGGTTGAGGTCCGGGTCCAGTTGCCCAGGGAGCAGCGGGAGCGGGTCAGTACGCTTTCACGGCTCACCATCCGCCTGCCTGATGGTCGATTTGTGCCACTGGAGCAGGTAATTGATCTCAGCCCCCGCCAGGGCTTCGATGCGCTGCGCCATGCCGACGGCCAGCTGGCAGTGGAAGTGACAGCCCAGCTGGACCCGGCGCAAACCAACGCCGGTCGGGTGCTGGAATCCCTGCGTACCCACACCCTGCCGGAACTGGCGGACACCTGGGGCGTTCGGTACAGCTTTGAGGGGCGCTCGGCGGACCAGCGCCAGACCCTCGATGACATGAAGATGGGGGCTATCGCCGGCCTGGCACTGATGTACGTTGTGTTGGTGTGGGTGTTCTCTTCCTGGAGCACGCCGCTGATCGTCATGGCCATCATTCCCTTTGCGCTGATCGGCGCCTTGCTGGGCCACTGGGCCATGGGCCTGGAGCTTACCGTGCTGTCCCTGTTCGGTCTGTTTGGCCTGTCAGGTATCGTGGTGAACAATGCCATTATCCTGGTGTCCTTCTACCAGGCCGAGCGCAAGAAGGGACTTGGTGTTGACGAAGCACTGAACGAGGCGGTGGTACAAAGGGTCAGGGCCGTTATACTGACCTCTCTCACGACGATCGGCGGGCTGTTGCCGCTGATGTTCGAGACGTCCCTGCAGGCCCAGTTCCTGATACCCATGGCGGCGTCGATTACTTTCGGGCTGGCCCTTGCGACGGTGCTGGTGCTGATCGTCATTCCGGCGCTGCTTTCGTTACTGGAACAGTTCCATGGCTGGCGGACAGCCGGGTCACGCGAAACGTCAACCAACTGATCACAGGGAGTATTGCAGTTGAAGGTCATCGCACTCCACAACCTCAAGGGGGGCGTCGGGAAAACCGCAGCAGCCTCCAATATTGCGGCCCTGGCCGCCGAAGCCGGCATTCCGACACTGTTATGGGACCTTGACCCTCAGGGGGCGGTGAGCTGGTACTTCGGCAATACCGGTGACGGCCATTCCCGGGTGCCGAAGGCCGGCAAGCTGGTCAAGGGCAAGACGCCAATCGGCAAGACCATTGTGCCCACCGGGATCGATAACCTGGACCTGATTCCGGCGGACGTCAGCTTCCGCAATATTGACCTGCAACTGGAAAAGCACGGTGACCGCAATACCCTGGCGGACTGGCTGGAGCCCCTGGGGGAGGATTACGGCCTGGTCGTCCTGGACTGCCCGCCTTCCCTGTCCCGGCTGGCGGAGCAGGTGTTCCGGGTCTCGGACCGGGTGCTGGTGCCACTGGTACCCACCTGGCTGTCGCTGAACAGCTGGCACCAGATGCAGGCATTCATTGCCGACAAGAAAGTCGATCGACGCAAGTTCTACCCCTTCTGGACCATGGTCGACCGGCGCAAGCGGCTTCATCGCCAGTTGCTGGAGCAACCACCAAAAGAGCTGGAGCAGCTGATGCCGGGGTGCATTCCCTATGCCAGTGACGTGGAACGCATGGGTGAACTGCGCCAGCCGGTCCACTGGTTTGCACCCCGCTCCCCGGCGGCGCTGGCCTACCGTCTGCTATGGCGCAGTCTCAGTAAGGGAAAACGATCACTCGATCTCTGATCCGTTCCTGACTGTCAGGTGCAGGCCCATGTTTGCTAGCGGGTAGGCCAGTACCGCTGCATTTCCATATAGAGGAACGAAGCACTCCAGGTGATCAGTACCAGCCCAGCCAGCGCCTCGATACCCGTGAGATACCGCAGTGCTCCCAAAGGCTCGATGTCGCCATAGCCCAGGGTGGTGAAGGTCGTGTAGGAGAAGTAGACGGCATCGATAAACGCCCCGGAGAAGTTCCCGGCCAGCTGCCCCCAGCCTTCGGCATGGTGCATGAAGTAGTACACACTGGCGAACAGCCAGACCTGGACCGTGTGGGCAATCAATATGCCGAATACCGCCACGATCAACCGGAAGTGCCGTGTGCGGGTGTGGTGAAGGCTTTCCAGTATGCCGCTGAGCCGGACCAGACTCTCATGGTGGATAAGCACCACGATAATGACAATCAGGCTGTTCAGCAGCGTTACGTTTAACAGGCTGGCGTGGTCAGCAAGCTCCATCGGCAGTTAGATTCTCTCGTTATGGATCAGTGGCGAAACCCGGCTTTGTCAGTCATGTCAGCCGGGCATGGTGCCGGTGTTTGTTTGCTTCCCGGGTGAAGACTTCCCCGGGCGGCGTTCCACTCAGCGTACAGTTGAAGCCGGAACCTCAGGCTCCGTCGGTGCTGGTGGCGGGACAACCTGGTTACGCCCCTGCTCCTTGGCCTGGTAAAGGCGGCTGTCAGCCATGGCCAGCAGGTCCTGCAGTGTTTCACCATCCACCCCCAGTTCGGCAACGCCGACGCTCAGCGACAGGGGTATGGCTTCGCCGGCGTGTTCGATATTGGCGGTGGCCAGGGCCTTTCGCAGTTCTTCTGCCACCTGGCTGGCTGTGACGGTGGCGGTGTTAACCAGGATCACCCCGAACTCCTCACCGCCCAGCCGACCCGCCAGGTCGGAGGTCCTGAGCCTCCGTCGTAGCAGGTCGGCGAAGAAAACCAGGGCACAGTCGCCTGCCTCATGGCCGTACAAGTCATTCACCTGCTTGAAGTGGTCCAGGTCGATGACCAGCAGAGACAACGGCTGCCCTTCCCGTACGGCCCGGCTTTTCTCCCGTTCGAAGAATACCTTGATGCGGGAGCGATTGGGCAGGCCGGTAAGGAAATCGGTCTGGGCCATGTGTAAAAGCTGGGTTTCGCTGCGCTCCCGACTAACTTCATAGACGTGGGAAAATACGGTGATGCAGGCGGTCAGGACGATCATGTTCGCCACGGAACGTATATCCATAATGGCGCTGTCGTCCATGAACCTCCACAGGAAGATAACGGCGGCGATAACGATAAACAGTAGCGAAATCGCCAGGCCAGCCCGACGCCCCAGCAGCAGGTGACTGACCAGCGGAATCAGCAGTACCCAGCCGAAGATAGTCACGCTGGCGGTGGGCGTGGCGATGGCAATCATCATGGCAGTGAAGAAGGGGACGATATACGCCAGTATCCACCGTTCCAGGTGCCGGGTCCGGTGGGCGTAGTACAGCAGGACTGCTGAGTAGAGCCCCATACCCCATTCCACGGTGGCCAGCGTCCAGGTGCCTTTCATGGCATTGAGGAGGCCGAAAAGAATGCCACCGCTGATGGTGATCCAGAGCAGTGCGACCAGCACTGCCTTGCGATGGGGACGGGCAAGCTGGGTGAGTGTATCCGGGTGTGCGTCCATGGGCTGCGATCCGGTAATTTTTTGTGCGTGAATTTGATCACAAATTACCTGTCGTTAAAATACTTGCGTCGGTTATTTTCCGAGCAATTCCCCCAGCCCCTGCAGATTCTCCACATGGTCGCAAAGTGTCTTGGTCATCATCAGAATCGGTGTCGCCAGGATCAGCCCCACGGGGCCCCACAGCCAGCCCCAGAACAGCAGGCCAATGAAGATCACGACCGCGTTAAGGCTGGATACCTGGCTGGTGAGCCACGGCGTCAGCAGGTAGCCCTGGATACTGGTAATCACCAGTGATGCCCCGGATACCGCGAGGGCCATGTCCATGGAGCCGAACTGGATAAAGGCTGCTGCGCCGGAACCGATAAAGACCAGGAATGGTCCGAGGTAGGGGATAGCGCTGGCAATACCCGCCAGGACGCCCCACAAAAGGGACTGTTCGACGCCGATCAGCACAAACGCCAGCCAGGTAAGCACGCCCACGAACACGGCCCCCAGAAACATCACGAAGATGAAGCGGCGCATCTGGTAGTGAAATTCGTTCAGCATGCGAGCAACCTTTCGCATGCTGTGAAAATCCGGTCCCGACATGCGCACGATCTTGCGTTTGTAGAGCTTGCCGATGGCAAGTACGAAGTAGACGAGGAACAGCACGGAGAACAGCTGGGTAACCATCATGGTCCCGCCCGCTGCGCGCTCCATAAGGTAGTCCCTGAGGTTGAAAGGCTCTTCAACGACACGCACGGCTGTCGCCTGCACACGGCTGCGTTGCTCCTCCCTGGATTTGGAAGCGGATTCCTCGATCTCCTTGGCGGCCTCCTGTGCTTTCTCCATCAGCCCTTCAGACTTGGGCTGGCGGCTGCTCTCCCGCTCGAATTGCTGGACGGCGTCGGGGATGCGCTCCAGCATTCTCATGGCTTCGCTTTGCAGGGGCATTGCTGCCAGGGCCAGAATCGCCAGCAAACTGCTCAGTACCAGGGCGGCACTGATCGGACGGGGAACACGCAGCCGGTCCAGCAGGGAGACCACCGGGTCCAGGGCGTAGCTGATCATGATGCCGGCTACCAATGGCAGCAGCACGGCCTGCGCCCAGTCCAGGAAAACGATAAAGCCCATGCCGGCGATGAGAATGGGGGCGATATAGTAGAAATTGATGGCATTGGCCGCGACGGACCGCCCTTTCTGGTCGTCGCCGGGTGATGGTGTATTGCCTGTATGACTCTGCATTCCATCCCTGCTCTGGTGGTGGATCCGTTCCTACATGATGGCAACGGGTTGCCCCGGGGTACAGGAAATCGGCAGGAGATTAATGGTTTCGTAAGGTTGGCAGGGGAAGTGGCGGCCACCGGGGAGGTGGCCGCAACGTATTACAGTGGGTTGACGACGTGGCCACCATCCACGGTGATGACAGACCCGGTCATGAACTGACCCGCATTGCTGGCGAGCAACAGCATGGCGCCGTTGAGTTCGTCAAGCTGGCCGAGACGGCGCATGGGCACGCCCTTCTGGATGAAGTCCTGACCCTGGTCGGTGTCGAAGAAGTCTTCGTTGATCTCGGTGCGGAAATAGCCCGGTGCTATGGCGTTGACCCGGATCTTGTATCGCGCGAGCTCCATGCCCAGGGACTTGGTGAGCTGCACCACGGCAGCCTTGGACGTGGCATAGTGGCTGAGCCCCTTACCCACACGAAGTCCGAGGATGGAAGCGATATTGACGATGCTGCCGGACTTGCCGGCCTTCGCCATGCGCTGTCCGCCGCACTGTGCCACACGCCAGACGCCGTCCAGGTTGGTGCCCAGCATGAAGCGCCAGTCTTCCTCACTGATTTCCAGCGCCCGGGCGGCACCGCCGACACCGGCGTTGTTGAGTACCACGTCCACGACGCCAAAGGCTTCCTCGGCAGCGTCGAAGGCTGCTTCCACGCTCTCCCGCGAGGTAACGTCCATGGCAACGGAGAGCACTTCGCCGCCTTCGCCGCGAATGTCGTCAGCGAGCTGATTGAGTTTTTCTACCCTGCGAGCGCCGATGACAACACGGGCACCCACCTGGCTGCAGATACGGGCAAAGTGCGCGCCAAGGCCACTGGACGCACCAGTGACCATGACGGTTTTGCCCTTGAGCGAGAAGGCATCAAGGGGATGGCTCATCACAGCACCTCAAACAGCCCGGCTGCGCCCATGCCGCCGCCAACACACATGGTAACGACCACGTATTTGACGCCACGACGCTTACCTTCGAGCAGGGCATGACCTACCATCCGGGCACCACTCATGCCGTAGGGGTGACCGATAGAGATGGCGCCACCGTTGACGTTCAGGCGGTCATCGGGGATACCCAGCTTGTCGCGGCAGTACAGCACCTGTACGGCGAAGGCTTCGTTCAGCTCCCACAGACCGATATCGTCCACTTTCAGGCCATGTTGCTTGAGCAGCTTGGGTACGGCGTAGACCGGGCCGATACCCATTTCTTCGGGCTTGAGACCCGCGACGGCCATGCCACGGTAGGCACCCAGGGGCTGCAGGCCACGCTGTTCGGCAAGCTTGGAGTCCATCAGCACGCAGGCGCTGGCGCCATCGGAGAGCTGGCTGGCGTTGCCGGCGGTGATGCAGCCGCCTTCGATGACCGGGTTGAGGCCGGCCAGGCCTTCGAGCTGGGTGGACGGACGGTTGCCTTCGTCCTTGTCGAGGGTGGCTTCTTCGTAGGTGACTTCCTTGGTTTCCTTGTTCATCACCGCCTTTGTGGTGGTGACCGGTACAATTTCGTCATCGTACAGACCCTTTTCCTGGGCGACAGCGGTGCGCTGCTGGGACTGAAGCGCATACTCGTCCTGGGCTTCACGGCTGATGCCGTAGACGTTGGCCACGTTCTCCGCGGTTTCCAGCATTGGCATGTAGGCATGAGCAGCATGTTTGATGACGGTCTCGTCACGTTCGTTGGCCATCCACTCGAAGTTCTTCTGCTGAACCAAGGAAATGTTCTCGTGTCCGGCGCCAATGGCGACGTCCTGGCCGTCATGGATAATCTGCTTGGCGGCGGTCGCGATTGCCATCAGGCCAGAGGCGCACTGGCGGTCGATGGTCATGCCACTGACGGTCAGGGGCAGCCCTGAGGCCAATGCTGTCAGGCGTCCGAGGTTCATGCCGGCTGTGCCGCCCTGCATGGCGGTACCCATTACCAGGTCTTCGATTTCTGCCGGATCGACCTTGGCGCGCTCAACGGCAGCCTTGATGGCGAAGGACGCCATGGTGGGTGACTTGGTGTTGTTGAACAGTCCCCGGAAGGCTTTGCCAATGGGGGTACGTGCGGTGGATACGATGACTGCTTCTCTCATGATCTCTTCCTCTTGGTGTTAAAAATATTCTATCGGGCCGGCTCAAACCTGACGTTTCTGTTTAGTGTTCACGTAACAGGTCCCAGACCTCCACGGAGTCGATCGACCGGCGGGACAGGCTTTCGCAGCAGCGCCATGGATGGCGCGGAGCAAGGCCGGTCCAGGGATGGGCCGTGAATTGCGGCGGAGAAAGCCTGTCCCGGCGGGCGAGCGACGGACTACCTTGTTTCTCGTGACTTCAGCAAATCATTTTCGGCTTGATCAGCGGTTCCAAGCATGCTCACCCAGACTGTGAATGAGGTGCCTGGCCTCCCGGTGGGGGTACTTCCTCCGCTGCAATTCACGGCCCGTCCTGGACCGACCTTGCACCGGGCCATCCATGGCCCTGCTGCGGAAGTACCCCCACCGGAAGTCCGTGTGAGCTCCGTGCTGTCCGCCTTTGGAATAATTCTGTTTATCCTGCCAGATCGTTTTTTCGCTTCAGACTTTCTCGATCTTCGTCTTGCCTTCCGCAACCAGCTTTTCCAACAGCGGTGCCGGCTCAAACCACATTGTGCCGTAATCACCCAGGGTATCGCGATAGTGACGGATGGTATCGAGGATCTTCTCCAACCCGATCTGCTCGGCGTAATGCATGGGTCCACCCAGCCAGGCCGGGAAGCCGTAACCGTTGATCCACACCAGGTCGATATCACCACTGCGCAGGGCAATGCCCTCGTCCAGAATCTGGATACCCTCGTTGATCAGCATGTACAGACAGCGATCGTGGATTTCCTCGTTGCTGATCTCCCGGCGCTCGATGCCCAGGTCAGCAGCGATTTTCTCGGCCAGTTGGGTCACCTCAGGATCTTCTTTCTTCTCCCGGTCTTCATAGATATAAAACCCGCGACCGGTCTTCTGACCGTAACGGCCCAGGTGATAGAGCTCGTCCGCCAGTTTGCAGTAGCCCGGGTCCTGGCTGATTTCATCCCGGCGGGATTCCCGTACCAGGTAGCCCACGTCGATACCGGCCAGGTCGTACATGGACAGTACACCCATGGCCAGGCCGGTGGAGGTCATCACGCCGTCCACCTGGGCCGGGGTCGCGCCTTCCAGTACCAGGCGGTGGGCTTCACGGGCGTAGGGTTCAAGCATGCGGTTGCCGATAAAGCCGAAGCAGACCCCGGAAACCACCGCGACCTTTTTGATAGTCTCAGCCATATTCAGGCAGGTGGCCAGCACATCGTCAGCGGTTTTCTCTCCACGAACGATTTCCAGCAGCCGCATCACGTTAGCCGGGCTGAAGAAGTGCAGGCCGATAACGTCCTGGGGACGGTTGGTAGATGCAGCAATCTGGTCCACGTCCAGGGTGGAGGTGTTGGAGGCGAGGATGGCGCCGGGCTTGCACACCTTGTCGAGGGTGCCGAACACCTGCTTCTTGACGTTCATGCTCTCGAAGACAGCCTCGATCACCAGGTCGGCATCACCCAGGTCGTCGTAGCTGAGGGTGCCTGAGAGCAGGGCCATGCGCTGGTCCATTTCTTCCTGGCTGAGTTTGCCCTTGGTGACGGTGCGCTGGTAGTTCTTGCGGATGATCTCCAGGCCCTTGTCCAGGGCTTCCTGCTTGAGTTCCAGCATGACCACCGGGATGCCGGCGTTGGCATAGTTCATGGCAATACCACCGCCCATGGTGCCGGCGCCGATAACGGCCACTTTCATGATGGGGCGCAGCTGAATATCCGGGCTGATGCCGGGGATGTCGCTCGCGACTTTCTCGGCCTGTTTTACATGGTCCAGGGCTTTTTGCTGTTCCGGGGTGTAGTGGTCTTGGGGACTTGTCATGATGTTTTCCTTTGAATATCCGAGTAGAGGGCTTGGCGAAGATGCGGCTTGCACAAGGTCGAGAGGCAGGGGGGCCGGGCACTTTTTCCGGGACCGTCGAAAAGATGGACCTTTTCGACGAGCCTACAGGGACGTATTTACGGTGTGTCCCGGAAAAAGTGCCCGGCCCCCCTGACTCCGGAGGGCAAACTCAAAACCTGGCGAACATCAGAACCAGTCGTTCTCCATATCCAGGTTGTCGCGGTTGCCGTTAGCCAGCAGCCGGGCGTAGCCTTCGAGCGGAGCCAGTTCCCAGTTCATGAAATAGCGGGCCGCATGGACCTTGCCCTGGTAGAACTGTTCTTCCGAACCGGACGCGCCGGCAGTCAGGGCCTTCTCGGCCGCCATGGCCTGCTTGAGCCAGATCCAGCCCACCAGTACCTTGCCGAACATGTCCAGGTACATGGTGGCGTTGGACAGACCGTGGTCCGGGTCCGCCGCCAGTTGCTTCTGAAGCTCAGAGGTTACCGACTTGAGGGTGTTCAGTGCTTGCGTCAGCTGGCTGGCCAGCGGCCCGCAGGTGTCCAGGTTGGCGGCTTCATCCAGGGTAGCCTGGATGCGATGCTGGAATTCGGCGTAGCCGTCGCCGCCTTTGGGGCCCAGTTTGCGGCCCAGCAGGTCGATGCCCTGGATGCCTTCCGTGCCTTCGTGGATGGGGTTCAGGCGGTTGTCCCGGTAAAGCTGCTCAAGCGGGTATTCCCGGGTATAGCCGGCGCCACCGAGAACCTGGATACCGAGGTCTGAGGCGATGACGCCGTACTTGGACGGCCAGGTCTTGACCATGGGGGTGATCAGGTCAAGCAGCTCAGCGGCGGCCTTGCGTTCACTGTCATCTGCTGCTGTGCTGGCATCTTCCACCAGGGTGCTTGCGTACAGGCACAGGGCCAGGCTACCTTCGGCGTAGGCCTTCTGCATCAGCAGCATGCGGCGCACATCCGCGTGTTCAACGATCTTGACCTGGGGGGCGTCCGGGTTCTTGTTGCCGGGCAGGCGGCCCTGTGGGCGGTCGCGGGCATAGTCCAGGGCTTCCAGGTAGCTCTGGTAACCCATGGCGGCCGCGCCCAGGCCGACACCGATGCGGGCTTCGTTCATCATCTGGAACATGTAGCCCAGACCCTTGTTGGGCTCGCCCACCAGGTAGCCAACCGCACCGTCTTTTTCGCCAAAGTTCAGTACGGTGGAGGTGGTGTTCCGGTAGCCCATCTTGTGCAGCAGGCCGGCCAGGGCGACGTCGTTGCGGTCGCCCCGGGTGCCGTCGTTGTTAACGTGGAACTTGGGTACCAGGAACAGGGAGATACCGCGAACGCCGGCCGGTGCGCCCTCAATGCGGGCCAGCACCATGTGGACGATGTTGTCGGTGAGTTCGTGGTCGCCACCGGAGATGTACATCTTGTTGCCGAACAGGCGATAGCTGCCATCATCGGCCGGCTTCGCCATGGTGCGAAGGTCGCCGAGGGCAGAGCCCTGCCCCGGCTCGGTCAATGCCATGGTGCCGCTGTAGCGGCCATCGAGCATGGCCGGCAGGTACTTGTCCTTCAGCTCGTCGCTGCCAAAGCTTTTGAGCAGGTTGGCGGCGCCGATGGTGAGAAACGAGTAGGCGGTGCTGGAGACGTTAGCGGCGTTGAAATAGGCCATGCTGGCCCGCAGCACCACTTCCGGCAGCTGTGAGCCGCCGTCGTCGAAATCATGGTGGGATGCCAGGAAACCGGCTTCGGCGAAAGCATTCCAGGCCGGCTGGGTTTCCGGGATCAGGGTGACTTTTTTACCATCGAACGTGGGTTCGTTGGCATCCCCCTTTTGATTGTGGGGCGCGAAATACTCGGCGGCTATGTCCCGTGCGGTGTTGAGCGTGGCATCGAAGATGGCACGGTCATGCTCCGCGTAGCGGGGCCGTTGCAGCAGGGATTCGGTGTCGAGGACTTCGTAGAGTTGGAATTCGAGATCGCGATCGTTAAGCAGTTTTGCCATTGACAGTTTCCGGGGCAGCCCACCCGGGGCGAGCTGCTCCGGGTGGGCTGCTTCCTAGACCTCCAGCCATTCTTTGCGGATTTCGGGGTTGTTTTTCAGCTCTTCCGGGGTGCCTTCGTAGACGATGTTGCCATCCCCCATGATGTAGATACGGTCAGCAATGTCCAGGGCGATGGACAGCTTCTGCTCTACCAGCAGCACCGCCAGGCCATCGTTTGCCATCTGTTTGAGGATGGCGGCCACGTCGGCGACTACCTTGGGCGCCAGGCCCTCGGTGGGTTCGTCCACCAGTATGCACTGGGGATCTCCCATCAGGGCGCGGAACATGCTGAGCATCTGTTGCTCACCACCGGACAGCACCTCGGCCGGGGTATGCTCCCGCTCCTTGAGGCGGGGGAACCACTCGTAGACCTTGTCGAGGGTCCACTTCTCACCGGTCTGGCCCTTTTTCTTCATGCCCAGCTCGAGGTTCTGCAGTACGGAAAGGCCGGGGAAAATGGCGCGGTCTTCCGGGACATAGCCAATGCCGACGTGGGCAATTTCATGAGACTGCTTGCCGCTGATGGTATTGCCATCGAACTCGATATGCCCCACCGGTGGCACCAGGCCCATCACCGCCTTGCACAGGGTGGATCGCCCGACCCCGTTTCGGCCCAGCAGGCTGACGATCTCGCCCCGGTTGACGGTCATGTTGGCGCCACGAAGCACGTGGCTCTTGCCATAGTAGGCGTGTAAATCCTGGATCTTGAGCATCAGTGGACCTCCGTACCGAGATAGGCTTCCTGAACGGCCGCGTTGTTGCGGATTTCTTCCGGGGTGCCGGTGGCGATGATTTCGCCATACACCAGTACGGAAATGCGGTCTGCCAGTTCGAAGACCACGCTCAGGTCGTGCTCTACCACCACCAGGGTGTTTTCGCCGGTCATGCGCTGGATCAGCTGGATGACGTCGTTGGCTTCGGTACGGCTCATGCCCGCTGTGGGCTCGTCCAGCAGGATCACCTTGGCACCGGAAGCGACGGTGCAGCCGATCTCCAGTGACCGTTGCTGGGCGTAGGTGAGCAGGGAGGCTGGTACCTCGGCTTGCTCGGTCAGGTTCAGGCGCTCGGCCAGTTCATAGGCCCGCTCCGTCACCGCCTTCTGGCCCATGACACTCTTCCAGAAAGCGTATTTGTGGCCTTCCGACCAGAGCAGCGAGCAACGCAGGTTCTGCATCACTGTCATGTTCTGGAACAGGTTGGTTACCTGGAAGCTGCGGCTCAGGCCCATGCGGTTGACCTTATGGGCCGGCAGGTTATGGATGTCATTACCGAAAAGCTTGATAGAGCCATCGGACACTTTCATCCGTCCACTGATCAGGTTGAACATGGTGGACTTGCCGGCGCCATTAGGGCCGATGATGACGTGGCGTTCGTGTTCATGAACCTCGAGGTTCAGGCCGCGGATGATCTCGGCGCGCCCGAAGTTCTTCTTTACGCCCTTGAGTTCGAGTGCGTTACGGGTAGTCATGCCTTACCTCCGTCTGACTTGGCGTCGAGTTTACGCTTGAGCATCGGGTTGCCGTGGAACAGCATCAGCCCGAAACCGATGATGGCGATACCAAAGGACACCAGCCAGGGCAGGGCGTTGGTGGCATCAACGGTGACACCCATCAGGGCGAAGGGAGCGCTCGGGTCCCAGCTACGGAAGTAGTGGTAGGCCAGCTCGATCACGCAGATCAGGCCAAAGATGCCTACCAGGCCGGTCAGCAGGATATACAGCCGGGCACCGGTGTTGCCTTTCCAGCCGCCCGCTTTCCAGCTGAGGTACTGGGTATGGACGATACCTACCAGACCCATCGGAGCAAACATGACGATGGCGATGAACATCAGGCCGAAATACAGCACCCAGGCCTCGGTGTAGGTGGAGAGGGAGCTTTCCAGGAAGGTCACCAGCGTGCCGCCCACGATCGGGCCAATGAAGTAGCCGATGCCGCCGATATAGGTGCCCAGCAATACGGCACCGGATGTGAGTGCGTTTACTGCTTCGTCGTTGACGATCTCGTCGGTGATCACGAAAAGGCCACCAGCAAGGCCGGCAAACATGGCTGACAGGGCGAACTGGATGAATCGCACGATGGTCGGGTTGTAGCCCACAAACTGCGCCCGTTCCGGGTTGTCCCGCACGGCGTTTGCCATCCAGCCCAGTGGGGTTTTCCTGAGCAGGTAGATCAGAATAGCGGCAATAAACGTCCAGGCCACCACCAGGAAGTACACGTTACGGCTGGGGGCGTAGTCCACGCCAAACAGCGACGGTGCTTCGTCCCGGTAGCCGAACAGGCCGGCCTCACCACCGAAGAAGTCGGTGAACATCAGTGAGCTGGAGTGCACCAGGGCACCCAGGCCCAGGGTGATCATCGCAAACACGACGCCAGCCCGACGAACCGAGAAGGTGCCGAAGATGATACCGAAGAACAGGCCGGCGCCAGCACCGACCACGGGCAGCAGTTCAAGGGGCAGGCCTTCGCCGCCAGCGTCATTGATGCTGCGCAGCAGGTGCATGGCTACGAAGGCGCCCAGACCGTAATAGACCGCGTGCCCGAAGGACAGCAGACCGGTATTGCCCAGCAGCATGTTATAGGACAGGGCGAAGATGATCGCCACGCCCATATGGCTGAGCAGGTTGATGGCATGGCCCGAATCAAAGATGAAGGGCAGCACGATCGCCACAAGCGGTACGACCACCCAGGGCCATAACTTCAGCAGGTTGGTTCCCCCTGCTGCGGTATTGGTAGCCATAGATTTGGTTTCCTGTTGCATTGTTGTTGTGGTGGTCATGCTTCACGCTTCCCGAACAGGCCGCGAGGTCTGAAGATCAGGGTCAGTACCAGCAGCAGGAACGGAAGTACGGGGGCAATACGGGTGGCTTCCATATGCCAGAGCACACCGAAGAAGCCGGAGTCCTCGATACCCAGCGCGCCGATACTGTCGGCCAGGGAGAAGTTCACTGACAGGAAGAAGGTCTGCAGGATCCCTATGATCAGTGAGGCCACCAGTGCCCCGGGAACCGAGCCAAGGCCACCCAGTACCACCACCACGAAGACAATTGGCCCCATCATGAACGCCATGCCGGGGTCGGTGACAAAGTGAATACCTCCGACGACGCCACCAAGACCAGCCAGTGCGCAACCAAAGGCGAATACGAGGGTAAAGACCATCGGTACGTTATGACCCAGTGCACCAACCATATCCGGGCGGGACAGGGCGCCCTGGATGATCAGGCCGGCACGGGTTTTCTTTATCAGAACCCACAGGCCGATAAACATGGCAACGGCGACCAGCAGGATGAAGACCTTGAACCAGGAGTAATCCAGGCCAAACATGGTGAATGCGGTGGTATTCAGGGCAGCAGGGGCCTTGTAGGCAACCGGCACGGTGCCCCAGAACAGAGCGACCAGCTCCTCGATGACGTAGGCGAGGCCGAAGGTGAAGAGCAGTTCCGGTACGTGACCGTACTGGTGAACCCGGCGCAGGCCATAGCGTTCAACCAGCGCACCCATGACACCGACAGCGATGGGTGCGAGGAAAAGCGCCACCCAGAACCCGGTTCCCAGGCCGAAGGTGTAGGCGAAGTAGGCGCCAAGCATATAAAAGCTGGCGTGGGCAAAGTTCAAGACACCCATCATCCCGAAGATCAGGGTCAGGCCGCTGGACATCATGAACAGCAGCGTACCGTAGAGCACGCCATTGAAGATCGAATAAGCGATGGTTTCGAGCATGGTGAGACGAATCCTGGTTTATTGTTCTGAAAAGCTCCGGTGGCATTGCGCCACCGGAGTATGGCTGGGGCTTACGGACGTCTCATGTCGCAGGTGGTATCAACCGTAGCCTGTTCTACCGGGATGTTGGCGACAGTACGGAAGCCAACGCCGGAATTATCGGCATCGTACTTGGCCTCGGTGTCCATTACAGACAGGTACATGGGCTGCAGGATCTGGTGGTCCTGAGCGCGCATGGTCACTGTGCCGGTGGGCGAATCGAATTCCATGCCTTCCAGGGCCTTGGCGATAGCGTCGATATCCTCGGCGTTACCCACTTCCTCGATGGCCGCTTTCAGCATGTGCATCTGGTTGTAGATGCGGTGGTAGTACCAGTCGATCTCCGGGTAGCGCTCCTTGAACTCCTGGAACCACTTCTCGTAGTCCTCCAGACCTTCGTCGACGTTGACGTCAGCGTGCCATTCGGTGATCTGGTGGAGTTTGTCTTCACCGCGTGGACCAACCGCTGCAGGCGTGCCAAGGCCACCGCCATAGTAGGTGTAGATGTTGACGTCCAGGCCGGCACTGTCGATGGCGCGAACCAGCAGGGACAGGTCGTTACCCCAGTTGCCGGATACTACGGTATCAGCACCGGACTGCTGGATACGGGAGACATAGGGAGAGAAGTCGCGCACCTGGCCAATCGGGTGCATGACGTCGCCGACCACCTCGGCGTCGAGGCCTTTCTCGTCCACCAGCTCCTTCATGCGCTTGGAGATGAACTGGCCGTGTGAGTAGTCCATGTTGATCAGGAAGATCTTGTCGATGTCGTCATCGCGAGTCTTCATGTAGTTGGACAGTGCTTCCAGCTTGATGTCGGAGGCGGCATCAAAGCGGAAGTGGTAGAAGCTGCAGCGCTCATTGGTGAGGGCCGGATCTACCGCGGCGTAGTTCAGGTACAGAACCTTGTTGTCTTCGTTACGACGGTTGTTGCGATCCACCGCTTCGACCATGGCACCGGCCACGTTGGAGCCGTTGCCCTGAGTGACGAACTTGATACCGTCGTCGACAGAGCGCTGGATCAGCTGCACTGACTCAGAGGGGCTTTGCTTGTTATCCATGGCAACGATCTCAATGTCGCGGCCAAGGATGCCACCCTGCTCATTCATCTTCTCTGCAGCAAACCGGAAATGCTTCAGGCCTTGGTCACCCACGTTGGCGAAGGGCCCGGACAGCGGCTCGATGTAGGAAATGCGGATGGGACCATCCTGCGCATAGGTGATGGATGAAATGGCCATGGAAAGGCCGATCATGGTGCCGGTGAACAGGCCGGTCTTCTTGTTTCGTAGCATGATTTTCTCCTGATATTCGCTGCCAGCATGGCAGCTGTCTTCTTGTATTTGTTGCTTAGTGGTTCAGACTGTATAGCGAGCGCTTGTTCTATTCAATCTGGACTTTCATTATTTTTTACTATGAAAATACCTCCCGGAATTGGTGATGGATTCAGGCAGTTGCGTTTTGCCCCTCGAATCAAAGGTATAGTTGAATTACTCAACCAGTTCAACCAGTGAAGCCGCGTTTACCTAATATTTACTGTAGCCGGCGGCTCCAGGCAAGTCCTGGGGGCTGTTCGGCCGCAAGCAGCATCGTTGCGACCGCCCGACTCTGTGTGTCATGGCCGGCGCCTGACTCTCGTCTCTGGCGCCGGACGACTTGTCATTCCACGCATTTAAATGAAGTGGCTGAAAGCGGGTCCCCGCCATCAATGTATTCCGGCCAGGCCGGATAGTCACACAGTGGCCGTGTACGACCGGCTATGCCGACAGTGTCCATGGTGATCTGGTTTTTCGGGGCGATGTCCTGCTCCGCCCACTCCTCCAGCGCTGAGAGCGAATCCCAGGTTGCGTTGAAGAAGGAGCTTGCCCCGTGCCCGAACCCGGGAACCTCGTAGTAGCGAACAAAACTGTCCACATCCTGCTGGCCCATCTGCTCCACCAGTCGTTCGTAATAAATTTCGGTGGCCCTTGAGCTGACCAGAATGTCCGAGAGGCCATGGGCCAGCAGCAGCTTACCACCTTTTTCCGCAAACCCGGAGATGTCGGTGCCGGCGTTAAAAAGAATGCTCAGCTTGCTGATGCGCTCGGCAAATTCCGGTCGGGGCTCGATCGGGTCGAAGTCGAAGGAATTGAAATTGGCGTCCTGCGCCACGGAATACCGGACCCACTGGTCCACCAGCACACTCAGGTAAGGCGCCGTGGGTGGCATTGGCATGGCAGGCTGGCTGGTGCCCAGGGCGAGGAACACAACAACCGGCTGTACCGGTGTATCGATTGTAGTGATGCCAAGGTCTGCACCCCAGACGTTGCTGCCGGGGTAGCCGGTTTCACCGTTGGCCAGATCAAACTTGAACTCTACGCCATCGTTCATGGCCTTTAGTGCGGTGATCTGGGCATCGGACAGGCAGTGGTTCCCTTCGTCATTTCCGCTGGCGCATCGTAGCGAATTGCCATTGATAGTTGCGGTGTCAGGGTCGAAGTTATCGTTGCACTGGCGCTGGTCACCGATTATGCCGTCCTCGAGCCCGTCCAGGGCATCGCAGGATTCGAGAGCGGCGTCCAGCAGCAGCTGGCGTTTGGCGGAGTTGGGGTAGGCCCCGGATTCGGCCAAGGCCAGGCTGATATGTTGTCCGGCCAGCCATGCCGACATGTTGTTCCAGGCTGGATACCAGGCGATAGCGCCGTCCCAGTCGTCTGGCCATCTCTGGATGCTGGTCAGGGCCTCGCGTCCACCGGTGGAGCCGCCTGCGAAATAGCTCTTCTCGGGTTCACTGGCGTATCGCTTGCCTACAACAAAAACGGCAGCATCGCGGGTTTTCTTGAGGGCTTCGCCGCCAAAGTTGCGCACCGCTTCGTCGTTGAGCCCCCAGCGTCCGTCTTGTGAGCCATATTCGTTGGCTTGATGGCCGGAGTCGCTGGCGAAGGTGGCATAGCCACGACCGAGGGGTGTCAGCGCATCAGGGGCGCTCTGGGGAACGTTAGCGGTAATGGCCGGAATGGTGCCGTTAAAGCCGCCCCCGCCAAACATGAGTGCCTTCGAGTTCCAGTCGGCTGGCAGTGCCACCTGGAAAAGAATGTCGGGTGCTTCGGGGTCGACTGGCGCGATGCTTCCGGAAACAAGGCAGTGCTCCGGTATGGCCGCAGCGCCGCTGCCACTGGCTTCCACAACTTCTGCGGCTGTAATGGTGCCGCCGGAGGTTGCCAGGGCTATTTCCCCGGCGGGAATCTCCAGTCCTTCCAGGTCTGTACAGGCCATTGGTTTATCGCTTGAGGAAGAGCTGCCTCCGCAACCGGCGATCAGCGTGATGGCCAGACAGCCAGCCGCAAGGCCTGGCAATTTCAAATTGATGTTCTTCATTGCTGCTTCCTTGTTTGTTGTCGTTGTTTTTGGGGGCTTCGGTGCCATGGGCGCCGACCCCGGACCATAAGCAACTCTGTCCGGGCTGACAATGTGAGTCAGTTACATTTTTGGGCGACCAGATATGTGTGAGAGTCACAGTGGTTTTTCTGCCACGCCTCCGCGAGTCAGCTGATACCGGTGTTCCCGGGCAGGAAGCCGGCGGGAGGGTGGCGGGGCTGCCGTGCTTTCTGCTCTTACCTGCCGGCTTTTTTCCTCAGGCTGTACAGCCGCAGTGCCAGCTGGATCTCCAGCGACCGGTTATCCTGCTGCCACGGACCCAGTATGGCGTTGATGGCGTCAAGCCGGTTATGAATGGTGTTGACGTGGAGCTTCAGCTTGCGGGCGGTAGCCCTGGCATTCTGCTGCTCGCTCATGAATATCTGCAGGGTTCGGACCAGCTCTGTTTTCCTGGCACGGTCCGATTCGATGAGTTCGCCAATCGTTGCCCGGATAAAGGCTGCCACATCCACCGGCGTCCTGTTGCCGAGCAATGGCGTATATATAGCGTACTCATGGTAGAAAAATGTCCCGTTGTTGCGCCCCAGGTGCTTCGCGACGTGCAGCGACTGTATCGCCAGCCGATACTCACCGGGTAGGTCCTCTGGCTGCCTGATGGGGTGGGAGAGGGCCGTCAGTCCGGTCCAGGTGGGCTCGTTACTCATGTGTTCATGAAGGAGGCGCCGGATAGCCTGGGTATCGTTCTGGTTAAACAGCAGGACGATCCGGCCGTCGATTTCCGTCGCCACCCCGGACAGGGGCTTCAGTCGTTTATTGATCTTTTTCAGGAAAAAATGAACCTTTGACGGCTCAAGGGCAATCACCGCCAGCACCATCGGGGACTGTGTGTCGAGGCCGATTTTCAGGGCCTGGGTTCTGGTGGGTGGCCGGGCCGGGTCTTTCGGGTCCAGAAGGTTGGCAATGGTGGTCCTGATGTCGAGCAGGTCAGAGGCGGTCTTCTTTTCCTCAAGCAGGTTCAGTACTGCAAGCGCGGTGGACGAACGCTCGAAGATCCGGGTCTGGTGACCGGATAACGGAGCCTGGGTGCGGATAAGCAGCGACCCCAGGTGATCATTGCCACTTGAAACAGCCATCAGGTTGAGGATGTGCTGGTGGTTATCCAGGGTCACTGAGCGACCCGTCAGCCGGCTGGCTTCGATGGCTTTGTTCATCGGCCTGCTGGACTGGCTGTTCAGGGTGATGGTTTCGAAGAACGGCAGGGCGCTTGCCGGGACGGCAAAGGTGACGGATCCCATGGGGTCGATAAATCCGAGTTCACCATCGAGCAGGTCGGCGACCAGGCGGATCATGTCCGGCTGGCTGCCGCCCCTGGCGATCCGGGAGGTCAGTTTCTCATGGGCGTCGGTGGCATGCTCCAGCATGGCTACCTTGTCCTGCAGCTCCCGGTTTGCCTGCTCGGCGTACCTGAGGGCGTGCTGCTTCTGTTCGAAGATTTGCGCATTGCGGATCGCTACGGAAGCATGGGCGGCTAGGGTGCCGAGTACGGAAATCTCCCAGGGCTGATGGAACCGCTCGTAACGGTCGGCAACGAACAGGACACCGATGACCACGGAGTTCGACATGATCGGCACGGACAGTACCGACTGGATTCCCTCTTCTGCCATGGCCCTGTCCATCAGGGGATCATGGATGAACTGGTCTTCCGTCAGGTAGTTGCGGGTAGTAAAGGCTGACCGGGAGTTTCGCACATGGCCGGCGATGCCTGCTTCCCCGGGCCCTCTGAGATCCTTGATAAGCTCGGTGTAGACGCCATCAGTGGCCAGAATCCTTCCCTCCTTGTCCGGGGCTTGCCCGGCCAGCCAGGCAATATCACTGCGTAGCAACTTGCGCCCGCGAGTCACGATGCTGTTAAGGACCGCTTCCGGGTCCTTCAGTTCGGTGAGTGTTTCAGCGCTTTCTGATACGGCCCGAAGCGAGCGTTCGTTGAGCTGATATTGCTCGTTCCGTTGGGCCAGGTTGATGGCTTTTCCGACAGCTTCGAGCAGATCAGACTTTTCCTCCAGGCTGAGGGAGAGTGATTCGGCCTCGGAAAGATGCCTGGAGAGTTCGCTTGCTCCCCGCCCTTTATCCAGGTCATCCAGAATGGCCTGATACGTGTGGATCAGGAGTGCGTGGGTGGATTTTGACATTGAGCTCAGGCCCTGTTTATCCGATAGTATGTCACCCATTATAGCGAGCGCTTGTACCACAAGTTGGCAGGTGCCGCCCCCGATCGCAATCTGATGTCTACCTATGACAGTCAATAATAAATGGAGACCCGCCCATGACAGACCAGACCCCCGAATGCCTCTGGCAACCCGACCAGGCTCGTATCGAGCGCAGCCTCATGCACGATTTCATGCAGTGGCTGAACACACACAAAGACCAGAATTTTGACGATTACAGTGCGCTCTGGCAGTGGTCCGTAGATCACCTGGAAGATTTCTGGGCTGCGTTCTGGGACTATTTCGATATCCGGCATTCGGCCCCTTATTCCCGGGTGCTGGACGGCGACCGCATGCCAGGCGCCACCTGGTTTGAGGGCGCCCGGATAAACATGATCGAGCAGGCATTCCGCTTCCATGAGGATGAGCCCGGGCGCCCTGCGATCATCTCCCGGTCCGAGACTCGCGAGCTGCAGGAGCTTTCCTGGGGTGACCTGAAGAAACAGGTCGCGTCCTTTGCCCATGGCCTGCGACAGATGGGGGTTACATCCGGTGACCGCGTGGTGGCCTACCTGCCCAACATTCCGGAGGCAGTGGTGGCTTTCTACGCCTGCGCCAGTATCGGCGCCATCTGGTCCAGCTGCTCGCCGGATATGGGCACCCGCAGCGTGATTGACCGGTTCCGCCAGATCGATCCCAAGGTAATGATTGCCGTGGACGGCTATCGCTACGGTGGCAAGGATTTCAGCCGCATGGAGGTAGTCAGCCAGTTACGGGAAGAGCTGCCCACCCTGGAGCAGGTCGTGTTGCTGCCGTACCTGGATACCGGGGTGACCATGGAAAACAGCGTACCCTGGTCGGACATGCTGGCCCACGAAGAGCCTATGAGCTTCGAACAGCTGCCCTTCGACCATCCCCTGTGGGTGGTTTACTCCTCCGGCACTACCGGCATGCCCAAACCCATTGTGCACAGCCATGGTGGCGCCCTGCTGGAGGGGCTGCAGGGTCAGGGGCTGCATATGGACCTGCAGCCGGATGACCGCTACCTGTGGTTCACCACCACCGGCTGGATCATGTGGAACGCCCAGATTGGCGGTTTGCTGCTGGGCTCGACCATCTGTATCTACGACGGCAACCCGGGCTATCCGGACCTGGGCACCCTCTGGCGGTTTGCCGGGGAAGCCGGGGTGACCTTCTTCGGCGCAGGCGCCGCCTACTTCCTCAACTGCAAGAAGGCCGAGATTCACCCGCGGGACTACGCCGACCTGAGCCGGATCCATTCCGTGGGCTCCACCGGCTCACCACTGCCGGATGAAGGCTACAAGTGGATCATGAACGAAATCGGCGATGACGTGCTGGTGGCACCTATCAGCGGTGGTACCGATGTTGCGGCTTTCTATGTGGGCTGTAACCCGATCATGCCGGTGTACGCCGGTGAGATGCAGTGCTGCACCCTGGGTACGGCGGTCTATGCGTTTGACGAGGACGGTAAGCCGCTGGAAGACGAGGTAGGTGAGCTGGTGGTTACCAGGCCCATGCCCTCCATGCCCCTGTACTTCTGGGGCGACGAAGGCGGCCATCGCTATCACGACAGCTACTTCGATACCTATCCGGGCATCTGGCGCCATGGTGACTGGATTCGTATTACCCCACGGGGTGGCGCCATCATCTATGGCCGTTCGGATACCACTATCAACCGCCAGGGCGTACGCATGGGTACCGGTGAAATCTACCGGGTAGTGGAAGAGATCCCGGAGGTCATGGACTCACTGATCGTGGACCTGGAATACCTGGGGCGGGAATCCTACATGCCGCTGTTCGTGGTGTTGCGTGAAGGTGTCACCCTGGATGATGACCTGAAGGGGAGGATTCGTGCAGCGATCCGGGACAACCTGTCAGCCCGTCACGTGCCCAATGAGATCATCCCGACAGCGGAGATTCCCTACACGCTGACCGGCAAGAAAATGGAGCTGCCCATCCGCAAGCTCTTGCTGGGCAAGCCCCTGTCCCAGGTGGCGAGCCCGGATGCCATGGCCAATCCGGGCAGCCTGGATTTCTACATCAACTTTGCCGAAGAGCGAGGTACGGCGCCCGCAGAGTAAGGCTGCCCGGCAGCCATACCCTGACGGGTATCAGGGGCTCAGCGGAGGTTGTAGTAAGCCGCCGTTGAGCCCCGGTGCTCCTTCGCCTTCTCGATCTCGGCCCGGGCCACGGTGCGCAGGTGCACCTCATCCGGGCCGTCGAGGAAGCGCAGGGCACGGCCCCAGGTCCACAGGTAGGCTAGGGGGGTATCAGGCGTCAGTCCCATGGCGCCGAATACCTGCATGGCCCGGTCCACGACACGGGTCTGAAGGCGTGCGGCCACCAGTTTGATGGCGGATACGTCCACCCGCGCCGCCTGGTTACCGTACTGATCCATTTTCCAGGCCGCCTGTAACACCAGCAGGCGGGCCTGGTCGATTTCCAGCCGCGACTCGGCGATCCAGTCCCTGACGTTCTCAAACTCACTGAGAAACTTGCCAAAGGTGCGCCGTTCCAGGGAGCGTTCGGTCATCATCTCCAGTGCCAGTTCGCACTGACCGATGGTGCGCATGCAATGGTGGACCCGGCCCGGACCCAGGCGCGCCTGGGCCATGGCAAAGCCTTCGCCGGGTTTGCCCAGCAAGTTCCTTGCCGGTACCCGCACGTTGCGGAAGGCGATCTCGCAATGCCCCTCCGGGGAGTGGTGCTGCATGATGGGAATGTTGCGGACCACCTCCAGGCCGGGAGCATCCATGGGCACGATGACCATGGAGTGTTCGTGGTGGCGGTTGTCACCGGGGCCGTCATCGCAACGGCCCAGCACAATGGCAAATCGACAGTTGGGGTGATTGGCGCCGGTGATGAACCACTTGCGGCCGTCTACGACGTACTCGTCACCGTCGCGCCGGATGGTCGTGCTGATATTGGTGGCGTCGGAGGAGGCCGTGTCCGGCTCACTCATGGCGAAGCAGGAGCGAATGGTGCCGTCCAGCTGGGGTTTCAGCCAGGTCTCGTACTGCTCATCGGTGGCGAACCGGTGCAGAAGTTCCATATTGCCGGTGTCCGGCGCACTGCAGTTGAATAGCTCAGCGGCCCAGGGCAGCCGGCCCATGATCTCGGCCAGTGGGGCATAGTCCAGGTTGGACATGGGCGTGCCCGGCTCGTGGTCTTTCAGCTCCGGCAGGAACAGGTTCCAGAGACCGTCTTCCCGGGCCTGGGCCTTGATGGGTTCGATAATGTCCAGTGGGTAGACGCCATCCTCTGCGCTGCGCAACCAATCGCTGTTGCGTGGCAGGACGTGTTTTTTCATGAACCGTCGCATCAGGTCCTGGACCTGGCGGGCGTCTTCGGAATAATCAAAATCCATGGTGGGCCCTGGTAGCTGTTGGACAGATTCCGGTAAACCGGCCTGTGGACACACTACGTTATCACCACCGCCTGGGCGTTGATGCACGTCAAGCCGGTACTCAGGCGCTGGCGGCGGCCTCGGCGTCCAGCTCCTTCCAGGCGGCGTAGCGGTGCAGGTCTGACTCCACCATTTTCAGGCAGAGGGCTACCACGCCGGCATCGTCCAGCAGGCCAAAGCCGATCAGCACATCGGGAATCAGGTCCAGTGGGTTCAGTACATAGAGCAGGGCGCCGGCTATGGCCGCCACGCTTTTCCAGGGAACCTGCCGGTAGCGGCCGTTCCAGTAATCCCGCAGCAGCGAGAACATCAGGCGGATATCCGTGGAAAACCGCTCAAGCTTGCCCCCGGCCTGCACCTTGGCTTCGATCTTTTTCTGCCGTTCCAGCAGGGTCTCGATGTCGTCCTGGTTTACCTTGCTGCTTTCCCGGTCAAGTTCCTCCCGGGCGCGCTCCTGGCTGATGGCTGCCATGGCATCCTCGTGTTTGCTGAAGAGTGGGTAGGCGGGCATCACGCGAAGCTGAACTTCGGTGAAAGGTGATCGGTCGCCTTTCAAGGATTCTAGCACCCGATCGATACACGGGAATATTGCGGGTGCTTACCCCAAAATTACAAGGTGGGGTACAGGCCGGAAACACCCCATGCGATGCCGGACTGGTTGCCTGCAAGTGAATGGTTTGCAGGATTGTCATCCCGACCACGGACGGTTGAGTGTCGGCACTGGTATGATGGCGTTTTCGAACGGGCGGCCCGGGCCGCAGACTCAGGAGGGTTACCAACCATGAATGGAATGAGCGTAGCTGGTCGGATTATCGTGCTCGGTTGCCTGGCATTGCTGGCGGCCTGTGCCTCCGGACCTGGCTCACAGCAGGGTGGACCTGTGCCCACAGCACCCCTGACCAACACCTACTGGAAGCTGATGGAGCTTCAGGGCAACGCGGTGGACGTCCCGCAGGGAGAGCAGGGCGAGCCCCATATGATCTTTCGGGACGACGGCAAGGTGAATGGCTTCAGCGGTTGCAACCGGTTCGTGGGTGAGTACACAGTCACTGGTGCCAACCTGCTGTTCGATTCCATGGCCAGCACCCGTATGGCGTGCCCGGACGACAGCTATGAAACTGTGCTTTACGACGTATTTGCCGATACGGCCGGGGTGTTCCTGGAAGGCAAGGTGCTCAAGCTGCTGGATGACCAGGGCCATGGGCTGGCCCGTTTCGAGGCGGTGGCCCTGCCCTGAATGCCAGGTTGGCCGGGAACCCGCATGGTCCCCGGCCAGTTCGGGTTACGGCGCGGCCGTATAGTTTTGTGTGGAGTATTCGTCCATGGAAGGCTTACTGACCACGGTCAGGTGGGTGTCGTCGTTCAGCGGCAGCCAGGCTCCTTCGTTACGCTCCCGATACTCGATATCGTGCAGTCTTGTGCCGGCGCTGCGATTCATGTCTACGTACCAGCGCAGGCCAGCGGCATAGGGGTAGGCGCCACTGGAGTCAGTGTGGGCGTAGTCGACGGCCTCGTTGAGCACCGAGCGTATTTCGGCGCCTGTAAGCTCGTATTCCTCCTCGTTCGCGTCTTCGCGAACCAGTGGCTCATCCAGCAGCAGGTGGGGGACACCGTTACACGACTGACCAACCCCTTCGTCGTTCCACTCCACACTCAACTCGCCTACGACCCAGGAATACTGCCAGGCCTGGGCGACGCAGACCTGGTCGCCGTCTGCGTTGGTAGTCAGGGTCGGGTAGGGGCCGGAGCTTTCCAGGCCATAGGCGGAAAAGTCGCCAAGGAGTGAGTGGGAGTCGCCGCCGATAATGACATCGACCCCGCTTAGCCTGTTGGCCAGCTCAAGGTCGTTCTGATACTGGTAGTGGGTCAGCAGGATAATCTTGTTGATGCCGCTCCCGGTCAGTTCGTCGATCATTGCCTGTGCGGTTGCCTGTTCATCCAGGAACTCGGTGGTTTCAAGGGGACTGGAGCTGTTGCGGGTCTTGTTGGCGATATCGATGCCAATGATACCCACCCGTGCGCCATCGATTTCCCGCACGGTATAGGGCTTTATGTAATCATCCTGCGCTGTCGGCGCCAGCGGGGTGCCCACTTCCGGATGCGCTGGGTGTTTCGGACTCCGTCGGGAGCCTGTTGATCAGGGTGCCGTCAGACTATGACGGCGACATGAGATTTTTGTGACGGGTTGGCGACAGGGCCTTTACCACCGGGCCTTGTCCCACATTTCCGGGTTGGCCCAGTATTTCGGGTTGTTCCAGTCCCGCTTGTGGTTGTAGGTGTCGATGTTGTAGGTATACAGACTGTGGCTGGTGCCTTCGTCTCCAACGGCCTGGCGGGTGAAACCCAGGGCCAGGAAATCGGTCAGCCGCCAGCCACTGGCGTTTTCCACCAGAACGGCGATACGCCGGTTACCCAGGTTACGCAGTTGCCCCAGCAGCAGCGTCCCCGTGGTCCGGTCCATGGCTTCCAGCGTATCCGAGATAAGGGCCAGGTCGTGGGGCCCTGCGCTTTCGCCGGTAAGCTCACCCTGGCTGTGGACCAGTACATCTACCCGGATGGCCTGTGCTGACGACTGCCATGCCCCGGCGGTCACTTCAGCCGCACTGCCGGCTACCAGCAACGACGAAGGCCGGGCGTCCAGGATGATGGGTTCGAAGATGGCCTGTGGCTTCATGGCAATATCCTCCGCTGAATCTGTCATCATACGCTCCGGGGCTGCTCCCGGCCTCCCCAGTAATGTTTGAAGGAGTTGGTTTTGGCTGCCATCAAGGTTGCAGATCTCCATAAGTCCTACCGCACCGGGGCCGGACGGGTGCCCGTTTTCGAAGGCCTGTCTTTCTCGGTTGAGACGGGGCATTCGCTTGCCCTGACGGGGCCTTCCGGGTCCGGCAAGAGTACCTTGCTGAATATTCTGTGTGGGATGGAAACGACCGATCGCGGAGTCATCACCCTGTTCGGGAGGGTTGCGGCTCAGCGAAGCCCGGGGGACTGGGCAGAACTTCGGCGGCGCCGGATCGGGGTGGTGTTCCAGGACAGTAACCTGATGCCGGCCCTCACCCTGGAAGAGAATGTACGTCTGCGTGCCGACCTGGCTGGTCAGTCCTTTGGTCCCGTTCGGGACTGGCTCGAGCGGCTGGGACTGAAGGGTCTGGAGAGGCGCTATCCGGACCAGGTTTCCGGTGGGCAGCGTCAGCGAGCGTCCCTGGCAATGGTGTTTGCCATGGCGCCGGACCTGATCCTTGCAGATGAACCCACGGGCAGCCTTGACCGGAATACCGCCCATGACGTGGCTGATGAACTTTTCCTGTGGCAACGGCGTCGTGGCTGTACCCTGGTGCTGGCCACCCACGACCTGTCGCTGGCGGACCGTTGTGACCAGCACCTGGACCTGGCCGGCGGAAACTGAACCATGTTGCTGCGGGCAATTCTCAGTCACTACCGGCGCCACCCGATGCAGTTACTGGCACTATGGGCCATTCTCACCCTGGCGACTGCGCTCTGGTCCGGGGTATGGACACTGACCGACCAGGCCCGGGACAGTATGCAGGTCGGCGATCGTCAGCTGGCCGGGCAACAATTACTGGCCCGTCAGGATGGCGCTGAGGTAACCGTTGAAGACTTCGCCACCCTGCGCCGACAGGGCCTCTGCGTGGTGCCATGGTTGGAGGTTGTGGTCGGCAGCGGAGGTGCCCGGGTTATTGGTGTGGACCCGCTGGCGATGAGCTGCGCAGACTCCGCCCGGTCCGGTACGGCACCCGCGCTGGATGGCGAGCCCTTCGTAGATATCGCCGAAGCCGCCGGCCTGGCCCTGAAAAGGCCTTCAAGGCTGCGCCTGTACCTTGCCAGGGAGACAGACCGGCTGCCAGAGGGCTGGAGGCGCCAGCCCGACCCGTCGGCACTGGACACCGGTGAACTGGCGGACAGCTTCCTGCTCAACCTCAACGCCCTGGCGGTACTGGTGGTGCTGGTGTCAGCGTTGCTGATACGCAGTGTCTATACGCTGGGGCTTGCCCAGCGCCGGCACGGGCTGCAACTGCTGGAGCGTTATGGTGTCCAGCGTCGCCGGCTGCGTCGCTATTTGCTGCTGGAGCTGGGCGTTCTCGCCCTGTTGGGGGCGCTGCCCGGCCATGGCCTCGGGCTCTTGTTGGCGGAGATGCTCGGCGCAGGGTTTGGTGCGGCCATGGATAACCTGTTTGACACCGGCCTGCTGCAAACGTCCCGGTCGGTTACCGGGTTCCTGGTCACCCTGGGGGTGATGACGCTGGTTGTGGCCTGGTGTGGCCTCGATCTCCTGAAGGTCCGTCGGGAGCAATCTTTCATCCCCGGCTGGAAGCCCATGGCGGGGTTTACCATGCTGGTTGCCGGGGTTGTGTTGGTGCTGGTGGCCGGCTCCCTGGTCGTTGCGTTCCTGGCAACTGCATTGCTGCTGGCGGGTGCCGGGCTAATCACACCCTGGCTGCTGCAAAGGCTGGTGTTGCCTCACCGTGATGCATCGCCACTGCACCTGTGGCGACGCCGGGAGCTGGGTGTGCTGATGCGCCGGCTTGCGCTGCCGCTGGTGGCGCTGCAGTTGGCAGCCGGCACAGTCATCGCAGTCCACGCCCTTGTGCACACCTTTGAGGGAACCTTCAACCAATGGCTCGGGCAGCGCCTGGCCGGAGACCTTTTTGTGGAGGTTCCCGATGGAAAAAACATCTCAACGGTGGCTTCGGTATTGTCGCAAGGGCACCTGGTTGATAGCTGGCATCCGGTAGAGCGGGGGCAGGTTGCCCTGGTCGATGGAGACCAGACTCACATCCTGGACCTGATGGCGACCGATACCCGCTCGCCCCTGGTGCGGGAGTGGTCTCTGCTCCATGCCAGTGAAGCGCCCTGGCGAGCCGTCAGGAAAGGAGCTGTGCTGGTGAACGAGCAGCTGGCCCGGCGCCGGGGCCTGGCTCCGGGCAGCCGCGTCAGCATCCTGGTCGAGGGAGAACGCCGCCAGGTAACCGTTGCCGGAATCTACGCGGACTACGGGCGCCCGTCGGGTGAGGTACTGATGGATGTGGCCTTTCTGCCGTCAGGCTATGAGCCCGGCTTCCGCTCGCTCACGATAACCCTGCCGGCCAGCGGCAATAGCAGGCAGGCCTCGCTGGTATCTGCGCTGGAGCAGGCCTGGCAAGTGAACGGTTTGCAGGTACGGGATAATGCCACCGTGCACCGGATTGCTAACCGGATATTCCGACAGACCTTCACGCTGACCCGCGCGATCAGCTATCTGACCCTGGGCCTGGCGGTGGTTGCGCTGTTGCTGACCGGTTGGGTCGTGCTGGGCTCAAGGCATTGGTATTACCAGCTGCTGACGACATGGGGCCTGGCCGGGAAGGCCTGGTTCCACGTCATGCTCAGACTGACGACGGAGCTGATGCTGGTAATCTGGCTTGCGGCAGTACCGACAGGCATTGCCCTGACCTGGGTGCTGGTGCAGCGGATTAATCCCCTGGCGTTTGGCTGGTCGCTGCCCATGGCTGTCTACCCCGGTTTCTGGCTGGAGCTTATGGCGTTGCTGGCACTTTCCGCGCTGATCGTTGCGGGAGCCTTCTATCTCAGGGCGCCGTCGCAGGTATCGGCACCGGACCTGGCAACCGGGGAGGAGCGATGAAAATGAACCTGTTGTTTGCGCTGCTGGCTGTCATCCCCGTTGCCACCCTGGTTGGCTGCTCCGGTGAACCTTCGGACACCGGGTTCGCCGGACTTGCTGCGCAGGGCCAGCAAGAGGGCTTCCGGCAGCCAGCACCGGGGGACCTTGTCCGGCTGCCAGCGGATTGGGGGGCGCATCCGGAATACCGTATTGAATGGTGGTACCTCACCGCCAACCTGGAAACTGCGGCTGGACAACCCCTCGGGCTGCAGTGGACCCAGTTCCGTCAGGGCCTGGAACCACGGTCGACGGATGACCCGGCCCCAAAGGCCTCACTCTGGCCATTACACTCCGCCTGGATGGCCCATGGCGCAGTCTCCTTCGGCGGACAGCACTGGTTTGATGAGCGCTTTGCCCGGGGTGATACAGGCCAGGCAGGCGCCACGGCGGCCCCACTGCAGGTCTGGCTGGATCATTGGCAACTGATGGAGGTGGCAGACGGACAGTGGCAACTATCGGCCTCGGGGGACGGCTGGTCCTATGAGCTTGCACTGGTTCCGGAGGGACAAGTGGTGCGTCACGGCGAACAGGGCTTCAGCGCGAAAACGCCGGACGGGCAGGGCTCGATGTATTTTAGCCTGACGGATATTGCCATTGAAGGTGAAGTGGTACTTGATGGACAGAGCCACTCGGTCAGCGGTCTGGGTTGGCTGGACCGGGAGTGGAGCAGTCGCTTTCTGCGCTCAGATCAGCGCGGCTGGGACTGGTTCGCCCTGCGCCTGGACGACGGCAGCCGGCTGATGGTGTTCCGGGTGGGGGATGGTGACAACGCCTACCGCTCTGGTACCTGGGTTGATCCACAGGGACAGGTTCACTCCCTGGCGTCCGATGAAATTGACCTGGCTGCGCTGGATTACCGGGAGATCAACCAGGGCCGTGTGCCGGTCGCCTGGCAACTGGATATTCCGGACAGGGGGTTATCCCTGGAGATCCGTGCGCCGCTGGGAACATACTGGAACGAAGGATTGTATCCCTACTGGGAGAGCCCGGTCTCTGTCTCAGGTTCCGTAGACGGTAGCGGTTATATGGAGCTCACCGGCTATGGCGGAGGGCCGTGATGACAGCGCGAATGGATGAAAGCGGGTTGGTGAGGTAGGATTCCTGTATAGCCAGACCAAAAGTTGCTGATCTCATCAAAAGGGAAGCCTATGGAAATCAAGACGTTTGAAGACCTGATCGACTGGGTCCGTGATATGCACGGCTTTCTCGCACGCAGCCTGCGGGAGAGCGCTGCCGGTAATGCCAATGACCAGGCAAGCGCACTGCTGACTTACCTGGCAGACCACGAACAGGAGTTGGTGCGGATAACCGAAGAGTTTGAACGTCAGGCAGATCCCAAGGCCCTGAGAACCCGCCTGTACGATTACATGAAACATCAGCCCGTGAAGGTTTCTGATCCGTCAGATACCCACTTTGCTTCCCTGACTTTCGATGACATCGCCCGGGAGGTCTTCCAGTTCCATGACCAGGTAATCGACCTCTATGACAGCCTGGCAGGCAAGGCTGAGATTGCGGAAGCCAAGGAACTGATGGATTCGCTCAAGGAAATGGAAGAGCACGAGGCGATGCGCCTGGCGCGACAGGTTAGCAACAGCAGGGATATCTGAGGGGCCGGCCAGCCGGGGTTACGCACGTGTTCGTTTTGCACCTTTTCCGGGCGACGCTTTTTTGCCTGCTGGTCCTGCTCATTACCCTGATTGGTATTGGCCCCATGCTGGTGATGGGGCTGGTAAAAGCCCTGGTGCCGTTCAGGCCGCTACAGCGGGTCTGCTCCCTGGGGGTGATGTGGATTGCGGAGGCCTGGGCAGAAGGCCTCAAATGGTTGTTCCGCCTGTTGACTCCGACCATCTGGGATATCCGCAGTGACGTCGAGCTGGGCCGGGACCAGCCTTACCTGGTGATATGCAACCACCAGTCCTGGGTGGATATCCCGGCCCTGGTGGAGGCGTTCAATCGTCGGACGCCATTCTTCAAGTTTTTCCTCAAGAAAGAGCTGATCTGGGTTCCGCTGATCGGACTGGCATTCTGGGCGCTGGACTACCCCTTCATGAAGCGCTACAGCAAGGCGCACCTGGAGAAGCACCCGGAAGACCGGGGCAAGGACCTGGAAATCACCCGCCAGGCCTGCGAAAAGTTCCATAACCTGCCGGTTACGGTGGTGAACTTCCTGGAAGGCACCCGATTCACCCCTGCCAAGCATCAGCAACAAGGCTCACCTTACCGGCATCTGCTCAAACCGAAATCCGGCGGAGTTGCCTTTGTCATGGCTGCGCTGGGCGGCCAGATGCACGCATTGCTTGATGTGACCATCATGTACCCGGAGGGGCGTATTCCCGGATTCTGGCACCTGATCAGCGGTCAGGTGTCCAGGGTGGTGGTGGATATACGCCGGCGCACGGTACCGGCGGAGCTGTTTGCCGGTGACTACGCCAATGACCCCGTCTTCCGGGAAACCTTCCAGGCCTGGGTCAGCCAGCTATGGGCAGAGAAAGACGAACGTATCGACCAGCTGCGCGGGGAAGAGGCGGCCCGCTGAACAGGTCAGCCCAGGTTCAGGTTGATCAGTCCACGTATCAGCGCTGCCAGTCCGGCGACGGCGGCAATGCCCAGGATGATTGGGCGAAGTGCCTCAAACGGTAGCCGGTTTACCAGCCCGGCGGACAGCCAGAAACCGATAAAGACCCCCGGCATGGTGGCGACGAAGAGCCACAACTCGGTGACGCCCAGATAGCCGGAAATGATCAGCGTAGCCAGCACAAAGACGTTGGCAAACAGGAAAAAGGCCGACAGGTTGGCCCGTACCATCGGTCCCTTCTCGTTCTGGTAGATCATCGCGATGGGCGGTCCGCCGACGGCAGTAATGGTGCCCATGTAGGTAGAGGCAAGGCCTGCGATGATGCTGTTACGCGGGTTCAGGCGGGGTTTCAGGCCCGCCACGCTGAGGATGACGGCCAGCAGGATCAGGGTGCCGAAGATCAGTTCAAAGCCCTGTGCCGTAATGACCAGCAGGGTGCCACCGGCCAGGGCGGCACCGGCCAGGCCACCGCCGATGGCGTAGCGCACCTCCCGCACCTGCAGGGCAGTGCGGTTGCGCATCAGCATCAGGATAGTGAGTATGGCGGCGTTGAGGGTCAGCGGCGCGGGTATGAACGCCGGCGAAATCAGGAACAGCAGCGGTGCTGCCAGTGTACCAATGCCGTAACCTGCTACGCCCTGCAGGCAGGAGCCGGCCAGGATCACCAGGTTGGCCAGTAGGATGTGGTAGAGCGTGATATCGGCTGGCACAGCAGGGCCTGTCCTTGCGAGGGTTATCGTTAAGAAGCAGGCAGTTATAACACACGGCCAGTTAGGTCGCTATTGGTTGGAGGCTGTCGGTTTGCAGTCGTTGCACGCCACCCGAAAATGAGGAACCCCCTATGTCAGATACGCCGGAATGCCCCTGCGGCAGCGGCCAACCCTATCAGCAGTGCTGCCGGCGGTATCATCACCATGGCGAGCCGGCACCCACACCGGAAGCGCTGATGCGTTCCCGGTACAGCGCCTTTGTGCTGAAACTTACCGACTATTTGCGGGCGACCTGGCATCCGGATACCCGGCCGGCAACCCTGCAGCTGGATGATTCACCGGACTGGGTGGGCCTTCAGGTGCTGTCTTCCGGCGAGCAGGAAGGCCGGGGGCAGGTGCACTTCCGGGCGGTGTACCGGCTGCCGGATGGTTTCGGTTATCTGGAGGAAGCATCGGACTTTGTTCGTGAGGATGGCCGCTGGTTCTATCTCAGCGGCCAGACCCGGGAAGGCCGCCTGGACCCGGGGCGTAATGAACCCTGCCCCTGTGGCAGTGGCCGCAAGTTCAAGGCCTGTTGCCTGAAAAGGTAAAGGGTGCCTGACAGCCTGCGATGACAAGCCAGGGCGCATTCGGAAAGGGGCTTTGATGAAACAGCCGATTACCGGTTACCACTGTGATGAGGAGGGTCACTGCGTGGCCCAGCTCTCCTGCGGCCACAATCAACACGTGCGCCACCAACCGCCCTGGGTGAACCGGCCCTGGGTAGTCACAGCGGAGGGCAGGCAGGGGATGCTGGGATTCCGGCTGAATTGCGTGAAGTGTGAGGAGGGCGCGCCGCCGGACGAGCGCCCTCCCGCAGAGACCCTTCGGGGCTGATCAGTCTTCCAGGGCCTGCAGAACTGCCTTGGCAGCGCCTTCGGAGGAAGCCGGGTTCTGGCCGGTAATCAGGTTGCCGTCCACCACGATGTGAGGTGACCAGTCATCACCACGGCTGTAGTTGCCACCCTTCTCCTTGAGCATATCTTCCACCAGGAAGGGCACCACACCGGTCAGGCCGACGGCCTCTTCCTCGCTGTTGCTGAAGCCGGTTACGCCGCGGCCGCGGACGAACCAGTCGCCGTTGGGAGATTCCGGGTGCCGGAAGATCGCCGGCGCATGGCATACCGCACCGATGACCTTGCCGGCGTTGTTGGCTTCTTGCAGCAAGCGGATGGAGTCCGCATCTTCGGCAAGGTCCCATAGCGGGCCGTGGCCACCCGGGTAAAACACGGCGTCGTAGTCATGCACGTTGACGTCGCTGAGCTTCCGGGTGTTTGCCAGTGCCTTGCGGCCATGCTCGTCGTCGCTGAAGCGGCGGGTGCTCTCCGTCAGTGCGTCCTCTGCTTCGCTGTTGGGGTCGACCGGGGGTTGCCCGCCCTTGGGGGAGGCCAGGGTAATATCCGCTCCCGCATCGCGGAATACGTAGTAGGGAGCGGTGAATTCCTCCAGCCAGAAGCCGGTCTTGTGTCCGGTGTTTCCCATTGCGCTGTGGGATGTCAGTACCATCAGAACCTTCATGTGCTTGCCTCCCGTGTGAGAGTGAAAAGGGACGGCGGGCCTGTCTGCCGACGCCATCAATTACTGCTTACTGGTATGGGTTGGTATGCCGGGTCGTGATTACAACCCGGGTTGCCCCGTTTTAATCAGTCGAAGTAGCTACGCTGCGAGGAATGTCTGGATCACCCGGCTGTGCGCTGGTTCCGCGCCGGCCATTGGTGAAGGCATGCCCATGGCGGTAAGCTGTCGGACCAGTTTTTCAGGGAGCGCGTTATGAAACACAAGGAAAAGGAATGCACCTGGGCGCCAGGTATGCAGGATACGGATATCACCTTTGCCGGTGAGCATACCTGGGCAACGATCATGCGGGCCCGCAGCGATCCGCGTAGCCCTTCAGCCCGGGGGAGGTGGCTAGTGCTTATCACAGTGCTCGGTGTCGCTGGCCTGGCGGCCTGGTGGCTGCTCTGAACCGGGCTCTCCGTCTTCAGGCTAATTCAAGATTCGGGGACGTGAGGATCCTTGCCCGTGCTTCCTGCTTTTCTCTCTCCAGTTCAGCCGCCAGCTCTGCCAGTGCCGGTGGTAGTTGGCGGTCCCTGCGATTGTCAGCGAGGGTGTCCAACAGCGTCAGTTGAACGTGGCGATCCTGGAACCGGCCGTAGAGCTTCTGTTGTCTCTTGAGTGTGTTGATCAAGTCCTGGTAACCCTGCGTGTCCAGTTCTGCCAGGTACCGGAGTCGTTTCAGGGCCTTGCGTACGTCGTGGAAACGCTCATCGGGCGCATCAGGTGCCAGGTGGGCGAACAGCTGTTGGCAGAGTGCAGCTCGCTCACTGACCGTGTTGTGAATGGTGCTGGGTGTCAGCTTTTTCAGCGGTCGTGACAGCGTCTTTCCGGTAACCGCCGCTTCCCAGGTTGCAAGGGCCTTGCGCCACCCCTTCCCCTCGAGCTGGCTGCACAGTTGCTGCTGGCACTCAGTTTGCCAGTGCCTGAAAAAAGCCTCTGCCCCGGAGGCACGCAGGGACTGGCGCAATCGCCGATCTTCCATGGTGCGGGCATCAAGCTCCATCAAAAACACGTCCAGGTCCCGCACGATGCTGGTCTGGCGGGCCATGGTCTTCAACGGATGCAAGGCTTTTTTCAGGTGTTCATCGCCGGTGGTGGTGCAGATCGCTTCCGTGATGGCGCGACTTTGTCGCAGGGCAATACGGAACTGGTGCAGGAACTCCGGGTCGACGCCCGCCAGAACACCTGGCTGGATGGCGCGCATTCGCTCCAGCAAGTGGTGCAATGTTGCGGGTACCTGCTTTCGCAGGTCCTGTTCTTTATGCGGAGGGGGCGGGGCCTTGCGCTGAAACAGCTTGTAGCTGGCCAGCTTCGGGGGCAGGTAGGCCACAACCCTGGACTGCCCCTTGCCCGCTCTGGCCCAGCTATCGATGGGTAGTTCCAGGTGCATGACTGAACCGGTGGCCATGTCTGGCGCATCCTGCCCGGTCAGCCGGGCAGCCAGGTCTGAGAGCGCAGGGTTATGGCCTATGATGGTCAGGGTTTCCGGGTCTTCCGGGAGCTGGCGAATCCAGTGTAAGAGGCGTTTATAGCGAAACGTATAGAGATCGGGTTCAAAGTGAATCCTGGCGACCAGCCGGGGTTCGCCCAACAAGTCCAGCAGCCCTTCAATAGTCTGCCGCGCCCGGCAGGCCTGGCTGACATGCACCTGGCCATCCAGGGCGCCCATCATCCTGAGGGGCCGGGCCATGGCTTCCAGCTGGCGGTGACCACGTTTGTTGAGAGGACGGTCCAGGTCACTGAGCGATGCGTTGCTCCAGCTGGATTTGCCATGTCGGATCAGGAAAAGCTGTTTCATGGAGATCCCCCTGTGCATTGGCCGGTCTGGGAGGCTATCATTACCCGGTCATACCGGTTCGACATGGCTTCAGGCCATCAGCCGGTTGCTCAATCAACCTATAATAAAATCACTGCTGGAAGTAAATATTATGACATTACGCTCCAAGCTGACGGCAGCAGCGCTGCTTCTGGGCCTCTCCTTCACCGGAAGCCAGGCTGTCGCCGAAGAAACCTATACCCTGCGCCTTGCAGAAACCTGGGGGCCGAACTATCCAATCCTGGGGGATACCAACCGCAGCCTGAAGGCCATGGTCGAGAAGATGTCCGAGGGTCGTATCAAGATCCGCATCGACTCCTCCAACAAGCACAAGGCGCCCTTCGGTATCTTCGATATGGTCAAGGCAGGCCAATACGACATTGGCCACACCGCGTCCTACTATTACAAGGGCAAGATCCCCAACAGCATGTTCTTCACCACCGTGCCTTTCGGCATGACAGCACCGGAGCAGTACGCCTGGTTCTATTACGGTGAGGGCTTTGACCTGGCCCAGGAAGTCTATGGCGAACACAATATGCTGTCGTTCCCTGGCGGTAATACCGGCGTCCAGATGGGTGGCTGGTTCCGTGATGAGATCGAGTCCCTGGAGGATCTGCAGGGCCTGAAAATGCGGACACCTGGCTTCGCTGGTGAGGTTATGTCTGACATCGGCGTTGCCGTCACCAACATCCCGCCGGGAGAGCTGTTCACGGCCCTGGAGCGTGGCACCATTGACGCGCTGGAATGGGTTGGCCCGGCCCTGGACCTGCCCATGGGCTTCCACCAGATTGCCGATTACTACTACGGTGGCTGGCAGGAGCCGTCTGCAGAGCTGCAGTGGCTGGTTAACAAGGATGTCTGGAACAAGCTGCCGGAAGACCTCCAGGAAGTGCTCCGGGTCGCCATGCGCACCGCTGCCTATGACATGTACATCCAGACCATGCACGAAAGCGGCAAGGCCTGGAGCAGCATCCAGGAAGAGTACCCGAACGTGAAGTTCCGCACTTTCCCGGATGAAGTCATGGAGGCGCTGCGTGCTTCTACCAAGAAGCTGCTGGCTGAAATGGCCGAGGAAGATCCGCTCACCAAGAAAATTATTGATTCCCAGCGTGAGTACATGGAGCAGATTCGTCCCTGGACCAACATTTCCGACCGGGCCTATCTGAACAACTCGGACGTTGAGTAAGTCTGAGTGACACTCTGGAGCCGGCCAGCTGGCCGGTTTCCTTAAACAACAAACCCCGCCTTGAGCGGGGTTTGTTGTTTTTGCAGGTTGCTCTCGAGGCTCAGGAAGCCTTGCTGCGCCGACGGGCAAACCGCAGGCCGATCAGCCCAAGGCCGAGCAGAGCCAGTGAACCGGGTTCGGGAACCGGGATTACCGGGGTCCCTGGTTCGCCTGGTAATCCGCCCGCCCAGGAAAAATCATCGGTTCCATTTTTCCAAGGGCTGTTGAAGTGGCCGGAAATGGAGGGCTGCCCGGTGTTTACCAGGATGTCCTTGAACAAGTACGACACCAGGTAGTTGGATTGTTTGATCGCCAGAACCCAGTCGATCTCGGTGCCAGCATATTCGTCAGGCAGGAAAAACTCGAAAGCGTTGGCATACCCTGCGCCAGGTTCCGCATCGGTGACGTTGAAGCTCATGCCGGCGTTTGAAAAGCCGTTCTTCACCAGTGGTGAGAAGTCTCCCGCATCCGGCCAGGTCGTGTTGAGGAAGAGCGTAACGGTTTCATCGCCATTATTGTCCGGATAGCCGTTAGTATTGTTATCCCGGCATTCAACGGCGGAGAAGCCGTTGGCCCAGGCATTACTCGAATCACATGATGAGGGCAGGTATGGAGCGGCAAATGCCTGGATGGGGGCCAAGCTGGCTGCCAATACAACGGAGGTGAGTAGTTTGTTCATTTGACCCTCGAAAGAACTATTGAGTTTGACATTCTATTTGTAAGCAGGAAGCGGGCCAGTTTTCAGGTAATTGATAGTGAAGAAGTTTTTTGATGTTCCGAAAGGGTGTGTAAAATTTATGGACAGAGGTGAAACTTACCAAAGAGAGGTATCGCTTCGGGATTAGTTGCGCTACGGGGGAGGGAAGGGAAGGCCGGCGAGCGGGCTCGCACCCACTCGCTAAAAATATGTAAAGTATTTCGACAGAACTAGCTCTGTCCCTTCAGTTTCGCCCGCATTTTCAGGGTAACCAGCACGGTATTCAGGTGGGGCACCGGAATGCCGTGGCGTTCGGCAATCGCCACGACGTTGCCCAGAACCGCATCCCGTTCGATGGGGCGTCCGTTGAGGTAGTCCAGGGCCATGCTGTTCTTGTAGGGGGGCATCTTGCGGGTGCCTTCGATGTTCTGCTCGATCACATCGTCATCCATGGGATAGCCCTCGGCCTCAGCTACGGTCATTACTTCACGGATCATGTTTCGAATCAGTTGTTCGCCGCCCTCAGTGTCCAGGATGGTCCGGGTATCGGCACCGTTGGCAATGACGGACAGCGGGTTGAAGGGAGTGTTCCACAGGCACTTGCGCCAGCGTTCTCCAACCACCTGCTCGGTCAGGTCGATGTTGATACCGCCATCGATAAACAGTTGTGAGAGCTCGCGGCAGCTGTCATCGATGCCTTCCGGGTAGCGGCCCATCACCAGCTTGCCATAGGCCTTGTGTTCCACCACCCTGGGCTCGGTGCGGCTGGCGGCGATGAACGCCAGGCAACTGATTATGGGGTTGTCCGGGTAGGCGTCTGCCAGTTCCCGCTCGATATCGAGGCCGTTTTCGATCAGCACCAGGCGGGTGTTGGGGCCCATCCAGGGGCGGACCAGTGCGGCGCGATCCACACCCGGCAGCACTTTCACACAGAGGATGAGGTAATCCGGGGCTTCCACCGGGGTGTCGCCGTCCCGGTATACATGGTCCGGCTGGTAGGACAGGTCTCCCAGGGGGCTGGAAATGCGGATGCCGTTGGCCTTCACCGCCTCATATTCGGAGCGCAGCACGGTGCTGACACTGCAGCCTGCCTTCTTCAGGATGGCGCCATAGAAACTGCCAATGGCGCCGGCGCCGACGATCAGGATACTGGGTTTGTTGCTCATGTCTGGTTGGTCTCCTTGATTCAGCCCGGGGTTAGCGACGGACCGGCGCCATGCCCAGGTGGGCGCCGCCGTCAATCAGGATGGTTTCGCCGGTGGTCAGGTCGCCACCGATGATCAGGCCCAGGCATACGTCGGCGACGGTTTCGGGGGATGATGCGTCATTCAGGGGTGCGGCGGCCTTGGTCTTTGCCAGCAGGGCATCGTACTTGTCTTCGCCCAGGCCCTTCTTCAGCCATTCACCCTGCACGAAGCCAGGGCATACGGCGTTGACCCGGACTTCAGGACCCATGATGCGGGCCAGGGATCGGGTCATGGTGACCAGCGCACCCTTGGAGGCGGCGTAGGCAATGGAGCTGCCGATACCCGCCAGGCCGGCAATGGAAGCCATATTGATGATGTGGCCGGAGCCATTGGCGCGCAGCGCTTTCTCGGCGGCGCGGGTCATCTGGTAGGGGCCCACGGTGTTGACTGCGTACAGGTCCAGGAAGTCCTGCTTGTCCAGCCCGTCGAGGTTGGCGTGGTCGCAGAACTTGGTGGTGCCGGCGTTGTTGACCAGGATGTCGAGACGGCCGAATTTGTCCTGGGCGGCGTCCACCAGGCCACGGCAATCGGCATCTTCGGCCACGTTGGCCTTTACGGCCAGGGTTTTTACGCCGTGCTTTTCACAGTCAGCGGCCACGGCGCGGGCGCCGTCTTCGTTACTGCTGTAGTTGATCACCACATGGCAGCCGTGCTCCGCAAACAGGCGGGCGATAGCAGCGCCGATCCCTGAAGAGGATCCGGTGATAATGGCAACGGAGTCTTTGAGTTTCATGGCATGTCCCTTCTTGTGCTTGTTGGTTTGATTAGAGGGGGCAGCAAGGTTCGTCCATGATTGCTGAAAACGGTATCTTCTCTCGTTCTGCGGAACACATCAATCATTGTGGTTGCCTGCAGGCGTCCGGGGATCATCGTGCCGCAGCCAGGTTGCACCCAGAACAGCCATTATCACCGCCATCAGCAGGCACATTGCCGCAGCCGCAAGATAGACATCCCGCAGTGAGCCAAGCACCATGGCTACCGGTGCTACCACCAGGGGCGACAGGAACTGGCCCAGGAAGATGGCCGAGGATGAGCCGCCAAAGACCCGCCCCCGATAGGCCGCCGGGGTAATGCGCATCAGCCAGACATTGGTGTTGGGCAGGAAAATGCCGAACCCCAGGCCCGCCAGGGCGACACCCACCAGGGTCAGGGCATAGCTGGTGGCGAATCCGACAATGCTGAACCCCAACGTTACCAGTACAAAGCCCACCACGTAGAGCGTGCTGACCGTCAGCCAGGGTTTGATGCGGCCGTAGCTGAATGACACCAGGGCCGCAGCCATGGGCGTAGTAGACAGCGCCAGCCCTATCGCGGTACCGCTCACCTCATGGCGCTCTGTCAACAGGAACGGCAGTTGCGCCGGCACCATGTAGAACATGGCCATACTCAGCAGGCCAAGGCTGTAGGCGAGGATGACGCGACCCCAGGGAAATGGCTCGGCCGTGGTGTCCCTGCCGGGCACGGCGTCCTGATCGTCAGCCTTGTCGGGCTCATAGAGCACCGAACGGGCATAGGGTAGCAGCAACAGCCCGGCGATGTAGACCAGGAAGGGGCCACGCCAGCTCCAGTCTGCCAGGGCTCCGCCCAGGTTCAGGAACACAACACCCCCGAGGGCCATGAAACTGCCTTGCAGTCCCAGGAACCGCGCCCGTTCGCCAGGGGCGAAGTAGTCGCCGATCAGCGTGGTGCTGATGCTGATAATGCCCGCCACGGCCATGCCCAGTATCGCCCTGGACAGGATCAGCACATCCACACGGTCGATCAGGAAACCGGACAGACCGGCAAGGCCATAGATCAGCAGTGCCACCAGCAGAAGGTTGCGGCGGCCAAAACGGTCTGCCAGGTAACCCATGGCCGGGCTGAACAGGGTGATCATCAGGGCCGGCATCGTCAGCACAAGCTGCACGGCCACCTCGGCATCGCCGCCAAAATGCTGGTTCATGCCGGGCAGGGACGGCGCGATGATAGCGCCGGCCAGCACGGTCATGGTACTGGCCAGCAGCAGGACGGCCTTGATGTGAACGGGGCGCGGGATGGCGGAGCTCCTTAGATGCTGGCTGACCTATAAGAAAGCTATCTTAATGGGTGTGGCTTGCTCACAGATTCCGGCAATTGCTTGCTGTGGCAGCCAGTGATCAACAGAAAAAAGGCCTGCGGGTGCAGGCCTTCAGTGTCTTCAGTAGCCGGCGGTGGCGGTCATGCCGAACCACTCCGGCATTACCAGCAGGGTGATCACCACCGCGATCTGTATCAGGATAAATGGCACAACGCCCCGGTAGATCTGGGTGGTCTGCACCCCCGGTGGTGCCACGCCCTTCAGGTAGAACAGACTGAACCCGAACGGAGGCGTCAGGAAGCTGGTCTGCAGGTTCATGGCGATCAGGATGGCGAACCATAGCATGTTGATGCCAAGCAGTTCTGCAATCGGCGCCAGGATCGGCACCACGATAAACGAGATTTCCACGAAGTCGATGAAGAAGCCCAGGAACAGGATGATCAGCATCGACAGGATCAGGAAGCCCCATTTTTCGCCGGGCAGGGCCAGCATCCATTCTTCCAGCAGGTAGTCGCCGCCGGTGTAGCTGAACACCATGGAGAAGGCGGTTGCACCCACCAGGATGGCGAACACCATGGCGGTAACCTTGACGGTGTCCTTTGCCGAGTCCCAGATAATCTGCCAGGAGAACTGGCGATACAGTAAGGCCAGAACCACGGCCCCGACGCCGCCCAGCGCTGACGATTCCGTTGGCGTTGCGACACCGGCAAAGATGGAACCCAGTACCACGATAATCAGGGCCAGGGGTGGGATAACTGCCAGCAGGGCTTTACGCACCTCCTGGGCACGGGACTGGGTTTCATCCCGGGGCATGGCCGGCGCAATGTCCGGCTTGAGGAACGCCATGATCAGGATGTACGCCACGTAGAGACCGATAAGGATCAGCCCGGGCACCACGGCGGCCTTGAACAGGTCGCCTACCGGCAGGCCCATCACATCACCGAGGATGATCAGGATAATGGAGGGCGGAATAATCTGCCCCAGGGTGCCGGAGGCACAGATGGTCCCGGTGGCCAGTTCGGTCTTGTAACCATGGTGAAGCATCACCGGGAGGGAAATCAGGCCCATGGCGACCACGCTCGCACCGACCACGCCGGTAGAGGCCGCAAGCAATGCACCGACCAGGATGGTTGAGATGGCGAGGCCGCCGCGCACGCCGCCAAACAGCTTGCCCATGGACTCCAGCAGCTGCTCTGCCAGCTTGGTGCGTTGCAGCACCAGGCCCATGAAAATAAACAGGGGAACCGCCATGAGCGTGGTATTGGTCATGATGCTCATGATGCGATAGGGCATGAACGCGAACAGTTGGGGGCCTTCCGCGATCAGGCCGAAAAGCAGCGCTACACCACCGAAGGTAAAGGCTACCGGGAAGCCCCACAGCAGCATCAGCAGGCACACGCCGAACATAATAATACCGATCATGCGAGACCTCCGGCGCTGTGTTCGCTGTTTTCATAGTGGGCGTCCCGCTTGAGAACGCGAATGGCGTAGGTGACCATATTGATGCCGGCAATGGCAGTGAAGAACGATGAGAAGGAAATCAGGCTCTTGATAATCCATCGGTATGGCAGGCCGCCGGGATCACCGCTGCCTTCGCCGAGCTTGTAGGACTCAACGGCGAAGTCGATGCCCAGCCAGGCGATGAATGCCGCAAAGGGGATTACCAGCAGGAGCGCGCCCACCAGGTTTACCCAGGCCTTGAACGTCTCACTCCAGCGGGTGTACAGAACGTCAACACGGACATGGCCGTCGGTGCGCAAGGCAAAGGGAATGCCCATGAGGAAAACCACGGAATACAGGTGCCATTCCATCTCCTGCATACCAATGGAGACATTGTTGAAGGCGTAGCGCGCAACCACGTCGTAGAAAACGTTCAGGGTTAGCAGAATGAACGCCACACTGGCAATCCAGCCACACATGTAAGCTATGCGTCCTAGGAGTCTGCGCGGCAGGAGACACCTTCTGGCATAATGCGTAAAAATTCTTCATCACCGGAGAATCTGATGGGA
>NZ_JAKZAH010000021.1 GCF_023156245.1 Marinobacter bryozoorum
CGAACCCGAAGTGCTTCCAGAGTTTTATGGTCCAGTTTACGACCGTCGTCATGGCGCATAAGAGCTGATATCCGATATAGTCCGCGAGCAATGTTTTTATTATACATCATGTTCGCTTACTTTTGAACTCCTTAGTAACCGCCTTGAAGTTATCGATGTCCGTCATCAGCAGGCAGAATGGTGAACTTTTCTCTTCAGCCTGGATGAGCGCCACGTCCAGCTCGATTTCCCCGGCCCGGCGGTTGAGCAGGCCGGTGAGGGCGTCATGGGACGCTTGCTCGCGTAATTTCAGTTCGGCAAAGACCCGGTCCGTCAGGTCCTTGATGATGCTGATAAAGTGTGTGATCTCACCATCCGCGTTCTTGACCGGCGTGATGGTCTGCTGGCAGTGGATCTCCTGGCCGTTCTTGTGACGGTTGGTGACCATCGCCCGGAACGGGATGCCCTCATTGAGGTGGCGCCAGAGCCCCTGATAGAAGGTGTCATCGTGCTTGCCGGATTTCAGTACTGACGGCTTGCGACCAACCACTTCGATGGGGGAGTAACCGGTAATGATCTCGAAGCCCTGGTTGGCGAACTCGATAACCCCTTCCGCATTGGTGATGAAAATACCATCGTAGGCGGCATCTATGGCCTTGGCGAACAGATTGCCGGTGGACTGCTCGGCGTGCAGCTGGGTGATGTCTTTCTGGATGGAGACGTAGTAGCGACGTTCGCCATTGTTGTCGTTGACGGGTGAAATATTCCATTCCACCAGGTACGGGCGGCCATTCTTGCGGTAATTGATGGTAGAACCGGAGAAGCAGCCACTGGCTTTCAGCTCCCGCCTCAGCCGTTCTACGACCAGCGGATCTGTCAGGGGGCCCTGCAGTATCCGCGGATTGCTGCCTACAAGCTCGTCCAGCGAGTAGCCCGTCATGTTACAGAATGCCGGGTTCGCGTAGAGAATCCGGTGCTGCGGGTCGGTAATGACCACCGAGTTGAAGGACAACTCGGCGGTTGTCCGCAGCAAGACCAGGGAGTCACTCTCCGAGATGCCTGGCAGGGTTGAGGCGTTTCCCTTGTCAACGGTCATGGTCAGGCGTCAAAGCCCAGGAAGCGGGCTGTGTTGGGAAGGGGGCGTCGCCGGGACACCACCGAATTGGCGACAAACTCGTCGTCAGGCCAGCCCAGTGCCACGCAGGTGAGTATGACCTGGTCATCCGGAATGTTCGCCACTTCCCGTACCACCGGGCTCTGCATAATGCCCTGGCCATTGATCACTGCCCCGAGGCCCCGGCTCCAGGCCGAAAGCACCAGGCCGTAGGTCATGGCGCCGGTGTCAAAGTGGGCAATGGTGTTATCCAGCAGGTCCCGGTCGAAACAGACGACGATGGATACCGGCGCATCGAACTGGCGGAAACCTCTCATTACCCAGTCCTGCCGGCGCTCCTTGTCATGGCGTTCAATGCCCATGGCTTCAAACAGCTGGACGGCGATTTCAACCTGCCTTTCACGGTGAACACCCTCGTAGGCACCGTGGTCGTGGATCTCGCGGCTTGGAGGTATGCCGGCCAGCATTCTCTCCGTATTGCCCTGACGGACCCGCTCCAGGGGTTCGCCGGTCAGTACGTGGAGGTGCCACGGCTGGGTGTTCATGGAGGAAGGGGCGCGGTTGGCCAGTTCGATGATTTCCTCAAGGAGCTCCTTGGGTACGGGTTTGTCCTGAAAACCACGAATGGAACGTCGCTCCCGGATTGCCTGGTCGAGTTTCATTGATAACCTTTTTGTTGAATTGGATATGTTCACAGGTTGGCTGGGTTTATCCCCGATAACCCGGCCTGAAATTATCGCCCAAGAATGACCCGGAACCGGAAGCGAGTAAAGTATAGGTGATCAAACGCCGATGGTGAGGCGTTTAACCGAACGTTTCATTGAATGGAGGTAACCGTGCTGTTGCACTTGCATGCCGCGGCACAATCGTGAACTATCTCCGCTTTGCCCCTGCTCCCTGTCAGTGAATAAAGTGAGACCCTGCCGTGGCTAACGCCCCCTCCGGTACCTATGACCGGCTGATCAGTCCCGTTTTGATTGCCGGGTGTATCATCATCCTCGTGAGCTTCGCCGTTCGCGCCTCCTTCGGACTGTTTCAGTTACCGATTGCAGCTGAGTTTGCCTGGCCAAGGGAGTCGTTTTCCCTGGCCATTGCGATACAGAACCTGGCGTGGGGGATCGGGCAGCCTATTTTCGGTGCCTTTGCGGAACGTTACGGTGACCGCAAGGCCATATTGGGCGGTGGGGCATTCTATGTCATTGGCCTGGTGCTCTCGGCCTATGCGATCACTCCCGGCCAGCACCAGTTACTGGAACTGCTGGTGGGCTTCGGTATTGCGGGCACCGGCTTTGGGGTGATTCTGGCCGTGGTTGGCCGGGCGGCGCCGGACAAACACCGGTCCATGGCCCTGGGTATAGCCACGGCCGCGGGCTCCGCAGGCCAGATTGTCGGGCCGCCGGTCGCCCAGTCGCTGCTGAGCCAGATGCCCTGGCAGTCCGTCTTTGTCGTATTCGCCGGGTTTATCATGGTGTCCATGCTGGCACTTTTGATGATGCGGGCACCTAAGCTGCAGAAGCCGGCTGCCACCGAAGAGCCAATGGGCCGCGTTATCCGTCGTGCGGTAAAAGACCCATCGTTTATCCTGATCTTTATCGGCTTTTTCTCCTGCGGTTACCAACTGGCATTTATCACCGCGCATTTTCCCGCCTTTATCACCGAAATGTGTGGCCCGGTTGATCCGGGAAGCTTGCTGTACACGCTGGGTGTCACCTCTGCCGCCGGGTTGGGGGCCATCTCCATTGCACTGATCGGGCTGTTCAATATCGGGGGTACCCTGCTGGCGGGCTGGCTGGGTAACCATTATTCCCGGAAATACCTGCTGGCCATCATCTACCTGCTACGTACCCTTGTGGCTGGTGCATTCATCATGGCTCCCATTACGCCAGAGAGTGTGGTGCTGTTCTCGGTGGCAATGGGCTCACTGTGGTTGGCTACGGTCCCGCTGACCTCCGGCCTGGTGGCCCATATCTACGGTCTCAAGTACATGGGTACCCTCTATGGCCTGGTATTCTTCTCCCACCAGCTCGGGGGTTTTCTCGGCGTGTGGCTGGGCGGGGCGCTTTACGATATCTACAACAACTACACCCTGGTTTGGTGGGTTGGCGTCGGCGTAGGGGCGTTATCCGCCGTTGTCCACTTGCCGGTGAAGGAGTACCCCTGGTCACAGCGGGGTGCCGTCTCACTGGCAACGTGAATATAAGGGCCAGATAATGGGTGGCCCCCTTTACCCTGCATCAGGGCCTGGTTCGCCGGCCTCTCGGGTATTCATTTTCTGGTGGGGCGCGCCTGGCGTGCATCGCTTTCGCAGACAAAAAGAGCTTGCATCCACGGAATTTTATGGATATAAACCACGTCATCAGGATGCGCATAGGGAAAGTTGACGTCAGTCAGCGATGCGCCAGATAGCAACATGGTGCTGTCGAGCCAGCGATTGGAGTACTCGTCGAGCTGGGCTTTGGCAGTAATCTGATACAAGGACGTAGAATGAGTAACAGTCCCGCAGTGAGTCTGGTCAATTCATGTTCCAGGCCGGCCTTTCCCCGAAGCGATAACACATATACTCCGGATATCAACTCCGGACGGCCCCGTTGTGCCTGTCGTTATGGCTCAGGGTCGGCAGCCTGGCCTCGCATGGCGCCACATGGCGCGCCAAGGCAATCTCAACCGCTGTCCGGTTAATTCGTAGTGGCGCATTGCTTCCGCTCAGCAGGCCTTCGGCCCGGTACCAGGGCTCGGAACGCCCCCCCCCCCCGCTTCGCTGATTTATCGAAGGTGTATAACGATATCGCGGTTTGTTAAATCCCAAGGAAAGTAAACAAGGAGAGTTTATGTTGAAAAATGTTATTTTAGTGATGACCTTTGCTCTGTTCTCCCACGTGGCGCATTCAAAGGTCTACCAGAGTATCAGTCCGGAGGTCGATGCACGTTTAGTGATTGTTCCTTCAGAAGGTGAGGGAAGCTTTATAATAGGATTTGATGGCTTCGGTCATGAATATGATGGCCAGGCCATGCTGTATGAAAAGCGAAATAATACGAGTGACTCCCGGGATGGGTATTATTACCAGATGGTTAACGCTCCGTTTACCACAGTGCGTAATAATGGCCGGCAAACGCTGATACAGGGTACGATTGTTCCTTATATTGAAGTCTATTTGAATGGCAGTGATCCGGTGCCTATGGTTCTTACCTCTTCAGCTGATGTTGCCATGGAGCAGCGGATGCTGGAACGGTATGAACAGCGACAGGCCCTTCCCGTTAGTAAAGTTGCTGCGAAAAAGTCGGTTGAGGCGGCAATTGAATCGTTTCAGTCCGGTTGCTCAACGACCCTCGAGCCAGAGATTGTCTGGTCTGACTTCAGTGGTGATGAGGAAAAGGCAGTTCCCGGGCTTGCATCCCACTATCTGAACGCCCTGGTTGAGATCTGCAATATTGATGCTGACTATCGTGGTGCTGTTCAAGACTTGCAGAGTATTTCATTCACGCTTAGTGATGACTTTGGTTCGCACAAGGTCAGTCTGGATGAAGCCACTATTGAGGTTTCACTCGCAAGTTCAATGGAAAACATAAAAGAGTCATCCTACCGTTCCTTGTTTGAACGTTTTTGATCGATTTAATTTAATAAAGGAGGAAAGTTGATCGTGAAAAAGGAAATTGCAATCGTAGCACTGGCCGCCCTGGCTTCACATACCGCTACCGCTGCTACAGTGGTAGAGAAAAAAGCAATGAAGCAAGTCGAGAGCACCCTTTCTGAGCAAGTTGCCAGCACAGCCAGCGCCTGTGGCAACGAAGCTCTCGAGCTTGAGGTAAAGTGGGATGCCTATGGTGAGATGATCACAGAGAATCAGGGTAAGCTTGAAAGCAACAAATATAAATCTCAATGGGTGTACGGGCATGTTGGCGATCGGAACAGCGCCGCACTCGAAGCGATGGCAAATATCTGTAACAGTGATGAAGACTACAAAGAAGTCATTGCTGAGCTGACACAGGTTGTGATTGAGCCGCAGCAGGACTTTGACAATGCAGAATCAGAGTTTTCGGTTGATGGTTCAACACTGTTGATTACCTCGGGTCACCAGATGAGCCGGCAAGCTTCAGATTTCGAGCGCCCGATTAAAAGCCTGTTCTGATACCCGGGCAGCTTCACTCATCGTGCAATGGGTGATTCCCATTGCACGATATTCCCTTTCCCGTGCAGGGCCTGTATCAGTAAGTACGGTGATATTGGCCGGTACGGCACCTGACGAAGGCTAAGGGACCTTCCTGGCTGCCTTCATTCCCTCTCCGTTGTTTCCCTCTGCTGCTGCCCAATACCAGGTGACGGTTCTCGATCGCCGCCTTTCTGTGACGGGTCTGTAAGTCCATGTGGGCCGATTCCATGATCGTCGGGCTTGGCTGGATTACCAGGACGCTGGTAGTGTTCGCTACCTGGCGCCGGGAGCTGCTAGCAATGCTGCCCTGTGTGGTCAACATTCTGATGCTGGTCCTGTGTCATCAAATCCGGTGTTTGCCCGACTTGTTACGCCGCTTTCCCTGGCGGGCCATGTCGGCGCGGCCATAACGATCAAAGGGCATCCGTTTACCAACGATAGTCCAAAAAATAACCAGAGAGGTTCAACCATGAACTCATGTCGTAAGACCATGATTGCCGGCTGTGTTGCAGTAGTTTCCTTTGCACCCGCGGCCCACGCCGAGAAGTTTTTTGGCGATTCAAGCATCTCCATCCTTCACAGCGACCAGTATCAAGGTGTGGAATTTGACGCAGGCGGTGATGGTGGCATGGAGTACGAGGCCACTTATTTCACCTTCGAGAACGTTACGGCCCATGACTGGGGCGGCACCTTCTTCTTTATTGACCGGGACCAGCCCCAGGGCGACCTGGAGGGTACAGATGAGATCTATGGCGAGTTTGCGCCCACAATAAACGGCAGCTGGCTGACCGGTCAGGACCTGTCCTTTGGCCCAATCAAGGATGTGATGCTGGCCGGCCAGTACGAGTTTGGCGGCAGCACCGAGATGAACAATTACATGGCGGGCTTCGGCCTGGCCTGGGACGTTCCTGGCTTCAACTTCTTCAATACCGCGTTCTACTACGTGGACAATAGTGAGACTGCCGATGACTGGCAGACCACCGTAACCTGGGCTGTGCCTTTCAGCGTTGGTTCGGCGCTGTTCCTGGTAGACGGCTATATCGACTGGTCCACCTCAGCCAGCGACCATAAGTCGGAACTCCAGTTTACCCCGCAGATCAAGCTGGATGTGGGCAATTTCATGGGCAATCCCGGCAAGCTCTACGCTGGCGTTGAGTACCAGTACTGGCACAACAAGTTCGGTCTGGATGATACCCTGATCGACACACAGAGCTCTGTAAGCGCACTGTTGAAGTTTCATTTCTGATCGCTCCCGGGAGTTCGGTAAAATCATCCTGCCGGACTCCCGGGCCAGTGGATAAGCCAGGAGTTACTTTGACCCAGTCACTGTTGCAACAATTGCGCGAGCAAACCAGGCCGGCGCATACGGCGCTTGAGGCTCAGCCGATGCTGACGCGGCTGCTTTCCGCCAGTCTAACGGAGGAAGAATACTGCCAGTTGCTGCAATCCATGTGGGCGTTCTACCGGTCCCTGGAGCCGGAGTTGGTTCCCGCCACAGCGGCCCTTCTTCGGCAGCACCCCAATCCGGAGTACCGGTACCTTCCGCGAGCGCCCCTGCTGGCCAATGACTGTCGGGTTATGGGCTGTGCGTGTCCCGATTTAACCTACCCTTCGATAGAGCCCCGGCTGGACGGTGGTGAGGCGCAACTGTTGGGAGTGCTCTATGTGATTGAGGGCTCTACCCAGGGCGGCCGCTTTATTTCGAGGCACCTGGCGAACACGCTTGGTATCACCGGGGATACAGGCGCGAGTTTCTTTAATATTTATCAGTGGGACAGTTCATGGGCGGCTTTCCGTCGCTGGCTGAGCACGGATATGGCAATCAGGTACCAGGACGATTACAAGAGCATTATCGAGGGGGCTGACAGGACGTTTTCAGCCTTGCACGCCCACCTTGACCGGGAGCTCACCTGTGTTTTGCAGGTGAGCCCTGAACAGCCATGCAGGTGAACTGATCCGCTGAGCTCACCCTGTATCAGTCGTTCTCTCGGGATGGCCCTTACTGAAAGTCCCTGGTGGTCTGGACCGTCGCATAGGCGAATGCCAGCGCGGCCATGGCGGTGGCGTGAACCTGTGCGGCAGGCACGGTTGTTCCATTGAACTCCAGGTCCATCGTGGCGCAGGCATCTTCCAGCACGGTGACCTGGTAACCAAAGTCTGCTGCCGCCCGACTGGTGGCCTCGATGCACATATGGCTCATCGCACCGATGACCACCACTTCCTCAATACCCTTGGCGTCCAGCATGTCCCTGAGCGGTGTTTCCCGGAAGGAGTTCGGGTAGTTCTTGAGAATGACTGGCTCTTCTCCCCGGGGTTTTACCGATTCGTGAATGTTCACGCCCTCGGTTCCGGGAGTGAACACCGGCGCGTCCGGGCTTTGCGATTCGTGGTGAATGTGCACCAGCAGGTCGCCGTTGCTTCTGGCTTTCTCGATTACACCGGCTGCGTTGGTGGCTGCTTTATCAATATTGTTCAGCGGCAGCTTACCGCCAGCAAAGTATTCGCACTGCAGGTCTACTACCAGGACGGCTCGTTTGCTCATCATCTGCTCCTATTCATCGGTCTGTTGTATCTCTGGTGATTGTGCGCGTAGCAGTCCACAATCGTCAGTGGCAATTTCGACAGATTACAGGGTGAAAACGACATAATGGGGCAGCCTGCAGAACTGGGAATCCTGCGCTATCCGGGCGCGCAACAAGCTGCGGTTCTGGGCCTGACTGACCTTCTGGTCATGGCATCGACGTCGGCGAAGCAGGAAGGCGCCAGCGAGGGGCTGCGGATCAGTCATTGGGAACAGGCGCATGGGTCGGGTGAGCTGGTGCGCGTATTCGATACCTCACCGGGTGCTGGCAGTGCGCTCTCGGTTCTGATCCTGCCGCCGTGCCTGGAGCAGCCACCAACCGCAGAACAGGCGGCGGTCTATGCTGACTGGCTTCGTGAGCAGCACCAGGGCGGTGTGGTGCTCAGCTCGGTCTGTGCCGGGGCGTTTGTGCTTGGCGAAACCGGACTCCTGAACGGCAGGACCGCCACCACCCACTGGGTCTACCGGGACAGGTTTCGTTCGCGATTCCCGGCTGCCAGGGTCGATACGGACCGGTTGCTTATCGATGATGGCGATATCATCACCGCCGGAGGGGTGATGTCCTGGACGGACCTGGGCCTCAGGCTGGTCGAGCGTTTTCTCGGCGCCGACGTCATGCTCCGCACTGCGCGCATGTTGCTGATTGACCCACCGGGTCGGGAGCAGCGTTACTATAGTGTGTTCACCCCCAACTTCCGTCACCAGGACAGGGCGGTACTGAAGGTTCAGCACTGGTTACAGACTACGGGCGCCAGGGAAGCCTCGCTGGAGAGCATGGCCAGGCAAGCCGGGTTGGAGCAACGTACCCTGCTACGGCGGTTTCAGAAAGCGACCGGTATGACGACCGGGGAATATTGCCAGCGACTGAGGATCAGCAAGGCACAGGAATTGTTGCAGACCAGCGGGTTGCCTGTGGAAAGTGTCGCGTGGGAAGTTGGGTATGCTGATGCCGGGGCCTTTCGCAAGGTGTTTTCCCGTATCGTGGGGCTCAAACCGGGTGATTACCGTCGGAGGTTTGGGGGTGCCGGTTAAACGGCCGGTCACATTCAGCGTAAGGTTTACGGTCAGATAGGGCTTCGTCCCTGAAGCCAGGGCGGGATCACTCGCTGGTCAGGTAGTCGGTTGTCAGTGCAGATAAGGCCTGGATGCCGGTGACCAGGGCTTGGTCATCCACCAGGAAGTGCGGCGAGTGGTTGGGCGCTGCATCCTTCATCTTGTCCATCGGCGTCACCCCAAGGAAGAAGAACAGTCCCGGTACTTCCCGTGCATAGTAGGAGAAGTCCTCGGACCCGGTCACCAGGGGCGCTTCGAATACCCGTTGAGGGGCGACCTTTTGCAGGGTCGGCAGCATCTTTGCGGTCAGCTCCGGGTCATTCACCGTCGTGGCGTAGTTATCCACGATGGTGACTTCGGCTTCGGCTCCATGGGCATGGGCTGTGTGCTCTGCGGTCTGCTTGACATGCTCGTTGACCTGCTTCTGGACATCATCGTTGAAGGTGCGGATGGTGCCGCTCATCTCCACCTTGTCGGGGATGATGTTGTGGCGCGAGCCGCCTTCAATGGTGCCGATGGTGACCACGGCCGGTGCCGGCATGATGTTGGTCTTGCGGCTGACAATAGTTTGCAGGCCGTTGATGATCTGGGCGCTGGCAACCACCGGATCGACGCCATCCCAGGGTGCGGCACCGTGCGTCTGCTCGCCGTTGACGGTAATGTACAGGTCAGAGCTGCTGGCCATGGTGGGGCCACTGCGATAACTGATGATGCCGGTGGGGGCTTTCGAGGTGACGTGCAACCCGAAGATGGCATCCACATCGGGACTTTTCAGAACGCCTTCGTCGACCAGCAGGCGGCCCCCGAAATGCTGTTCTCCCTTATAGACGTAGTCGCTGGGGCCTTCCTCGGCGGGCTGGAAAATAAACTTGACCGTGCCGGGTAGCTCATCCTTTACGCTGGCCAGGTTCTCTGCCACCGCCATCAGGATCGCCACGTGGGCGTCGTGGCCACAGGCGTGCATCACCCAGCTTTCCTTGCCCTGGTAGTCCTGCTTCACTTCGGAGGCATAGGGCAGTCCGGTCTGCTCCTTGACGGGCAGGGCATCCATGTCGGCGCGCAACCCAACCACAGGACCTGGTTTTCCGCCTTTCAGTACCGCAACCACACCGGTGGTGCCCACGTCCGTCTGCACCTCCATGCCCAGTGAACGCAGATGGTCGGCAATCAGTTCGGCCGTGCGGTGCTCCTGGTTGCCCAGTTCTGGGTGCTCATGGATGTCGTGGCGCCATTCAATGGCTTTCTGGTGAACGGATTTGGCGCCTTCCATCACCTTGTCGGTGAGTGAGGCGCCCATCACCATGGCCGGTGCGGCAGTGGTGCAGGCCAGGGCGAGCCCGAGCAGGGTTTTACGCATATTGTTCTCCTTATTTTGATGGACGGCCGGTGTTTGTTATGAGGTTGGTCCGGCCTTTGGGGTGACTGTCCTGCTATCTGGCAGTCGAGTTTTCTGCTGAGTGTGAGGCATCCAGCTTCGCCAGGACGCTATCGGAAATGGTTACGATGTCCGCCTGGACAGCTTTCTTCGTCATCTCGGGATCATGACTTTCCAGTCCCCTGATCACATCCAGCAAAGGATGTGAGGCGCCATCAGTCGGATTGGTGAAATAGGCAAAGGCATTCAGGACCGGGCCGGACTGCAGCCAAAGGTTGCGCACAATCCGGGACAACATCGGCATATCAGCCAGTTCGCAAAGGAAAAGGTGAATATTGGCGTTGGCGACTGTCGCTTTGGCCTGGTCCTGGTCTTTGCAGGCCTGGCAGAACTGCTCATAGAGCACTTTGAACTGTGTTATATCCTCTTCCGTTGCCAGTTCCGCTGCCCGGGTGGCTGCCTGGCCCTCAAGCGTCCAGCACAGGTCCCGGATTTCCGTGTAGCGTTCGGTGGTCAGGGTGGGAACCTGTACCGAGCGGCGATCCACCTGTGACAGGATCTGTTCGGATACCAGCCGGCCGAGGGCTTCCCGCACCGGGGTCTGGCTGATACCCAGGTCTTCCGACACTTCCTTGAGCTTGATCTTCTCACCGGGCTGGAACCGGCCGCTCATCAATGCATAGCGGAGGAATCGATAGGCCTGCAACGTCAGGCTCTCTGATCTGACACCTTCCTCATTATGAATGAACATGTTTGCGGCTAGCTCCTGAATCTTCCGGTGGTTTCCGTTGCCCTGCTGAGGCGAAGCGTCAATTGTACAAGCCCACCCGTCGTTGCCAAGCGGTTTCCTTGACACACTATATTATATATTTTATAAAAAATTAAGTTTGTGAATGCCGGCCTGTCAATGTTTACGTCGTGTCTGACATTCCCGCCTTCCCTATACCAATGACAAAAGGAGATATCCGTGGCTGCACAAGAGCTCGTTCAGGAACTGGAAGAGGGCGTCCTCTGGATCACGCTGAATCGCCCCGACAAGCTCAACGCGCTCACCAACACCATGATTACTGACCTTCGGGCGGCCCTGGAGCAGGCATCAGTGGATGACCAGGTCCGGGTGGTGGTGCTCACCGGCGCTGGGCGTGGTTTCTGTGCCGGCGGTGATGTGGAATCCATGGCGAATCAGTTGGACAGGAAGGCTGATGCCCCGCCAATCGAAGTGACAGCCCAGCAACTCAGACTGGGTGCGGAAAGTGCCCGCCTGCTCCATGAAATGCCGAAACCCACCATCGCCATGACCCGGGGTGCGGTGGCCGGGGCTGGCCTTTCGCTGGCCCTGGCCTGCGATATCGCGGTGGCCTCCGACACCCTCAAGATAACGTCGGCCTTTATTAACGTGGCGTTGTCCGGCGACCTGGGCAGCACCTACTTTCTTACCCACCGCCTGGGTCACCGTGCCCGGGAGTTTGCGCTGCTCTCCCCCGTGCTGAAAGCGGATGAGGCGAAAGAGTGGGGGCTGGTAAACCGGGTGGTGCCAGACGATGACCTGCAGGAGGAAACCCGGAAGCTGGCCCGCAAGCTGGCCGCCGGCCCCGGCATTGCCCAGGGGCACATCAAGGCTAACCTGAATTATGCTGAGCAGGGCGCGACGCTGGCCCAGCTGCTGGACCACGAATCCATCCGCCACATTCGGTGTGGCGCCACCGAGGATCACATCGAGGCTGCCAGGGCCTTCCTTGAAAAACGCCCGGCAGTCTTCCGCAATCGATAAGACGTTTTCGATCAACCGACACGTGACACCAAAAACAAGGTTATAACCATGAGCTACGAAGACATCCTGTATCGCCGCGATGGCCATGTGGCCACCATTTCCCTCAATCGCCCGGACAAACTGAACGCCTGGACCCTGACCATGGAGAAGGAAGTCCGCTCGGCCATTGAAGCCGCCGATGCGGATGACGAGGTGCGGGCCATCATCATTACCGGCGAAGGCCGGGGCTTTTGCGCCGGGGCCGATATGAGCCTGCTCAGCGCGGTGATGGAAGACTCCGACGCCGACGAGGCGGTGGAGAAAAAGGACGATAATCAGGTCGACGGCATCGAGCGAAACTACCGCCAGAAATTCAGCTACCTGCTGCGGGTCTCCAAGCCCATTGTGGCCGCGATCAACGGCCCCTGCGCTGGCATGGGGCTCTGTATGTCGCTGTTCTGTGATGTACGTTTTATGGCCGACCACACCAAGCTGACCACCGCCTTTGCCCGTCGTGGCCTGGTGGCGGAACACGGCATTGCCTGGATGCTGCCCCGCCTTGTCGGCCCCATGAATGCCGTCGACCTGCTGTATTCCAGCCGGAACGTCGAAGCGGCAGAAGCCGAGGCGATGGGGCTGGTGTGGACCCTGCCGGAAGACGGCTTCCTCGAGAAAGTGCAGGAGTGGACCACGCAGCTGGTGACCCTGTCCTCCCCAAGATCCCTGCGGGTGATGAAGCGGCAGATCTTTGATTCCCTGTTCCAGGACCTGGCGGAGTCCTGGGAATACGCCGATGAGGAAATGCTGAAGTCCTTCTCCAGCGAGGATTTCAAGGAAGGTGTCGCCCATTTCATGGAAAAGCGGGCCCCGAAGTTTACCGGGCGTTGATGGCCAGGAGTCTGCGCGGCAGAAATCGCGCAGGCTCCTGGGAGCCTTCCGAGAAAGCAGACAGCGACGAGGATTTCATGAAAGACAGCTTTTTATCCGGCTTCCGGGAGTTCAGGGAAGAAATCCGAACGTTTGTGGCGGAAAACCTGCCGGACGATATGCGCGAGCGGGCCCGTAGGGGCTTCCATGCCACCAAGGAGGACATGCGCCGGTGGATGGAGATACTCCACAAGAAGGGATGGTCAGCCCCCAACTGGCCCAAAGAGTATGGCGGCACGGGCTGGTCACCGCTCAAGCGCATGGTGTTCGAGATCGAGATGGCCAATGCGGATGCGCCACCCCGCAACCCCTTCGGGTTTCACCTGATCGGGCCGGTATTGTGCGAGTTTGGGACTGAACAGCAAAAGGCCCGCTACCTGCCGGCCATCCTGGACGGCTCCGAGTTCTGGTGCCAGGGCTTCTCGGAACCCAATGCCGGCTCCGACCTGGCGTCACTGAAAACCACCGCCACCCTGGAAGGCGACCATTATGTGGTCAATGGCCAGAAGACCTGGACCAGTGAGGCCCACTTGGCGGACATGATCTTTTGCCTGGTTCGCACCAATCGCGACGGCGCCAGCCAGGGTGGTATCAGCATGATGCTGATCGATATGAAAAGTCCCGGTGTCACCGTGCGGCCCATCATTACCCAGGACATGTCCCACTATGTGAATGAGATCTTCCTGGAAGACGTGAAGGTTCCGGTGGAAAACCTGGTGGGCGAGGAAAACCAGGGCTGGCGCTATGCCAAGTTCCTGCTGGAAAACGAACGGACCGGCAGTGCTTACCTGCCCCAGTCCAAGAGTGACCTGAACCGGCTGCGGTCATTGCTGGCGGAACTCAGGGAAAACGGTGACACCCTGGCCAGCAACCCGGTACTGGACGCCGAGTTGGCCCGTGCCGAGGTCGATATGGCGGCCCATGAAATGATGGTGTATCGCATCATTGATGGCGTGACCGGTATCGACAGCAACGCCGCGGCCTCCATGATCAAAGCCCGTGGCGCAGAACTGCAGCAGCGTATCGCCGGCCTTTGGATCGAGGCCCTTGGGCCCCATGCCCTGCCGGTGTACGAGGACGGCGAGGAAGAATACGGCATCCGGGCGTCTCCGGGGGCCATGTCCCAGTACCTTATCCGCCGTGCCGTCTCCATCTATGGTGGCGCAAACGAAATCCAGTACAACATCATTGCCAAGCGGGGGCTGCACCTATGACGACCCATGATGATGAATCCACAGGGCTGGCGCTCTCCAGCGATGAATCACAGCTCCAGGCAAGCGTTGAGCGCTTCATCGCCAACGAATACACCTTTGACCATTACCGGGCCACCGTCCGTGAGGGCGGGTTCAACAAAGCCTTCTGGAAGCAGGTGGCGGACCTTGGCCTGGTTGCGGCCTGCTTTCCCGAAGACTGGGAGGGTTACGCCCAGAGTGGCACCGAGCCGTTTCTGGTACTGGAACAGTTCGGTTACGGGTTGGTGGTCGAACCGCTGGTCAGCGGTGTGCTGGCGCCGGCAGCGGTCCTGGTGGCCACCGGGGAGCGTGATCGCTTTGCCTCTGTGTTCAACGAGATGATGACCGGCGAGCGGCTGCTGGCCCTGGCCTGGGCCGAGCCCAACCGGCGGTTTGACCTGGCTCCTGAGGCCGTAAAAGCCAGCCAAACCGGCGGGGGGTGGCAGCTGGACGGTGAGAAATCCACGGTGCTGGCGGCGCCCCATGCGGATTCGCTGCTGGTGTCTGCCGCTACGGTCGATGGGCCTGCCATGTTCCTGGTGCCGAAAGATGCCGATGGCGTTGAACTGGTTACCCATCGCAATATCGACGGGCAGGGCGCGGCAGACATCCACTTCCGCCAGGTGGCTGTCGGCAGCGATGCCCTGGTGGGCAAGCCCGGTGAGGGTGAGGCCCTGATGCGGGCGGGCATGAACATGGGGGCGGCCATGACCTGTGCGGAAGCGGTCGGTGCCATGGATGCCGCATTGAAACTGACCGTGGACTATGCCCAGACCCGCAAACAGTTCGGACAGGCCATTGCCTCCTTCCAGGCCATACAGCACCGGCTGGCGAACATGGCCATTGAGCTGGAGTACGCCCGGGCCATGCTGCAACTGCTGGCAACCGGGCTGTTCCGGGGTTCCGAGAGCGATCGCAGTGCGTTCGTCTCCGGCATTCGCGCCAAGATTATGGGCTGTGCCCGGTTTGTGGTCAGTGATGCGGTGCAGCTGCATGGTGGTATCGGGGTGACCGATGAAGCCGCTATCAGCCATTACTTCCGCAAGGTGACGGCACTGGACCTGGCCTGGGGCGACTCCCGGTATCATCTGGAGCGCTATCGCACGGAGCGCAAGGCGGGTACCGACCTTATGGCGTCGCTGTACTGACCGCCGGGTGAAAACCGAAACCTCCCTTCGCTGTTTCTTCCGGGATGGCGAAGGGAGTGACGAGGGGGGGTAACAAATGAGCCGTCGGCGACGGCTCATTCGATCACTTCACGCCATAGGTTGCCGCGTCCACGTCGGACAGCACCTCGGACCAGAGCAGGTCAGCCAGGGCTTCTGAGGTTTCCACGTCCTTGACCAGCTCGCGCCATTTATCCAGCAGCTCGCGGAAGTCTTCAAGCTTTTGCTCACCGTTCTGGATGTCGTATTTCTCGGCGTAGCTCCTGGCGGCGGCCTTCAGATCGTCCTTTGCAAAGGCTTCTGACGCGGCACTGACATCTCCGTCAGCCTCGTGGAAGTTTGCGCCCAGGTCTTTCATAAGCGCCCTGGTCGTCAGCATGTCTTCCCGATACTGGGTCAGAATGGCCGCTGCTCCGGTTGCTGCGGACTTCAGCATGGCTTCCCGCTCCTCGGTGCTGAAACTGCTCCAGGTGTCCTGGTTGAACTGGAACGGGGAGGACGGGAAGAGGCCGCCCGGGACGGCGGTGGTGATGTCGCTAATGGATTCCTCAACGCCGTAGGCCGGGATGTTGGACAGGTCCAGCACAGCGCAGTCCGCCACGCCAGTGTCCAGCGCCTCTCGCATTTCGTTGGCGGACATCTGGATTGGCGTGGCGCCTACCGCTTCTGCCCAGCGGGCATGATTGGCGGAACCGGTGCGGATGCGGGCACCGTCGAGGTCATCCAGCGATTTGATGGGGGTAGTACAGATCAGCCCGCTCCAGGTGCCCGCCACGAACGCTGTGGGTACCTGGTTCTGGGCATCGAACTCGGCGAGACAGTCCGGGCAGTCGTTGAACATGTACTCGGTGAGCGCCCCACCAAAGGCCCAGCCTTCCTTGCCGGCGTGCTCACCGGTGAAGGGCTTCATCATCAGCGAGCTTTCACCGATGAAGTTGGAGTGGGGGTAAGCCTGCGGATGGTAGGGGGGAATCACCCAGCCAATATCGGCCAGGCCGTCCCAGACGCCGTCGGACATCTCGGCAAAGTTCAGCAGCGTCATGGCGAAGACCTTCAGGTTGTACTCTCCGCCGCTATTGTCTTCGACGGCCTGGGCATACTTTTCAATACTTTGGTACTGGGGCACGGATGCGGGTGCACCGGCTGCGTAATTGAGTTGTCCGGCACTGGCGTTGGTGCTGAGGCCCAGTATGGCGGTTGCCGCAATAGCGGAACAGATTGTGGATCTGCGCATGGAGGTCTCCTTCATGTACCTGGCCCTGCCAGAAAGCGCCAGTGGCGTCGGGGGAATCGGCAGGGCGATTTTGTTGTTGTCAGTCGTGGACCCGGTTTGAACTGATAGGGTTGCCAAGTCGACATACTGTATAAACTATATTTTATAAAAAATAAAGTTGCTGGCCTGCGGCAGGCTGGCAAGGTTATGCTTGTGCCACTAACACGAACAAAAGGAGAGAGCGATGTATCTGAGGCTGCGACAGTTGTGCCTGGTGGCGGAAAAACTTGAACCGGTGGTTGAAGACCTGAAGGCCGTCTTCGATATCGAGGTGTGCCACCGGGATCCGGGGGTGGAGCACTTCGGGCTCCACAACGCCCTGTTGCGAATTGGTACGTCGTTTATCGAGGTGGTGGCTCCGATCGCCGAGGGCACGGCAGCAGGGCGCTACCTGGAGCGCCGCGGGGGTGATGGCGGTTACATGGTAATCAACGATACGGATGATCTCGGCTATTGGGAGTCCCGCATGGAGCAGGTGGGCGTCCGCATCGCCGCAAAACTGGAAGTGGATGACTACTGCGGGCTGCAGTTGCACCCACGGGATACCGGCGGCGCGTTGCTGGAAATCAACCAGACCGGTGAGGGCGGCCCCCTCGACGGGGATTATCATCCGGCAGGCCCCAACTGGCAGTCCAGCAAGCCGTCAGGCCTGGCAACCGGGGTAACCGGTGCCGAACTGCAGAGCGACGACCCTCAGGCGCTGGCAAAGCGTTGGGGCGAGATCCTGGACCGTCCGGTGGAGGAGGGTTCCGACGGCCTGCGGATCGCGCTGGACAATGCACACCTTCGGTTTGTGCCCGCCGAGGACGGCCGGGGCGATGGCCTTGGTGGCATCGACCTGGCTGTGTCTGACGCTGAAGCCATCCGGGAACGTTGCCGTCAGAGGGAGCTGCCCGTGATGGATGATTGCGTGGTGGTTTGCGGCGTCCGGTTCTACCTCAAATAACTGCCCTGACTTCATAGGCATAGCTAGTAACTGTTTGTTGCTGGCTACTGTCCTGGTAAATTGTTAACAATTAACTGTTGACCATAAGCTGCATGCCCCTATACTCGGTAGTTATTCACATTGGTTGCCAGGTGGTTACGGAGGAAGGATGGAAAGCGTGGCACTTGATTGGAAAACCAGCCGGACCACGACGGTCCCCGGGCAGATTGCCGACCAGCTTGCCCGCCGGATCGTTGATGGCGAGTTTGCCGATGGTCACCCATTGAGGGAGCAAGAGCTGGCGTCTTTCTATGGCGTCAGCCGCGGCCCCATCCGTGACGCGTTCCACGCACTGGAGCGTCGGGGCCTGGTGGAGATCCTTCCCCGCCGGGGCGCCTACGTGATCAAGCCCACCATCGACTCCATTGCCGATGTTTTCAATGTGCAGGCAGTAATGGCGGGACTGGCGGTGCGGTACATGGCCAGGACGGCACCCCGGGAGGCCATAACCCAATTGGATGAGGTCACCAGGCAACTGGAAAAGCTTGTTGAAAATCGCGAGGCCGAGCCCCTTGCGGTGGCCACCCTGTCCTGGCGCCTGCTCAGTATCGTTGCTGCCAACTGTGGTAACGAGCACCTGCGCCGCACCATGCGCGACCTGTTCAAGAACTCCCTGTGGGGCGTGTTGTGGGGCAGTCAGCCCCTCGACTACCTGACCCCTGAACGTCGGGAACAGATGGCCGCCAGCTGTCGCTCACTGCACGAAGCCATCGCCACCGGCCAGGATGAGCGGGCAGAGCGGCTGATGCGTGACATTATCTTCGCCTCCCGGGATGAAGGCATGAAGGTTATCCGCAAACTGCGCGGCCAGGACGTTCACCCGGAAAGGATTATTTACGATGCACCCGACCAGTAATCCTTGCGCGGCCCCCATGACAGCGAGCGAGGAGGAGCCACCGGTGGACAGCCCGCTGATGTCATCCCTCCACCGGGGGCTTCTGGTCCTGACCCTGAACCGCCCGGCCCGGAACAACGCCCTGAATGCGGAGCTGGCGGAAGCCTTGCTGCAGGCCTTCTCGGAAGCACGCCGGGATGACCGGGTAAGGGCAATCCTCATTCAGGGCGCCGGTGATCATTTCTGCATTGGCGGCGAGTTCGACGCCCTGTCGGACAAAACCCGGTGGGCCTTCGACTTCTCCCGCAAGACGGCAGACCTGCGCCGCCTGATGGAGGTTTCCCGCATGATCCATGAGACTCCCCTGCCAGTCGTTACGGCCTTGAAGGGCAGGGTAACCGGCCCGGGCCTCGCCCTGGCCCTGGCGTCCGACATTCGTATTGCCGACGAATCCACCTGGCTGTCCACCGGCTACGCAAGGTTTGGCCTGTCGGGTGGTTATGGCGGCGTGTATTTCCTGACCCGTCTGCTGGGCAGCGCCAGGGCCCGCGAAATGCTGCTGCTGTCTCCGGACCTGAGTGTGGCGGAAAGCCTGAACATGGGGTTGGTAACCCGGGTGGTGCCCTCCGGTGCTGCAGATAAAGAGGCCTTCGATCTGGCCATGAGCCTGGCCGATGGCCCCACCACCTCTTTTGGCTGTATCAAGCAGAACGTGAGCATGGCCGAGCAGGGCAGCATCGGGGAAACCCTGGACATGGAGGCGGAAAACCACGTGCTCTGCACGCTGACCGCTGATCACCGGGAGGCGAACACGGCCATCCGGGAAGGTCGGGACCCAGAGTTTATCGGGCTCTGACCCCCGACGGGAAAACCTTGGCGCGTAAACGGCAACAGGAGAACAATAATATGATGCAACGAGCCGATCTCTACGAACACCTGGTATCCGAAGGCGATATCGCCCTGTACAAACTAGACGAGTGGGCCGACAAAACGCCGGACAAGACCTTCATCCACTTCGGTGAAACCGGCCTCCAGCTCAGCTTTGCCGAGGTGCGCCAGCGCAGTGACGCACTGGCAGCCGGCCTGGCCGCGCTGGGTGTTAAAAAGGGCGACCGTGTCAGTGTGCTTACCGGCAACGCCCTGAGCGCGACCATCGCCATGTTTGCGGCCTGGCGTGTTGGTGCGCTCTATGCGCCCCATAACTTTAACCTTCGCGGTCAGTTACTTAGCTACCAGATTAACGACACCAGCCCGGCGGTGATGATTACCGATACGGCCTTTTCCGATGTGCTGGCGGACATTGCCAGCGAACTGACGATTGACCAGGTGGTCGTGTTCCCGGCGGACTATGGCGCAGCCTCCACCGGCCCTGAAGACATGCAGTTGCCCGGCGTTACCTGTCATACCCTCTCCGGTTTCCAGCAGCCGGGTGGCGCCTTGCCGGATGTCACCCTGGGCCCCTACGATCCGGCCACTATCATCTATACCTCCGGCACCACCGGGCCGGCCAAGGGTGTGGTGCTTGGCCATCGCTGGATCAATCAGTACTGCTTCCCCCTGCGGATCATGGACGGCGATGACGAGGTCATCTACTGCGACCTGCCGCTGTACCATGTCGGTGGTGTATACGCCCTGCTGACCCGGGCGCTGTGGAAGGGTAATGCGGTAGGACTTTGGAACCGCTTCAGCCCCAACGACTTCTGGAACCGGATCGCCGAATGCCGCGCCACCTCCTGCCTGTTGATGGATGTGATGGTGCCCTGGTTGATGGGGGCGCCGGAGCGGCCTGATGACCGTCAAAACACCCTCTCCAAGGTGCATATGCAGCCGTTGGCGGCCAGCCATCACGAGGTGGCCCGTCGTTTCGGGTTCGACTTTGTCAGTTGCGGCTTTGGCCAGACAGAATCGGGTAGCGGATTCATGGCCCTGATCGACGAGTTCGGTGACGAGCCCGGCACGCCACCGGAGCTGTACCGCAGCCTGCCGAAAGCAGTGATGCGAGAGCGTATCCAGTACCTGGGTGGCGTGGTGGTCGACGGGGCTGCTGGCGTCCCCAAGGGCTTTATCGGTAACGCCAACCCGTTCCTGGAAGCGGCGATCATGGACGAGAACGACAACCCGCTGCCCCGGGGCACGGTCGGGGAAATCGCGTTTCGTCCCCGAACACCCGGTGCCCTGATGCAGCAATACCTGAACAAGCCCGAGGCCACCCTGAAGGCGTGGCGGAACCTCTGGTTCCATACCGGTGATGCCGGTGTCCAGGACGCCGACGGCACCTACCGGTTTGTGGACCGGATGGGTGGCTACTTCCGCGTCCGGGGAGAAAACGTCTCGTCGTTCGAGGTGGAGAGCGTGATCAGCGCCCACCCCTCGGTCAGGGCTGTGGCTGCCGTTCCTGTTCCGGCAAGAGTGGGCAGTGAAGACGATATCGCCGTCTTCGTCGAATTGTCCGACAGCGGTGATGCTCTCACCGAAGAGGCACTGCGTGCCTGGGCAGAGCAACAGATGCCCAGGTACATGCTGCCAGCCTATGTGCGCTTTGTGGATTCGTTGCCCGTAACGCCCACCAACAAAGTGCAGAAGTTTGTGCTGAAGAACCAGATCCTTGAAGAGATAAACGCAGAGAGTCCCTGACCTGGCCACCCCGGGTCACCCACAATGACAATCCGGAGCAATGCAATGTTTGAAAACCTGTTTTCCCTTGAAGGCCGCACCGCCCTGGTCACCGGCGGTTCCCGTGGTATCGGCAAGATGATCGCCGCCGGCTTTGTCGCCCAGGGTGCCAAGGTCTATATCTCGTCCCGCAAGGCCGAGCAGTGTGATGCCGCCGCCGAGGAGCTTTCCGAGGGCAATGGTCGCTGCTTCTCCCTGCCACAGGACCTCTCCACCGTGGAAGGCTGCCGGGAGTTGACCCGCAAGCTGCAGGAGCGGGAAGACCACCTGGATATCCTGGTTAATAACGCCGGCGCCGCCTGGAGTGCCGCGTTTGACGAGTTTCCCGAGCATGGCTGGGACAAGGTAATGGACCTGAACCTGAAATCGCCGTTTTTCCTCACCCAATCACTGCATGGGATGTTGAAGGCCGGCGCATCGGATCAGAAGCCCTCCAAGGTCATCAACATCGCCTCCATTGACGGCATCCGTCTGAACCCGTGGGAAACCTACTCCTACCACGCTTCCAAGTCCGGCCTGATCTTCCTGACCCGCCGCATCGCTGCACGCCTGGTGCAGGATCGTATCGTGGTCAGCGGTATCGCCCCGGGCCCCTTCCCGTCAGAAATGAACCGCGATGCCCGGGACAACGGTGACCAGGTGGCCAAAATGACACCATTGGGGCGTGTCGGTAACGATGAGGATATGGCCGGTGCGGCTATCTACCTGGCGTCCCGCGCAGGCGACTATGTGATAGGGGATACCATTGCCGTTGATGGTGGTCATGCCTATGCCAGGTTGCCGTATGTGGACTAGCGTCCCGTCGGGTGTGCGAGTGGTAGAAACCATTCCTTCAGCGCGGGGTATCTTTGCAGGACTTTCGGCCCTTGCTTAATGTTCTCGGGGGCTAGACAGATTCCGTCCGCCCACGTAAGATTGCGCACTCGAAATTGACGCACCAAGCGAACAGTTTCATCCGCCCGTAGCTCAGCTGGATAGAGCGTTGCCCTCCGGAGGCAAAGGTCATAGGTTCGAATCCTATCGGGCGGGCCATATTTATCAAGGACTTGCGTGAAAACGCAGGTCCTTTTTTTATGTCTGTGCCCAAATGGTGCCCAGACAGTGCCCACCACTTTTTCACCATTTAGCATCCAACCGTATTCCTGACCTTTGCACTACATTCGCCGAAGCAAGTTTGGGCACAGCCTTCCACTGTCTTGCCTTGCCCCAGCAACTCACGTAAAACAACCCTATATCGAGTGGTTAGCAAGCAATACACCCCCGGTATTGCCCGCAACGCTCCGGAACAATCCAAGGCACGAACCGACACACGCTTGTCGCTCCGTGCCTTTACGCTTTAACAGAGAACGAAAGCCGTAACTTCTCATAGGGAACAGCCGAGCAATGAACAACACGGAACAGCAATTCCTCAAAGCCCTGGACGACAAACTCTGGAAAGCCGCCGACAAGCTCCGCGCCAACCTAGATGCCGCCAACTACAAGCATGTGGTGCTGGGCCTGATCTTCCTGAAGTACGTCTCCGATGCCTTCGAGGAGCGCCAGGAAGAATTGCTGGAACGATTCAAGGATGAGAACGACGACATCTACTATTTGCCGCCGGAAGACTACGACGGCGACGAGGACTACCAGCAAGCCCTGTTGGAAGAGCTGGAAGTATTAGATTACTACCGCGAAGCCAACGTGTTCTGGGTGCCCAAGCCGGCCCGCTGGAGCACCCTGAAAGAAAAAGCCGTGCTGCCCGTGGGCACCGTGCTCTGGCAGGACGACGCCGGTAACGACATAAAGCTGCGTTCCGTGTCCTGGCTGATCGACAACGCCCTGGAAGAGATCGAGAAGAGCAACGCCAAGCTCAAGGGCATTCTCAACCGCATCAGCCAGTACCAACTGGAGAACGACAAACTGCTGGGCCTGATCAACACCTTCTCAGACACCTCTTTCACCAAGCCCGTCTTCGACGGCGAGAGGCTGAGCCTGCACAGCAAAGACATCCTCGGCCATGTGTACGAATACTTCCTTGGCCAGTTCGCCCTCGCCGAAGGTAAGCAGGGTGGCCAATACTACACCCCCAAGAGCATCGTGACCCTGATTGTGGAAATGCTCGAACCCTACTCCGGCCGCGTGTACGACCCGGCCATGGGTTCCGGCGGGTTCTTTGTCTCCAGCGACAAGTTCATCGAAGAACACGCCAAAGAACAGCACTACGACGCCAGCGAGCAGAAGAAACACATCTCCGTATACGGCCAGGAGTCCAACCCCACCACCTGGCGTCTGGCCGCCATGAACATGGCCATCCGAGGCATCGACTTCAACTTTGGCAAGAAAAACGCCGATACCTTTTTGAATGATCAGCATCCGGATTTACGCGCCGACTTCGTAATGGCCAACCCGCCCTTCAACATGAAGGACTGGTGGAGCGAATCCCTGGCCGAAGACAACCGCTGGAAATACGGCACCCCGCCAAAGGGCAACGCCAACTTTGCGTGGATGCAACACATGATCCACCACCTGGCGCCCACCGGCAGCATGGCCCTGCTGCTGGCCAACGGCTCCATGAGCTCCAACACCAACAACGAAGGCGAAATCCGCAAGCGATTGGTCGAAGAAGACCTGGTGGAATGCATGGTTGCCCTGCCTGGCCAGCTGTTCACCAACACCCAGATCCCGGCCTGCATCTGGTTCTTGACCCGGGACAAAGCCAACGGCATGGTGCGCAACGCGAAGAAGCGTGACCGCCGGGAAGAGTTCCTGTTCATCGATGCCCGCAACCTGGGCTTCATGCGGGATCGTGTGCTGCGGGACTTCACCAATGACGACATCGCCAAGGTCGCCGACACCTTCCATGCCTGGCAACGCGGCGAAGGCTACGAGGATGTCGCGGGGTTCTGCAAATCCGCCAGCCTGGATGAGATCAAGAAGCATGACTTTGTGCTGACGCCGGGGCGCTATGTGGGTGCTCAGGAGCAGGAAGACGATGGAGAGCCCTTTGCAGTGAAGATGGCGCGATTGACCGGACAGTTACGGGAGCAGTTTGCAGAGAGTGACCGGCTGGAGGCTGAGATCAAGCGGAATCTTGGGAGGCTGGGGTATGAACTCTGAGCGTCCTCTGCAAATGAGGCCATCGCTATGAGTCGCTACGACATTACCGGCAGCGAGGGCGAGTACCAGCCGGGCTCCGACAACAAAGTGTTGCGTAATCTTCCCGGCATTACCGACCCGGAAGAAATGAACATAGCAGAGACAGACCTGCTTGAGGAACTCTACCTACAGGTATTCGACAATTTCCCGGAAGAGCTCACCTTCGAGACGCTCTGCCAGTGGCATCGTGCCTGGCTGGGTAATGTGTATAGCTGGGCAGACCAGAGTCGTACCGTTGATATGTCCAAGCCGAACATCCGGTTTGCGTCACCGGTCCAGATTCCAAAGCTGGCAGAGACATTTGAAGCGCGCTATCTCTCCCGTTTTTACGAGCTTCCCGAGATGAGCGACGAAGAACTGGTCGCTTTCCTCGCCGAAGTGCATGTGGAGTTCATCCTGATTCACCCTTTTCGGGAGGGCAACGGGCGGATATCGCGATTACTACTGGATGTAATGGCCACCAAGGCCGGTGCCGAGCCGCTCGACTACAGCCTTTGGGATGAACACAAGGACTTCTACTTTAAAGCCATTCAGGCGGGGCGGGACGGAGATTATCAATACATTGAACGCCTGATCCGGGACGTTCTGGAGGCACAGCAGTGAGCCTTTTTATCGTGAATCAGGAGGCCAACGCTAACTTTCTGGTGCGGCGCGCGCGGGATTTCAAACGCTTCTCGATAACCTCGGTACGCTCGCCGGTTTCGATGGCGCTTGAGCTGGCGACAGCTCGCAGGATACTGGCGCGGGAAACTGATACCTTGTCTGAGCTTTTTTTACGGACCATGGGACGACTCCAGAACAAAATGATTGCCAGAATTATAACACCTGGAAGGCCGGCAGTCCTGTCAGCCTTCAGACGCTCTCGGTGGAAAGCGGACACAAATAACGCCTTACTCACTGGGCCAGAACTGTTATCCAGCAGGTATGCGCCCTTATCTGGTAAGTCAGAGCCATTATCTAGCAAGTCGAAACCTATTGACCACTACACGGAAGACGAGATCAGCAAGCATGATTTTGTACTGACTCCGGGCCGCTATGTCAGCACTGCCGAACAGGAGATCGATGGCGAGCCCTTTGCCGGGAAGATGGCGAGGTTGACCAAGCAGCTGTGGGAGCAGTTTGCAGAGAGTGCGCGACTGAAAGCTGAGATCAAGCGGAACCTTGGGGGACTGGGTTATGACCTATAGCACCATTGGTGACCACGTGGAGCTGCAACGCGGAACGACATATAAGAGCGCATTGCTTGATCAGCCCGGCCCTGTTTTATTGGGCTTAGGTTCTATCGAAAGAGATGGCGGGTTCAGATCGGACAAACTAAGAACTTATGGCGGCCCCTCCGCAGAAAAATTATTGGTGCGCCCCGGGGATCTCTATGTTTCATTGAAAGATGTCACTCAAGCTGGAGACTTGCTCGGGGCGATTGCCCGAGTGCCTAAATCCGTATCTGTTGGGAGGATGACTCAAGATACAGTAAAGCTGATTTTCAAGAGCGATATTCCGAAAGAATACTTTTACTGGCTCCTTCGAACTCCGCAATATCGGCAATACTGTCGGTCACATGCAACGGGAACTACAAATCTTGGGTTGAGCCGGGACGATTTCTTTAGCTTCAAGATTCCTGATTTAGATGCGGAAAAACGACTTTTGACCGATTCCCTAGAAAACCTTGAAGCGAAAATTCGAACCAACCACCAAATCAACCAAACCCTCGAGCAGATGGCCCAAGCCATCTTCAAAAGCTGGTTTGTCGATTTCGAGCCGGTCAAAGCCAAGATCGCCGCACTGGAAGCCGGCGGCAGCGAGGAAGACGCCCTGCTCGCCGCCATGCAGGCCATTTCCGGCAAAGGCGAAGCGGAGCTAACCCGCCTCCAGGCCGAACACCCCGAGCAATACGCCGAGCTCCGCGCCACCGCCGAGCTGTTTCCGTCGGCTATGCAGGATAGTGAGTTGGGGGAGATTCCGGAGGGATGGAGAGTCAACCAGATAGGCGACCTGGTAACTCGAATACCGGTTGGAAAAAAGTATTCCCAAAAGACAGCTTCAGAAACTGGTGACGTTCCGGTTCTCGACCAAGGGAAATCAGGGATTATCGGGTATCACAATGAAAAACCTGGAGTCACAGCCTGCCCTGATGACCCTGTTATCGTGTTTGCAAATCACACCTGCTATATGCGTCTCATCATGCACGAGTTCAGTGCAATTCAGAACGTACTCCCATTTAAAAGTAAACCTGCCAAGGCACTCAACATCTTTTGGTTATATTTCGCCACACACGGTAAGCAGGAATTTATAGAGTACAAAGGACACTGGCCGGACTTTGTAATTAAAGAGATCGTGGTTCCGGACGACTCTATCGCCAGCAGGTTCGGCAGCATTGCCAAAGATCTAGTAGTAAACCAGTTCAGGAATGAAAAGCAGAACGAAACACTCTCAGCTATTCGAGACGCAATGCTCCCAAAACTTCTATCAGGAGAACTATCTGTCACTGATGTTGCGAATCAAACAGAGGGGGCTGAGGGGTCAGTCAATGTTTAGAGTGATCTCAACCGCCAGCGGCAACGAGCTGTTGGATTCTAACCCGTTTGCCTCAGGGCGATTTATTGGTGACCAGCGACTGAAAATATGGTTGGAGTCAAACCCTGATGGATGGAGTTGCTGCGAGTGAGCGAATCCTACACATGGGACAAAGTACCTGTTTGGAATAATGAAAACCCCGCAGCCAGCTTCGACATTCTGGCTGACGATATCAGCGGCCGTATCCCTGTAACACGACTAGAGAGTTGGCAGGATTTTGTTGGGATGCTGGAAAGCCCTTTCTTCAATCCGCAGGAAACTGAGCTAGTTTTTAGAGGACACCGTCGATTCGACTGGAGCATGACACCAACGCTCGGACGCTTAACTGACAACGGTATTATCACCTCGAAGTTGGCCACTGACACTTTGGCTTTATTTCGTAAAGCGATCAGAGGTCGTGTCAATGACCACTCATTACTCGACGAAGGTGTTGAGGATGACGAGCTGTGGTCGATTGGACAGCACCACGGTCTGATGACGCCTTTGCTGGACTGGACCTATTCACCATACGTGGCATTGTTCTTTGCGTTCTCGAAGGAGGACAGAAAAGACGAAAAAGAAAATCCGTACCGAGCCATCTATGTACTGAACAAGACGTTTATTGCCGATGATGAGATATGCCCTGACATAAGAGTTTTCGAACCCCGAAAGGATGACCACGGCCGCCTGGTAAGCCAAGCGGGATTGTTTACCTTTGCACCTGAAGACTCGACCATAGAAAACAAATTAGCGGAAGTGCTATGGGGCGACGAATTCCCTATTGATTCATTGAAAGATGCATCAGTTAACGAAGAGCCGGGAATACTGGCGCGCTACATCTGTAAAATTTACATTAAGAACGAAATGCAACAGGAATGTTTGCGTCACCTGCGGCGCATGAACGTGCACCACGCTAGCTTATTCCCTGACTTAATTGGCGCTGCAGATTATTGCAACGCATTCATGATTGACGCCGAAAAAAATCGTGCCGTCCAAGCCAAGAAAAACGCTTTGAAAAGAGCTGCCAAGGATGATGAGGGGCCTACTTCCCCCGTAACGTATCCGCCTGAACCATATGTAGGAGAATTCCAATCTGTCACGGATCTACTCTGCCAACCTCAAGCGGCAGAGGGGTTTGATCATGGCTCGCTAACTGTACTGTCGAAAGAGCTGTCGAAACTGCTCGCGACCCGGAAGCTGGTAGACTGGCAAGGCCGTGAATCAATCCAAGCCGAGATAAAGGTCAAAGCCCGAGCCCTGCTTCGCAAACACAAATACCCTCAGGAAGCTCAAGAACAGGTACTTTCAAACATACTTGACATATCAACTACCCAAAATGAAAGCGATGAATCAGGCGCTTAGATTGGGTACTGTCCGTAAGCCTGGCTTGAAACAGGATAACGGAGTGCGACATGTGTTCGTTGCCGGCGACTGTTGTTGGCAATGGTGGATGACAAAGCTCGCCAGCCTACAACACTCAACGACAAGGAACTGTCATGACTGAACGACAAGTACGAATCTTCACCTCAACCGACGGCCAGGCGCAGCTGGAAGTGGCACTGGAGCAGGAAACCGTCTGGCTCAGCCAAGTCCAGATGGCGGAGCTGTTTGGCAAAGATGTGCGCACCGTCAACGAGCACGTGGGCAATGTGTTCCAAGAGGGTGAACTAGAGAAAGAACCAACTATCCGGAAATTCCGGATAGTTCGCCAGGAAGGCAAGCGTCAGGTTCAGCGGGAAATTGATCACTACAATCTGGACATGATCATCTCTGTTGGCTACCGGGTGAAATCCCAGCGTGGCGTGCATTTTCGTAAATGGGCCACCCAGGTTCTCAAAGACCACTTGGTACAGGGCTACACCCTCAACCAGCGCCGCTTGGCCGAGCGCGGCATCGAGTTTGAGCAGGCCGTTGACCTGCTGAGCCGCACCCTCACCAATCAGGGCCTGGTATCCAATGAAGGCGAGGCTGTCGCCCGGGTAATCAGCGATTACGCCCGCTCCTGGAGCCTGCTGCAAGGCTACGATGAGCAACAGCTGGCGGAGGTTGGCATCAAGCAGCCGGATATGCAGCCGCTGGAGCTGGACGAGGCACTAAAAGCCATTGGCGAACTCAAGCAAACGCTCATGGCGAAGGGCGAGGCCACCGAGCTGTTCGGCCAGTTACGGGGTAACGGCCTGGCTTCTGCGTTGGCGACGATCGAGCAGGGCTTTGGGGACGAACTCTTTTATCCGAACGTGGCCACCCGTGCCGCTCACCTACTGTACTTCGTTATCAAGAACCACCCGCTGGCCGATGGCAACAAGCGCTGCGGCTCGTTTCTGTTTTTATGGTATCTGCGCCGCAACGCCGCTTTGCTGGCGCGGCCGGTAGAACAACTGATTAATGACAACACCCTGGTGGCCTTGGCCCTGCTGGTGGCGGAAAGCCTGCCGGATCAGAAAACCCTGATGATCCGGCTGATTGAGCATTTCCTGCTGCTGAAGGAGCCCGCCGATGTTAGAGGTGAAGGGGAATAAGGACTGAGGTATGACGGAAGATCAGCTGGAACAACAATGCCTGGAATGGTTTGCCGAAGGCGGCTGGGAGATCGCCCACGGGCCAGACCTGGCACCGGAGGGCGAAGCCCCGGAACGGGCCGATTACCGGCAGGTATTGTTGCTGGCGGATCTTGAGGCGGCCATTCGCCGCATCAACCCTCACCTACCCCAGAGCGCCGTTGAGCAAGCTGTGGCCGTTGTCCGCAAACCGGAAAGCCTGGATGTCGTGATTAGCAACCGGGCCTTTCACCGCCTGCTGCTGGACGGTGTGCCGGTGGAGTACAAGCGCGACGACAAGGTAGTTCACGACCAGGCCTTTCTGGTGGACTTCGGCGACCTGACCGCCAACCGCTTCCGGGCCATCAACCAGTTCACCCTAGAAGGCTCCAAACAGCTCCGCCGGCCGGATGTGGTCTGTTTTATCAACGGCTTGCCCCTCGCAGTGTTGGAGCTGAAAAGCCCCGGCGCCGAGAACGTGAACATCTGGGATGCCTACAACCAGATCCAGACCTACAAAGATGAATGCTCCGATCTGTTTGCCTACAACGAGGCGGCGATTATCAGCGACGGCTATCTGGCCCGGGTAGGCTCCCTCACCGCCAGCCAGGAACGCTACATGCCCTGGCGCACCCTCAAGCATGAGGACGACAAGCCGCTATTGGAATGGCAACTGGAAACCATGGTGCGGGGCTTCTTCGACCGGGAGCTGTTCCTCGATTACATCCGCTACTTTGTGATCTTCGAGACCGATTCCGACAAGCTGATCAAGAAGATTGCCGGTTACCATCAGTTCCATGCTGTACGAGAGGCGGTTCGTGCCACCGTGATTGCCGCCCGGGATATGAGTGGCAATGGTATTCAAGAGAAGCGCGCCACCTACGGTGACGAGGTTCTGCCCGGCAGCAAGAAAGCCGGCGTGGTGTGGCATACCCAGGGCTCCGGCAAGAGCATTTCCATGTGCTGTTACGCCGGCAAGCTGCTGCAGCAGCCCGAGATGAACAATCCCACCCTGATCGTGGTCACCGACCGCAACGATCTTGACGGCCAGTTGTTCGCCACTTTCAGTGCCGCCCGGGAATTGCTGAAGCAGGAGCCGGTGCAGGCAGATGACCGGGACACCCTGCGCCGCCTGCTGTCTGAGCGGGAATCCGGCGGCATCATCTTCACCACGGTTCAGAAGTTCGCGCTGCTGAATGACGAATCCGGCCACCCGATTCTGAACGACCGCCACAACATCGTGGTGATCTCGGATGAAGCCCACCGCAGCCAGTACGGCCTGAAAGCCACCCTCAAGAAGGACGGCACCTACAAGTTCGGCTACGCCCGCCACATGCGCGATGCCCTGCCCAATGCCTCGTTCATCGGCTTTACCGGCACCCCCATCGAGAGCGAAGACAAAGACACCCGGGCCGTGTTCGGCGATTACGTGTCCATCTACGACATCCAGGATGCCGTGGACGATGGAGCAACAGTACCCATCTTCTACGAATCCCGCCTGGCCAAGCTGGACATCAACCGCGAACAGATCGAGGAGCTGTCCGACCAGGTGGAGGAAGTGGTTGAGGACGACGAAGACGTTGGCAGCCGCGAGAAAACCAAGGGCGAGTGGAGCCGGCTGGAAAAGCTGGTCGGTGCCGGCCCTCGCCTGAAGCAGGTAGCGGAAGACCTGGTGAACCACTTTGAAACCCGCTCCAGCACCATCGATGGCAAGGCCATGATTGTGGCCATGAGCCGCGAGATTGCGGTGCACCTGTATAACGAGATTGTCGCCCTGCGCCCGGAGTGGCACGACGATGATTCGGAGAAAGGCGCCATCAAGATCGTGATGACCGGCTCCGCCTCTGACCGCCCCCTGCTGCAACCGCACATCCATAACAAACAGACCAAGAAACGGTTCGAGAAGCGCTTCAAAGACATCAACGACCCGCTCAAGCTGGTGATCGTGCGAGATATGTGGCTGACCGGCTTCGATGCGCCCTGCTGCCACACCATGTACGTGGACAAGCCCATGAAGGGCCACAACCTGATGCAGGCCATTGCCCGGGTGAACCGCGTGTTCAAGGACAAGCCCGGCGGGCTGGTGGTGGATTACATCGGCATTGCCAACGAGCTCAAGCAGGCGCTGAAAACCTACACCGATGCCAAGGGCAAAGGCTCGCCCACCCACAGCGCCGAGGAAGCCTACGCCATCCTGCTGGAGAAGCTGGACATCATCCACGGCATGTTTGCGCCCGGCCCCAAAGGTAAGGGATTCAGCTACAGCGGATTCGAGACTGAGCCCCACAAGTATCTGGTGCCCACCGCCAACTACGTGCTCAGCCTGGAAGACGGCAAGAAGCGCTTCCTGGATACCGTGCTGGCCATGAACAAGGCCTTCTCCCTGTGCGCCACCCTAGACGAAGCCCAGGCACTGCAGAAGGAGGTGGCGTTCCTGTCGCAAGTAAAGACGGCCATCACCAAGTTCACCAGCGTGGACAAGAAACTGACCGAGGAAGAGAAGAACACCGCCCTGAAGCAGATCCTGGACAACGCTCTGGTGGCAGAAGGGGTAACGGATGTCTTCGCCCTGTGCGGCCTGGACAAGCCCAACATCGGCCTGCTCTCTGACGAGTTCCTGGAAGACGTGCGGCAGATGCCCTACAAGAACTTCGCCGTGGAACTGCTGGAGAAGCTGCTCAAAGACGACATCAAAGCCAAGACCCGCAACAACGTGGTGCAGGAGAAGAAATACGCCGACCGCCTGCAGGAGACGCTGCGCAAGTACAACAACCGGGGCATCGAGACAGCCCAAGTAATCGAAGAGCTGATCGCCATGGCCAAGCAGTTCCAGGCGGAAATGGAGCGTGACGCCGCCCTCGGTCTGAATCCGGACGAAGTGGCCTTCTACGACGCCCTGGCCAGCAACGAAAGCGCCGTGCGGGAGCTGGGTGACGAGATCCTGAAAAAGATCGCCGTGGAGATCACCGACAAGCTGCGCAAATCCACCACCGTGGACTGGCAGGTGCGGGAGAGTGTACGGGCGAAGCTGAGGATTCTGGTGCGGCGGACGTTGCAGCGCTACAAGTATCCGCCGGATAAAGCGCCTGCTGCCATTGAGTTGATTATGGAGCAGGCTGAAGCCCTTTCTAACCACTGGACGAAGTAAATGACAGTATCCAGCGAAATCGACTCTTGGGAGTCTTTTTTCAGTGAATTAAGTGAACTCAGAGACCTCCAGAGACAACAAAAGCAACAAGGACTCAACGACTTTACTGCTCTTGGTTCTGTGCTAAGTCCGAACGACGAAGTACGTCTCCACACTCGATTCATCTACTCATTGCTAAACCCGCATGGAAAACACTATCAAGGCACGCGTTTTCTTGAGCTGTTTCTTGAGTCCATCGGCTGGGCAGGTTGGCTGGATATAGAGTCCACTGTTGTTCGAAAGGAATATTGCCCCAACGGGCAAAGTGACCAGATCGACCTCTATATCACCGATGGTGAGAAAGAGATCGTTATCGAGAACAAGCTGAACGCAAAAGACCAGAAGCGACAAGTGCTCCGCTACCTTGATGCTATCGGCGCAAACAGCCAGCGAAAAGCAAAAAACACCCTGTTTATCTATCTGACCAAAGGAAGAAAGCGGCCTTCAAAACTCGGGCTTGGCTCGGCACACGATGACAAGTCATTAGACGCCAAGAGATTTCTGACCCTCAGTAAAGAAAAAGACTGCCACCAGCTTTTGGATGAAAAAGGTAACCCCGTCTCGCGTTATATGAATCTTTGGTATCAGAGGCAGGCTAGTGGAACCATAAAGAGCATTCAATCCTGGCTTGATTGTTGTATTCGGGCAATTCGCACTAATGAAAACAGCAGCAACATAGTAAGTGCGATTAACGATTACCAATCTATCATTGAGCGGGCAACAAGGGAGTATGAGAGCAACGTGACCACACTGAAAGACTTCCTGGATCGAAATATTTCCCTTGGGAAAGACTACCATGAGCAGGCTGCTCAAATAGCGAAAGAGCTTCCCTCAATCCACAGAAGTTGGTTGCAAGCGGCGATGAGTCATCACTTGGAGAATATGTTCCGCGAGCACGCCGAGAAGGGATTGGTTACTGAAATCGATCATGATCATGCGGATCAGTTGCTTCCGTTTTTAACCCCAGATTACGCCAAGCGCCCAGACAGCTTGATATATTCCGCAAGATCCAACTTTTTTGGGGATGGTCGAGATCGCACGAACAAAGGGAAGTTTTACCTTCTCCAAACCGCCCCTTTGAAACAGCGGGCTGTCATTGCTTTGTTCTACGGATCTAAGAGGCTCCATGTTGGCTGTTTGCTTCGCCGAGACGCAACGGATAATGAAAGAGCAATAGTTGGAACTCTAGCATGGGATAAAGAATCATCATCCAAGCTCAGAGAATCCATATTTCCCGAGGCACTGACTCAATCAAAGCGAATGGAATACGAAGGCATTCATGATTTGGCCAATTTTGGCTCAAGCCCCCAACATGCCCTTCTCGAAAAGCTAATTACAACTCTAATCCGCAAAGGATAAACACATGGAATATGATGCAGAGTTCGACCAAACCCGCCTCGACCAGCTGGCACAACAGCACCTGGGCGGCACCGACATTAGCGGGCGGATACTGTTCTTCGGAGACCCCGAGGAGAACCGGCTGGATCTGGCAACCTGGCAGCTGAATAAAGACGAGGACTACGAGACGATCAAAGGCTCAGACTTCAAGTTCCAGATGATGGAGCTGCTGGACACCTTGATGACCTATCGAGCACAGCAAGGCGAGCCGAACGCCGGCCAAGGCGTCGTGCATATCAACGGAAGACAGCTGTCTATCGAATGGCTCCCGAGAGCATATGTTGAAGAGTTGAGGGACAAGTAAAAACAACCCCGTGCTACACGGGGTTGAATGAACGGAGACCGTCTCGTCTGGTGCTTAATCCGCTCATACGCGGACCAGGCTCCCAACATTAACCAAAAATGGCTTTCCCCCGCTAGCGCGGGAAACATAACCGACTTTATCGCCGGCATGCAATTTCCGCCGGTCTACACCCCCGCTAACGCGGGGAACACTTGTCCGTGAAGCTGCCACCCGTAGGCGTCCGCGGTTTACCCCCGCTCGCGCGGGGAACACCTATAGTGGGCGAACATCTCCCGGGCCCGGTCCGGTTTACCCCCGCTCGCGCGGGGAACACGCCCGGTTCGCCTCGATGTGCGGGCATATACCCGGTTTACCCCCGCATGCGCGGGGAACACCTCCAGGGGATCATCCATAGCAAGCTGGCGCTCGGTTTACCCCCGCATGCGCGGGGAACACTGCCCGCCGGGGCTGGGGCTCAATGCTGATCCCGGTTTACCCCCGCATGCGCGGGGAACACTGTTATTTATATTGGCACTATTTCGACATTGGCGGTTTACCCCCGCATGCGCGGGGAACACTGCTCAGGTGTAAGTCGTTTTCGGGCAACCGCCGGTTTACCCCCGCATGCGCGGGGAACACTCTAACCGGAACGCTTTGATTATGCTTCTCTTTTGTAGCAATGGTCAAGGCACCAGAAACGAAGAAAAAATGATAACCATCCGCTCACGTCTCGTTATCATCCTTAAGCACTACATACTGAGCAACCTCCTCCAGAGGCACATCAAAGTATTCGCAAAGTTTGTCCAGAATGTCGGTCGTCGCGTTATACCCACGCTGATTGGCGATTTTAGACAGGGTCGTTCTGTGTATCCCGGTCGCCTTTGACACCTCGTCCAGCGTTACCCTCCGGTTCTCACGGAAACTCTTTTCCGCCAGTAGCTCTTTCAAGTGAAATCGGATCATCTCGCACCCTTCCCAATGGAACAGTAATACTAGCAGAGCAGAAGCCATCTCTCATCGGTTGTAGCGCAAAAGCATCAAAAGACTCTTGACAGCGACCTAAAACGGCCTATTATGTAGTCTGTGAGCTACATTAATAGATCAAGAGGGACGTAGGATGACTATACAGTACCTTACCACTCAAGAGTTGGCAGATCGTATCAAGTACGACACGCGGACAATCCGGGAACGCCTCAAAGACAACGTGCTCATTGAGGGGATCCATTACATCCGGCCCTTTGGTGGCAGAAAAATCCTCTATTTATGGGAGCCAATCGAGCGGGACATGGGGCTCCACTCAGAGCGAGACGCTTTTGCTATTCCGATGGCTAACGGGGGTGTGATCAATGGGTAGTATTCGAGTACGCAAGTCCACGGAAAAACTGTTCATGGACTTCCGCTTTCAAGGGGTGCGCTGCAGGGAGCAGACTGCACTGGAAGACACGCCGAAAAACCGAAAGAAACTGACGGTGCTGCTTGAAAGAATCGAGGCGGAAATCACGCTTGGGGTGTTCGAGTACGAAAAATACTTCCCGGGCAGTGCAAACGTTCAGAAGTTCTCAAAGCACTCACCGAACCAGCGGCAAAAGGGCTCAAGGGAGGAACAACACGAGACGCCACTATTCACAGAGTTTGCGCAAGACTGGTTCGACGAGATGAAAATTCAGTGGCGAAAGTCCCACTACATCACGATACAGGGAACGCTGGACAACTACCTGATCCCTGAGTTCGGGGAAAAAGAAGTTGGCCGCATCACCAAGAAAGACATTCTCGACTTCCGGGCTTCACTCGCCAAAGTAACCACCCGGAGCGGGAAGCAGCTTTCCACTAGTCGTATCAACCGAATCATGACGCCTTTGCGCATGATTCTGGGAGAGGCAGCCAACCGGTACGAGTTTAGCTCACCCTATCACGGGATCAAATCCCTGAAGGTGCCCCGCACGGATGTGGAGCCATTCGACCTGGATGAGGTGAAGTTGATTTTGGCAGCGGTTCGTCCGGACTTCCGTAACTACTACACTGTCCGGTTCTTCACCGGTATGCGTACCGGAGAAATCGACGGGCTGCAGTGGGAATATGTGGACTTTAAACGCCGACAAATTCTGGTAAGGCAGTCATTGGTGAACGGTGAGCTGGGCTACACCAAAAACGATGGATCGTTCCGCAACATCGAAATGTCGCAGCTGGTATATGACGCCCTCAAGGAGCAGCAGCGGGCGACCGGCGACAGGAAGTTTGTGTTCTGCACCCGGTCGGGAACGCCCCTGTCCCATAACAACGTAACCAAGAGGGTGTGGTATCCGTTGCTCAGGCACCTTGGCCTGCGTAAGCGCCGGCCTTACCAGACTCGCCACACTGCTGCCACACTCTGGCTTGCCGCAGGCGAGAACCCGGAGTGGATAGCCCGGCAGATGGGGCATACCACAACCGAGATGCTGTTCCGAGTCTATAGCCGCTATGTGCCCAACCTGACCCGCCGTGATGGTTCCGCGTTCGAGCGGCTTCTTATTACCGAGTTCGATGCTTCAGCGGAAACGGGTGAGGAGGTGTGCCATGAAAACTGAGTTCGATATCAGCGATACCACGCCAGGTTTAACGTTTGTTCCGCTGACAAACCTTCTTCCTCGCGAGAGGAGGGTGATTCGCAATGTGGCCAGCGCGTTGAACGCAGCTTTCCAGATTCCCGAGGGAAGAGGGTTGGTACTGCACCTGGGCCTAGGAGGTGAACGATCGAATCTGGAGGCACTGGAGACCTGGGTGTGCCGCCAGATGCTGGCGCACCGGGTGCTGCCTGGGGAGGAGAGCCTCGCGTGGTTCGTCCGTCAACTGGAGTGCGCCCTGAATACGCTGGAGGTGCACTATGGCTGACACTCAACAGGCCGAGATTCGTCTGGCGTACTGGTCGGACCGGTTCACCATTCTGAGCACGCAATTAATGCCGAAACGTTATTTTGGCCTGCGGGTGTGGCGTCTGGTCCTGCTCTGCCGGGGCCGACATGTCGTGGCCATCATGCATGAGCTCCGCATGCCATCGGGGTGGTGTCCCACTCCGGGGCAGCGGGTTTCTGCGGTGCTGCGGATTGGTTGCCAACCAGGGGCGTCTACTCTGCATGTGCAGGCTATTGAGCCTAGTTAGCCTGGCGGCGGCTGCTAGGTTTTTAGCAGCCGCCTGACCCTTTTATGAGACGCGCATCAACCTTCCTCCCCACCAACGCTTTCGTTGGCGCAGACGACATACGCCGAAAGCAATGCAAATCTCAACGTTGACCAAAACAGGTTCTGACCTCTGTCTAGAGCCGGTGGTGCATCTACCGAGATATGGCAGCGGCCATTGATGCCTAGTTTCTTCGGTAGGGTTTCCAGCTTGCAGGTAATACTCGAGGGAGGGACTCCGAAATAGTCAGACCAGAATTTTTTGACCCGCTTTCGGTCCGTCTCTGGAGCAATTTTGATGGACAACGTTGTCCGGCTCTTGAGCCCTAACTCACGGAGCAGATCGAAGAACAGTCGCTGCCGTACAGCTCCACGCGGTCGGATCTCAGGTTTACTCCTTTGAGAGCTCTCCAAAGCCGCTCGCATACACAGTTCCGCATGCTCAGGGTCACGCTCAAACCAATCAACAAGCCCCAAGAAATACTTTTCGGCGTAGTTTTGGGTATCTGGCGTATTGGGCGGCGCCAGGAATTGGCCTGGAAGTTCCGGTAAACGACGCGAAAGATCTTTTTCCTCCAGCGACCGCATAACGTCTTCTGTGCCCCGAGATAACTTGGGGCGAGGGCTAGGCGAGACAAGAGCCGACTGATTATGGGGCGCGCGCTCGCGGTTGGTTGTCATGGACATGACAGACCTGGCGTTCTTGTTCCAGCGTTCAGCGGTCTCACTGGATATGCCCACTAGCTCGGCGGCGGCCATCAGCCCTCGAGGTTTCTCCATGCCGTGTTCCGTTACCGATTGGATAGACCACAGCTGCAGGTTGTATGCGTCCATCCATCCGATCTTGATTCGCAGTTCACTGTTTTCATGGACAAGCGGTTGGTGCTCTTGCATGGAGGGAGGCTTTTTTCGACCGGCCACGGGCCAGCTTTCTGCCAATACTGCGCAAAGCACACTTGCCGGTGTTGGTGACCCGGTAAGCTGTTTACGGCTCCGGTACCTCTCCAACGCTGAAGGTGACTTATCAAGCAGTACTTGCTGGCATTCAAGGGACAACTTTGGATCGTGCCTCTGGCTCAGATAACACCCGACAATCCAATCCATCAGGTGGGAATAACATTCTACGGTGACCTGAGGCGAGGCGTGCCCAGCCCACATCGCCATCAACCATAAGGCTTGCCCAGTATCTGGTAAACCAGCTTTCTCCCATAGACGATGTCCAACTGCCGGTAGTAGGTCGACTCCGGTTTCGTCCTGGCGCCACTCCAAGGGGATAAACTCACTCGGCTCCCGTTCCAGCAACCGTAAAAACGTGAACGTGACGAACGAGTGTCGCAGGTGGTGAAAACGGAAGTTCTCGTCGCCCGTAACCTGTTGGAGTAGATCGGTAATCGGGTCGAAAACACGTGAGGTGACCGCAGGCCAGTATCCTCCAGCCACCTCCGCAAACACCGGCCTTTTTGCAGCATTACCTGCAACAACGCTCTGCTGGCGTTGATAAAAGCGACGCAGTGTAGTCAGCTCATCCTGGGTCAGCAGGATATGAATCGGCAGACGGCGCGTGGAGGTTTCCGATTTTATCCGCGCGTTTTTGTTCGGACGAACCAGCAGTTCGGGCTTTTCGACGAGTGGGTCATCCAGCCCTGCGAAATCGCCAAACAATCGGCTATAAGCCTCACCACGGCGCAGCCCCAAGCGGTAACCCAGGATCAGAATGAGCTCCTGGCACTCTGCGAGGTCGTCATGAGCGGCCCGGTGCTGGAGTGCTTCTCGTATCCTCTGGTATTCGCGAGGCGTCAGGATGCGGGCATCTACCTGCCGGTCGGCACTCATCCCGGCGATGTCGACCGGTGGGATACCGTACCCCTGCACCAAAAACTGATGGAAAGCGGATAATCGTCCGGCACAGTCAGCCACTGCTCCGTGAGCATTGGCTACGATCTCGTCATAGATCGCCTGCCAGCTGTCCTCGTCCACGTTCAGAGGGTCGGATAGATCGTCCGCATATACGAGTATCCCTTTTATCCAGTCGAGATACCGAATAACTGAGCGGTCAGAAAGCTTCTTTTTTACCACGCCACCGTGCTCGAGAAGGTGACCTGCCCAACTGGCCATCAGTTGGAGGATTGGGGAGACATCCTCTTTGTCCACGAACGTGCTGATGAACTCGCGGCCCACATTATTGGGTTCGTCCTTGATGCCTTTGAGCAACTCCTTATAGAGCTTTTTCTGATCCGGGAATTGACCGCTCACCCGTACCAGCTTTACGGCGGGGCTCACTTCTCCTTCCCGGTCTTTACCAGACTGAGTGCTTTTATATCGCTGATCGGTCAGCAATCGGTGCCAGTTCCCCGCAGTCAAGGGTGGTCCGATTCGATTGCTAAGCAGATAATGAACGATGGTACTTGGGAGCGTGGTTACGAGATTTGCCTCGGACAGGCGCAGGCAACTACCAGCAACACTGGAGGTGAGTCCCGCCAACTGGCAAAGTTTTTTCGTGAACTGCTCAAGCAGGTTATCAAAAGATCGATACTTCAGGGATTTGGGATCTTTCGGCCACGTCTTTCCCCATCGTTGATACCAGCGCCAGAGGAGGATTTGGGTAACCGGCGCCAGGAATACGCGCCTTCTTCGGTCCTGGTAATCGGTATTCTCGAGGTTGTTTTCCTCACCCAGGTCCAGCCAGACGATACCCTGTTCAACACCCGCCCCTGCACGAATACCGTTCGGGATCTCCTTGAGCCATGTCTTGTTGCAAACTCCAGAATGAAAACAGAACGAGAACAACAGTTCGCCTGCGTCATGTACGATGTCCGGCTTTTCTGAACCCTCAGCGCATTCCAGTCGGGCGTAAAATGCATTATCCAATTCATCGAATTGCTGGAGGCGCCGGAACATTTCCGGATTTGCATTGGACGACTCAACCCGGCTGATTGCTATCGGTGCCGGCACAGGCATTTGCCAGCCCAGCTCTCTAACACCCTGTGCGAGCCCAACCACCAGATAATGCTGAATTTCTTTTAGTTGGTAGCCACCGGAATCCTGACAAACCTCCTCGAACAGCTCGTCAATCTGCTTGGCAGATAGCTCAACTTCTCGACTACCGCGATACAGTTGTGGGTACCCGTCTTGAAGCCGTTGGATCGCCGCTGACAGCCAGGCATGTTTTTGTTTAATGCGATTAAATTCCCGGCGCTTGGCGCCCAACGAATCTTGGCTGCCGTGCTTTTTTATCGCTCTGGCGAGCTTTGAGATCGGGCTAACCCACGGCTCATAAACACCATCGAACGTGTCAGTCATCTTGCAATCCCCTCGACCACCTGCAAACCGATCTTCTCGGCCAACTGACCGAGTGCACTGTCCAGAACCCCATGAAAATCGACAGGGTCAACCGCCGAGAACCTCCCCCATGGTTCCTGCCCCATCGACCAGTGCCCCATAAAACGATCAACGTAGGGTCCAGAGACGTCGAGTCGACGCAACTCACCGCGTAGCCAGTGGCGATTGAGGTTTAAGGGCAAGACGTAGGCCCATTCCAGCAAGGTCTCCATTGACGCTGGACGCAACTGAACCTCGTCGAGCTGTGTGTCGAGGTAGAACAAAAAAGACCCATGCTGTCGGTTTTCAATAATCAGTGACAGACGGTTCCTCAGCCATTCGGCGTGAGAGTGATAGGCAACCAGCTGATCCGCCAGAACCTGACAAGCTGGAACCATGCGACAGTGGCCGTAGCCATCCCCTGTTTTATCAGCGATAACCAGCCACCGTCGTCGGTGGTTAAATTCGCATTGCTCGGACAGGGGGTCTTGAACGGCACGATATCCGCTCATCCAGAACAGCATGAGCACGACATAGTTGGTTAGAGAGTTATGAAAAACGCGGAGGCCTTCGAGGGTGCCGAGCAGATCCCGGTCATATTCAACTTGCTCCCGGAGCGCCTTAAACAGGTCAGCTACCACCGGCGTATCAATGACGAGATCTGAACCTACGGTTCCATCAAGCAATGCTCGCTGGCACTCGGGCGCTGATGCGCTGTCTGCGAGAACCCAAGACTGCCAGCGGCGAGTGACGCTCGAATACTGGTCCAGTAATTTCTGGCGGTCACAATGGTGATAGTAGATTGCCGCTGAGGCGCCGTACGGTGGCTGACGACCTGTGACAAGCGATGCTTCAATCAGGTCGCCAGATTCCGCGTGTAACTCCTCAGTGAGGTGATAGGCTATACGGGCGAGGGTGGTTCGGCCTCGATTGCCTCTATTGATAGATGACAAGAAAGCCGTGATTTCAGCGTTCGCGCGCTCGTGGCTTACATTGCTAAATAGCTTTACAGATCGCTTTTTAACTTGCCGTTTTCTGTCAGCAACTAATGGCTCCAGCACTGACCAAAACGATTCAGGGATAGGGAGATAAAGTAGGGGTTCGTGGTCTGCTAAAACGCTCTTCCAGGCTTTTTTCCGGGTCCGGCGCGACTCTGGCTGCAGCGCTTTGACAACCCACTCTCGAGATTCTGCAACCACGTAAATGGCTGTTATATCCTGGATAGAGTTGGCCTTCGGTACCTGGCTGGCATCTCGAACGAGGCTTGTCTCAAACACGGCATCCAGATCACGCCCGGTGAGCAGGCTCAACAAAAGGATCGCTCTGCTGCTCGCACCGAGCGTTACTTCCGGATTCAGAATTGCGGAGATAAGTGAACGAACTTCTGCCTCATTCAATGTCTGCCACCGTCCAGGCAGCAGCTGTGCGGCTCGCCGCTGGTGGATTTTTCGATTGGCCACACGTATTGCCGCCTGTACCGGATTGCCCCCCAAGCCGGTCGACAGAGGACGCGCTGATTTAATTAGCCGCGGACCGTCCTCGACCTCATCAGGGGAGTTGCCCGCCAGATAATGCTCGGTCGCTCTCACCTCCTCAGGGCGCCGACGACTGATAACCGCGGTTTCCGGAGAGGAACCAGCATCCAGATCTGAATCAGGATCAGTATCGAGCACGTTCTGAGGCAAAGGAACAGGCCTAATCTTCCGTGGCTGGTCCCCGTGTTTTCGGGAGCGCTGATAAATCCGCCCCCCACCTAAATAAAAATTGAAAAATCTGGCGATCTCAGTGAGGTAGCTATAATCCTGACCTAGCGCCTCGGCCTCTCTCGGATCGATATCCTCCAATGTCTCCTCTAGGCGGCTGTAGAACTCTTCCACGTCGCCAACTACGGGCGGCAGGCGATTTAGCCCTGGCTGCGAAATTAGACGGATCTGGCGCCAAACTCCCTCTACGCGGCGATCGAATATGACGACGTCCTGTGCGTCACGGGCTGAGGGTTCAAGCTTTCGGCTCCAATCGCTCACGCATACGATAATCAGGGCTGAGAGTCGTAGGAGGGCTTCAGGTACTTGGTCTCGTCGGCCTAGCTCGATGATGGCGGCGTGCTGTGGAAAGAGCCCCTTCAGACCCCTGACGCCCTGACTAGCCTCTTTATCGACATTAACAGCTTTATCTATTCGCCCCTGAGCACAGATGGTGAGCAGTGAGTCTTTATGGGGGAGGTCGATACCCAGAGTTGCAAATTCGGGGATGATTTTCGCCAGACCGTCCTCGATCGCATTCATCTCAAACCAGTCCGGGCGAGGGCGCACGAGGTCCTTCAGCTGGCCCTCAACCGTCAGTTCGACAAAGTTAGTCATCACCATCCTCCTGCGCGAGAGCCAGTGACTCTTGCGATGTAGGCGACTTAGCCTGAGCTCGCTTCGGGATTTGGTAACGGCGGTTCAGACCGAGGAGACGCTCACGACCCAATTTCGTCGATAGCTCTGGCAGGTAACGAGCCATAGTCGCGGGGTGAATGAGAGTCGCTTGCTGATTCAATAGATTTCCGGACGAGGTGGCATCCAGCCCATGCCAGATCGACGAAACGAACCCGGCCAATGCAATGAGCTCTCCTGTCGAGATATGGGCCGGTAGATCGCTGACTACGAGAACGGGTATTCGCTCTCCCGGTGCCAACTGCTGTCGGCAAACCTCAGCCGTGCGAAGATTGGCCAGCACACGAAAAAACCGCTTGCCCGTCTCCGGCTGCCATACAACTGGCATATGCAGGGAGGCTGCAAGTTGTACCACTGCAGTCGTGAACGCCTCTCTTTTTCTCATCGCAGGTATTGGTGCCACCAATACCTCCAGGGCGGAGGGTTCGATATCCGGGATTGCTGAAAGCTCACTCACTCGGACATGTGTGAGTCTGATTCCTGGAAACCAGGTTGTTTCCGGGGACTGGGACATGGACTAATCTCCTATTTGATCGTTGCCCGCTCAGAATCCCACAGAAAAACCCTCCAAAACCGGGGGTGGAGCGAAAGTTCATAATCTAAAAAAATGACGCGTTGTTTTGCATTTACTAGATGAATGTTATGTCGGGCAGCGCAACAACATCGAAGCTGCAACAGCTACGGAAAGGCAAGCCTTGGCTGGAGTAACTGTGGAGTGAATTAGTGCGGCGAAACGCCGGGTGTGGAATTTCGGGTTTGGCGGGTAGCCACGCCCTTCTGGATAGGGCTCAATCAGCAGCGACCAGAAACCGGGCTCAGAATAACGGTCACCACCAGTGGGGCGTGGTCAACCAACTAATCAGGACCACCCGCGAGGAAAGGTGCAGGTTAGCGCTATCTCATCCAGCACAGTACGTGGTCTCCGGCAAATCCAACTCCACTGCCCCTGCAGCCCATCAGTCAGCCCAGCTTTAGGATAATGATGGTAACAAGCTACCCAGCTCGATCATCGTCGTCACCGAGCGAACCATTCTGGGCAGTCAGCTTCAGGGCACCATCTGCCAGTCTGAACAGGCTCTGGAAGAGGCGGTTCGCTCTATAGATCGTGATTTGGGCCACCAGAGTTAATCGGAGTAGCTGGCTGAAGCTCTGGCCAAGCAGACCCGAATCGTTATTGTCAGTGGCCATCAAGACCTTGCCCGCGTTGTTCGATGCGCAGGAGAGGTATCCCAAACTCCCGTCAGGACCGTACGCGGCATCGTGGAATTCACCTTTCGCAAGCTGGCTCCTCCGCAACGACGCTGAAGGCTATCTTGGGCGGTAAGTAATCCGAAGGGGAGGAAATTAGTGCGGAAGAATTGATGGATGCTGGCTTCTCGGCGTGCAAACACTGTAAGCACATCAGCTACTACGCTTTGACCGCCACGCCTAAGGCCAAGACCATGAGCTGTTTGGTCGTGAGATCGAAAAAATGAGTTCGTGCACGCCGGCTTGGCCGCCTCGAAGTCACTCTTGCCCGAGGTAATCAGGCCCAGGGAGCTCTCGACCAGTTCAATGTATGGAATAACGTGCCCCTTGGTGATGGTGCGAGCGACTTTGGTCAGCGAAGTGTGCCGATTCAGATAGTGTCCAATCAGAGCCTGTTGTATAGACTTTGGTTCTGGATTGCTGGAAAGTAAATGTACGGATGAGCTGAAAGTACTGACTGGGCGAATGGATGGCAGGCGTTATTTTATCGTTCGAGGCCTTCCTGTTGCAGGCTTAGGGCGCAAGTTCAGCTCGTGCAACTCACGGATTCAGGGGCTTGTTAGAGCGCAAATTCTGGCACCGGAAACGCCGGTACAAAACTGTTCTAGACTGGGCTCATTTACGAGGAGGCACAATGTATGCCTGAAGACGCAAATGTGACTGATCTCCAAAAAGCCATTGCAGAACTGTTGACACTGAGAGAAGCTACTGATTTCCGCTGGGCATCAGAAGAAGAGCGAGGCCCCGATGATCATTATGTTGCTTGCTTGATTATCGACGGAGAGGCACTTTTCTATTTTTGGGATCTCGAGGGAAGTGAAGAGATGGACCGGATAAGCGGGCAATACGGTTACTTCATTGAACCACGTAATCGCATGGATATTTGTTTTTACAGCTTAGCGAAATGGCGCTCTCTTCCATTCTGTGTGAAAAATTAGCATAGACGTAGGCGGCAAACTGGAAGAAGTCCGCCAGGTTCGCGGTTTCCGGTCGTGAATAGGCTGATCAGCTCGCCCACAACCAGGACACGGTAATTGCTTCGCCTCACAGGAGACCCGGAAATCGATACGCTGGGCCTTTGGGTCAAAATCGATGTCATCGACAGCCCATGGTGACGTCAGACCCAAGGCTTGTGTGAACAAGAGTTCCGGATTCATAGAGATGTTCGCTGGAGGTCAGAAGATATCAGGGAGTATGACTCAAAAAGGCGTTAGCTGGCGACCGATTCCACACGAAATGGAAGAGAGCCCGGGGGATTCCCATCCGGATGCGGTGCGGCGAAATCCGCGATGAAGGACCGCCTGGAAGACTTCGAGCCGCCCTTGCCGCCGTTCTCTTCGTGCGCGGTTAGTGCTGACGGCAGCAGTGGCGGGAGCAATATGTCTCACACGTATGGTTTTGCAGCCTACGTCCCGGAGCGGGAAGTGTGCGAGTGGGTTGAAAACAACGATTACGGGTATGGCCTGGGAGGCTGGGACAAAACGAGGGTCTGCGAAACCGTTCCCGAGCATTATGTACATGGAAAAATGTGTCAGTGGGATCCGATGTCTGGGGGGAGTGGCAACCCGGAAGGCTGTACGATGACCTATCGATATGTTGATGTTTTTGTGGATGGCGCCAAGGCAGGCCACACGTACTACTGGAATTAGGCATCATTTTAGCGGGGCAGTAAGAGTTGTCAGGGCCAGTCTACTGGCCCTCAGTCATTTTACTGACAGGACCCAACAGAAGACTTCAGAGATCGGTGGTCTTCACTATGTCACTACAGCGTTAGGGTTATTATGGTGGGAAGTATCACTTGATACTGGGAAGACCGTGACGCGGAATCAATCTGAACCATGAATTTCAACAACTGCAGAGAGACCTCCCGCTTTACTGGACGTGTAATGAACCTGTCCCTGATAACGCTCAACTATCGCGTGGACAATAGCCAGCCCCAATCCATGACCGGGTGTTTGTTCGTCGAGCCTCAGTCCGCGCTTGCCCAATTGTGACCGGGCTGTTTCTGAGACGCCGGCCCCGTCGTCGCTGATGATGATTTTTAACTGGCCTTGATCTTCACCCAGCGTGAGCTCCACCCAGCGGGACGACCATTTGCCTGCGTTATCCAGCAAGTTGCCAAGGATTTCGTTCAGATCATGCTCCTCAACAGGCCAGCGATGGTGTTCAGGCAGATCCGTTGACAGTTCAAAAGATTTATCGGGGTAGAGGCGGCCGAGCATCCACAGCAGGTCCCGGGCCTGTTTGACCGGGCAGGCACTTTGACCGACCTGTGGTCCTGCAAACCGGCTTCGCCGCATTTCTGACTCCAGCTGAGCATCTATGTCGTCGAGGCGCGACGCCATTTCCCGTCTCAGGTTCTCATCAAGCGGTCGGCTGGTGTCTTCCAGGATCTGTCTGACAGCCGCTATGGGCGTTTTCACACTGTGGGAAAGGTTGGCAAGGGCGTCACGGGAGCGTTCCAACCGGTCATCCAGTGAATCCAGCAGCTGATTGAGTTGCTGAACGAGGGGCCGGAACTCCTCCGGGCCGTCTGCGTTAATACGGGAGATATCGCCTGACTGAAGCTTTTTCAGGCTCGCCCGAAGGCCCACTACTGGCCGCAGGGCCAGAGTGATGCCCACCCATATGCTTCCGACCATCAGAGTGACCAGTAAAACCGAGACGACGGCAGTCCAGGTGTGGAGTTCGGCCTGACTTTGCTGAAGTGCTTCCATATCCTCGGCAACAATGACCACGAAGGAATTTCCGTCGACCGTGAAGGCACGGCGATACCCAAGCATTTCGGAAGGCGCAGCGGGTACCTCAGCATCCCGGACTCTTACGGCTCCCTCCTGCTCGGACGAGAGCAACGGCCTCAGCAGCGGAGTCCAGGTTTCCGGTGAAATGGACTGCCGGGACGGAGAGGCAATGGCGAAGGCATGGTGGAACACTTCCTGGAAGTAGTCGCCGGTTTGGAGTGTATCAATCCGGCCGCCGGACTGGCGGATCTGGTGTTCCAGAAAAGCCACCTCATCTTTCAGGCGGCTTTCTACAAAGTCCGTGGACATCCTCTCCAGCAAGGCCCCATGGATGATCCAGGCCAGCGCCATCAGGCCAATACCGGCCGGAAGCAGCAGAATCAGGAGCATCCCCCTGACTGAGCGAGGTCTAGCGGCTATCGGCATCGAACAGGTACCCCTGACCACGTCGGGTCTTTATGGTGTCCGGACCCACCAGCTTCCTGAGCCGCCGCACATAGGCCTCGATAACGTTTTCGCTGGGTGTGTCGTCGAGGCTGTATAGCTGGTCCAGAAGCTGTTCTTTCGAGAAAACCTGCCCGGGTCGACTCATCAGACAACGGAGCAAGCGGAACTCCGTACCGGTCAGGCTATGTTCGGTCTGGTCACCGGCTCTTAACGTCTGGCGATTTTCGTCCAGCTCGAATCGGCCCGCTGTCAGGGTATCCATTATTCGGCCTTCGCTTCGCCGGACGATGGCGTGAAGCCGGGCAATCAGTTCCTCCGTCTGGAAAGGTTTCGCGAGGTAATCATCAGCGCCGGCCTTCAGTCCATTGACCTTGTCCTGCCAGTCTCCCCTGGCGGTCAGGATCAGCACCGGGAAGCTGACCTTATGCGTCCGCCACTGCCTCAGTACGTCCAGACCGTTGCCGTCGGGCAGGCCCAGGTCAAGAATACCGGCCCGGTAGCTTTCCTGCTGCCCGAGTTGCCGGGCCTCCCGTGCTGTACGGGCGGTATCCACGCTGAAACCGGCCTTTTCCAGCTGGGCGCTTAGCCCGTTTGCCAGCAGAGGGTCATCTTCCACCAGAAGTAATCGCATTCCTGATCTTCCTTCCCAATTTGAACATCAAAGCCCGCCAGTGTTGCTGCCCAAGCTGAATTGGGCCTGAACAAAAAATAATTCCGATTTTCAGCATGGATTCAGGTTGCTGAGCGATGGTAGCAACCGTTTCTGGATATTGCTCAAGTTTTGAGTGAGACAACCCGGCCTCCAGGGCCAAATCTGTTCAAGGGAGAAGATATATGACCATATCAAAATTTCTCGTTGCTGCTGCGGCTATCTCATTGTCGGCGACCGCCTTTGCCGCTGGAACCCATGGTGGAGGCCATGGTCACGGCGCTGCGAGTGGTGAGCCCGGCAAAGCCTCAGAGGTCAGCCGAACCATAACAGTCGAAATGTACGACAACTACTATGAACCGGAATCAATCACCGTAAGCCCCGGGGAAACGGTGCGGTTCATGGTGGAGAACAAAGGGAACCTCGTTCACGAATTCAACATCGGCACCCCAGAGATGCACGAGGGCCATCAGGAGGAAATGATGATGATGGTCGAGCATGGCGTCATCCAGGGCGGAAAACTCAACCACGACATGATGGAAATGGACATGGGGAACGGCCAGTCCATGAAACACGATGACCCCAACAGCGTCCTGCTGGAACCGGGCCAGAGCCAGGAAGTCATCTGGAAGTTTTCCGATAACAGCAATATCGAGTTCGCCTGCAATGTGCCGGGTCATTACCAGGCAGGGATGTACGGTGACGTTAAGGTTCAGTAACTCAGCTCACTAGTAAAGCGTTGAAGCAGAGGGCCTACAGGTATTTCTCCTGTGGGGTCCTTGGTGCAGTGCTATTTGGAGTAACAAGCATGAAAAGCCGTTTAGGTTCGGTGTTGTTAAGCCTGCTGATGTCTACATCGGTTATGGCCGGCGAATATGATCTCACGGTTGATCGGGTCGAAATTGATACCGGCGATTTCGTGAAAGAAGGTATTGGCTATAACGGTGCATCTCCGGGACCGGTGATGCGCTTCAAGGAAGGTGAAACCGTCAAGATCAATGTGACCAACAACCTGGATGAGATGACGTCCATTCACTGGCACGGTCTGATCCTGCCTTTCAATCAGGACGGTGTGCCAGGTATCAGTTTCCCTGGCATCAAGCCGGGTGAAACGTTCACCTACGAATTTCCTATCCAGCAAGCGGGCACCTACTGGTTCCACAGCCATTCCGGTTTTCAGGAGCCAGACGGGGCCTATGGTGCCATTGTCATTGAGCCCGAGGGCCGTGAGCCGTTCCGCTACGATCGTGAATTCGTGGTACAGCTGACTGATAAACACCCCCATTCCGGTGACCGCATCATGCGCAACCTGAAAATGATGCCGGACTATTACAACCGCGAGCAGCAAACCGTGGGTGAGTTTTTCTCGGACGTGTCAAAGAATGGGCTGATGAATACGGTCCGAGACCGGATGGCCTGGGGCGACATGCGCATGATGAAAGCTGACGTTGAGGACCTGCAAGGCTTTACGGGCCTGATCAACGGTAAGGGGCCGGACCAGAACTGGACTGGGCTTTTTGAACCGGGCGAACGCATCCGGCTGCGATTCATCAACTCTTCGGCCATGACCTACTTTGATATCCGGATTCCCGGTCTGGATATGACGGTGGTTCAGGCCGATGGCAACAACGTTCAGCCGGTTAGTGTCGATGAATTTCGGATCGGAGTAGCGGAAACCTACGACGTGATCGTACGTCCGAAGGATGAGCAGGCGTACACCATCTTCGCTGAATCCATGGGACGTTCCGGATACGCCAGGGCAACACTGGCCCCCGAAGAGGGCATGGAAGCGGCAGTGCCGCAACTTCGTGAAGCTGCCCGACTGACCATGGCTGATATGGGCGGTATGCCTGGTATGGACCATGGCAGCATGGCGGGCATGGATCATGGGAACATGGATATGGACAGCTCAGAAGATATGTCCGGGCTGGAACACTCTTCTATGGAGGGGATGGACCACTCCAACATGGACGGCATGGATCATTCCAATATGGAAGCTATGGATCATTCGGACATGTCCGGTATGGACCATGGTGCCATGACGATGGGAAAAGAAGATAAAAGCGATCCTTTCTATGCCAAGGGCAGCGGCCTCATGCCCAAAGCGGCGAATGGAGGTAAGTTTCTGTCATACGCTGACTTGAAGGCTCAGGATCCGCTGTACGAAGACCGGGAACCGACCCGGGAAATAGAGCTTCGCCTGACCGGTAATATGGAGCGTTACACCTGGAGCATTAATGGCGTCAAGTACGAAGACGCAGACCCAATTCGTCTCAAATACGGTGAGCGAGTTCGCTTCAAATTCGTGAACGAGACCATGATGACTCACCCTATGCACCTGCACGGTATGTGGTCCATTCTCGATGTTGGTGCAGACCAATGGAACCCGATCAAGCACACGGTCAGTGTGCAGCCAGGCACCACGGTTTACATGGAAACCGAGGTCGACGCGCCCGGTCAGTGGGCGTTCCACTGTCACCTGTCCTATCACGCGGCCGCTGGTATGTTCCGCAAGGTCATTGTTGAAGGTGGGCCAGAGTCGACGCAGGCCAAAGCAGACGTGATTGGTGAAGATGGAGGTGAGGCATGAGTTGTATTCGATCACTTGTCGCCGTCAGTTTTCTTGCCACAGTTGGTTTCTCAACGGCGGTGACAGCTCAGGAAATGATTTCCGACACCACGGCTCGTAAACAGCCGCTCACAACCTGGGGTGTGCAATTTGAGGAGTTTGAATACCGCTATAGCGACGATGACGAGGAGCTGGGCGTCTGGAATGCGGATGCCTTCTATGGCACCGACGATTTTAAAGTCCGGCTGCTCACAACCGGTGAATACGAGATAGAGGAGCAGGCCTACGAAACACTGGAAAACCAGTTGGTCGGCCAGATCCCCATTTCCAAGTTCTTCGACGCCAAAGCGGGTGTTCGCTTCGACACCCCTGAAGGACCGGATCGCACTTATGCCGTGCTGGGTGTCGCTGGGCTTGCACCGCAATGGTTTGAGGTTGACGCCAACCTGTATGTGAGCAATGAAGGTGAGACGTCCGCTGAACTGGACGCAGAGTATGAATTATTGCTAACCAATTATTGGATCCTAGGGGCGACACTGGATGCGACGGTCGCGTTCAGTGAGGATCGTGAAATTGGCGTTGGCAAAGGTCTGGTCTCCACCGAAGCTGGGCTGCGTCTGCGTTATGACTTGGTTGATCGCGCCTTTTCACCCTATGTCGGTGTGGTGCATGAACGAAAATACGGCGATACCGCAGATCTAGCTGAAACCGGCGGCGGAAGTACAGAAGACTGGTTTGCCGTGATCGGCGCTCGAATCGCATTCTGATGCTGATGGGCCATGGGGAAACCCACGGCCCTTTTTCGTCTATGATTTGATGTAACTCAAATCCACCGAAAGTCTGTGTCCATTTTCAGCCGCAGTTCAGATTGAAGTGTTTTGATACAGGGAGAAGTCATCAGGAAGAGAGGTGTCACCCCATGACCAAAGCACACAAAGCAACCAATCAGGAGCAGTTTTTGTTGCGCCGGAAATTGGCCATCGAGGGGATGGGAGAAGGTCAGTGGGAGGATCTCATCCACGATCTTAACCACCACCCCTGCGTTGATTTCGCCGAGCGTAAACCGAATGGCACATTGCGGGTGACATATGACGGAACCCACTGGTCTGTCGATGAATTACTGGAACTGGTCAAGGCCTGCGGTGGCCAATTGAAAACCGGATGGTGGACCCGGCGCAAACTGGCCTGGTACCGGTTTACCGACGACAACGTCCGGGCAAATGCCAAGCATGAGCCGTTCTGCTGTTCCAAGATTCCACCCATGAAAAAATAACAGGAGGTTGAATGAACAGGGAGGAAGATCGAAGCACTCGCTACCAGGAAGGTAGTCTCACTCTGTCAGGGACGGTGATGCTGGGTACCGGCGTCATGATTGGCGCCGGTATTTTTGCACTTACCGGGCAGATGGCCCAGATGACCGGTGTCCTTTTCCCGCTGGCCTTTCTCGCGGCGGCCTTGATTGTTGGCTTCAGCGCGTATTCCTATATCAAGATTTCCAACGCCTACCCGTCGGCCGGGGGCATTGGCATGTACTTGCATAAAGCCTACGGAAACCGGCTGCCAACGGCTTTCAACGCCCTGTTGATGTATTTTTCCATGGTCATCGCTCAGAGCTTCCTGGCCCGGACCTTTGGCTCTTACACCATGCAACTTTTCGGCGGGGATGACAGTGGCCGCATGGTGCCCATTCTCGGCGTGGCGCTCATTCTTGCGGCCTTTCTGATCAACCTGCTGGGCAATCGGATGATTCAAGGGGTGGCTTCCTTTATCGGGATCCTGAAAATCGGCGGCATACTGATTTTCGGTCTGGTCGGGATCTGGATTGCCGACTCAGTCGCGGTTGATTTTTCGGAGCCCGGTGAAGCCGGAGCGCTGGGCAACTTCCTGGGCGCAACCGCACTGGGGATTCTGGCGTTCAAAGGCTTTACGACCATCACCAACAGTGGTTCGGAAGTAATAGACCCAAAGCGAAACGTCGGGCGCGCCATCGTGATTTCCATTGCCGCCTGCGTGGTGATCTACACGCTGGTGGGCTTCGCGGTCGCCAGCAACCTGTCACTGGCTGAAATTATCGAAACGCAGGATTACTCCCTCGCTGCTGCTGCGCGTCCCGCTCTCGGCGATTACGGTGTCTGGTTTACTGTCGCTATTGCCATGATGGCCACGGCGGGCGGTATTCTCGCCAGCGTCTTCGCGGTATCCCGCATGCTGGCGATGCTGACGGAGATGAAGCTCGTACCACATCGGCATTTTGGCATGCCCGGCAGCATCCAGAAACACACACTGGTGTATACCGTTGTCCTGGGGCTGATCCTCACCGCCTTCTTTGATCTGTCACGAATTGCCGCGCTGGGTATCGTGTTTTACCTGATTATGGACATTGCCATTCACTGGGGTGTACTGCGCTATCTTCGCAAAGACATTAAGGCCAACACCTGGGTGCCAACTACAGCCATCTTGTTGGATCTTTTGGCTCTGGGCGGCTTTGTCTGGGTAAAACTGAATACGGACCCGTTCGTCATCGGCGTGGCAGTGGTCACCATGATTGTGCTTGCAGTCTCCGAGCAGATTTTCCTGAAAAGATCGCCGGAATCCGCGCAAGCGAAACAGGAAGAGAGTCACGCGCATCGTCACCATTAACCAGAATCAGGAAGAGAGGCTATTGCCATGATGGGAGATAACATGTTCGGGAACACCATGTGGGCAGGCCACTGGCTGTGGATGCTGGTGATTGCCATTGTGGTCGTCATTCCGGCCTGGCGTATTTGCCAGCGCACGGGGTATCCGGGGTGGATGGGTGTACTGATACTGATCCCTATCGTCAATCTGGTTCTGCTGTATTTCATTGCATTTGCAGACTGGCCCGCCGATAAAACAGGAGAACAGAATGGCTGAGCACCATCACGCCCATGACCACGATCACCACGCCGATAAAGAACCTGGCGGGCACACCGCCAAGGATCCGGTTTGCGGCATGGCAGTCGATCCGCATACCGCGGAACACCGCAGCCAGCATGGCGGTAAAACCTGGTACTTCTGCTCGTCGCGTTGCCAGTCCAAATTCGACGAGGACCCTGAGCAGTACCTCGATTGGGAAAAGAAACAGCAAGAGCCGGTAGCGCCGGGCACTATGTATACCTGTCCCATGCACCCCGAGATTCGGCAGCAAGGGCCAGGGGACTGCCCAATCTGCGGCATGGCCCTAGAGCCCGAGCAGGTAAGCCTGGACGACGGGCCTTCGGAAGAACTCAAAGACATGACCCGCCGATTCTGGATCGGCCTGGTGCTGGCCCTGCCTGTACTGGTACTGGAGATGGGTGGGCACCTCACCGGACTCGATCACATTATAGCCCCGCAGACGTCCAACTGGATTCAACTGGTGCTGGCAACGCCTGTGGTGCTCTGGTGCGGTTGGCCCTTCTTCGTCCGGGGTTGGAAATCCGTGGTTAGCCGTAACTTGAACATGTTTACGCTCATTGCCATTGGTACCGGCGTCGCGCTGATCTACAGCCTGGTGGCGACCCTGGCGCCGCAGATCTTCCCAGGCGCCTTCCGGCAGGAAGACGGGTCGGTCGCCGTCTACTTCGAGGCGGCTGCTGTCATCGTGGTGCTGGTGCTGCTGGGGCAGGTGCTGGAATTGCGCGCCAGAGAGAAAACCTCTGGTGCCATCAAGGCCCTGCTGGATCTGGCACCGGCGACGGCCAGAAAACTGGACGACGATGGCAGCGAATCCGATGTGTCGCTTGATCAGGTCAAGGTCGGTGACCGCTTGCGGGTGCGTCCGGGAGACAAGGTGCCGTTGGACGGCGAGGTGCTTGAAGGCAGCTCCAACGTGGATGAATCCATGGTGACCGGTGAGCCTTTGGCAGTCAGCAAAAAATCCGGCGACCAGGTGATCGGCGGCAGTATCAACCAGCAGGGCAGCTTTATCATGCGGGCCGACAAGGTTGGCCGTGACACCATGCTGTCCCAGATTGTGCAGATGGTGGCGAACGCCCAGCGCAGCCGCGCGCCCATTCAGGGCCTGGCCGACAAGGTGGCGGGTTATTTTGTGCCTGCGGTGATCGTGATCGCCATTATCGCCTTTATAGCCTGGTCATTCTTCGGGCCCACGCCGCCTATGGCGTTCGGGCTGATTGCAGCGGTCAGTGTTCTGATCATTGCCTGCCCTTGCGCACTTGGCTTGGCGACGCCCATGTCCATCATGGTGGGTGTCGGACGCGGTGCTCAAAGTGGCGTTCTGATTCGCGATGCGGAAGCCTTGGAGCGTATGGAGAAGGTGGACACCGTGGTGGTGGATAAAACCGGCACGCTGACAGAGGGCAAGCCGCAAGTCACCCGGCTTGTCGCGGCCAACGGGTTCGATGACAGTAGTCTCATGCGTTATGCAGGCGGCCTGGAGAAAGGCAGTGAGCACCCACTGGCTCACGCCATACTCGATAAAGCCAAGGGCATGGACCTGAAGCTTCCGGATGCGGAAGACTTTGACTCTCCGAATGGTAAAGGGGTTACCGGTCGAATAGACGGCAAGCGGGTGCTACTTGGTAACCGCCTTCTCATGGAGTCGGAAAATGTCGACACCACGCGATTTGACGGCGACGCCGACCAGCTCCGAAAAGATGGTGCTACCGTGATTTTTGCTGCTGTCGACGGAAACGTCGCAGGGTTGCTGGCGATTGCCGATCCGGTCAAGGAAACCACCGAAGCCGCTATTTCCGCGCTGCAAAAAGACGGCATCCGGGTGGTCATGCTGACCGGCGATAACCGCACTTCAGCTGAAGCAGTTGCCCGAAAACTGCATATCGACGAAGTGGAAGCGGAAGTCCTGCCGGAAGATAAGGGCAAGATCGTCCAGCGCCTGAAAGACGAAGGCCGTGTTGTCGTGATGGCGGGTGACGGCGTAAACGATGCGCCTGCACTGGCAACGGCGGATGTCGGTGTGGCCATGGGCACCGGGACCGATGTCGCCATCGAAAGCGCCGGCATTACGCTGCTGCGCGGCGACCTGATGGGCATTGTCGAGGCGCGCCGTTTGTCTCTGGCGACCATGCGCAATATCCGTCAGAACCTGTTTTTCGCCTTCGTTTACAACTCCGCCGGTGTTCCGATAGCGGCAGGGGTTTTGTACCCGTTTTTCGGGATACTGCTGTCGCCCATTTTTGCAGCGGCCGCCATGTCGCTGTCCTCGGTCAGCGTGATTGTGAATGCGCTGCGTTTGAGGGTGGTGAAACTCGGGTCAAAGCAATGAACTTCTGAATCATTGGAGGTAGCTATGTCATACACAATCGATCGAGTTATCAAAGATGTCGATTTCGAGGACGTGGACAGAAGAGCGCGTCAGGCCCTCACTGATCACGGCTTCGGTGTGCTGACAGAAATTGATGTCAAAGCCACCATGAAGAAAAAGCTGGACAAGGATATGCAGGCCTATCGGATTCTCGGGGCCTGCAATCCTGGCATGGCCTGGGAAGCCATCGGTGTGGAGCCTCGCGTGGGTGCCATGCTGCCTTGCAACGTTATTCTTCGTGAGGTTTCGGAGGGCATTGAGGTAAGTGCAGTGGATCCATTGGCTTCCATGAGCGCCATCGATAATGACGAGCTCAAGCAGGTTGCCGGGAAGGTCAGGGATATGCTCTCTGAGGTTGTGGAATCGATCTGAAGCCGGTAGAGGCGTCGATTTGCTGCAGTGCCTGCGGTTTGCAATGGATTAGCGAATTAGCCAGGCGAGCGCATAGCCCAACTGAACACTGGAAATGCAAATAGGACTCCTCATTTGACGACGGGATACCTATTTGATGTCAGTCATATTATGGAGAAGAAAAAAGGAAAAAAGGAAAAAAGGAAAAAAGGAAAAAAGATATGGATATAAAGACTTTTGGACAACTGATCGACTGGACGCGCGATCTGCACTCACATCTGGCGAGCTGTCTGTCCCATTGCGCAACAAAGCACGAGGAAGAACGGGCCCGTGCGCTTTTGGATTATCTGGCAGCTCATGAATCGGAAATAGAGCAGATCGTGAACGAGTTTGAGCACCAAGGGGATAAGAAGGCACTGGAAACTCGGGTGTACGACTACCTGTCCCATAATCCGATCAAAACTCATCGAACCTGCGACGAGCCTTACGCGAAGCTTGATTTTGATGGTATCTGCCGGGAAGTGTTCGACTTTCATGATCAGATTATTGATCTCTACAAAACGCTGATTGGAAAAGCCGAAATTCCAGAAGCAAAAGAGCTGTTCGAATCTCTTTTGGCGATGGAGGAAAATGAGTCGATGAGACTGGCTCGTCAGGTTGGCCGAATGCAGGATCTATGAGATCCGAGCACTTTTGCTGACGGCTTAATCCCTTTGAATGTTTCCAATTGAGGCTCACCTTCACACCTCAAAGACGGGCGCAAAGCCACCTCCCGGCGTTCGAAAGTTGGTGGCCTGGCCCTGGTACACACGGGCAGCGGCAAGCAGATGTTGCCCGGCATAGGTGTACAAACGGATATCGACCTTTCTGGTGGTGACCGTGCCATCCACTCTCAGGATGCGTTCTCCGGCGGGAACGAAGTTCTGCGCGATGTAATCACCCTTCAGGATCTCTTCGAAAACGCGGCGGGTTAGTTTTTCGCCCCGATAGACGCCCTTGCTGCCATGGCCCGCTACCGGTTTGAAAAACAGTTTACGCCGGTTGCTCCACAACTCCGCCTCATCACTTGCTGAAACCAGCCGGGTCTTCGGTACAGCTCTATCCAGAAATCCTGCCTCGGTTTCACTCAGGCCCCAGTCGCGCAGGGTTTGGGCATCAGATAGCAGGATCAGGTTCCGTTTGTCGGCCATCAGCGCATGGGCGCGTGGATTGGGCGTGACGACCGCCGCGCCGTCGAGGTAGGCGCGCCTCAGCGCCCCAAGAGCCGGGGCCTCCAAGGCAAAATCCACCAGGCGGTTGTACACCATGCCGATAGGCTTGCCGTGGGCGCTCAGAGCACCATCAACATACTCAAGCTCCGATGGGTCGAGGATCAAGGTCTCAATGCCTCTGGCCTGGAATAACTGCTGGGCCAGTTGGAATTCCGGGAACATAAACTGGGATTCAGGGGCATCGTCCACAATGGCCAGGCAACCGGGCGTCGAGTCGCCACCTTGCCGTTGCCACTCCTGCTGGAACATGGCAAACACCGCGTCCTCGAACCCATCCAGTGCACGGTTGGTGCCAGCGGTCTGCTGGGACGGGTCACAGCATCGGTGTTGAGCCCGGGCCAATACCGTGTTCAGAAATGCGCCGCCGGCGTTGGTGTTGATTTCGATCAGCTGAGGTCCGTTTTCGCCCAGGTGAAAGTCGTAGCCCATGAAGGCCCCGATGGGGCCTGGGTCAAAACCGGCGATGTCCGGCGCCCAGGACAGAGCTCTTTCCTTATAGGGCGGAAGCTCGGCTGCGAATTCGATCGCCTGAACAATCCGCTCCATCGTCGCGATGTCAGCCTGGGGAACAAAAACCGGCGTGTTTGAAAAGAAATGATGGATCTCGGGAGTGGCCGGCGCCTCGTTCCCAGTGTCTGAAAACTGCTTCTGGAGGCTGTCAGTGAGCGCTTTTCGGTCAAGGGTGATGCAGTAACACTGCCGGTTGAGCTGGTCGGCGTGGGTTTTGGTTGTTCGCTGGTTTTCCTGGGGCACGTCTTGCATTGGTCGTCCATGGTCATTGTGAATCGTTCCACCTTGATTCTGGTCAAACGAATGCATGTTTCGCAACTGTTTTCAGGCCTGTTTCAGCTTGGTGTGATGGACTGCCAAGTAATGACCATGCCTGTTCGGGATCTTGCTTACCGGGCGAGGAGATCATACTGAAACCCTCTGACCAAAAAGGGCACGCTATGAAACATTCGTTGCGCAAGAAGTGGATTGCTGGAATTACGGCCAGTGTCGCTATGAGTTTTTCGCTGATGGTGGCCGCAGACACAAACCGGGCATTTGTTCCCATGGGCACAGCGGATGCCGTCGGCGTTATTGATCTGGAAAACCGCAAGGTGACGTCGTCCATTGGCGGCACACTGAATACCCACGGTTCGGCACTGACCCCGGATGGCCGGCATCTGGTGGTGGGTAGTTTGTCGGCGCATGATCGTCAGGAGCCGGTTAGTCGCCCCGAAGGCGTTTCAGAAGATGAACACGCCGCTCATCATGGGGGCGGGCAGTCTACTGAATTGGAAGCAGGGAGTACCGGGCTGCTCTATTTGGTGAACACGGCCACAAAGACGATTGACCGCAAACTGGAAGTGCCGGGGCCGGTGCACCATGTGCTGGTGACTTCCAACGGTCGCTATGCCGTTTCCACGCATCCTGCCAGTGGCAGTATCAGCGTTGTGGATCTGGATTCCGGTCAGTTGGTCAAAACTGTGGCGACGGGGCCGGCCCCCAACTATCTGGTGCAAACCGACGACGGCCAATCCCTTCTGGTCAGCAATACCGGTAATGGCACGGTCAGCGAAGTGGATACCGAGCACTGGTTCGTCGAGCGCAATTTGCGAGTTGGCGGCAACCCAGAGCATATGGTGCTTGCCCCCGGCAACCAGCGGCTCTACGTGAATGATGCTGCATCCGGCCAGGTTCTTGTCCTTGAGCTTGCCAAAGGCGCGGTGGCGAACCGGTACGAGGTTGGGGAGGCGCCCCATGGCGTTGGCTTGAGCGCAGATGGCCAGACCCTCTATGCCACCAGCCAGGGCGGCAACCAAGTGGTCCGGATTGAGCTAGCCAGCGGCGCCCGCCACACCAGGCCGCTGGCTCCTGCGCCCTATCATCTTGCGGTCTCTCCCTACGATGGCCAGCTACTGGTGACCAGTCGGGCAGAGAACAAGCTTTGGGTGCTCGACCCGGAATCCCTCGATGTGGTTGATGAGATCGCGCTGAGCGGCATAGGCCATCAGATATCCCTTGAGGCCCATTAGTACCCTGTTCTGACACTGGCTTTTTCGCAAAGGAACCGCTCATGGATCGACGCTTTAAAATTACCTTGGCAATGTTTGCCGTTATCGCACTGGTTTTACTCTGGGGAGAACACAAGGTTCATCTGCTTGGCGCCTTGCCCTGGCTGATACTGCTTGCTTGTCCGCTGATCCATATTTTTATGCACGGAGGGCACGGAGGGCACGGAGGGCACGGAGGGCACGGAGGGCATGGAGGACATGGAGGACATAACCACCAGGCAGAGCAACCGGGAATGAGTGGAGAGCAGCGTGATGACTGATGGTGCATCGGATTATGGCCTTTGGAGCCTCGTTATTCTGAACTCTGCTGTCTTTATCTTTTTTGCATTCAGCTTTTTTAAACCCCAAACGAAGCGGGACTGGCGCTCGTTCGGGGCGTTCAGTGCTTTTCTCGTCGCGCTGTTCACGGAAATGTACGGGTTCCCGTTGACACTCTATTTCCTGGCGGGCTGGTTGCAGACTCGCTATCCGGATGTGGACTGGTTTTCCCACAACAGCGGGCATTTGCTGGAAATGCTGTTCGGGTGGCAGGGCTCTCCACATTTCGGGCCGTTTCATTTGCTGAGCACGGCTTTCATTGTCGGGGGATTCTATCTGATTGCGGCTGGCTGGCGAACTCTCTATGCCGCCCAGAAAGAGGGCAAACTGGCAACGACAGGGCTATACGCCTGGGTTCGTCATCCCCAGTACGTTGGCTTTGTGTCGATCATGTTTGGGTTTCTTCTCCAATGGCTGACACTGCTCACGTTGGCGATGTTCCCGGTGCTTCTCTGGATGTATTCCCGGTTGTCCGTTCATGAGGAGCAGGAGGTCGAAAAGGTCTTCGGAGACACGTGGCGACAGTATGCCGCTAACACACCGCGCTTTATCCCGAACCTTCGGGATCTGAAACAGCGACTTTAATAGATCACTGAGCCAGAAGAGGGTATCAATATGGACATCAGAACGTTCGGTGAATTGATTGACTGGACCCGGGACCTGCACCAGAACCTGGCAAGTTGTCTGGGGCATTGTGCGACGGCTAATGAAGAAGAGAGAACAAAGGCGCTATTGGAGTATCTCTCGGCTCACGAAGCGGAGCTGGCCCGGATTGTTGATGAGTTTGAACGCCAAAGTGCCCGCAATACGCTTGAGACCCGGGTCTACGATTACCTTAAACACAATCCGATAGAAACCCACCGCACCTGTGACCAGCCCTATGCCAAACTGGATTTTCAGGGGATCTACCGTGAGGTTATGGATTTTCATGGGCAAGTGATGGATCTGTACCAAACCCTCTGGGAGAAAGCGGAAATCCCAGAGGCCCGGGAGTTGCTGGCAGCACTCCTGGAGATGGAGAAGAACGAATCTATGCGTCTGGCCCGTCAGATAGGTCGAATGGACGACCTTTAATGCGTGAAACGCAAGTCGATTGTCGTCATTTCGAAAACGACAGGTTGTTGAAAGCTGGTTCAAGTAAAAACCACAGCAATTATCAACTATTTGTTTCGATTCCTGAGAATTCAGGTCAGTTTCAGCTCTGCGTGATCTAATATAGTTACATAGGATGACACCCTCTTGAGGATTATAAAAAATAATTTACTGTCAGAATTTATTTTATCGAGTGTGAATGAAAAAAGCCACAGAGGTGTCTGTGGCAAAGTTAACTCAAGAAGACAATGGCCCGGCTTGATGAACATCAATAAAGCCACTGACAGATGCATTAAATCAGTCGAAACTGAATTCAGCCTGAATTACCAATCCGAATTTATGGAGACGAGACATGAATAAATTATTTGTAATCATAATCCTCGCTTTCACAGTATCAATGACCGCTAATGCGGGGGGGCTGGCCGACAGGGTCAATGAAGCTCGCAGTTTCCCTGCTCAAGCACAAAGCCCTGAAGGTCGAACAACGGAGCTGAAAATGGAACATAAAAAAATGCATGAAATGCACGATGAGATCCATGTCAGACATGAGAATTTTCATGCCAAAATGCATGTACCTACTAAAAACGCGAAAAATCGTTCCCATCACGAAAGATAACTATTATAAATATTTTTAAGTAAATCATGTTTGGCGTCAGTCGAGCTATGATGATTGACGCCAACTTCTCGGGAAAAAGGCATCCACGCGAAGCTAATTTCATAATTGAAAAACCTTTCGCAGGTATAGATTCGATATATTTTGGGATGATAAACCTAAAATGCCACATCGATACTTAGCGTAGCGGACTAGTAACCACGCCAGGAAGAGGTTGAATGCTTTCATACCCAAACATTAATCCCGTGGCAATTTCTCTGGGGCCATTGCAAGTTCATTGGTACGGCCTGATGTATCTTGTTGGTTTTCTGGCAGCTTGGTGGCTTGGGCGCCGAAGGGCTCACCGCTTGGGGTTGAGTTACGACGCCATCGAAACGCTGGTTTTCTACTGTGCAGTTGGCGTAATACTTGGCGGGCGGCTCGGTTACGTGCTGTTCTATGATTTCGACAAGTTGTTGGCCAACCCACTCTGGCTGTTCAGAATCTGGGAGGGCGGCATGAGTTTTCATGGTGGCTTTGCCGGGGTGCTGGTTGCCGTTGTTGTCTTTGCGCGCAAGTACAGCCTGGGTTTTCTTCGGCTTACCGACTTCATCGCGCCGCTGGTTCCGATCGGTCTGGGTGCCGGGCGCCTGGGTAATTTCATAAACCACGAACTGCCGGGCAGAGTCAGCGAGGTGCCGTGGGCCATGGCCTTTCCTCATATGGGGCCAGAACCCCGGCACCCGTCTTCTTTGTATCAGTTGGCGCTGGAAGGTGTCGTTTTGTTTGTGGTGCTGTGGTGGTTTACCAGTAACCCCCGGCGAAATGGCGCTGCGTCCGGTTTATTTCTGTTGCTCTACGGCGCGTTCCGTTTCTCCGTTGAGTTTGTCCGCCTTCCGGACCCGCAGCTGGGATTTGTGGCCTTTGGTTGGATGACCATGGGGCAGCTGCTGACATTACCAATGATCATAGTGGGCATCGGCTTGATTGGCTGGTCCAGGCGTCAGCCTGTTGTTTGTACAGCGATGGCGGAAAGCTGAAGGAAACCTGTAGGCAGGTTATTGTTCCTTTTTGAGCCATCCTCTGTACATCCAGCGCGTGGAATAAAACGAAACCAGGGGAATCAATACCCACTGTAATATCGGAGTAACCCCGGTGCCAAGCAGTGGCAATACAGGCATTGATTCGCTGTATTGCCAGCGTTCGCCGGCACCGGTAGCCCAGGCTTCAAACAGCACGGTGACCAACAACCCCACAGCCAGAAAACTCCCCAGGGCGAGGCTCCGCCAGGGCCCTTGTATCCAGAACAGATTTCGTACCGCCAATGCTGCAACCCCATAGGCAAAAAGCGCGATATTGGCATCGCCGACGGCGGCCCGAGTGCATAACCAGATGACAGCACCGTGAGGCGCTTCCGTCATGCCTTCAAAAAAGGGTACCTGGATCATCTCCCAGAAGAAGTGCAAAAAGAAACTGACGGACCAGAACATCAGGACCAGAATCCAGCCAGGGCACAGTGCCTTCGCGCGAGTCATCATATCTCCATTCAGCCTAGCTCTCCGAGCATGGGAAATGCCGATAACATCCAGGACGCAAAGCGTGTCATCTGACCGGTAATCACCATCACGCCCATGATAACCAGCACCACACCCGCGAGCACCCGCAGGTGACGGCTCCAGCGGCTCAACCAGCGCACGCGCTTACGGAAATGCTCGATCGACAGGGCGGTGACCAGAAATGGCACAGCCAGCCCCAGTGAATAGACCGCCAGGTACAACATGCCGGCTTCGGCATTGGCGTGAGTAGAACTGAGCGCCAGTATGGCCCCCAGGATTGGTCCTATGCAGGGTGTCCAGCCGATGGCAAACGCCACACCCAGCAGGAAGGATGCCGTCGGGCGCCCCCCTTCCAGGGCCTGCCCAAGGCGCCAGTCCCGTTGCAGGGCCGGCATACTCCACCAGCCCATCATGAACAGTCCCATCAGCACAATGAGCACGCCGGCAACCAGGTTGGCCTGCTGCCGGTAGCCCATGAGCCACTGACCCACCAGACTCGCACTCGCGCCGAGGGCCACGAACACCAGACTGAAACCCAACACAAAGCAAAGGCTCAGCCAGAACGCCTTCAGGCGATTGACGCTGTCGTTGACCGCCCCGCCAGTTACCACAGACAGGTAACCAGGAACCAGGGGCAGCGTACACGGGGAAAAGAAGGACACCAGGCCGCCCATAAAGGCGGCCATGATGCCCCAGGTTGCCAGGTCCGGCATCATCAGTACTCGTAACGCTTGACACTTTCCGCGCGTCCGCCGGCGGCGAACGCCATCACGTCATAGTCATCCTGCCGCCCGGTTTCCATGCCCGGAACCCCGTGGGGCATACCGGGGACCGCAATACCGATGGTCCGCTCACCGAAGGGGCGGGACTGTGAGTCCACATACGCAACAATGTCAGTCGCCGGTACATGGCCCTCTATCACTGCACCGTCGATAATGGCGGTATGGCAGGAAGACAGCTCCCGGGGTACCTGATGCTCGATCTTGACCTGGTTGATGTTGTCAGTGTCCTTCACCGTTACCTCAAAGCCGTTTTCCTCAAGGTGCTCGATCCAGCCTGTGCAACACGAACAGCTGGCGCTCTTGTGAACGGTTATGACGCGCTCCACCTGAGCGGTGGCGGCCCGCTCACCGGTGGACTCGGTGTCAATGGCCATCTATTTTGACCCACCTTTGGCCAATAAAATTGACCCACCTTTCATAGTTTAGCTCATGGTTTTC
>NZ_JAKZAH010000022.1 GCF_023156245.1 Marinobacter bryozoorum
ACTCTATTCGGCTGGATATTGTGGATACGTTCTCGGGCCGAACTGTGATTCGACGCGGCGGGGTCACTTGCTCAAAACACTTCTGCCGCGCAGACTCCTAGCCCGTTATCAATCAGTCTGAGCCATCGCATGATGAATCCTCGTGCTCCGGGAGTACGGCCACCCGGCTTCAGGTTCCGGTTCGGGACAGGCCTGTGAAAAAAACGCCGGTAGTTTACGCGAACGCGGTGTCTTTTTCACAAACTTCCCCCACAGATAACAACGCCGGAGCTCGCGGGGAGGCTCCGGCGTCGGGCATGGCAACCTGTGCCTGCCTTGTCAGATTGCTTACTCGACTTCGGCCATGTTGTTCAGGTAGGCACGGTCAGCGATGTCGATGTAGGCGCGGGCATCCTGCAGGTATTTCTCCTGGGACTCGATGATCTTCGCGGCCAGTTCGTCACCCTCGGCGGCTTCCTGAAGCAACTTCTGGTTGGCTTCGACCATCGCCTGGAATACCTCGTCCGGGAAGTTCTTGACCTTCACGTTCGGGTGTTCTTCCTGGATAGAGGCCCACGCCTTTGCGTTTTCGTGAACGGACTGGATCATCATGTCATAGGCTGCGGTGCGCATGGCCACCCGGAGAATCTGTTGCAGGTCCTTGGGCAGCTTTTCCCAGACGTCCTTGTTGATCAGGAACTGCAGCTCGGTGGCCGGCTCGTGCCAGCCGGTGTAGTAGTACTCGGCGATCTGCTGGAACCCGAGGCGCAGGTCCAGCGCCGGGCCGACCCACTCCACCGCGTCGATGGTGCCACGCTCCAGGGCGGTGTACAGCTCACCCGGCGGAATGTTGGTGGGGTTGACGCCCACTTCCGCGAACACCTCGCCGGCAAACCCGGGGATGCGCATTTTCAGGCCTTCCAGGTCTTCCAGGGAGTTGATCTCATTACGGAACCAGCCGCCCATCTGGATGCCGGTGTTACCACCAGGGAAGGACAGCATATTGTGGGGCTCATACACTTCCTGCATCAGGTCCATGCCGTCACCGTAGTAGAACCAGGCGTACTGCTCCTGGGCGGTCATGCCGAAGGGCATGCTGGTGAAGAACAGGGTATTGGGTACCTTGCCTTTCCAGTAGTAGGAGGCGGAGTGGCCCATGTCGTACTGGCCGGCCTTGACCATGTCGAAGACGCCCAGCGGGGCCTTGTGCTTGTTGGCAGAATCGATACGGATCCGCAGGCGCCCATCGGACATCTCTTCGGCCATCTTGGCCATACTCTTGGTGGCTTCACCGAAGATGGGGAAGTTCGGCCCCCAGGTTTCTGCGAGGCGGAGGGTGAATTTTTCCTGGGCGGTGGCCAGCGGAGAAGCAATAAGGGCAGACAGTGCTACCGCCGCGGCGGCGCGTTTGAACAATGAACGACGTTTCATGGTGCGCGTTCCTCTGTTTGTTGTTGTTCAGGATTGCGAACGTGTAACCCCAACCTTGGGGCCGGGATCTTCACTCTTACGCGCTAAACGTAGCATGGATTAGGTGAAGGGTGAATTGATTCAGGGTGCTACCTAGACTTTGGTCGTAGGTGATGCCTTGAACTGTTTTGCTGACCATACAGCAATGCCCTGTGTGTTGAGGGTAATGTCCATGCCCAGGGCCTGCTCAAGGGTGTCATCATCAAAGTCGCAGCCATGCGCTGCCAGCCTGCGGACAAACAGTGCCTTGAGGTCGGAGCGGATGCCCCGGGTGTCGGGCTTTTCGGCCATGTGTCGCCGGCCAATGGCTGCATAGGCATCCAGGTCGCCGTGGAGTTGGGCGGCCAGGTCATCGATGGCGGTAATCTCACTGAAGTGGGTGAGATAAATGGCACGTGGATTCAGGGCGCAGAGCCGGTTTACCGACTCGTGGGCCTTTTCCGGATCGAACTGAACCGGAGTGGCGGCGGGGAAAATAAAAGGGCCCTTGTCGGTATCCAGTGAACGGTACGAGATGCCGAAGGTATCGCCGGAAAACACCGCACCGGCTTTACTGTCATGGATGCAGTAGTGATGCAGGGCGTGCCCCGGGGTATCGAGGAAAGACAGGGTCCGCTTGCCCAGTGGCAGGGTGTCGCCGTCGTGGACTTCCAGGGTGCGTTCGGCGGGAACCGGAATCAGGTCGCCGTAGTGTTGTTTCATGGTTTCTGTGCCGTAGACCTGGCGGGCACCTTCGTACAGGGCACTGGGGTCGATCATGTGCCTGGCACCCCGGGGATGAACAACCAGGGTGGCCGCTGGCAGGTCCTGCATGATCTGCCCGGCACCACCGGCGTGGTCCAGGTGGACGTGGGTGACGCAGACGTAGCGCACCTGGTTCCGGGTAAGCCCCAGTTTGTCGAGGGCAGCCAGCAGGACAGGGATGGAAAAGTTGCTGCCCACGTCGACAAACGCGGCTTCGCCGTTGTCGACGATAAGGTGGCTGGCATCCATCATCTGGGTGCCGGCAAATTCGGTGTCTATGGCGTAGATGCCATGGTCAAAGGGGATGATGGTCGGGGATTCAGCACTCATGGGGGGGCCTGTTTCTTGTTCTGTTGTTGGGCCTCGGCCTTTTCGGGCCGGGGCGGTAAAGCTACGGTTTATTCAATCTCAACCTGTTCTGCAACCTGCTCCCGCAGGGATTTCTTCAGAATCTTGCCAACACCGTTACGGGGCATGGCCTCCATGAAGACTACGCTGCGAGGGGTCTTGTACTTGGCCAGTCGCTCCTGGCAGAAGGCGAGCAGCTCCTCTTCGGTGATATCGGTATCCGGGTTGCGTACGACCACGGCAACGACCTCTTCACCCATACGTTCAGACGGCACGCCGACTACCGCGACCTCGGCCACGGCAGGGTGGCGGGAGATCAGTTCTTCCAGGTCCCTGGGATAAATATTGAAACCGCCACGCAGGATCAGGTCTTTCTTGCGGTCAACGATGTAGAGGTAGCCGTCTTCATCGAGGCGGGCCACGTCACCGGTATGCAGCCAGCCGTCTTTGAGGGCGGCGCGGGTGGCCTCCTCGTTGTTGTAGTAGCCGGGAGTGATATTTTCACCCCGGACCAGCAACTCACCGACCTCGCCGGTTGCCAGCGGATTGCCCTGTTCATCGGCAATGCGCAGCTCGACGCCCGGGAAGGCGCGACCCACAGAGCCGGGTTTGACGGGCTCTCCCTTGCGGTGTGCAGAAACGGTGGGCGCCGCCTCGGACAGGCCGTAGCCTTCATAGATCTCGGCGTTGAAGCGTTTGCGGAAGGCTTCGATCAGCGACACCGGCAACGGCGCGGATCCGGAGCCCACCGACTCCAGCGAGGACAGGTCGTACTCCTCGGCTTCCGGAGCGGTGGTCAGGGCGTAGATCATGGCGGGAACCGCACTGAATGCCTTTACCTGGTGTTTCTGGATGGCCTCGAACACTTCCCGCACGTCGAACTTGGGCAGGATGACCACGCTGCTGCCCCGCAGGAACAGTGTGTTGGCCATGGTAAAGCCGTAGATATGCGCCAGCGGCAAAACACCGATGGTGGTGCCGGGCTCGTCTCCCGCTTCCTCGGCCAGCTGCACAGCGGCTGCAGCATTGCTGTACAGGTTGCGGTGGGTGAGCATCACCCCCTTGGGCTGGCCGGTGGTTCCGGAGGTAAACAGGATAACGGCGATATCGTCTTCGCTGATGGGCGGTATCGTGATTTCCGGGTCAGCGGCGGCCATCAGCGAGCACAGGCTGTTGCAGGGAATACCTGCGTTGGGGCTGGGCTGGTTCTGGGCAATGCCGGCCACCACCAGGTGAGGTGGCGTCTCCATGCCGGAGGTGGCCTGTTCGATGGAGGGCAGTATCGCCTGGCTGGTGATCACCGCGCTGGCTCCGGAAGCTTGCAGGATAAAACCGATCTCGCTCGGATGGAGCACAAACATCACGGGCAGCACAATGGCACCGGCACGGAGAATGGCCTGGTAGGCGATGAACACCTCCGGACTGTTAGGCATGCACACCACCACCCGGTCACCGGGCTTGACGCCCAGGTTACGCAGGCCGTTGGCCAGGCGGTTGGCGCTGTCCTGCAGTTCCAGGTTGGTGACTTCCCGCTCGCCGGCGTACAGCATGGTGTATTCGCCAAAGCGTTCGAGGCTCTGTTCCGGCAAATCAGTGAGGATCATTATTATTGTTCCTTCGTTATTGATGAGACGAATTGTCGAGATGTTTCTCTCTGAGCGTAGGCTCACCTTACAACAAACTCTGGCGGAGACGGAACCTTTCCTGACACCTGTCAGGCAGGATGCGGCCGTTTACGCTCCTCTGCCGGTGGGGATTGCATCCGGGCCATGGGGTATAGCCCGATCAGATAGAACAGGGCCATCAGTGCGAATGCATCCTGGTAACCGGGAAATGCCTCGGGCACGCCGAACGAAGCGGTCCAGAGCGTATTTTCCTGCAGCAGGATGGCGGAAAGGCTGACCCCGAGGGAGCCGCCGAACTGGCGGGCGAAACTGATCAGGCCAGTGGCCTGGTTGATCATATCCTGGGGCACGATGCTCACAGCGCCTATGACGACCGGCGGCATGGTCATGGCCAGCCCGACCCGGCCAAGGGCCGCCATCAATGCAATCAGCGTCAATGACATGTCCACGCGGGCTTCGCTTAGCACGATGCTGGAGATGGCAAACAGCACCAGCCCCCCGGCCACCAGGATCTTCGGCAGAACCCGGTCCGTAAGGCGGCCAATGACCGGAAAGGAGAGGGCCATGGCCAGGCCGGCGGGCATCAGCAGCATACCGGCGGCCGAGGCGGACTCACCCATGGCCGTCTGGACCAGCATGGGCAACAGGTAGACCGAGCCAAACAGGCCCGCACCGGTGAGAATGGCCACGAGGAACGCGGGGGTGAAACCGCTATGGCGGAAGATGCGCAGGGCCAGCAGGGGCGAGCGGCTGCGTAGCTGATGCACGGTGAACCCGGCAAACAGCACTGCCGCCGCAGCAAGTCCCACAATCACCGGCAGGCTGCCCCAGCCAAGGTGGGGGCCCTCTGACAGGCCCCACAACAGGGCCACCATCCAGCCGGTGAGCAATAGCAAACCAATGCCGTCAAGGCGTCGATGCACTGGCGGCGCGCTGGCCGGGCGGGACAGGAACGTGCTGCCCAGCCAGAACGCGGCAATACAGAACGGTAGCACCACAAGGAAGACCGAGCGCCAGGACCACCAGTCCACCAGTACGCCGCCCACTACCGGGCCGACGGTAGGACCGAGTACCACGCCCATGGCATAGAGACCCATGGCCTGGCCCCGCTGATGCACCGGGAAGACGGCGTAGAGCATCAACATGGCCAGGGGCTGCACCATGCCGGCAATGAGCCCCTGCAGTATCCTCACCACGATCAACATACCGAAGTTCATGGCCAGGCCACCGGCTACGGCAGCTGCCACAAACACCACCAGCGCGCCCATATAGGTGGTGCGGGGACCGAAGCGGTCCACCATCCAGACGTTCAGCAACATGCCGATGGCCATACTGGCCAGGAAGGCCGTGACCAGCCACTGGCCCATGGTATGGCTGACCGAGAAGGTCTGCATGATATCGGGCAGGGCCACGTTGACGATGGTGGATGACAACGACATCGTCATGGTGCCGATCATGACCGTGATCATCACCCACCATTTATAGCGCTGTCCGTAGCGCTCCTGAAGCTGATCCATGGAGGTCGGCATGGACGGGGTTACCCTTTACGGGCGCGGCCACGTTCCATCACGGCCTGGCGACGGCGTTCGATATCGTCCGGCGTCACCTTGTCATTCTCGATGGAGGAGAACAGGGTTTCGTAGTTCAGGGCGTCGTCCATGGGCAGGTTGGCGCCATGTTCGATCAGGTGGCGGTATTTCGCCAGGAAGGGTGGCTCCACCACGGTCATGTCATCGGCCAGCGCCAGGGCCTCGTCCATCAGCTTGTCGGCCGTGACAACACGGTTCACCAGGCCCCACTGGCAGGCGGTCTCGGCATTGAGGAAGCGACCGGTAAACGACAGTTCCTTGGCCCGGGACTGGCCGATGATGCGCTGCAGCTTCTGGGACAGGCCCCAGCCTGGCATGATGCCCACGAGGGCATGGGTGTCCGCAAAGCGGGCGTTTTCTGAGGCGATAAGAATGTCGCAGGCCAGGGCAACTTCAAATCCCCCGGTAATGGCAACACCGTTAATGGCACCAACCACTGGCTTGCCGCAGCTGCGGATAGCGGTTACCGGGTTGGATTTCGGATTCTGGTCGGTGGCGGCATTCATGCCACTGGTGTCGGAGCCGAGCTCTTTCAGGTCCAGGCCTGCAGTAAAGGCTCTCTGCCCGGCACCGGTAAGGACCACGGCACGTATGCTGTCGTCTCCACGGATTTCCTGCATGACATCGTAAAGGCGCTCCCGAAGTTCACCGGAGAGGGCATTCATGGCATCGGGACGGTTGAGTGTCACCACGGCGACGCCGTTGTCCTGCTTTTCAAGAAGCACGGAATTGCTCATCGTGTCTTTCCTTATGGGTTTGTTATTGGGTTGTTGGGTATTCATTACGATGCTAAGTGGATCAGTTTGCCACTTGTGCGGCCGTTCGCAAAGTCGGGAATGCAACGAAGCGGGCGGGAGGTGGGGATCAGGCGCTGGCTGATGATCGGGATGTTGGGGGCAGGCCCGGCCATTGGAGCCGGGCTTGCCCGCAACCGTCGCCCATCATCTACAGTCAGTGCCAGATGTTACTGTCAATCTTCTCGTGCAACTCCGGATAGTCCTTTGATTTAAAATGCGGCACTTCGCCGGCCTTGCGCTGGGCAAGGTAGTCCTTGGTCAGTTTGACCACGGTGCCAGACAGCAACGCGATGGCGATCAGGTTGATCGTGGCCATCAGCCCCATCGAGGCGTCAGCCGTATTGAACACCGTCACCACTGCCTCGTAACCACCCCAGACCACCATGCCGAGGGCGGCTACCCTCAGCAGGCCGATGCCCAGGTTGTTGCCAGCTCCCAGGTAGATCACGGCGTTTTCGGCGTAGGTGTAGTTGGCCACGATCGAGGTGAAGGCAAAGAACAGGATAGCGATGGCCACGAAGTAACCCCCGGCTGCGCCGATATGGGCTTCCATGGCGGCCTGGGTAAGCCGGGTGCCGGTCAGCTCGGAGCCTGGACCCATGACACCGGAAAGCAGGATCATGACCGCGGTGGCGGTACAGATCACGATGGTATCGATAAATACACCGAATGCCTGCACCAGGCCCTGGGACGAGGGGTGGTGAGGGGCCGGTGTCGCGGTAGCAGCGATATTCGGCGCACTACCCATACCTGCCTCGTTGGAGAACAGACCCCGCTTTATGCCGTTAAGCATGGCGGCGGTGATGGAACCGGTGGCACCGCCGACGGCTTCTTCCAGGCCGAAGGCGCTTTTCACGATGGCGATCAGCACGCCGGGTACCTCGGTAATGTTCCAGGCCATGATGCCAAGGGCCACCAGCACATAGGCCCCGGCCATGAAGGGCACCACGAATTCGGCAAACCGGACAATGGACCGCAGCCCGCCAAAAATGACAATGCCTGCGAAGATGGCCACGGCGATACCCATCCACAGCTTCGGGATACCGAAGGCGCCCTGCATGGCGTCCGCGATGGAATTGGCCTGCACGGCGTTGAACACCAGTCCGAAGGACAGGATCAGGCAGATGGCAAAGATTACCGCCGCCCAGGGAGCATTCAGGCCCTTGCTGATGTAGACGGAAGGTCCGCCGCGGTATTGGCCCTTGCCGTCCCGGACCTTGTAGAGCTGGGCCAGGGTGCTTTCGGCGTAACCCGTTGCCATGCCCACCAGGGCCACCATCCACATCCAGAAAATGGCGCCGGCGCCGCCCAGGTAGAGAGCCACCGCCACGCCGGCCAGGTTGCCGGTGCCCACCCGCGACGCCAGGCTGGTGCACAGGGCCTGGAATGGCGAAATGCCATGCACATCGCTTTCCCGTGAGCCGCGAATGGCCCTGACCATCTCGTTAAAGTTGACGAACTGCAGAAAGCCCAGCCGGATCGTGAAAAAGATACCGACACCCAGAAGTCCGTAAACGAGAACGTAACTCCACAGGATGTTGTTCAGGAAATCTACAATGGCGGTCATAGAAAAGGTGCTCCGAAAGAGGTTTTACACAGGGCGTTCGGAGCAAGTGTAGCAGCGGCTGTGGAGCGGGTGTTGGTTAACCCGTGCGATTCATGGTGGCGTTGCAGTGCCGTTGGGCGGTTAAACTGACAGGCCTGGCGCCCCTCGTCGGCGCCAGGCCTAAAACTACGAGCTTAAGGCACTCAGACCCGGAAGCGGCCGACCTGGTCCGTCAGTTGCCGGGCGTAGCCGGCCATGGATTCGCTGAGGGAGTTGAGGTCTGCCGAGCGGGTGTCGCTTTCGTTGGCCAGGTCATTGATGTCGGTGATATTGCGGTTGATCTCGTCGATTACCTGGGTCTGCTCCTCGGTGGCAGAGGCGACGCTGGAGTTGACATCGGTGATGTCGCTCATGGCCTGCAGGATGGAGGACAGTTCAGTTTCCGCATCGGCGGCCAGCTTCTCGGTGGCGCCGGCCTGTTCACTGCCGGTTTCCATCACTGAAACGATATCGGATACCCCGGACTGCAGCGCCGTAATCATTTGCTGGATGTTTTCCGTGGACTGCTGGGTGCGCTGAGCCAGGGTGCGCACTTCGTCGGCTACTACCGCGAAGCCCCGACCCTGGTCGCCGGCCCTGGCAGCCTCGATGGCGGCGTTCAGTGCCAGCAGGTTGGTTTGTTCGGCGATGCCCCGGATCACATCCAGTACCGAAGTGATGTTGTCGGAATCCGCCGACAGTTTGCGGATAACCTCCACCGCCTTGTCGATCTGCTGGGCCAGTCGGCGAACCTGCTCGGCGGACTGTTCAACAATTTCGCCGCCCTTGCTGGCGTTGCCCTGGGCCGTGCGGGTAACTTCAGCCGCGCGGGAGGCATTACCTGCCACCTCTTCAACGGCGCTCTGCATCTGGTTGATGGCGGTGGCCACCATGTTGATGGATTCGGTCTGGCGGGAGACGCCGTCCCGGTTATCCGATGCTGATTGCTCAAGCTGGTTGGCGCCCGTGGAAAGCTGTTCGGACAGCCCCTGGATATTGCGGATCATGCCCTGGAGATTGGCCAGCACAGCGTTGAAGGACTCGGCCAGCTGCCCCAGGTCATCATTGTTTTCCACCGGTACCCGCTGGGTCAGGTCGCCTTCGCCCTGGGCGATATTGTCCAGTTGGTCACGCAACACGCGAATGGCGGCGATGGTAAGTTTCATGATGGCAAGGAACACCAGAGTGGCAATGATCAGGGCTGCCAGGGTAACAACGATGGTGATGGTAACCGCCTGGTTCGCCTCGCTGGAGGCTTCCCCGGCCCGGTCCTGCGCAAGCTGGTCCGCCAGCTGGCCAGTGCGGTCGAAGTAATCGCGCACGGCATCGAAATGGGCGTCGGTTTCTGCACTGATCAACTCCCGGGCGCCGTAGGTATCACCGATTTCTGCCCTTTCAAGGGCAGCCTCGGCGGAGGTGATCCATTGCTCGAAAGTGGTGTCGAAACCTTCCATCTCAGCCCCGAAACCGGTACCTGACAAGCGTTCCCGGGCGCTGAGGATGCGGGTCCGGGCCTGTTCGGCATTTTCGTGGAAGGCGGCCAGCAGGTCCTCTGCGGCCTTGTTGCTTTCGCGGGCACGGATATAGCCATTCTGCGCGACCAGCGCCTGGTACAGGTCCCGGTCACCGTTCAGGATCTCGCTGGAGGCCGGCAACAGGTTTTCTGCCAGGAAATCGGTATCAGATACCAGGTTGCGGGCAGTGATAACACTGAGGGCGCCGAGGACAACCACGGCGATGGCAGTGATGACAAAGGGGAGGGCGATCTTGGTCCGAAAGCCCAGTGCGTTACCGATAGCCATTGGTTTACTCCGGTTCTGAATACTTTTTAATAATTGTTCGAGAAGTATAACCGGAAGTGTTGATTTGGAAACTGTTCAGCGTTTGATCTATGTCTATTTTTTGTATCGGTAGGTAAACGCGGGTTATCAGCAGGCCGAACGCAACAGCCGGCGGCATCCGGTGCAGTAGTGGATGTCGATGTGGTGGCGGCGATCTTCGGACATGACATCACCCCCGATGATCGGAAACAAACGGGTTGGTCTGGCGCTCGTGTTCGAAGGTGGACATAGGACCATGGCCGGGCACGAAGCGTACCTCATCCCCCAGCGGGAAGAGCTTTTCCCGGATTGACCGGATCAGCTGGTTGTAATCACCCCTTGGAAAGTCGGTGCGGCCAATGGCGCCGTTGAACAGCACATCACCCACCTGGGCAAAACCGGTGGGGCGGTGGAAGAAAACCACGTGGCCCGGCGTGTGTCCGGGGCAGTGCAGCACTTCCAGCTCCTGGTCGCCGAAGGTGACCCGGTCGCCATCCTCCAGCCAGCGGGTGGGGGTGAACCGGTCGGCATGGGCGAAGCCGAAGCGCTGGCTCTGCATGGGCAGCCCCTCGATCCAGAACTCGTCGTCCCGGTGCGGGCCTTCTACGGGCAAGCCGGCCTGTTCCATCAGTGCCGCGACCCCACCAGCGTGGTCGATATGACCGTGGGTAACCAGGATCTTTTCCAGTTCAATGCCCTCTTCCCCGACCGCCGCCATGATCTGATCCATATCGCCGCCCGGATCAATAACCACTCCCTTGCCGGAGTCTTCGCACCAGAGCAGGGTGCAGTTCTGCTGGAATGGCGTAACTGGGATAACGCGGACTTTCATGGAATGGCCCCGAATCAGGTTTGGCGAGTAGGCGGGAGTATATAGGCTTGTGGATGGGTGGTAAAAGCTGGTCCTCAGCTGCGGCTGTCAACCCGATCCCTGCCGGCTTCCTTGGCCCTGAAAAGTGCCTTGTCTGCCTGTCGAAGCAGGTCGTCCAGGGTGAACTCCCTGCCACTGGAGGCTGCAATGCCAAAGCTTGCAGTACAGCGAACCTTGCCGCCGGTCACCGGGAATATCTGGTTGCCGAAGGCCTGCTGTAGCCGCTGGGCCAGGTAACGTGCCTTGGGCAGATCGGTGGCGGGCAGAAGGATGGCGAACTCTTCCCCGCCGAGCCGGGCAACGATATCCGACTCCCTGACGGTACGGCGCGCCGTTGCCGCCAGTCCGCGAAGCACGGTGTCGCCGGCGGCATGGCCCCAGCGATCGTTCACCTGCTTGAAATGGTCCAGGTCGAACATGATCACAGCCACTGGCTCACCGGAACGCCGGGCCTGGCTGATCACCTGGTTGCTCAGGTTGAAGAACGCGCGGCGGTTATTGAGGCCCGTGAGTTCGTCGGTGTCGGCCAGCGTTTCGGCCCGGGTCTTGGCTTCCTGTAGTGCCTGTTCCATCTCCTTGCGGTCGGTGATGTCGGTGGCGATTTCCATTCGCACCAGTCGACCGTCAATCCAGCGGATTGCCTGGTCGCGGCACTGGTACCAGCGGTTATTGGCGGTGTTCTGGAACTCCCAGACCACCGGCCCGGTCGGGCTGCCCTCAGCATCTACCAGTTGCGGGTTGGTACAAAACGCACAGGGTCCGTCCTGGTCCTTCTGTAATACTTGCCAGCACTTCTTTTGCCCGACCTTGCCCCAGAATTGCTTGCCGTAGTCGTTAAAGAAGATCAGGTCGTAGGTGTCCATGTCCGACACGTAGACCAGCGCGTCCAGGCTATTGAGTACGGTAGCTATGGCCTGGTAGCTGAGGTCTTCGGAATGCGGCACATCCACAGGGTCTGGTGAGGACGGATTCATGGTAAGGGCTTCATCGGAATTATTGAGGCTTTCCTCCCAAGTCTACCATTTTTCCGCGGCCCGGCATGTAGGTTTTATGTACAAGGCGAAGCCTTGTGGAGGCATCCAGAAACAACGGATCAGTCGTTCGGAGGGTGCCATGAACCTGTGAGACAGGCGGTGATTGCTCAGGCTTGTTCACTGACGGTTGTTGAACGACCGGCACCACGCAACATGGCGTGCAATAGCTCCTCCGCATCGAACTTGGTAAGCGCTTCGTTGGCCCCCACCTGTTGCGCGTAGCTGACGCTCATCTCACTGTTCAGTGAGGTGTGGAGGATGACATAGGGCTGGTGCATGGAGCGGTCATCCCTCAGGTGGAAGGTAAGCTCATAGCCGTCCATGCCCGGCATCTCGATATCACTCACCAGGATGTTGACCGGACTCTGCTCCTGGTTGGCCGCAACAATTTTGTCCAGGGCGGTCTGGCCGTTGCCGGTGACTTCGTAGGGGATGTTTTCCCGGTCCAGGGCCTCGGCAAGCTGGCGGCGGGCCACCTGGGAATCGTCCACCATCAGGATACGTTGTTCCCGCAGGGTTTCCCGCTCCAGGTCGGTGAGCTGGGAAGGCTTGGCTCGCATGGATTCCGGGTATACCCGCGCCAGCAGCAGCTCCACGTCCATCAGCTGCACCAGGTCGTTGTCGATCTGTAACAGTCCGGTGATAAACGCCTGGTCGCCCAGGGCCCGGGGTGGCGCCTGCACCTGTTTCCAGTTGGCCTCGACGATGCGGTCCACGCTGCGTACCAGGAAGCCGATTTCCTGGCGCTGGATATCGGTGACAATGATGGACGCGGTCTTGCGGGCCTCGGCATCCAGGGCCGGGTAGCCCACGGCAGCCGCCATATCGATCACCGGCACCGCGGAGCCCCGGAAGTTCATGGTGCCCATCACCGCCGGATGACTGTGGGGGATCTGGGTCAGCCGCTGGATGGGCATGATTTCCCGGATCTTCAGGGTACCAAGGGCCGACAGTCGGTTGCCGGCCAGGCGGAACAGCAGGAGTTTCTGGGGTACGGCACTGGCTTCGGTCATGGAGCTTCCGGTGGTTTTGCAGGTCAGTGGACTGCTATAGCGTAGCCCATAGCGATGTAACACTGCAGGCTAGGTTTGTTTCCGTTTGTACTCCCTCTGTTTTTCGGTCCCCAAGCAGGAATCTTTAGCCGTTACCGAAAATATCCTGGAGATAACGGCCGCTCTGCATCAGCCCCTGTAACCACTGTGAGGCCTCCTCCCGCGACCGGTTCCCACAGGTTTCGGCGATGCGGATCAGGCAGTCACGCACGGCCGGTGCCATACGGGCTCCCTCGCCACAGACATACACCGGGGCGCCGCTTTCCAGCAACTGCCAGACTTCCTCCCGCTGCGCCCAGAGCGCGTCCTGCACATAGCGGCGGGAGTAGTCCGCAAGGGCCGAGTAGGCCGGGTAGATGGTGACGACCCCCTGATCCTGCCAGTGGTCCATGTCGTTCGCATACAGGCGGTCATGGTCCGGATGGCGACAGCCGGTGAACAGCCAGCTACCGGCCACACGCTGCCCTTGTTCACGCTGCAGGTTCCGCTCTTCAAGGAAGGCGCGGAAGGGGGCGAGGCCGGTGCCGGCCCCGATCAGGATCATGGGTTGCGACGGATCGGCCACCGGTGCAAAGGGCGGGGTTGGCGTACGGATCTCCGCCAGAACCTCATCGCCGGGAGCCAGGTCTTTCAGCAGGCTGGTGGCTACGCCCCGGTATTCGCCCCGGCCGGACCAGGCCGGCGCTGCCACGGTACCCACGGTCAGCCGAACCTGCCTCGGATGCGCCTTGGCGCTGGAAGAAATGGAATAGAACCGGGGCCGCAGCGGCGGGCACAGGGCAGCGAAGACTTCCAGCGGCAGCTCCACCGCCGGGTAGTGTTCCAGCAGGTCCAGGACCGATTGACGCTGCCCATGAATCTCATGGTGGTAGCGATCGTGGTTTTCCGCCAGTTGCGTCAGTGAGTCCCGGGTATGGGGACAGGGGCTGTGGGCTGCCAGGACTCGCAGGTCCCGGCGGCTGGCGGGCTCCTGCAGTTCCATGAACTGGCCGAGTAATTGGCCGACGCTCAGGGTGGTGCCTGTGGGCAGGTGAGCGGGGCAATGCTGGTGGTCGGTCTGGACCAGCTCCGAGGGCGTTACCTGGAGGCGCCGGCAGGCCCGGTGAACCAGGTCCTCCCGGTTGGTGGGATAGACGGCGAGGTGGTCCCCGGTCTGGTAGTCCATGCCCTCCGGCAGCTCCAGCAGGATGTCCCTGGTCGAAGCCAGGGTCCGGGTGCCGGTGAAGTCCGGGAGTGCATCCGCGTCTTTTACCAGTTCACGGTTATGGATGACAGTCAGCCATTGCGCCCGCGCGGGTAGCACTTGAGCACGGGTATTGCGGCTGTCCACCAAGGTGATGGGCCGGGCAATGCTGGCCGGATCGCGCTGTGACGACTCTCCCAGTGTCTGCCAGAAGTCGCCGAGCCAGTCCTCGACCGCCCCGTCAAAGTCGCCGTTACCGTCAGCAGCACCCCGTTCCAGCAGGCGGGTGGCGCCCGTGGTTGCCAGGGCATCATCCACCCGACGGGGGAAGGCCTGGTAGTTGACCCACTGGGTGTTACCACAACCCAGGACCGCAAAGCGCAGCCCCGGGCGTTTTATCCCGGAAAGGCCCTTTTCATCCAGCAGGGCCTCGAAGGCCCTTGCACTGTCCGGTGCATACCCGTTGTAGGTGGCGGTGACCACCACCAGTATTCCGCTTTCCGGCAGGTGCTCCGCCAGGTCATCCAGGGGCACGCTGCGGGCGTCGAAGTCCAGGTCACCGGCCCGGTTGGCCAGCTCCTCGGCGATGTCCCGAGCGGTGCCCAGGGCGGAACCCCAGGCAACGGTGAAGGGCTCGCCTTCGCCGCTGACCCCGTGGTGTTCCGGTGTAGTGGCTTCGCTAACTGCGAAACTGGCGGTATGGGTCACCAGCCGGTCATGTTCCTTGCGGCGGCGCACCCGCAGATAGAAGTGGTCGGGCTTGAGGGTCAGGGTTTCCTTGATATCCAGCCGGTAATCGTGGGGGTCATAGAGGGCAAAGCGCTGCAGGATCATGGCCAGCGCCAGCTTGGCCTCGGTCAGGGCAAACTGCCGCCCGATGCAGGCCCGCTGGCCATTGCCGAAGGGCTTGTAGCCGTGGGGGTGGATCTTCGCCTCGTTCTCCGGCAGGAAGCGGTCGATATCGAACACATCCGGGTTGTCCCACACCTTCGGGTCCCGGTGCAGGGACGGCAGGTGAATGGAGATGCCCTGGTTGCGGGGCAGCCGGTATCGGCCGCCGATCACTTCATCCTCGTAGGGCGCCACCATGAAGGCCGGCGCGGTGGGCCACATGCGCAGGGACTCTTTCAGCACCCGTTCAATCACGTCCAGTTGTGCCAGGTGGCGGTACTCCGGAGCCGTGTCGCCGGGCAGTACCCGGTCCACTTCGGCATAGGCCCGGGCCAGCACGTGGGGGTTACGCAGCAGGAAGTAGAGCGTAAAGGTCAGCAGCCCGCTGGTGGTTTCATGGCCGGCCACCAGGAAGGTGAGCACCTGGTGGCGGATGTTCAGGTCGTCCAGGGGCTCGCCGGTCTCCGGGTCTTCCGCCTTCAGCATCAGGTTGAGCAGGTCATTGCTGTCGGTGGGGGTTTCACGGCGCTGGCGGATCACCTCGTCCACCAGTTCGTTCATGGTGTCGATATCGGCCAGGTACTCCGGCGGGTCCTTGCGAAAGCGCTCGAGCATGGGCAGGCGGGTCAGCTTGGCCATATTGGCGGCCAGTACCCGCACCATGGATCCCAGGAACGGATGCAGGTCCCGGGACTGGAAGGAGTCGAACCGGTAGTTGAAGCCGGCCAGGGAGATGGTGTCCAGGGTCAGCCGGGTCATGTCATCGGCCACCAGCAGGTCTTCGCCCTCATGGGCCTGCCAGTGATCGCAAAGTTGCCCGGCCACTTCCCGCATGGCCTCGAAATAGCCTTTCATGGACCGCTGGCTGAAGGCCGGCATCAGGATGCGATGGGCCTTGCCCCAGGCGGCTTCATCACTCTTGGCGGTGAACAGGCCGTCGCCCACAATATCCCGCAGCAGGGACAACGGTGGCCGGATCACCTTGCGGAAGCGGGTCTCGTCGCAGAGTTCCGCCACCAGGTCCGCCGAGAAGGCAAAGGGGATCCGGGTGCCGGCAAAGTCCATCTCGAAGATGCCATCGAAATCCCGGGAGACCTCCAGGAAGTACTGGGCCATGTGGTCCTTGGGGATCTGCAGCAGGTTACCGAGCAACGGTAGTCGTGGCGGGTGGGGGAACGGCTGCAGTTGCTCTGCTGACTGGGTCTGGCTGGGCGCGCCCGGGTTATGGCTCATGGTCGTTATTGTTGCCTTACACTGTAGGGTTGGTAAAAATCTACCTTACGGTGTAAGGCTGGTCAATCACTGTTGATCCGGGCATCATTGACTGCGTCCATGTAAACGAAGGAATCAGTGATGGCTCGCCCCGGTACCCGGCAGCAACGACAACCCCTGAGCCCTGAGCGGATCTATCGCGCCGCCCTGGTGCTGATTGAAGAGAACGGCGCGGATGATCTGAGCATGCGCAAGCTGGCCGGCACGCTGGGGGTGGATGCCATGTCGCTCTATCACCATGTGGAGAGCAAGCAGGCGCTGTTGCAGGGGGTGTTCCAGACCGTTCAGGAAGAACTGGACCTGCCGGAGCCCATGCCGGCGGACTGGAAGGAAGCCTTGCGGCAGTTGGGGCAGGGATTTCATCAGCTGGCCCAGCGCTATCCACGGGTGTTTCCACCCATGATCACCAGCTCCTGGGGGACCGAACGGGAGCGGGAGATTTTTCACTATATCCAGCGGGCACTGCACAAGGCCGGCGTGGCGGAACAGGACATGCCGCGAGCTACCAGCGCGCTCTATACGTTCGGTATTGGTATGGCCAATGTGGCGGCCAATGGCCTGCGGTTACGCCCCTTGTACGGCGAACCGGAACCGGTAAACGAAGAGTCGGCCCACGGTACCAGTGACGCGGATGCGCAGTTCAGTATCGAGATGATGCTGGCGGGGATTGAAAGCCTGGTTTCGGAAGGACGTCACTGACCAGGAGTCCCTGATCAGTGACGTGTGCGGTCAGCCTTTCTGCTGGCTGGCGATCAGGTTGCTGATCTCCTGCTGGCCCTGGGCGCTGCCCATGCCAGGCACCTGGTCGCCGGAGCGGTCGGAGATTTGCGCGAAGTGGGCTGCGATCTGATCGGCGGCATCCTCGTCGTCACCAATGTAGACACCCTTGGTCAGGGTGATATGGGCGGTCTCGAAGGAGCCGGCGCCAGCGGCCAGGATAGTGCGGCTGGGGGCGTCCTCGGAGCACAGGAACACCACGCCCGGAGACACGGTTTCCGGCTTCAGCTTTTCCAGCACTTCCGGAGGCATCAGGCCCTCGGTCATCTGGGTGGCAGCGGTGGGTGCCAGGGAGTTCACCCGGATGTTGTACTTGTGGCCTTCCAGGCTCAGGGTCTGCATCAGGCCCACCAGCGCCAGCTTGGCGGCGCCATAGTTGGACTGGCCAAAGTTGCCGAACAGTCCGGAAGACGACGTGGTCATCACAATACGGCCGTATTGCTGGTTACGCATGATTTCCCACACCGCCTTGGTGCAGTTCACCGACCCCATCAGGTGGACGTCCAGCACCGTTGTGAAATCGTCCAGTTCCATCTTGGCGAAGGTCTTGTCGCGCAGGATACCGGCGTTGTTTACCAGGATATCCACCCGGCCCCACTGGTCCATGACCTTGCTGACCATGGCTTCCACCGCATCGTAATCGGACACGGAACAGGCGTGGCTGATGGCTTCGCCCCCGGCTGCCCGGATCTCTTCGGCAACCGCCTCGGCCGGCTCGGCACCGAGGTCGTTAACAACAACCTTGGCACCACGGGCCGCCAGCGCCAGCGCATGGCAACGGCCCAGCCCGCCGCCAGCACCGGTAACAATGGCAACCTGGTCGTTCAGTCGGATAGTCATGGTTGGTTCTCCTGAATTGTCTGTTTATCGGATGGTCACATCGTTGAAGGTGGTCGAGTATAAATCGATCGGGGGGCGAATGTCCCTGTGATCGCATTGGTGTCAAACGGGAGAGCATGTCGTAAGATGGAGGGCCATCAGAGGCTCTGTGCGAGCACAGTCGCCTGTTGTCTTACGCCGCCAAGGATGCTTTCACTGATCGTAGAGGGGAAGTCCGTTGGTATCCTGGCCTCCACCGCCTGGACAGCCTGCTCTGCCTGCCCGATCACCTCGTGAATGAGTGACTTTGCCCGCTCCGCCGAAAAACCGACCTGTCGAGCCGTGTTGAGGAAATGCCGTGGCTGAATGCGTGCCCAATGATAATGGCGGCTCTTGCCCTTGAGTGACATAGCCATTTTGGCCCGGCTAGCTGGCAGGCTTCCCTTGGCCATCAGTGGGTAGGCAGATATGACATCGTAAAGTGGTGTCATGCGGTAGGCGGAACCGGGTTCGATGTACAGGCTGAAATTCTTGGCATGACCATCAATGGCTGCCAACAGCCAGAACAGTATCTGAGTCTTGAAGAACCTGGTCCGGTCTTCATTGGCCTGCTGAGAACCCAGCAGTAGCTCCATGCTATCGTGGATTCCGGGGCCGCCTTCATTCTCGTACTTGAGCGCAGGTGAGATACCAAGGGCCTGGCAGAAGTCCTCCTGTGGCAGGCGCAGCAGCCATGACCTGTCCGCGGACCACCGCCGGTCAAAGCGCTCCACGATCAGCACGGTATGCTGACCGAACTGCGCCAGGTCTGCGTTGGCCACTGGTAATCCGAAGGCTGCCAGAAGCTGAAGACACAGCCACTCGTTTTCGCTGCTCTCGCGCAGGTCGATATTGCTGTGCTCCAGGTAGCCGATGGGTAGTTTGAATATATGGGTGGTCGGGGTGCTGCCGCGAGGGCGTTGCCATTGATTGTTATGCCAGAGTAACGCTGTTTTTTCCTGGGCACCGGCCAGCGAGATACGGAAATCGTGCTCTTTCTCCATGCCCAGAGGCGCACGCTGATAACTTCCCAGCAGGCGCTCGATCTCCGTTTCAGAGATCGGCTCGGACGATATGGTCGTTACGTCTGGTATCTGCTGGTTTTCAGGGTATAGCTGGATTGCACCAATACAGTCCCGGCCAACGCTGGCAAGCAGGTCGAAGGGGTGGTTGGTTGGCGTCTGGAATCTGGCCTGCATGCGGGCTCGGATAGCTTCGGAATCCGGCAGCAGGTTGTCAAAAAAATTGTATACCCGTTCGCCCCTGTAGGGCCGGGACGATAACGGTAATGAGAGCGAAATGGCACGTGCCCCGGGCTGTGCTATCCAGTCCCGGCGATACTCGAAGGTCATGGCGCCTGATCTTTCCAGCGTCAGGTGACCGACCTCAATACCATTCATGGCAATGGTGAGCCTCGCCATTGCTTACCACTCCTCTTCCCAGCCGGTGTTTTCAGGCGGCTGATTACGTTCGGTAATACGCAACTCGAGGTTGAGGGCGGACAGCAGGCGGAACAGGGTCTCGACCCGGCTATTAGCCGGGTGATTTTCGAAGCTGGACACGGTGTTTTGTTTGATGCCCACCCGTTCGGCCACTGACTGCTGACTGAGTTGGTGGTCAACGCGTGCATTGCGTAAGGCCTGTGCCAGCATTTCCGGTGATGTGATTCGCATCTTTACTCCCTATAGCGGCTAGCCACAAAGTTATCCGCTATAGGGGGTAAAGTAAAGTTTATCCCCTGAAGGGGGTAGAATTTAGGCTATCCCCTGCAGAGGCTAAATATACCACAACCGCTCCGCCAGACCCGAAGCCCGCACCACCCGCTGTGCCACGCTTTCCAGCAGTACTTTTTCGTCTCCTGCAATGAGGCTGAACCAGTTGCGGGCGCGGGTGATGCCGGTGTAGACCAGCTCCCGGGTCATTACCGGGCTGAGGCGGTCCGGCAGGATCAGGCAGGTGTGGTTGAACTCCGAGCCCTGGGACTTGTGGACGGTCATGGCGTACACGGTTTCCAGCTGTTGCAGGCGGCTGGGAGAGATCCAGCGGATGTCGTTACTGCCATCGCTGGCAGGGAAGGCGACCCGGAGGGTGTCGCAGGGCTGACCGTTTTCGTGCTGGCCCCAGGGCAGGCTGAAGGTGATGCCGATGTCGCCGTTCATCAGGCCCAGGTTGTAGTCGTTGCCGGTCACCAGCACGGGCCGGCCCGGGTACCAGCCTTCGGCCTTCGGGATGAGTCCGTGGACCATCAGTTGGCGAGCGACCAGGTCATTCAGGCCTTCCACGCCCCAGGGGCCCTGACGCAGGGCACAGAGCACCTGGAAGTCGCCGAACGCCGCCAGTACCTCGCGGGCGAGGCCGTCCCAGTCTTCCCGGGGGCTGTCCGTGCCGAGCGAGTGGCCCTGCATGAGGGTGAGGTAGTGCTGATAGCCCACCGGCGGTGGCAGCGTATCGCCGTTCAGGGTCCGGTCGCGCCCTTCATTGCGGAAGGCGTCGGGGCTGCCGGTCAGCGCGTGCCGGCAGATCAGTGCCCGGGTATCTTCCGGGGTCGGTCCGCAGGGGAGCATGGTGACATCGTCGAAGTCTCCCCGGCGAAGTCCTGCCAGTGTTGTGCTGTCCAGTGTGTTGGTGTTGACCGCCTGGGCCAGCTGGCGGATGCCGCTGTCTTCGGTGAAACGGTAGCTCTTGCGCAGCATGGCCACCGCCTGGTCCATGGGCTGGCCGGCGCTGTTAACCAGCGCCTCTGGTACCTGGTCGCCGGTCATGGCAGCCAGCCATTCCGTCGTCTCAGCGGTGTAGTGAGCGGCCTGTGCGCGCCGGCAGAGCTCCCCCAGAACCGCACCGGCGTCTACTGACGCCAGTTGATCCTTGTCCCCCAGCAGGACGAGATGGGCGCTGGCGGGCAGGGCATCCATCACCGAGGCCATCAGGTCCACATCCACCATGGAGGCCTCGTCGATGACCAGTATATCCACCAGCAGCGGATTGTCCCGGTGATGGCGGAACTGCCGGGAGTCCGGGCGGCTGCCCAGCAGCCGGTGCAGGGTGGTTACCCGGGTGGGAATATCGGCCTGTTGCACATTGCCTGGTAACGCTGCCAGCGGCAGGCGACTGACCGCACCGCCGATGGATTCATTGAGTCGTGCGGCGGCCTTGCCGGTGGGTGCGGCGAGGCGGATACGGTATTTGCGGCCCTGACGCTGTGGGCACGTGCCGGCGACGGACTGGAGAGCTGCCAGCAGGTTCACCACGGTGGTGGTCTTGCCCGTGCCCGGTCCGCCGGTGATGACCGCAAAGCGGTTGCGGGCAGCCAGGGCGCAGGCCAGCTTCTGGTAGTCCACTTCGGGCTGGGGCTGGAACAGTTCCCCCAGAGCCTGGCGAAGCGTCTCGCCCTGCGGTGAGGCGGGGTCGTCCAGGTCTGACGGCTGCTCCAGGCGTTGGCGGATGCTTTCGGCAATACGTTGTTCATAGCGCCAGAACCGACGCAGGTAGAGGCGGCCGCTGTCCAGTACCAGCGGCGTGGACTGGCTGCCGTCGCTGACGGCACGGGAGTTCTCCAGTACCTGGTAACAACCCTCTGGGGTAAAACGGGCCATCAGGTCCACGGGGGTGGGCAAGGGCGTCGGCTCTGGCCCGGTGCCGGCAGCCTCCTCAGGGGGCAGGGCCAGGGTGCGGGCGGGCTCTTCCAGCAGGGTGTTCAGATGGACACACACATGGCCGCGGCCCACCTGGTGTGACGCAAGGGCCGCCAGCAGGATCAGCAAGGGTTCCGGCTGCTCCCCCTGCTCCTGGCAAAGGGTGCGAATCAGCCTGGCGAATTCCCGGTCCAGGGGGCGGATCCAGCCGGCTTCCTGCCACTGTGTCAGCAGCTCTTCCATCTGAGCGAGCCCCGAGAGGGGCGTTGCCGCATCCACTGGTGCCGGCGACACATCAGCGGCTCGCGAAGCCTGTTGTACTTCGCTGGCAGGCGCTTCGTCCAGGTCCAGCGAGAACTGCTGGTCGTGGTTCTGTTTACGGCTCATGCGGCTACCTCCCGGCTGAGGTCGCCGTCGAACAGGGCGTCCAGGGTCTCGATCAGGTCTTTCGGTGGCTTGTCAGCGAAGGCTCCACTGGCGGGGCCGTCGATACCCCGCAGAAACAGGTAGACCGCGCCGCCCATATGGGTGTCGTAGTCGTAGCCCGGCAGCCGGGCCTTGAGCAGTCGGTGCAGGGCCAGCAGGTAGAGCACATATTGCAGGTCGTAGCGCTTCTCCAGGATGGCTTCCCCCATGGCCTGGCGGGTGTAGGCCAGGTCTTCGTCACCCAGGGTGTTGGACTTGTAGTCCAGCACGTAATAGCGCCCCTGATGCTCGAATACCAGGTCAATAAAGCCCTTGATCATGCCATTGAACTGCTGCTTCTCCACCCGGGGGCGATCAGCGCCGTTCAGGGTCTGGTTGGTGACCAGGTCGTCCAGTCGGCCGGTCGGGACGTTGCGGCTCTCGAACCAGAACTCCAGCTCAGGGCGAGGATTTGTGAGTTCGGCGAGGGTGGCGGTCTGCTCGCCATCACGGTCCAGGGGGAGGGGTGTCGTCAGCACCTTCACCAGCCAGTCGGTGAGCGGCTCCACCCAGTCACCCCAGCCCCGCACCCGGCAGCGGCGGGCAAGCTGGTCCCTTAGCCGGTCCGGGTTGGCGGCAATGGTGGCCATACCCTGGGCGGTGCACCACTCCAGCACCTCGTGCAGGAAGGTGCCGGGCCCGGCGCCCCTGGGGAACTGGTGGGGCCCGGTGGCGGCCGGGCGATAGGTGTCTTCGCCTTCCTGCTGGCGACTTTCTTCCATCAGGTTCTGGGCCTCGGCGTCCTCTGCCTCGTCCACAAAGGCGATACCCGTGCCGGAGAGCGCGGTGTACTCGATGGAGGAGTAACTGGCGATCCACCAGTCCTCCCGGGCCTGCCGGTGGGAGACCAGTGCCGGCCCCAGGGTTTCCGGTGCCGGTTCCTGGTATTCCAGGGCCTCGGCTGCCGGGAGTGGCATGACGGTGATGGCGGCTTGGTCCCCGGCCAGGGTCTGCAGGCAGCGGGTCAGTTCGCCGTCGGCTTCTCCCACACCGTCAAGCAGGTATCCCAGTCCGCTCTTGTGCCAGTCCGGAATGGCCGCAGCACCCACCCAGGTGGCGTGGCGGGCCCGGGTCAGGGCCACGTAAAGCTTGCGGATATCCTCTCCCAGCCGTTCCCGGTCGGCCCGGGCGACATCCTCTGGCTCCGGATCGAAGATGGTGACCAGGCGCCCCTGATCGTCGTGGTAGCGTACGAAGGCCTTTTTCTCGTTCTCGGCCCGGAAGGCAGTGCCGAAAGGCAGGAATACCAGTGGGTATTCCAGACCCTTGGACTTGTGCACGGTGATCACCTTCACCAGCCCGGCGTCGCTTTCCAGCCGCAGGGTGCGGTGTTCGTCCTCGTCATCGGCGGCCCGCAGGACCTGGGTGTAGTGGTGCACCAGGGCGTGCTCGCCATCCAGTTGCAGGCTGTCCTGCTGCAGCAGCTCGGCAATGTGCAGGATATCGGTGAGGCGCCGCTCGCCGTCGGGCCGTTGCAGCAGCCGGCCCGGCACCTCGAAATCCATCAGGAAGCGGCGCAGGGTGGGCAGTATGCCCTGGCTTTGCCACTGCTGGTGGTAGCCGATAAAGCGGTCGATTTCCCGCTCAAGGGCAATCTCGTCGGTCAGCAGCTGGTCGAGGTAGTGCCAGGGCAGGGCCAGGGTTGGCGTCGCCAGGGCCGTGCGTGCCAGGGACAGCTGTCGGGGTTCCGCAAAGGCCTTGAGCCAGCACAGGACTTCCGCCGCTTCCGGCGAAGTGAGTACCGAGTCCCGGTCCGACAGGTACACGCTGCGGATCCGGCGTTGGCGAAGAGCGTCCCTTACCATCGCTGCTTCGGCGCGTTTGTTGACCAGGATAGCGATGTCCCCCGGCTGTACCGGCTGCAGGTCCGCCGGGTCTTCCACGCTGGCGAACCCGGCCTGGCCCTGCTGACCGGCCGTGAGCAGTTTTGCCACCTCGCTGGCGCAGGTGTCGGCCACCTGTTCGGTGGCGCGGCCCTTGGCGAGGGTGGTCGCCTCACCTTGCTTGTTTTCTTCGTCGCTCTCCAGGGTCCAGAGGGTAAGACTGGGCTGAGCCTGACCGTTAACCGTCCACTGGCGTTTGGTGCCGTTGGCCGCCACCGGCTGGAAGGGCAGTGGTGTGTTGTTGCCCTTGCCGAACAGGAAGGCACCGTCCCGGGCCTGCTGGTCGCCGTGCTGGAACACCCGGTTCACCGCCGCGACCATGGCGTCGGAGGAGCGGAAGTTGCGGCCCAGGGTCCAGGTGCGGTCCTGAACGCCCTGGCGGGCCTCCAGGTAGGTGTAGATATCCGCCCCCCGGAAGCCATAGATCGCCTGCTTGGGGTCACCGATCATCAGCAGGCAGGTGGTCGGGTCATGGTCCGCGACCCGGTAGATACGGTCGAAGATACGGTACTGAACCGGGTCTGTGTCCTGGAATTCGTCGATCAGCGCGACCGGGAACTGGCGACGGATGGTGGCCGCCAGTTGCGGACCCCGGGGGCCGTTGAGCGCCTCATCCAGGCGGGTCAGAAGATCATCGAAGCCCATCTCGGCCCGCTGCTGTTTTTCCGCTTCCAGGCGGGTGCTGATCCAGCCGCTGGCATGGCGCAGGGTGTCCGCCCGGGCATTGGGCAGGTTGGTGCTGAACTCCATCAGTTCGGCAATGGCGTCAAAGGCCGGGTGGTGGGGGACATCGCCTTTTACCTTGCTGGCAAGGCCCTCCGGAGTCTGGTTTTGCAACCCCGCCTTCTCCAGTCCTTCCGGCAGCAGGGTGCCGTCGCCGGCCCATTGCAGCAGGTTAGGCCAGGCCCTGAGCATGGCGTTGCGGCTGTTGCCGTTGAGGTTCTTGCCCAGACCCTTGAGCAGGTCTTCCACTTCGGTTTGCCACTGGCTCCATGGCAGGGACTTGAGGGCGTCTGCCTGCTCCTTCCGTTGGCGGACGGCGGCGTCGATGGCGTTATGGATGTTGCCGGAGGGCGCGGGCGGTTTTTCTGGCAGCAGGTTGCGCACGGCCTTGCGGAGGTCTGACGGGGTCTTCCAGTGATCCAGCAGTTCCTCCATCAGCTCTGCCGGGAGCGGATAGGCGAAGGTTCGCCAGTAGTCCCGTACCACCTCATCCAGCAGTTCGCTCTGATCCGTCTCCAGGGTGATCCGGAACAGGCTGCCGCTGTCGAAGGCATGCTCGCTGAGCATGCGGTTACACCAGCCGTGGATGGTGGACACGGCGGCCTCGTCCATCCACTCCGCCGCCAGCAACAGTCGCTTGCGGCATTCAGGCCAGGTGGCCGGGTCCGGGTAATCCTGGTCCCGTAGCTGGTAGATCAGGGCGGTCTCGGCGGGCGGGTTGGGGTCATCCGGGTTGTCGGAAAACACCTCTGCCGCCTGGGTCAGCCGCGCACGGATCCGGTCCCGCAATTCCTTGGTGGCGGCCTCGGTGAAGGTGACCACCAGCAGGTTGGGGGGATCAATCCCCTTGCCCAGGGGGCTGCCCTCCGGCTGGCCATGGCCCAGCACCAGGCGCACATAGAGAATGGCAATGGTAAAGGTCTTGCCGGTGCCGGCGCTGGCCTCGATCAGGGTGCTGCCGTTCAGGGGCAGGGCAAGGGGGTTGAGGGTGTTGCTACGGGTCATGACAGGCCCTCGATCTGTTCACGGGCGGACTTGCCCTGCTCGGCTTCCCACAGGGGCAGGTAGAGCTGGTGCAGCAGGCCTTCAAAGCCTTCGTTGACCAGGTCTTCCGGGACGTCAAAGGCCCGGCGAAGATAGCCCGGGTCCCGCCCGAGGGCGGTGTCGAAAGCGGTACTGGCGTCGTCGATGGCCTTGTCGTGGTCGCCCCGGTATTTCTTGCTCTGGTAGAAGCTGTAGATCCAGGCGAAGGCGGCCTCGCAATGCAACGGCAGCGCCCGGGTGGTGGCCTGCATCCAGGCGGCGAGGATAGCGTCCAGGTGCTGGCGGGCCTGTGCCGCGGGCAGGGGCGCGAAGGTGAAGCCCCGGCCTTCTTCCTTGCCCAGTATCCGGGTTTCGAAGGGCTGGTCCGTGAGCTGGCCGGCCAGGTGGATTACCCAGTCCGCCATCAGGTTGGCGTAGCGGACTTTCTTCTGGCTACCGGAACCGGACAGCAGGCTGGAGCGGGAGACTACCAGGCGGCACAACTGGCCCTCGGGGTTGCGGCGCAAGCCACCGATCAGGTCGAGCACTTCCACCGAGCCCGTGACATTGCTGAAACCGTGCTGGAAGGTGACCGGCTCCGGCAGCGCTTCCGGCCATTCCAGCAAGGCCTGCTGGTAGCGCTGGTGAAGGTCCGGCAGTCGTTCTGCCAGGTCTTCCCGCAGGCGGTATTCGGTGAGTCCCATGCCCAGGTCGCCCCGGCGGGCCATGCGAGCCAGGGTGGTGTGGATGCGATGGTGCAGTTCCTGCTCATCACCGGACTTGAGAACGGCTTCGCTGATCAGTTCCTGGTCCAGGCGCCAGCGATCCAGGCCATCCAGGTCGAAATTCTCATTGTCGGTATCGTTGTCTTCCACGCCTTCGAAGCGCACCTGCAACCGGCGCTGGAAGAAGGTTTCCACCGGCCGCTTGAGGAAGTTGGCCAGTTCCGCGAAGGTCAGGGGTTCCTCCGGAGGTTGCCAGGGCAGCGCGCCATCAACCGGGACTTCGGTGGCTTCGGTACCGTGGGCACTGCGCCACTCCTGCTCATAGGTGAACAGGTTCCGCTCCCGCAGGATCTCCGCCAGGGGCCGGGGCGGGCTGTCCGGTTCCGGTTGTTGGCTGTTGGCCCGCGGAAAATAGGCGCGGCTGAAGGGCTGCAGCGGGTGGCAGGTGGTGAAGGCTGCCGTCACCGACCGGTCCGGGTTGCCTTCCACCCGCCAGAGACTGTCCAGGTGGTCCTGTAACTGACTCACCAGTACCGAGGGCGGCCGCTCGGAGTCGTCCCGGATACTGCGCCCCACCCAGCTGATGTAGAGCTGTTCCCGGGCAGACAGCAGGGCTTCCAGGAACAGGTAACGGTCGTCTTCCCGGCGGGAGCGGTCCCCCGGTCGGTAGTCATTGGCCATCAGGTCAAAGTCCACCGGGGGGCGGGACCGGGGGTAGTCGCCGTCATTCATGCCCAACAGGCACACCACCCGGAAGGGAATGGCCCGCATGGGCATCAGGGTGGCAAAGTTGACCTTGCCGGCGAGGAAACGCTGGTTCAGGCCGCTTTCGTCAAGGCCTTCCAGTAGCACATCCCTGACGATATTCAGGGGTAGCTGTGTCTCGGCGAGGCCCGCGGCCAGGGCGTCGTCCAGCCACTGTTCCAGATGCCGCCGAAAGCGGTTGAGCAACAGCAGGTCGTGGCCTTCCAGGTCCTGGAAAAATCGGGCAAGCATGTCGGAGAACAGGGCTTCCCACTGTTCCGGGGTGCGGGGCGTCAGCAGTTCCTCCCAGAGATTCTCCAGCTGCCCCACAAAGTCGGACAGCCGCCCGGCCAGGTCTGCCTGAAGGCCGCCGACCTCGCCGTAGGGCTCCACACCGGACCAGGGTTCGTCGTCCCCCATGCCGTAACCCAGCAGCATGGCGCGAAGCCCGGACTGCCAGGTGTTGCGGGCCAGGTCGCCCGGCAGCTCCAGGCTTTCACGCTGCTGGCGATGCAGGCCCCAGCGGATATTGGCGCCTTCCACCCAGCGCCGGGCCAGGGGGATGTCCTCTTCGGTGATGCCAAAGCGCTGGCGGATGCCGGGCACTTCCAGCAGGCTGAGGATCTCGCTGACGGCAAAGCGGCTGCGGGGCAGGCCCATCAGCGTTTCCAGGGCAATCAGCACCGGTTCATGGTGACGCTGGCCCTGGTCGGAGATGGTGAAGGGAATATGCCGGGTGTTGCCGGGGGCATGGCGGCCGAATACCGCCTGGATGTGGGGCGCGTAGACGTTGATGTCCGGCACCATCACGATCACGTCCCGGGGGCGCAGGGACGTGTCGGCGTTGAAGGCGGCCAGCAGCTGGTCGTGGAGGATCTCCACCTCCCGCTGGGGGCTGTGAGCATCATGGAAGGCGAGGGAGCGGTCCGTGGCCGGGTTCAGGGTCCGGTGCTGTGCACGGATTTCCTCCAGCGGCGTCAGGTTGTAGATGTCGTCCTGCAGTTGGTGCAGAAGCCGGGGCGTTTCCGGGTCGCCGTGTTCGGAGAAGATGTCGATCCGGTTATCCGGGGTGCGGAACTGCTCGCCGTAGTCCTCCGGGTTGTCGAATTCGTCCAGCAGCCGGATATAGTCCCGCCCCTGCTTGCCCCAGGCGGCCAGCAACGGGTTGGCGTGCTGATGCAGCTGGTCCGGGTCGGCCGCAGACAGGGTGGGGTGCTGGCGGCCCCGGCGGCGCTGGGCGTTGAGCAGGTCCCGGTCGCTGATAATGTCCGCCCAGTAGAACTGACTGGGGTTGTGAACACACAGCACCACCTGGCTGAAACGGCTGAGCACATGGAGCGCTTCCAAGGCCTGGCGGGGCAGGGATGAGACCCCGAACACCACGATGCGTTTGGGCAGTTGTTGCGGGTTGGCCGGTTCGCCGGACTGCTGGCCAAGTGCCATAAAACGGGTGTGAATACGGGAGCGGCTGGTGTGTGACAGCGCGTCCACATCCTGCACCAGGGCCTGCCAGAGCCGTGGCTGCCAGAGGGTTTCCGCATCCAGCGCCTTTTCTTCGCCGCGGGCGGTGATCATGATTTCCCGGCCCTGCTCCCAGGCGCTGAGCCAGTCGGCCCGGAACACCTGGTACTGGTCGAACAGATCCGCCACCTTTTCCGCCAGCTGGAAGGCCCGCAGGTCAGGATCGCTGCCCTCCAGGAACCGGCCCAGTGGCAGGAAGGCCTCATCATCGCTGACCAGTGTTGGCAGCAGCCGGTAGAGGCGCCATACCAGCCGGCGTTTGTCGAAGGGGGAGGTTTCCGGCACCTCGCCCTCAGGCAGCACGGCCCGGTAGGCCTGCCAGATAAAACGGGCCGGGAACAGGAACTCCATACCGGCCGCAATGCCCAGGCCGCCTTCGGTGCCATCTGCGGTGGCCCTCTCGGCCAGTGCCAGTTTCAGCCACTGGGCAATCCCGTTGCTCTGAACCAGGAAGGTTTCACTCTCCAGCGGCGGCATGGGTGTCTGGCGGCACAGGTACACCACGGCCCGGCGCAGGTCTTCCAGGTGATTGGCGTGGATGGCATGGAAGCCGGGCTGGATGCGGCTGTGGTCGGTCATGGTACTCCCGGTCGGGTGGTTCGGAATGCTGCCACAAAGGTTACCGTAACTGGCAGCGGATTGCCGGTGTGATTGTCCCTGCTCCTTGCGACAAACGGGGTCGCATGCGAGGGAAAATTCGTCGATAACTGGTCAGCAAGCGGACCGTGTACGGCTGTTGCCGGTCGATATGGGTATCTGAAGTATTACAGGCGCCGTCACCGGCTTGAGGCGGGCTCCCGTCCATCGTACAGTTGGTGGCCGATGCCATTCCCTGAAGGTCATTCCCGCCACCGATGAAATCCCCTGAACCGACCGGCCAGCGCCTGCGGGCGGCGGACCTGGATAATCCGCTGTACTACCTGGAAAATATGGAAACCGTGGTGAACTGGGTACGTTATCACCACGCCGACCTGCTGATCGCTGACGAACGCGAGCGCCTGGACGGATTCGGTCGGCTGTCGGTGGCGGCCCGGGCGCTGCTCACCCGGATGGTCATGCGCACGGGCGAGCTTTTCCGGGCTGCCAGGCTACGTTATCCGGAGTTGCCAGAACCGGAGTCGGTGGCCCTGGAAGAGCTCCTGGCAACGGGTTGGGTGCGACCGGCAGGACGGGTCACCATCGATGAGCTGTTTCGCCTGTTTACCCTGGCTGAATTGCGCCCAGCCCTTGCTGGCCGGCTGACGGACCTGGGTCATTCACCTGCCATGCCCAAGGGGCGTATGAAGGCGTTACTGGCGGACCACCTGGATGAGATTGAACTCGCCGACTGGTTGCCGGATCAGGGCAACGACCTGGTACAGCTGGCACATATGCCCCTGTTTGACCGTGCCCGACTGATGTTCTTTGGTAATCTTCGCCAGAGCTGGTCGGACTTTGTACTGGTTGAGTTGGGCTACCAGCAATACGAAGAGGTGCCCTTCACACCGGAATCCCGGGCATTCCAGCGGCGAGAAGACGTGGATTGCTACCTCACCATGCATCACTGCCGTGAGTGGCTTGATGAGGGCCGGGCCGCTGAGGATGTGTGGCTGCAGGTGCCTGCAGCCACGGACAACAGCTGGCTCACCAGTCGCCGGGACCGGCTGCTGCTCGAGCTTGGCCGCCAGGCGGAGCGCCAGGGCAACCGGGAGCTGGCCCTGGAGGCGCTGGCGGAAAGCGGCCACCGGGAAGCCCGGCTCAAGCAGTTGCGTCTGCTGGAACGAATGAAGCGGTTCGACGAAGCCTGGACGATCGCTGCCAGGTGGCAGACTGCGGAGCTCAGCGATGCTGAAGCCCAGGGCCTGGCTCGCCTCCTGAAACGGCTGGCCCGCAAGGTGGGTGAGCCGGTGCCGACCCTGCCGGAAGCGCCGGCGCCTGACGAATTCCTGATAACGGTACCCTTCATTGGCGCCCCGGTAGAGCTGGCGGTCCAGCAGCACCTTTGGCAGGATCATCAGCCGGTGTTCTATGTGGAAAACACCCTGGTCAACGCCCTGTTCGGTTTGCTCTGTTGGGACGTCATCTTTGCGCCGGTGCCGGGGGCCTTCTTTCACCCGTTCCACGTGGGCCCGGCGGACCTGACCCGGGAGGATTTCGTGCCCCGGCGCCGGGCGTTGCTGGATGCGGCCCTGGCAAACCTTGAAGACGATGGCTACAGGGGGATTATTGTCGATAACTATCAACGCAAGCAGGGCCTGGCCAATCCCTTCGTGAACTGGCATGTGGTGGCCGGCGACCTGCTGGAACTGGCCCTTGACTGCATGCCGGCCCGTCATCTGCAAGCGCTGTTCCGCCGCCTCCTGAATAACCTGAAGGAGCACCGCAGTGGCTTCCCGGACCTGATCCGCTTTATGCCGGACGTGAAAGACCCGGGGCAGCGCTATGAGATGATCGAGGTCAAAGGCCCCGGCGACCGCCTGCAGGATCACCAACGCCGTTGGTTGGCTTTCTTCACGCAGCAGGGCATTGCCGCACGGGTTTGCTACGTGCGCTGGCAGGACGCCTCTGAGTCTGTCCCCGATCCCTCCCCATGAAAGTCGCCGTACGTACCCTCTGTGAATTTGCTGCCCGCAAGGGCGACCTGGATTTCCGCTATACACCGGCCCCCACGGCGGAGGAGGGTATCGCCGGTCATCAGTCAGTGCAGGCCCGGCGAGGGTATGGCTACGAAAGTGAGTACCTGCTGACCGGTGAGTGCCAGGGTTTGCAGCTCTCCGGCCGCGCGGACCTGTACAACCCGCACAAGGGGTTACTGGAGGAGATCAAGACCCACCGGGGTGACCTGTCGCGCATTCGCGAACACCAGCGAGCCCTCCACCGGGCACAGTTGCGGGCCTACGGGGCGTTGCTGTGCCGTCAGGAGCACAGAAAGAAACTCACGCTGTCACTGGTCTATTACGATGTCGGTCGGGACAAGGAGTCGGCGGTCAGGGAAACCGCCACGGCCGATGAACTATGGCAGGAGCTGGCGTCCCTGTGCCGCGACTACAAAGCCTGGGCGGAGCAGGAGGACCATCATCGCCGGCAGCGGGATGAGCACCTCGCTCGCCTGCGCTTTCCCTTTCCGGACTTCCGCGCCGGGCAGCGGCAGCTGGCGGAGACCGTCTACCGCAACTCCGTACAATCCCGTCGCCTGTTGCTGGAGGCACCGACGGGCCTGGGCAAGACCCTGGGCACCCTGTTTCCGTCACTGATGGCGCTGCCGGCGGGCGGGCAGGACCGACTGTTCTACCTCACCTGCCGTAATACCGCCCGCCAGCTGGCGGTCTCCGCCGTGGAAGCCCTGCGGGCGGCCCAGCCGGAACCAGGTCACTGGCCCCTGCGTACCCTGGAGCTTGTCTCGAAAGACGATGCCTGCGAGCACCCGGACAAGGCCTGCCACGGCGATTCCTGTCCCCTGGCAAAGGGCTTTTTCGACCGTCTGCCGGATGCCCGGGCCGAGGCAGTGCAGGTGCGCGAACCCCTGACCCGGGAGCGACTGGCCACCATTGCGGCGGGCCATGATATCTGCCCCTATTTCCTGGCCCAGGAAATGGCCCGCTGGTGCGATGTGGTGGTTGCCGACGTCAACCGGATGTTTGACCAGTCAGCCCTGCTCCATGCCCTGGTGCAGCAGAATCAGTGGCGGGCCAGCCTGCTGGTGGATGAGGCCCATAACCTGGTGGACCGGGCCCGGGGCATGTATTCGGTGCGGCTCGACCAGCAACGGCTGTTACGGGTAAAGCGAACGGCCCCGAAGGTTCTGAAAGGTCCGCTGAACCGCGCCGCCCGGGCCTGGCAGGAGCTGGTGCGGGAACAGGAGGATGCCGGTGCTCAGCCGGTGTTCCTGGAGCAGTTACCGGTCCGGCTTCTCCCGGCCCTGCAGGGGTTGATATCGGGGCTTACCGACTACCTGGCGGACAACCCACCGGACCTGTCGCTGCAGGACCTGTTGTTTGAAAGCGTGGCCTTCCTGAAACTGGCGGAGCAGTTTGGCGATCACTCCCTGTGTGAGTTCCATCGAACGGGCAGGGGGCGGGCCAGCGTCACCATCCAGAACCTGGTGCCGGCGGATTTCCTTGCCCCGCGGTTTGCCAGCCTGGCGTCCGTACTGCTGTTCTCCGCCACTCTCACGCCGGGTGTCTACCACCGGGACCTGCTGGGCCTGCCGGAGGATACCCGTTTTACGTCCCTGCCCAGTCCGTTCCGGGCGGACCAGCTACAGGTGCAGTTCACGCCCCGCATCAGCACCCGCAAGCCGGACCGCCAGGCCTCGCTGTCCCCCATTGCCTCGCTGATTGCCCGGCAGTTCCGGGAACGCCCCGGCCACTACCTGGCCTTCTTCAGCAGCTTTGATTACCTGAAACAGGTGGCGGATGCCCTGGCCACCGAAGTGTCGGACATTCCCCAGCGCCGGCAGTTGCCCGGAATGGACCAGCATGCGCGGCAGGACTTCCTGGCGGGGTTCCAGTCGCCCCGGCCAGCGGTCGCCTTCGCGGTACTGGGTGGCGTGTTCAGCGAGGGCATCGACCTGCCCGGGGACCAGCTGATCGGCGCTTTCGTGGCCACCCTGGGGTTGCCGCCCTTTGATCCCTGGCACGAGATTCTGAAGGATCGGCTGGAGCAGCGCTTCGGCGCCGGGTACGACTACACCTACCGCATCCCGGGCTTGCAGAAAGTGGCCCAGGCCGCGGGGCGGGTGATACGCACACCGGAGGACCAGGGGGTGATCTGGCTGATCGATGACCGCTTCCTGCAACCGGCCAACCGGGCCATGCTTCCGGGCTGGTGGTTTGAAACCTGATACAGAATGCGTTCGCTAAGGTGACGACTGGCGAACACGTCCGTAGAATGCCCGCCAGGATGAGGGCCAACCGCCGTTAGCCCTCCGAATTACCTGTTGTATCTGGAAAATCCATGGTTTCAGTTCGTTGTCGAAGCCTGGTGGCCGTATTCCTGTTGGGGCTGATCCCGGCGCTGGAAGCAGTCGCCACCATCAAGCAGTCTTCCTCGGGCCTGTGTCATCCGCCACACAGCCCCTGGTATGAACGCACCAGTAACTATACCCCTTACCCGGATATTGATGCCTGCCTGGCTGCCGGTGGTCGCTTGCCCGACGGTATCGGCCGCTCCGGTACCGAACCGGTCAACCAGGGCTACCAGCGTAGCCAGTTTGGCCATGGCTGGGACGACCGGGACGGCGATTGCCAGGACAGCCGTGCCGAGGCGTTGATTTCCACCTCTACCACCCAGGTTCGGTTTGCCGACAAGCGCCGTTGCCGGGTAGTTACCGGCCGCTGGATTTCACCGTTTACCGGCAATGTGCTGCAGAACGCGGGTGACGTGGATATCGACCACGTGGTGCCCCTGGCCTGGGCCTGGGAGCGGGGTGCCAGCGCCTGGTCACGGGACCGCCGAGAAACCTTTGCCAATGATCCGGTGAACCTGATGCCGGTGGAGGCCAGCCTCAATCGCAGCAAGGGCGCCCGGGGCCCGGACCAGTGGGTGCCACCGGCGGGTCGCTGCCAGTACGTGGCCAGGTTCCTGCGGATCGTAAAGGTCTACAGGCTGGAGCCGTCCAGCCGCGAAATGAATAACCTGCGCCGCCAGGTTGAACAGTGTGGAATCCGGGCCTCACGCTGAGGCCTGTGCAATACCCGTTACCAAATCAACTGCCAGTATTAGCTATTGGCTAAAAATCCATCAATAGCTGAGAAATTCAATCATCCGGGTTGCCTCCATCCAATCCGGCGCTATATCGTATCCGTACCGATAACAACAACCCGAAATAACATTCACCCTCAGAGCACAAGAATAAAGGAGAAAGCCATGCACGGCTTGATGATGAATCGCCCCCTGCTCATTTCCCAGATCCTGGAGTTCGCTGCCGGTAACTACCCGGACCAGGAGATTGTTTCCCGTACCACGGAGGGAGGCATCCATCGCTATACCTATCCGGAGATGGCGCAGCGCACCCGCCAGCTGGCCAATGCGCTCAAAAAACTGGGCGCCAGCGAGGAAGACCGGATTGGCACCATCGCCTGGAACACCTACCGGCACCTGGAAGTGTATTACGCCAGCTCCGGCATGGGCGCCATCTGTCACACCATGAACCCGCGACTGCCGGCCGACCAGCTGATCTACATCGTCAACCACGCGAAGGACAAGTTCATCTTCGTGGACCTGACTTTCCTGCCGCTGCTGGAGAAGCTCTACGAGCACTTCCCCGATGTGGAAGGCTTTGTGGTGATGACCGATGAAGCCAACATGCCGGAAACCAGCCTGCCGCGGGTCTATTGCTACGAGACCCTGATCAAGGGCGAGTCCGACCAGTTCGAGTGGCCGGAGTTTGACGAGAACACCGCCTCGTCCCTGTGCTACACCTCCGGCACCACAGGCAACCCGAAAGGCGTGCTTTACAGCCATCGCTCGAACGTGCTCCACGCCCTCTTTGTACTGAGCATTTCCGGTGTGCCCATCGACGAGAACTCCACCATCCTGCCGGTGGTACCCATGTTCCACGTCAACGCCTGGGGCACGCCCTACTTTGGCCTGATCGCCGGTGTGAAGCTGGTGTTCCCGGGACCCGCGCTGGACGGTGAGAACCTGTCCAACCTGATCGAGGACGAGAAGGTCACTGATGCCTGGGGCGTACCCACCGTATGGCTGGGGCTGCTGGCCCACAAGCGCCAGAAGGGCGAGACCTTCAGTACCCTCAAACGCACCCTGATCGGTGGTTCGGCGCTGCCCAAGGCCATGATTCAGGAGTTCAAGGAGAAACATAACGTCGAGGCCATCCAGGGCTGGGGCATGACCGAGATGAGTCCGCTGGGCACTGTGGCCACACCGCGGCCGAGCCAGCGTGGTGGTGACTGGGAGAAGGAGCTGAAACTCCGTGGCACCCAGGGCCGCCTGATGTTCGGTGTGGAAATGAAGATTGTTGACGCCGAAGGCAACGACCTGCCCCATGACGGTGAGTCCCAAGGCGAGCTGTTGGTTCGCGGCAACGCGGTCATCAATGGCTACTACGAAAACGAGGACGCCACGAAGAATGCCATCGACAAGGATGGCTGGTTCCATACCGGGGACGTGTCGGTTATCTCGCCGGATGGTTTCATGGAAATCGTGGACCGGGTGAAGGACGTGATCAAGTCCGGTGGTGAGTGGATCAGCTCCATCGACCTGGAAAACGAAGCCATCGCCCATCCCAAGCTGGCGGAAGCGGCTGTGATCGGTATCCGCCACGAGAAGTGGCAGGAACGCCCGCTGCTGGTGGCAGTGAAAGAACCCGACGTGGAAGTCACCAGGGAAGAAGTACTCCAGTTCCTGGAGGAACGGGTGGCCAAGTGGTGGTTGCCGGATGACGTGGTGTTCGTGGACGAACTGCCCCACGGTGCCACCGGCAAGCTGCAGAAGGCCAAGCTGCGGGAGAACTTCAAGGACTACAAGTTGCCCACCGAGTAAGCCGGATTGGCGGGACCTGAGGCCTCGCCAGAGCCTGCAACACAAAAAGAGCCGCCGGGTGGCCCCCGGCGGCTCTTTTTTTTTGGCTGTGGAAGCCGGCTTACTTCAGTTCAAAGCCCCGCTTGACCAGGAATTCCCGCATGTGGGGACGCAACTTGGCGTTGAACAGCGGGCTCAGCTGTTCGGACCAGTTGGTGTCCTTGGTGCCCCCTGCACGCTGACCGTAATAGGCACGCATGACGTCGTCGAACTGATCGACCGAGGTGGTGTCTTCACGGTATTCGTCTTCCATCAGGATGCTTTCCACGGATAGCCGGGGTTTGACGTCCGGATCCTGGTCCGGGTAGCCCAGACACAGCCCGAACACCGGGTAGACCTGGTCGGGCAGGTTCAGCAGGTCGCTGACTTCCGCCGGGTTATTGCGAATGCCGCCGATATAGCAGATGCCGAGGCCCTCGGACTCCGCCGCAACCACGACATTCTGGGCCACCAGGGCAGTGTCAACGCTGGCCACCAGGAACTGCTCGGTCATGCCACGAATGACGTCAGCACCGGCTCGTTCGGCGGCGTCCGTGGGGCGCTTCATATCAGCGCAGAAGACCAGGAAGTGGGAGCAGGTTTCCACGTACTTCTGGCCGCCGGCCAGTTCGGCAATCTTCGCCCGCTTCTCCGGACTGGTCACATGGATGATAGAATAGGCCTGTACGTGATTGGACGTGGCCGCGCTCTGACCAGCCCGGATCAGTTCCAGGAACGTTTCCTGCGGAATCTTCTGCTCGGTGAACTTGCGGATCGAGCGGTGTGACTTGAGTAGATCAATAGTCGCGTTCATGGCGTCTCTCTGGTTTCAGTTCGTGAGTGTACGGGTGTACGTCCTGTCACCGAAAACAGAGCATTCTACACAATTTTCCGATCAGGATTCCGGGAAAGCCGTCCAGCCTGCCAGCCAACTGCCCGGGTTTTTAGGATTGATGGCGCCAGAGAAGGTGGCGGACTCGTCAAAGAATTCGCTCTTGGGCGGTGTCGTGGCGGGCATGTCCCGGCTGGGAATACGGGGGCGGAAGTCCGGCGCGGTCAGGTGGCGTGCTGCCGGGTGCAGCACACTGCTGATGCTCAGGTAGTTACGGTTCTCCGGGCTTCTTAGCCAGGCTTCTTCGTCAAAGCCATAATCATCGTCGCCTGCGCCCTGTTCCTGTTGGCCGCTGCCCATAGTGCCGGTGGCGGCAATGATGTTATGGCTAAAGGTCAGCTCGCCGCCGGCTGCAAGGGCGCGGACTTCATCCCGGGTATCCATGGCTTCCATGGCGTAGCTGTCGATGATCATGTTGTGGAAGTGACCGCCGGTGCCTTCCCTCAGCACCATGCCGCGGTGGGCTTTCGCTCCATGGCCGGTGCCGGCAAGGGTGACGTTGTAGAACACCGGTTCCGATCGGGGTGTGGCCTCGTGCTGGTTGCCATTATTGTCGCCTTCGAAGGCGTTGTCGCCTACATCGGCGTGCTGCTGGATAATCGCGAACTGCACTCGTCCCCGCCAGCCCCAGTCCCAGTCGATGCTGTCGTCTGCAGCGCCGGACACCAGGATGTGCTTCAGGTCCACGGTGCCGCCAAACATTTCGATGCCATCGTCCAGGGCCCGGTGAACCTGCACATGGCGCACGATGGTATTGCTGCCGCAGCCACCCAGGGTCAGGCCGTTGAGCTCATTGTTCTGATAGACCTCAAAGCCGGCAAACTCGATGCGAGTGTATTCCACCACCCCGCAACTGTCATTGGCGTCCGGCCCGCCGAAACTGCCTCGCTGATCGGTGGCGGGCACACCCTCGATCTGGGCGGAGGGTTGGTTGACAGGGGCATTGCCCAGCAGGACCACACCGCCCCAGTCACCGCGGTTACGTTCACCCTCTTCCCGGGCACTGGTGAATACCACCGGCTGGTCTGGCCGGCCCCGGGAAAACAGCTGACTGCCCCGGGTTACGATCAGCGCGGAGCCGTTTTCACCCAGGATGGTGGCGCCGGCTTCGATGGTCAGGGTGGTGTTATCGACGAACACTATGTCGTCGAGTACGTAGGTCTTGCCGCCTTCCCAGGTGGTGGGCGTGGTGATGTCGTCGCTGATCCGGATGGTTTGCGGTTCCAGGGCCGTAAACCCGACCGTCAGTGCCGCGCCTGCTGCCACCAGGGGCGCCAGCCACACCAGGTGGCGGCGCTTGCGTGGGGTTGCCCTGACCGCCTCCGGTTCCGCCGCCGGTATGTGCTGCGTGTCAGTAGTGGCCATCAAGGGTGTCCCGGAGTCCTGGCCGCGGATGGCCCCGACCAGTTTACGGACTTTCTCGGAGCCGGAGGCCTCCGCCCGGCGCAGTACGTCGGCGCGATAGTTGGGTTCCCGCAACAAGTTGTTGAGGTGAACAAACTGAATGTCGGCGCACTCGCCCCGGTCCACCAGGCGTTTGAGTTGCCAGAGTTGTTCAACGAGCAGGGAGGCGTTGGCGGACATTACTGCATCTCCGAAGAAATAAATGTGGCGGTATTTATAACTTCAGGCGATTACAGGTTGATGACAGGTCCAAGCGAGAGCTGTCCTTAATTATTCGTTTTCAGAATGACTTGCGAAGGTTAACCAGCACCGGAGTGCCATCCGCCGGATCCTGCAGGATGTCGCAGTGCACTCCGTACAGCCGATGGATCAGGTCCGGGTCGAGGATGTCAGAGGGTGCACCCCGGGCCAGGATTTCACCGTCGGCCATGGCGACCAGGTGATCGGCATAGCGGCACGCGCTCACCAGGTCGTGCACTACCATCGCCACGGTTTTGCCCTGGCCGGCGAGCTGGCGGATCAGTTCGAACACTTCGATCTGGTGGCCCAGGTCCAGGGCGGAGGTGGGTTCGTCCAGAAGCAGCAGGGGAGTCTGCTGGGCAATGCTCATGGCAATCCAGGCCCGCTGCCGCTGGCCGCCGGAGAGCGTATCCAGCGGCCGGTCGGCCAGCTCTGCAAGGTCTGCGGCCGCCAGCGCCTGTTCCAGGATGGCCTGGTCCTGTTCTGTCCAGCGCCGGAGGAAGCCCTGGTGGGGCTGGCGGCCAAAGCGGATCAGGTCAGTGACGGTGAGCCCCTCCGGGGCGGTATTGTCCTGGGGCAGCAGTGCCAGCTGGCGCGCCACCTCCCGGCTGGGCAGGGTGTGGATATCCCTGCCATTCAGCAGTACCGCACCCCCGGCGGGAACGTGCACCCGGGCGAGGCCGTTGAGCAGGGTGGACTTGCCGCAACCGTTAGGTCCAACGATGGCAGTGACCTTTCCCTGTGGCAGTTCCAGGTTCAGGGTTTTGATGACCGGGTACCGCCCATGGGCCAGGGAGAGCGCCTGTGCTGCCAGGCCCGGCTGGTCAGGCACGTTGTCAGGTGTACGGGCAGATGAATGGCTCATGTCAAACTCCGTGACGACGGTTTTACAAGTATCCAGATCAGGTAGGGCGCACCCACGATGGCGGTGATCAGACCGACCGGCAGTTCCAGGGGCGCCAGCAGTAACCGGCCGACCAGGTCAGCGGTGACCATGAAGCCGGCACCGGCCAGGGCCGAGGCGGTTAGCGGCACCCTGCCGGAGCGGCACAGGGCCCGAGCCAGTTCCGGTGCCAGCAGGGCTACCATGCCCACCGGGCCGGCGACGGCCACAGCCAGGCCGGTGAGCAGCACCGCACACGCCAGGCTCAGGGCCCGGACACGCTTCAGCCGCGTGCCCAGGTTAATGGCTACCGGGTCGGAGAACTGTAGGGTATTCAGGGACCGGCCCAGTAACAGGGCTGCCATCCAGCCCGCTACCAGGCCAGCAGCGAGCACCGACACCGCTGTCGCCGAACGGGCATTCAGGCTGCCCACGGTCCATGGAAAGGCGGCGTTGGCCGCATCAATGGCCACTCGGCTGAGCATTACCTGGGTAACAGCACCCGCAATGGCGCCGATACCAAGGCCGGCGATGATAAACCGGTAACCCCGGGTACCGTTGGCCCCCGCCAGGCCAAAGGCCAGTGCGGTAGCGGTTGCTGCCCCGCCAAGGGCCATGGCGGAGGGGGCAAGGCTGATACCGGTGCCCACCACGGAAGCCACGGCAAAGGCCGTGGCGGCGTTATCAATGCCGATTATGCCAGGGGTGGCCAGGCGGTTGCGGGCCACAGTCTGCATCAGGCAGCCGGCCAGGGCAAAGGCGGCGCCGGTCAGGGCTCCGGCAAGCACCCGTGGCAGGCGCAGCTCCTGGACCACGAACCGATGCATGGCGTTACCCTGTCCGGTCAATGCATCCCACAGGCCGTCCAGCGGCACACTGACCGTTCCCAGTGCCAGGGACATGGCCATGGCCAGGGAAAGAGCGGCGACCAGGGCCAGGGTGGCGGCAATATTCCGGTGCTGTATCAGAAGTTCTGTCATGTCAGGCTCACAGGGCGGGCATGCGCCTGGAACGCACGATGATCAGCAGTACCGGGGCGCCGAGCATGGCGGTAATGACGCCGAGGGGGAGCTCCGCCGGCGCACCGATGACCCGGGCCAGGGTATCGGCCACCAGGATCATGCCCGGACCAATGGGCAGGCACAGCCACAGGGTTTTACGAATATCCGGCCCGGCCAAGGCGCGGGCAATGAACGGTACCACCAGCCCAGCAAAGACCAGTGGTCCCGCCAGGGCAGTGGCCCCTCCCACCAGTAATGCCACTGCAACGACGACCAGGGCGCGGATCCGCCCGGGTCGGTGCCCCAGCCCCATGGCGGCACGCTCGCCCAGCGACAGGGCCGCCAGCGGCGATGCCACGATCACGACGAGAACGCCCGCTACCGCCATGGATGGCAGAACGGCAACCAGGTCGGCTAACGAGGTGCCGGCGATACTGCCGGTAATCCAGAAGCGGACTTCGTCGGCGGCCCGCTGGTCGGCCAGCATCATCACCGAGGTCAGTGATAACAGCAGGCCCGTTACCGTGGCCCCGGCCAGTACCAGCCGGACCGGGTCCGCCGCCAGCCCGCGGGACCGGGTTGCCAGCATGACCAGGGCACAGCCGGCCAGGGCCCCGGCCTGGGCTACGAGCGTGGTCATGGTGGCCGAACTGGCACCCAGCAGAATGGCGAGGGTGACAGCGAAGGCGCTGCCGCCACTCACCCCAAGCAACCCAGGTTCGGCCAGCGGGTTGCGGGTCAGGGCCTGCAGCAGGGCACCGGCGATGGCCAGGGCAAGGCCAGTGGCCATGGCCGTGGCCAACCGGGGCAGGCGAAGTTCCATCACCACGAAGCGGGCTTCTTCGCTTCCCTGGCCAGTCATCACCTGCAAGGCCTCTACGGCTCCCACCGGACCGGCGCCCCACAGCAAGCTGGCCAGTGCTGCGGCAAGAACGAAAAAAACCGCCACAGGCAGTGGCGGCACAAGGGCACGGGATGCAGGCGTGCGCTGACAGGCGTAATCGGTCATCAGGGTTGCTGCGACAGGGCGTTCTCGATGTCATCAAGAATGGCCAGGGCTGCCAGCGGGCCGGACGCACTGGTCCACAGGTGGCCGTCCACCGGCACCACCCGGTCATTGCTGTGGGCCTTCAGGCGTTTGAAGGCGGGTGACTGTCGGGCGGCGTCCAGGGCTTCGCGACCGTCGTCATTAATGGTGGCCAGGAAGATCCACTCCTGGTCCATGAGCGTGAGATTTTCCTGGCTCAGGGGCTGGCTGTGGGGGCGACCTTCCTTGACGATACCGCCATCCTCGACCTCAAACCCTGCCGAGGCCAGCACGGTCGCAGAGAAGAGGCCTTCTGACATCACCAGCGGACCCTGGGGCATCCAGCGGACCAGGGAAGTATCGCGCTGCTGCTGCGGTATGCTGCCGGTCACCTGTTCGCGAACTTCTTCCGCACGGTGCCCAACCCGGGCAATGACGTCGTTAGCCTGGCCCTCCCGGCCAAGGGCCCGGGCGAAGCCGGCCAATTCCTGTTTCCAGGTGTCCTGCCGGAACAGGGGCACATCCAGCACGATGGTGGGTGCCATCTGCGACAGCAGTTCATACTGGTCCCTGCTGGTTTGTCGGGTGGCCAGGATCAGGTCCGGTTGCAAGGCCAGGACCGCCTCCAGGTTGGTCTCCCCAGGCGCACCCACAATTGCGATATCGCCGGCCGCTTCCCGGATATAGCTGGCCACATGCTGGCCGCCCCGGGTAATGATGGCACCCACGGGCTGCACGCCAACGGCAATGGCCGAGTCCAGCGCGCCTTCGTAGAGGGTCACCACGCGCTCCGGCTGGCCTTCCACAGTGACGTCACCGTAGAGGGTTTCGATGGTGCGGGTCTCGGCCAGGGCGTTCTGGCTGATCGCCAGCATGGCCAGGCCAGCGACCAGCCCCTGACGGACACAATGAATAAAGGATGTCTGCATGGTTTCTCCGTAGTGGCCACGGCGGGTGGCCTGCGATGCGATTAAAAGTATATAGCAAGCAACTCTTTTAATGATAATGATTCACATTAAATATTAAAAGATGCTAGATTGGCACGACCTGTTGCAAAAAGTGGAACGATTGCGAAATGTACGACCTCAGGGAACTGGAGGCCTTCGCCTCTGTTGTGCGCACCGGCAGCCTGACCGCTAGTTGTCGGGAGCTTGACCTGCCCAAGTCGACGCTCAGTCGCCGCATCCGCCAGCTTGAGGAAGCGGTCGGTCAGCCGCTGCTGCTTCGTCAGTCCCGGCGAATCTACCCCAATGATGCCGGCCGTCTTTTCTATCGGTACAGCCACGAAATCCTGGCCCTGCTCTCCCAGGGCCATGAGGCTCTTGATGAGCTGAGGGAAGGAGTGACCGGTGTGTTGGAGCTGAGCTGCCACGAAGCCTTCGTGCGGGGATGGTTTGCCGGGATCGTAGACACGTTCATGGCAGAACATGAGGGCCTGGAGGTTAGTATACGGACCCAGCAGCAACCACCGGACGCCATCACGGACGCCGTGTGTGTGTGGCTCGGCAGGATGCCGGAAGGTAACTTTCGCTGTGAGGTGCTCGGCCAATTGACCCAGGGGGTCTATGGGAGTCCGGCGTACTTCACCAGCCAAGGGCGCCCGGAGTCGCCTTCTGAGCTGGACCAGCACACCTGGATCGATATGCTTGGCAGTGACGACAAAGGCGTTGAGCTGAACCATCCGGTCAGTGGACCCTGGCCAATACGTCCCCGGACAGGGCGGTTCAGCGTGGACCAGTATTGCGTGCAGGGCGATGCTATTGCGGCGGGCAGAGGCGTCGGGCTGATGCCCCATTGGCTTGCGGATCGTCGGCTGGACGCGCACCCGGGTCAGTTCGAACTGTGCATGCCAGAATGGCTTGGGCCGGTGCTGCCGGTATCATTGCTTTACCCCCATGGCGTCCTGCCCCGCCGTAGCCGGATGTTTATGCAGCACCTGAGGGCCTCGGTTCCGTCGGCATGGCGCCTGGCCAACGGAACCTCCCCTATCGTTCCGGAATCCGGAACATATCATTCCGCGCAATAAAGATTGGCTTTGTGTTAATGTTCGCCGCAAATGATACTGATTCGCATTAATGGCGAGTCCACTTTTCCTGCGATCATTCACAAAGGAGATATCCATGCGTCGTCCCGTAACCCTTCTGGCGTCCTCTGTTGCCCTGGCAACCTGGGGTTCCCCCCTGCTGGCCCAGTCATCACCCATGGAGCTGGGGGAAATCGTCGTTACCGCGTCCGGTTTCGAGCAGAACATTTCCGACGCGCCGGCCAGTATCTCGGTGATTCCCGGTGAAGAGCTGCGCAAGCGGTCCTACTCGGATATCACCGATGCAGTAAAGAACATTCCAGGTGTTTTCGTGAACGGTGGCGGCAATGCGCAGGATATAACCATCCGGGGTATGACCGAGGGCTACACACTTTATCTGGTGGACGGTCGCCCGGTTTCCGCAGGGCGCAACATCAATACCAATGGCCAGGACGGTGGTAAACAGATCGCCTTGCCCCCTGTATCGGCCATTGAGCGAATTGAGGTGATTCGTGGGCCCATGTCGTCCCTGTATGGTTCAGAAGCCATGGGCGGCGTAATCAACATTATCACCAGGAAGGCGACGGAGGAATGGAATGGTTCCGTGACCACGGAATATACGAAGTCCCTGAATGACATCACGGAAGATGCCCAGCAAGTCAGCCTCTATGGCAGCGGCGGTTTGATTCCGGGATTGCTTGGCCTGCAGGTGAATGGCTCCTGGCAGGGCACCGATGAAAGTCATTACATCGGTGGTGACGACAATGCAGAAAGTACGCCAGACAGTGACCGGCGCCAGGGAGGCGCTACCCTGATTTTTACGCCAGACGACAACAATGAGGTCGAGCTGGGATATAGCCGGGCAGAACTGGAGTTTACCCATAACCCGGGCGTGAGTATTGCCGAGACCGACAGCCGAGGTAACCCGGCCGAGCCGAGCACCTATGAGTACCAGAAAGACGTCTACGTGCTGGGTCACCGCGGAACCTACGGTAACCTGACCCTCGACAGTTACCTGCAGAGGGATGAGTCAGAACGGGTGCAGGATCTCGAGAAAAAGGAAGAAATCACCACACTCAACAGCCAGGGTACCTGGCTGATGGGCCGCCACATCGTCACCTTTGGCGGCCAGTACAAATACGAAGACCTGACCGATGAAACCAACGGTCTGATGGGAACGGGTATTCCAACCGCCACCCGCAGCGTTGACCGCTGGATTGCTGCGCTGTTCGCCGAGGTGGAGTGGAGTGTACTGGATGACCTTAGCATTACCACCGGCGTTCGCTATAACGACGACGAACTGTTTGGCGGGCACTGGACGCCCCGGGTCTATGCGAACTATCAGCTGACACCGGAGTGGACCTTCAAGGGTGGTGTTTCAACAGGCTACAAGCAGCCCAGCCTGCCGGAGGCAACGGAAGGCTTTGGGCGGGGCACCGGGGGCGGTGGCTCACCCGCGCCACACCCCCGTGCACTGATTATAGGCAACGAGGACCTGGAACCGGAAACCAGCGTCAGCTATGAAGCCGGCTTTGTATTCAACAGCCTGGCGACTGACCTTGATGCCAGCGCCATGGTGTTCTACACCGAGTTCGACGACAAGATTGCCGAGGACCGTTTCTGTAACCCGGGTGGCGATCGTAACGACCCCTCCACCTGGCAGTGCCCCTATCAGGGCAACAACTATCTTTTCCTGAGTACCCGGGACAACATCGACAAAGCTTCCATGCAGGGGGTCGAACTGTCCCTTGACTACGGCATTACGCCAACCCTGACGTTCAGTTCCAGCTATACCTACACAGACTCAGAACAGAAGTCGGGTGAGTTTGAGGGTGAGCCCCTTAACAAGATTCCCGAGCATATGGCGAGCGCCGGACTGGACTGGCAGACGACTGAGCGCCTGAACCTCTGGCTGGACGGGAACTACCGGGGCGAAACTTCCGATTACCTGAGCCGGACCAGTATGGCCGACGGCACGCCCGACTATACCTTCGTCGATGTGGGCATGGTCTATGCCCTTAACGACAGCGCCCGGGTGAAGGCTGGCCTGTACAACGTGGCGGATAAGGAAGTGACCAATGACACCTATGGCGTCGTACTCGACGGGCGGCGTATTAATGTCGGCCTGACCGTCGACTTCTGACTCTAAAGTATGAACTGGAGAACATGGATATGACAATCAAATCGTTTGTTGCGGCTGCCCTTGGCACTGCTATTCTCACGGGCTGCGCCTCCTTGAGCCAGGAACCCGCCGGGCCCGACGTGATCAGCCTTGACCACGGTGCCACCGATACCCTGGTGGCCCTGGGGCTTGAAGAAAAAATCGTGGCGATTCCGAAGACCGGGTTGCCCGAGTACCTGGGCGGCCTCTCGGCCGGACGCCCCGATGCCGGCAACCTCAAAACGCCCGACCTCGATGTCGTGCGTGAGGTGGCGCCCGACCTGGTGCTGGTCACCGGCCGCCAGGCGGAGAGCCTGGAGGAATTGCAGGCCATCACCCAGGTACGGGATGTCTCACTGCTGGGGGATGACTACCGCGAAGCGGTGCAGATCCGGGTGCTTGGGCTGGCGACTCTCTATGGCCAACTGGACGAAGCGGGTGAGGAACTGGATCGGTTGTGGCGGTTCGTGGAAGAACAGCGGGACGGGCTGGCCGGTAGTGGCCCTGTGGCTGTTGTGACCCACAACCAGGGCAAGTTTTCCCTGCGGGACGAGCCGGTGCTCTCCCAGTTGCTGAATCTGGAATCACCCCGGGTTCCCGAAGGCGTGGAAACTGTGACCCGGGGTACGCGGGTATTCACACCGGTCACGCCGGCAAACCTTGCCGCCATGGCGCCGTCCCACCTGTTTGTGGTCGACCGCAGTGCGGCTATTGGGGACGAGCCGCTGGACGTCGCCCAGTTGCGGCGTGACCTGGCTGCCGCCGGTGGTACCGAAATCGACGTGACCGTGCTGGCACCGGAACTTTGGTATCTCTCCGGTGGCGGGCTGCAGAGTGTACGACTGCAGGTCGAGGAAGTCGCCGACGCGCTCCGATGACCGCTGCGGCTGGCCGGGAAATAGCGCCCGGTCAGCCAGTTTGGGTTGCCGGTTCTCTCTGTGGTCCAGGCACTACATGGCCCTGGCAAAAAGCCGGAACGGCATGGCCTTTATCAGGTAGCTCAACGGTGTCCATGGCCACCCGGGCACGTAGGCCCGGCGCTTCTCGCTGTCGATGGCCTTGACCAGTGCCCGGACTCCGGTCTCCAGGTCCACCCGGAAGGGGGCGTTCTTCACATCCCGGTTGATATCCGTGAGGATGTATCCGGGAAGTATGCTGGTGACGTTGATGGGCGTGCCCAGGGTGTCCAGTTGCAGTCCCTCTGCCAGGGACGCCACGGCAGCCTTGGTCGCCGCATAGACGTTGAACGGTCCACGGAAACCCCGCACGCCACTGACCGACGACATCAGCACCAGGTGTCCGCTGTTCTGTTCACGGAAGATTGCCATGGCCGCCTCGCACTGGGCAATGGCGGCAACGAAGTTGGTCTCCGCCGCCTGCCGGTTGGAGGCAAAGTCACCATGGCCGATGGTGGATTTGCTGCCCATGCCGGCGTTCACGATCACCCGGTCCAGGGTGCCCAGCTCCCTCCGGAATTCCCTGAAAACCTCGAATACCCGGTCATAATCACAGACATCCAGTGAGCGCACCGTTACCCGGATGCCGGGGTGCTTTTCCAGCAACTCCGCCTGTAGCTGTCCCAGTCTTTCCGCCCGCCGGGCACACAGGGCCAGGTTACAGCCCTGTGCCGCCCAGGCCCGGGCCATGCCTTCCCCAAGGCCGGTGCTGGCGCCGGTAATCAGAATGTTCTTGCGCATCGAAATTTCCTTAATGGTGAACCTGTCACTTGAATGACATGTAGCTTGCGTACTCTTGCTGCTCGGCGTCAATGTTGGAGCGCCGGAACGGGATTATGGCCAGTGGAGGGTGCGTCGTTTTTCTCCAAACCGGTTATTCAAGAGACAAGTGCCATGGCCCCTATCCAGCCGCCACCCCCGAACCATGTTCGCTACGCTACCATTCTTCTGGGTGTGCTGATTGTCGGATTCATCTGGTCGTCATTCCTCTATCAGCTGCTCAGTTTGCGGCAGGACCCTGCCTACCTTGAACTGACCAGTCGTGATATGCCGGGAATCGTTGCGCCGCTGCAGGCCTTGCAGTTCCGTCAGCTGATTCTCAACCTGCTTATGACTCTGCTGGTGACCGCCATCACCTTCTGGCTGAAGCGATCCCTGGGCAGTCAGCAGGCGGCGTTCCAGGCCCTGCAGGCCTCCCAGAGAGCCAATGCCGAGCTGATTGAGCGGCTGGAAACCGAGCATGCCCGCAGCAGCCGCGCTGCCTCCATCGATCACCTCAGTGGTCTGCTGAATCGTCGCCAGTTTATCGACCTGGCCAATGGCCTGTTGGCGGAACAGCGGCGTCAGCGCCGGCTGAGTGCAATGATCTTTATTGACCTGGACCGCTTCAAGGCCGTCAACGACTCACTGGGCCACCAGGTGGGTGACCAGTTGCTGCAGGCCGTCGCCGGCAGGATACAGAGATCTCTCAGCGAAGAAGACCTGGCCGCCCGGTTTGGCGGCGACGAGTTCGTGGTCATGCTGGCAGGTGAGCAAAGTGAGGACTCCATTGAGCAATGGGTCGTTGGCCTCAGGCAGAAGTTATCCTCCACCTATGAACTGGATGGTGTGGAGATCAACAACAGCCCCAGTATCGGTATTGCGCTCTGCCCGAGGGATGGCCAGTCCCTTGAAGAGCTGATCCAGGGCGCCGATGCTGCCATGTACTCGGCAAAGCAGGCCGGGCGGGGGCAGTACCGTTTCTTTGACCAGTCCCTGAACCCTAAAGACGTAGAGAGCTTTCTTCTGGAGCAGTCCTTCGCTGAAGGGCTGGGCAACCGGGAGTTTGTTCTTCACTACCAGCCGCAAGTGGACCTGGAAACCATGCGGGTAACCAGCGTGGAAGCCCTGGTCCGCTGGCAGCACCCGGAGTTTGGCCTGCTCTATCCGGATCGGTTTATCAGCCTGGCGGAAAAGAGCGGGTTTGTGCTGCCGCTGGGGCTGGAGGTCATTCGCCTTGCCTGCGAACAGGTGGCCGAGTGGCGGGATGCCGGCCTGGATCCGGTGCCGGTGGCTGTGAACGTATCACCCCACCAACTGGCACGCAGTGAGTTCCTGGGGCAGGTACTGGCGATCCTGGAGTCTTGCCAGGTTTCACCGGCAATGCTGGAAATCGAAATCACCGAAACGGCCATGCTGGACAAGCAGGCCGTCATCCAGCTGCATGAACTCCGGAAAGCCGGCATCCGGCTCGCGCTTGATGATTTCGGTACCGGGTACGCCGGATTTGCTCACCTGGAAGCCGTACCGGTGGATAAGCTGAAGATTGACCGCAGCCTGATCTCCACCATCTGCAACAGCCATGACGACAGTCCCATTGTGTCGTCCACCATTATCCTGGCCAAGCGCATGGCGCTTAAAGTGGTGGCAGAGGGAGTGGAAACTCGTGAGCAGGTGGTACACCTCAAGGTGGCTGGTTGCGACGTAGTGCAGGGCTACCACCTTGGCCGGCCAATGCCGGCGGCGGACCTTCCCGGTTTCCTGGAGCAGTTTCACCGGCTGGAGTCTGTTGCCTGATCGTGGCTGACTGTCGGTCTTCGGAGGAGGTGAGCCGGGCTTTTTGACAGGGGGGTGCAATCAACGCATGGTTAGCAGATTCCCAAACCGGTCAGGAGTCAGGTCATGCCCCAGGAACGCATTCCCTTCAACGAACTGGTGTCCTTGCTGGCCGAGGTCTTTCGCAAACATGGCACCTCGCAGACCGTGGCCGATGTGCTTGCCCGAAATTGCGCCAGCGCCCAGCGGGACGGCTCTGATAGCCATGGTGTGTTCCGGATACCGGGTTATCTGTCGACGCTGGCCAGTGGCTGGGTGGATGGCCGTGCCGAGCCGGTTGTCGAGGACTGCGCGCCGGGGTTTGTCGCCGTGGACGCTGGCAATGGCTTTGCCCAGCCCGCCCTTGAGGCGGGGCGTCAGCTTTTGCTGGATAAGGTGAGTAACAATGGCATCGCGCTGATGGCGATCCGTAACTCCCACCATTTTGCGGCGCTCTGGCCCGACGTGGAACCCTTCGCCCGACAGGGCCTGGTGGCGCTGACTCTGGTCAACAGCATGGCCTGTGTGGTGCCTGCCGGTGGCCGTAAGCCGCTGTTCGGCACCAACCCCATCAGCTTCGCCGCCCCCCGCACCGGCCATGATCCGCTGGTGTTCGACCTGGCCACCAGTGCCATTGCCCATGGTGATGTGCAGATTGCAGCCAGGGAGGGCAAGACCCTGCCTGAGGGCTACGGGGTGGATGCGGAGGGTAAGCCGACCTGTGACCCGGAAAAGATACTAAATGGTGGAGCCTTGCTGCCGTTTGGCGGTTACAAGGGCTCGGCCCTGTCCATGATGGTGGAGCTGATGGCAGCCGCGCTCACCGGGGGCAACTTTTCCTTTGAGTTCGACTGGTCCGGCCACCCGGGCGCCAAAACTCCCTGGACCGGGGAGCTGTTGATTGTTATTGATCCGGCCCGTGGTGCCGGCAGCAATTTCGCCGACCGGACCGAGACGCTGGTGCAGGCCATGGTGGATGCCGGCCAGACGCGCCAGCCCGGTGAACGGCGTTACCGGCAGCGGGCCGAGTCACAACGCCTGGGTGTCGCCATCGACGCTGCCGACCTGGCGTACCTGAGAGGATTGCTCGACTGAGGAAGCCCCTCAGTCATTGTCAGCGGACGCCCGGGCCGCCTTACGCTGCTCTACGAAGTGGTGGATCTCGCCAATAATGCCCCGGCGGAACACCAGCACCACCACTACAAAAATGGTGCCCAGGATCACCTGGACCCAGGAGCCGAAGGAGCCCAGCTCATGGGTGAGGGTAGCGACGGTGATGGCGCCGAGCACCGGCCCGAACACGGTCCCCATGCCGCCCACCAGGGTCATCAGGACCACCTCGCCGGACGTTTGCCAGTGGGCTGACGTTAATGAGGCAAACTGGAACACCAGTGCCTTGGTGGAACCTGCCAGTCCAGCCATGGTCGCCGACAGCACGAACGCCAGCAGCTTGAAGCGGTCCACGTCGTAGCCCAGTGAGAGGGCCCGGGACTCGTTCTCGCGGATTGCCTGTAACACCTCACCAAAGGGCGAGTGAATCGCCCGGTAGATGATGCCGAATCCGATTAGGAAGATGGCGAAAACCAGGTAATACATGGTCACTTCGTTTCGCAGGTCGATCAGCCCGAACAGCTCGCCCCGTGGGATACCCTGCAGCCCGTTCTCACCCCCCGTGAAGGGCAACTGCAGGCACAGGAAGTAGATAATCTGGGCCAGGGCCAGGGTGACCATGGCGAAATAGATACCCTGCCGGCGGATGGCGAGGAAGCCGAACACCGTACCGATCAGAAAGGCAAAGCCGGTGCCGGTAAGGATGCCGAGCAGGGGCGGGAACCCCCAGACCTTCAGAGCATGGCCGGCGATGTAGGCCGCGCCACCGAAGAACGCAGCATGGCCGAAAGATAGTAACCCGGCATAGCCCAGCAGCAGGTTGAAGGCGCAGGCGAACAGGGCGAAGCACAGCAGGTCCATGACGAACACCGGGTAGGCCAGGAAGGGCGCAACCAGGCCCGCGACCAGCATGATGGCAAACAGGACTTTATTCATCATGGGGTTACTTCTCCTTGCCAAACAGACCGGCCGGGCGGAACAGCAGCACCAGCACCATCAGGAAGAAAATCACGGTATTGGCCGCCGGCGGGTAGAACACCTTGGTCAGGCCCTCCACCAGCCCGAGGGCCAGGCCGGAGAGAATGGCCCCCATAATCGAGCCCATTCCGCCGATCACCACCACCGCGAACACCACGATGATCAGGTCAGCCCCCATCAACGGGCTGACCGAGTAGATGGGTGCCGCCAGTACCCCGGCCAACCCTGCCAGGGCAGCGCCGAAGCCGAAGGTGAGGGTAACCATCAGCGGCACATTGAGGCCGAAGGCCTGGGTCAGCTGGGGGTTTTCCACGCCGGCACGCAGGCGTGATCCGAGACGGGTGTGTTCAATCACGTACCAGGTGGCAAAGCACACCACCAGGGAAAAGACGATGGCGAACATGCGATAGGTGGGGAAGAACATGAACCCCAGGTTGAGCACGCCGCCCAGTACTTCCGGCTGGCCCGGGTAGGGGGTGCCGGAAACATTGAAGTAGTTGGCGAACAGACCTTGCAGAATCAGGGTAATACCAAAGGTCAGCAGCAGACCGTAGATATGGTCAAGGTCAGCCAGTCGCTTGAGCATGGTGCGCTCAATGACGATGCCCAGCAGGCCGACCACCAGGGGCGCCACGATCAGCGACCCCCAGAAGCCGATCTGCAGGCTGATACCGAACCATTGTTCCAGGTAGGAATAACCGATCAGTGCGATGAACGCCCCCAGCATGTACATGGCGCCGTGGGCGAAGTTGATGATATTCAGTAGCCCGAATATCACCGCCAGGCCAAGACTCAGCATGGCGTAGAACACACCTACGTTCAGCCCAAGCAGTGCCTGGGCCAGGATGACCTGCATCGACACGTCGGTTATCCCCTCTTGTTATTATTGGTGATGTTTTCCGTTGTTATTTGTTAACCAGGCCGCACTTGGTGTCTTCCATGGTGATGTAGGCCTGGTCTGCGGGAATGCGTGAAACCACGTTCAGCAAGTCCCACTCGCTCTCGGACTCGTCCGGTGATTTTACCTCCACCAGGTACATGTCGTGCAGCATGGAACCGTTGGGGGCAATCTTGCCGCCCTTCACGAAGAAGTCGTTCAGCTCCATCTCACCCAGCTTTGCCCGTACGGCATCGCTGTCATCCGTGCCGACCTCGTCCACGGCCTTCAGGTAGTTGTGCACTGCGGAGTAGACACCGGCCTGCACCATGGTGGGCATGGCGCCGTGGCGCTCGTAGAAGCGGTTGGACCACTCCAGTGCCTCTTCGTCCTGGTTCCACACGAAGGCGGTGGTGAACTGCAGGCCCTGGGCAATGTCCAGGCCCATGCTGTGCACGTCGGTGATAAACACCAGCATGCCGGCCAGTTTCTGCCCGCCCTGTACGATCTGGAACTGGTTGGCCTGTTTGATGGCATTGACCGTGTCCTGGCCCGCGTTGGCCAGGCCAATCACCTGGGCACCGGACGACTGTGCCTGTAACAGGTAGGATGAGAAGTCATTGGTGGACAGTGGATGCTGGATGCTGCCGACGACTTCACCGCCCAGGTTCTCCACCACGGCGCCGGTGTTGTCCCGCAGGGAATGGCCGAAGGCATAGTCGGCGGTGAGGAAGAACCATTTCTCGCCACCATTCTTGACCATGGCGGTGGCCGTACCCACCGGCAGGGCGTGGGTGTCGTAGACATAGTGAATGCCATAGGGCGTGCACTGTTCCTCGGTAAGTGCCGTCGTGCCGGCGCCGGTATTCATGGTGATTACCTTGCGCTCGGCCGCCAGTCCCTGCACCGCCAGGGCCACGGAGGAGTTATCCAGCGCCGTGAGCATGTCCACGTTGTCGGCATCAATCCACTCACGGGCCGTACTGGCTGCAATATCCGCCTTGTTCTGGTGGTCGGCCGAGACAATTTCGATGGATTTGCCCATGATGGAGCCGCCGAAATCCTCGACCGCCATTTCCGCCGCGATGACGGCGCCGGGACCTTCCAGGGTCTTGTAGACACCGGACATGTCACTGAGGACACCGATCTTCAGCACATCGTCAGAAAGCTCCGCGCTGGCGGCCATGGGTAGGGAAACCGCAGCGGCAGCCGCCACGGTGGTGATACCTGTCTTCCAGTTCTTGAGCATGGTTGTTACCCCTTCTTGTTGTATTTGGTGGGGCGGTGTCCCGGGTGGGCCACCGTTCCTCACCCTTGATCAGACACTCAGGTGCCTGTTCAACTGGTCTTGCTTGGCTTCCAGCTCCTCAGCGGCGATCTGCTCTACTACCTGGCCGTGCTCGATCACGTAGTGGCGGTCCGCCAGGGGCGCGGCAAAGCGGAAATTCTGCTCCACCAGGATGATGGTAAAACCCTTGGCTCGCAGCTTACGGATGACATCGTCCAGGGCCTTCAGGATGACCGGCGCCAGGCCCTCGGTGATTTCGTCCAGCAGCAGCAGGGTGGCGCCGGTGCGCAGGATACGGGCGATGGCCAGCATCTGCTGTTCGCCACCTGACAGCTTGGAACCCTGGCTTTTGCGACGCTCCTCCAGGTTGGGGAACATCTGGTAGATTTCATCTACGGACAAGCCGCCCTCGGCAATCACCGGCGGCAGAACGAGGTTTTCATCCACGTTGAGGGAGGCGTAGATACCCCGTTCCTCGGGGCAGTACCCGAGTTTGCCCACCCGGGCAATCTGGTGGGTGGGCAGGTTGATCAGCTCCGTACCATTGACCCGGATAGAGCCGGTGCGCTTGCCCACCAGCCCGAGAATGGCCTTGAGGGTGGTGCTGCGGCCGGAGCCGTTGCGCCCCAGCAACGTAATGACTTCACCCTCGTGTACGGTCAGGTCCAGGCCGTGGAGGATGTGGGACTCGCCATACCAGGCGTGGAGGTTCTCGATCTTCAGCAGTTCGCGTGCATTCTCAGGCGGCATCGGTGGTCCCCATATAGGCTTCCATCACGGCAGGGTTGGTGGAAACGGTGTCGTAGTCCCCCTCAGCTAGGACCTGGCCCCGATTGAGCACGGTGATTCGGTCCGCCAGGGTGGAGACCACGTTGAGGTTGTGCTCGACCATTACGATGGTGCGGTCCTTGACCACCTCCCGGATCAGGTCGGTAACCGTGTGCACATCCTCGGCGCTCATGCCCTGGGTGGGCTCGTCCAGCAGCATGAGCCGGGGCTTGAGGGCGATGGTGGTGGCGATCTCCAGTGCGCGCTTGCGGCCATAGGCCAGCTCCACGGCCTTGGTATCGCCGAACGCACCCAGGTCCACCTGTTCCAACAGGTGCTGGGCCTCTTCATTGAGCTGGTCAAGCACCTTGATGGAGCGCCAGAATTTATAGGAGACGCCCAGCTTGCGCTGTAGGGCGATGCGGACGTTCTCACGGGCAGAGAGATGCGGGAACACGGCAGAAATCTGGAACGAGCGGATAAGGCCATGCTGGGCAATGTCCGCCGGGCGATGGTTGGTAATGTCATCGCCGTCGTAGAGGATATTGCCCGCCGAGGGTTTGAGGAACTTGGTCAGCAGATTGAAGAACGTCGTCTTGCCTGCACCATTGGGGCCGATCAGGGCATGGATATGCCCGGTCTGCACCTTGACGTTGACGTCCTCAATCGCCTTGAAACCCCTGAAGTCCTTGGTCAGGCCCCGGGTTTCCAGAATCACGGATGAGGTAGACTGGTTTTCACTCACGGATCGTCACCCTGTCTGTCCCGCCGGTCTGGCAGCGGGTTCTTGTTATTATCTGGCCACGCCGTTGAATCACGGCACTTTTGTGACGGCCGGTTCTGAACCTGTTCTAGTAAAGATGGAACCTGACTGGGTTGTCAAGTTGCTCGCCTTAAGTATTTTTCGGCCAGTGGCCCAGCTGCCCGCCTCCGGGGCTTCGGCGTGGAAACAAGGGGGGCTCCATTGATGGCCTTGCTGGAATGGACGAGGCGAGGTCTGTCTTTTTGCGTGCCTTGATAAAAAACGCAGGACAGGTAATATCTTCAAGACACAGGACAAATCAAGGGGTGATTGAGTTGCATGATTATATTGCCGAAAAACAGGGCATTTTGACGCAATTCGGCAGCGTTAATTATTACCTCGGAGAGTTCAAGTGAGTAAGGAAAAGTTAAAGAAAAAGCCCCAGAAAACACTGAAAGAAAAAAGAAGGGAAAAAAAGGAAAAGAAACCTGAGTAAGTAAAAAAGGGGAAGGATATTCCTTCCCCCTCAAGCACGACTCCTATCTTTTAGTTTTTGTTGTCTATACGGAGAACGACCATCTTTCCTTCTTCTCCGCCCAGGCTGAAATTCACACAGTCTCCAATGCTACTGCCCAGAAGGGCAAGCCCCAGCGTTGAATCGACGGGCAAGTCGTTGTGACGTGTGCCGGGCCGCCGAACAGAATGCACCAACCGGAACATGTGTATGTGGGAATCCAGGCAGTCTATCAGGGTGATTGTGCTGCCAATGGTCGCCATATGGCCTTGCCCGATAATGCTACCTGCAGACAGACGACGTGTCTTTTGACTGAGAATCTCCAGGGTTTCAGGAGACATAAAAAAGCCGGGATCAACATTCACAACAGTACCCTCAACTGGACACTTGCTGAAATAAATAATCGGAAGGGATAGGTTTATAAGCGGGCCGGGTTTTCAGGCCCGCTTATAAATGGAAGGAAGGTTGCCTTGCGAAATATCTGAACAATTCAATGCTCCTCTATGTGCAATCGTTGACCACCATATCAGCTTTAAAAATAAAGGCAACTCGCCGGAGTTTGGTGCTTATTGTATGGCTTTATTTATTTCTGGGCAGGTGCGTCGGCATAGTGAATCGACCTGGGCGGAGAGGGGGCTCCAACGGGTGAGAGGATCGCCAGTGTAACCGGTCTCGCAGCAAGTCCAGGGTGGGTCAGGTCAGCGCGCTCCCCGGAAGCAGGGTCAGCGACGGCTGCTGGCTGTCATCGGGTGTGAACGGGTCGATTGTGCCTTGTCGTCCGGTACTGGCGCCCGGACGACGGAAGGCCCCAGAATTTACTTGTAGGCGCGGTTGAGCTTCTTCATGCCGCCGATCCAGCGGTCGTAGTTCTCCGCCTTGTTGCGGAAGTAGTTCAGCACCTGTGGGTGTGGCAGTACCAGGAAGGTCTCTTCCTCGATGGCCTTGAGGCAGGCTTCGGCCACCGGTTCCGGTTCCAGCATGCCATCGATGCTGGCAACGCCTTCCTCGTGCCCCTTGGTCATGGCAGAGCGGACCGCCTGGGGGCAGAGTACCGATACCTTGATGCCATCGTCGCCGTAGGTAAAGGCAAGCCATTCGGCCAGTGCCACGGCGGCGTGCTTGGTGACCGCATAGGGGGCAGAACCCACCTGGGAGAGCAGGCCGGCGGCGGAAGCGGTGTTCAGGAAGTAACCAAACCCACGCTCCTTCATGCGCGGTGCCAAGTGGCGGGCCGCAAAGACGTGGGACATGACGTTCACATCCCAGATTTTCTGCCAGTCCTCGTTGGAGGCTTCCGGGCCACCCGCTACCATGATGCCGGCGTTGGAGCAGAACAGGTCAATGGGGCCCAGCTCCGTTTCCACTTCGTCAATCAGGGTTTTGATTTCGTCTTCCGATGCCACGTTAATCTTTCGGGCCACGCCGTTGATCTCGGCTGCCGTGGCTTCCGCCCCTTGCTGGTCCAGGTCAGCGCAGACGACGGTTTTCGCGCCCGCTTTTGCAAAGCGAAGCGCCAGCGCCTTGCCAATGCCGCCGGCGGCGCCGGTAACGACAACGATACGATTCTGAAGATCCATATTGTGCTCCTTTTATTGTGATAAGCGTTCTTGGGGTATCTGAAAAGCACGCCTTTGATGTACAGCGGTCGATCTTACCACCCGGCCGCCGTATCGTCCTGCCCGCTGTCACCCAGGAGGGCTCAGGGCAGATTTGATATAACTCAAGTGACAGATTGATAGCGTGACAAACGGGTGCAGATAACAGATAGACTGCTAAAGATCGTCGGGTTTTCGTCGATAAGGATCTACTCTCCAGTCACGCAGGTTACCAATATGCTGTTATCCAAGTCCCGGGTGTCCGCCTGGATTCAGGCTGTAGTTGAAGACAGGGTTCCGGAGCATTACCCCGATTGGCTTGAGCCCCTGGTGCAGCAGCGCCGGGAACAGAGAAGGCACGAGCTGAATATTATTGATGCCGCGGTTGATGCCACCCGGGAGGTGACGGAGCTGGGTGAGGGCGCATTGAAATTTGAACAGCGCATCTCCCACCTGACCGAGAAGGTTCAGTTACTGGCCACGGCCATTGAGGAAATGTCAGCAAGCGCCAACGAAGTTGGCGGACTTGGGCGTGACGTGCTGGAGCAGGCCCAAAGTCTGAAAGAAGACACTGAAGAATCCCTGCGGGCCCTGCAGGAAATGGAATCGCATCTCAAGGATGTGGATAGCTCCCTCGCCAGGGCCAATGACCAGATGGCTGCCTTTGCCGAGAGCACCCAGGAAATACGCGGGCTCACCAATTCGGTTAACGAGATCTCCGACCAGACCAACCTCCTGGCACTGAACGCGGCTATTGAAGCTGCCCGTGCCGGTGACGCAGGGCGCGGATTTTCGGTGGTTGCGGATGAGGTGAGGCAACTTGCAGGGCGCAGTTCGGAAGCCGCGGGCCGTATCAACGAGATTGTGGAACATATCCTCACTGGATCTGACCAGGTGCAGGAGCGGCTGGAGGCCTCCTTGAAGGCGGTCAATGAATCAGCAGAAAGCCGTCAGCGAGTCTATGAGCGGGTGGCCCAGTCCCGCGATTCGGCCCACCACAACCTGGATGTATCCAGCTCCATCGCTTCGGCAGCAGAAGAGCAAAGCCAGGTAGCGGCGGACATGGCTTCACAGGTCAGCGCCAATGCCGATGATGCTGCGGCATTGTCCGATATTTTCGGTGACCTCATGGGCAACATGCCGTCACTGCGAAGCAGTAACGCCAGCGTGCTGGATAATGTCGACCAGAAACTGCCCCTGAATATCATTGCCCTGGCCAAGCGGGACCATGTCATGTGGGTCGACAAGCTGGTTCGCTATGCGGTGTTCGACCAGCGGGGGCTCAAGGAAGAGGAAGTCAAGGACCATACCCAGTGCCGGCTGGGCAAGTTCCTGGAAACGGATATGGCCAGCTTCATCCACGACAGCAGTGAGGGGGTACGCCTCGTTGAGCAGGCTCACCCCAGGGTCCATGCCATCGGGCGGGAGCTGTATCAGCTGGCAAGGAGCTACCACGATGGCAAGGTGGATGAGAGCCGCTATGTGGCCCGGGTTTCAGAATTGACCGAGGCACTCAAGGCCAGCTCCTCGGAAGTGCTCGGGTTGCTGGACGTGGTGCGCCAATCGGCGAGCCGGGCTCAGGCCGGATCCATGCTGAACTGATCACTGCCTGAGTCCAGGCCGCCCTGTTCGAGGCGGATCTTTACCTCCAGGTTATGACGGGAGTCAGCGTTGGCGAGGGCTTCCTCGCGGGTAACCCGGCCCTGGCGGTAAAGCTCCAGGATGGCGTGGTCGAAGGTCTGCATGCCCTGTTCAGGGCTTTTTTCCATGATTTCGCCGATGCCTTCCACTTCTCCCTTGTTGATCAACTTCCGGATGTAGGGGCTGGCCAGCATGACTTCCACTGCGGCGGCCCTTTTGCCGTCATGGGTTTTGAGCAGTCGCTGGGATATAACAGCCTGCAAATGCATGCTCAGATCCATTTGTAGCTCCCGGTGGGCGTGCTCCGGAAAGAAGTTGACGATGCGTCGCATGGTCTGATTTACGTTGCTGGCGTGAAGTGTGGCCAGGCACAGGTGACCGGTTTCGGCGTAGGTGAGGGCGTGCTTCATGGTGTCCCGGTCGCGGATCTCGCCGATCATGATCACGTCAGGCGCTTCCCGCATGGCGCGACGCAGGGCTTCCCCATAGGAAAGGGTATCGACGCCCACTTCCCTCTGGTTTACCACGCTTTGTTTGTGGTGGTGGGTATACTCGACCGGGTCCTCAATGGTCAGTATGTGCCCTGACCGGTGGGTGTTACGGTAGTCAATCATGGACGCAAGGGTAGTGGATTTTCCCGACCCGGTAGCACCCACTACCAGTATCAGGCCGCGGGGTTGCATGATCAGTTGCTCCAGCACCCGCGGCAGCCCCAGGGCTTCGATGGAGGGGATTTCGGTCTTCAAGTGCCGAGCCACCATGGCCACTTCGCCCCGCTGCCAGAAGATATTCAGACGGAAGCGGCCTACCTGGCTGATACCGACGGCCATATCCAGCTCCAGGTTTTTTTCGAATTCCGCTCGCTGGCGGTCATTCATGACCGAATAGGCCAGCTCCTTGACGGCACCGACCGGAAGGGGCTTCTGGGTGACAGGGCTGGTTTTGCCTTCGATCTTCATCATCACCCGGGCACCGGTTGACAGGTACAGGTCAGAGGCACCCTTGTCGGCCATGACTTTCAGGTAGGCTGGTAATTCCATGCGTTCTCCAGGATGGTTTTCAGTCGGGTGGCGTTGTTCCGATAGACTTTTTCATCAGAAATAGTACTTTCTTAATATACCTGCCCGAGAACAATAAAGTGCGCGAGTCCGTGTTGATGTCTTCGACCGAAGAGGGGGAAGCCTTGCCTCCGCCCAGTCACCGTATGCCTTTGCTGCTGTATGTTACAGCCTTGCTGGTGTTACTGATTTCCGCAAGCATTGTTGCTGGCACCAATCACCGGGAGATTACAGAGACAGCGACCAGGCGGTCTGAATCCCGGGCCGACCTCGCTGCTGAGCTGGTCGCCAGCACGTTGCGGTCCGGGCAATACGCACTGCAGGCCCTGGCCGGATTCGTCGAGCCCCTGATTTCCCAGGCCAGTATTGCCCCTGGCTCGCGCCTTGAGAGTCTGGAGCAACTGCTGGACACAAAGGTACAGAAGCTTGGCTTTGCTGATACCATCTATGTTGTTGATGTGGATGGCAACCTGCTTTATTCCTCTGCCGGCGGCGAAGGAGGCAGGGTTCCGGCCTGGGAGTTCCTTTCGTTACATTTGCCGGGGAAAAAAGCGGATGACCAGGTCACGCCGGTATACACGGATGCCGACACTGGCCAGTCCTGGGTATTCATTGTTCGTAATCTTTATTCCAGCACAAAAACTATTACTGGAACGATCATTGTCCGCCAGTCCCCGAGGGTGCTGGCCTCCTCAATTGACGGGCTAAGTCTGTCCGACGGACAAAGCATTGCAATTATCGATGAGGCAATGGCGTTGATTGCCCGGCTTCCCGCGGTTGGCGGCACTGACCGGGTAACGCGGGTTGATGAGCCCGCCGCCATGGGCTTTATCGAGAGCGGTCGTGAAAAGGACCAGTTGACTACGCACTCACCGTTTGACGGAGAGCAGCGATTCTACGGTTTTCGACGCGTCGCTGATGCGCCCTATGTTGTTGTCGTCGGCGAAAGAACCGGTGTTGCACTCTATGCATGGCGGCAAAGCCTATGGGTTCTGGGCGCGGGTATTTTGTTGGTGGCTGTCCTTGGTGCCCTGCTGTTGCGGCAACTCCACCGGCGTGGACAGGCCGAACAACGGCTGGTCCGGGAAAACCAGGAACGCCAGCGACTACAGCACCTGGCACAGGCCAACGAGGACTGGTTAAAGGCCCTGGTCCGGTCAATTCCTGACCTGATCTTCGTGGTGGACGAGGAGGGTAAGTTCGTCTTCGTGCACGCAGCGGATGAACGCGACCTGCTGACCACACCGGACGAGTTTATCGGTCATCACTACCGGGATGTGCTGCCGCCAGAACTGGCTGACCGGTTCAGGGAGGTCAAGGGTGAAGTCAGGGGTTCCGGCCAGACCTACCATTTTGACTATCGCCTGAATGTCGGGCATGAACTTCGATCCTTCGAAGCGCGGGTCAACGTGCTCTCTGATGCTCATCACAACTATAGCGGGTTCCTGGCCCTGGTGCGTGATGTGACCGAGCAGAAAGAACGGGAGGCGGAGTTGCGAATTGCCTCAGCCGCCTTTGAGACTCATCTGGGCATTATTGTTACCGACAAGCAAGGAACCATTCTCAGGGCCAACAAGGCCTTCTCCGTGATCACCGGCTATGAAGAGCAGGAAGTCGTCGGAAAGACACCGGCGGTGCTGAGCTCCGGATTACAGGACCGTGCTTTCTATCAGCATATGTGGACAAAGATGCTGGAAGATGGCGCCTGGGAGGGTGAAGTCTGGAATCGTCGCAAAACCGGTGAGGTATACGCTGAGTGGTTGACCATCAGCGCCGTAAGAAACCCGTCGGGGGCCGTTCAGAACTTTGTCGGCACCTTCCATGATATTACCCGGCGCAAGAAGGCGGAGCAGGAAGCTCATCGACTGGCTTTCTACGATTCGCTGACTGGCCTGGCGAACCGGGCCCTGCTGGAAGAGCGGATAGCGGAAGTCTGTCGATTCAATATCCGGCGGCATGTCAACGCAGCCCTGCTGTACCTTGATATTGAGCAGTTCAGGTCCATCAACGATGCCCGTGGTTACGAAACCGGTGACCTTGTGCTGAAGGCAATGGCCAGCAAGCTGGCTTCGTTCATGCGGGAGAGTGACACGCTTGCCAGGATTGGTGGCGATGAGTTTGCGGTTCTTTTGCCGGGCCAGCACGCCACACCGGAGATGGCAGCCAGGTCGGCGGAACTGGTTGCAGAGAAAATCATTGAGGAGTTCAGCCCTCCCCTGAGCGTTGCCGGCCACCTTGTCCAGGTTCAGGTCAGTATCGGTATTGCGATTATCGACGGCAAGGATAGTCCGGCTGACCAACAACTGCAGCGGGCCGAACAGGCCACGCAGCAGGCCAAGGAAAGGGCAAGGCAGCGGGATGAGCGACGAATTGCCTTTTTCAATCCCGACCTGCAGCGGCAGGTGGTGCAGCACGTTATGCTGGAAGACGAGCTGAGACATGCGGTCAGCAGGGACGAGCTGTTGATCTACTACCAGCCCCAGGTCCGTTATCCGGACCAGCTGCTTGGCTACGAATTGCTGTTGCGCTGGCGGCACCCCGAAAAGGGGCTGGTTTCCCCTGGGGTCTTTATCCCGATTGCAGAGCAAAGCCGGCTTATTATTCCGATCGGGCAATGGTTGCTGGAACAAGCCTGCCGGCGGCTGGCTGCCTGGAGTGCTGACCCTGCAACGTCGGAGCTGACACTGGCCGTGAACGTCAGTGTTATTCAGTTCCAGGCGAAGGGGTTTGTCGATGGGCTGGCGCAGATTCTCAGGCAGACCGGCGCCCCGCCTCGTATGTTGAAGCTGGAGGTTACCGAGAGTCTTCTGATGGATGACCCGGACCGGGTTACCGAAACCATGAACACACTCCGGTCTCTGGGTGTGCGATTTTCGCTGGATGATTTCGGCACCGGCTACTCGTCGCTGAGCTACCTCCGGCGCCTGCCGCTGGATCAGGTCAAGATAGACCAGTCTTTCATAAGGGACCTGGGCGGCAACTCAGCCAGCTCGGCGATCGTGGAATCCATTATCGGCCTGGCGCGGGGCCTTGACCTGGAGGTTATCGCAGAGGGGGTGGAAACTGATGAGCAGAGAGACTGGCTGTTCAGCCACGGCTGTACGGATTTTCAGGGGTACCTGTTTGGCCGGCCGGCGCTCCTGTCTGAGGGCCCCCGTTTGTAACCGTCGCCTGCGCGGCTCAGTAAGCTCCCCGGATTAACTCAATGCCGGGGCGGAGTACCTCACGCCACTGGGCGTCCAGGTCTCGGTCGTATTCCGGGTCATGCCGGTCAACCGCTTTCATCAAGGCATTCAGCCACAGCTGGTACCAGTCAGGATTGATATTGAAGTTATGGCGGTTGTGGCTTTCCCCCAGGGCACGGAGTTTGCGGTCTGACATACCCCGGGCCACCAGGATCAGTTGCATGATGCCGTTACGGAGCAGGTGACGCTGGGCGGCCATGTCCGTGTTCACGAAGCGCTGGCGAATTTCATCGGAGCTGTCCATGAAAAAGTCATAGAAGTCCTTGAAGAACTGCTCGTTACGGCAGCAACGGCCATAGCTCTGAAACACTGAGTCTGTCGCATTCATAATGGGTCCACGGGTCGGTCAATGAGGGCGCGCATTATAACCACACAGAGGGCAGGGGCCGGTAGGTAGCAACCGAAATAAAACGAGTGGGACAAAGGTCGCTGGCTGCGGTACGAGCAGCCATTTAGCGACCCTACCGCATGCTTTTCCCGGAGGCATGAACAGTCAGCCCGGCCCGTCGCCTGGCAGGCCCGCAGCTACCCGGTTCTTGCCGTTACCCTTGGCCTGGTAGAGAAGCTTGTCGACGCGATCCAGCATCGCCATGGGGCGGTCCCCGGGCACTGACTCGGTAACGCCGATGGAAAGGGTAACCTGGCCGATATCCGGGAACTTCCTTGAGGCCATCACACTGCGAATATTCTCGGCAATGTCACGGGCTTTCCCCAGGTCGCAGAATGGCAGCAGCACGATGAACTCCTCGCCGCCCCAGCGGATACACTTGTCGGTTTTGCGGGTTTCTCCCAGCAGGATGGCGGCCACTGCCTGGATGATTTCATCGCCTTTGTTGTGTCCGAAGGTGTCGTTACTAATCCGAAATAAAGTAAGCGAACATCACCCGGAGATGTAAGCCAAATCTGGATGACCAAAAAAGGACTGCAATAGCTTTGGTAATTTCTGCAAACGTCGCAGTTGCCGGAA
>NZ_JAKZAH010000023.1 GCF_023156245.1 Marinobacter bryozoorum
CCCATCAGATTCTCCGGTGATGAAGAATTTTTACGCATTATGCCAGAAGGTGTCTCCTGCCGCGCAGACTCCTAGGCTTGTTCTCTGACTACACGCCGAAATTTGCCAAAAAGTACGTCGATCTGAGCGCCCAAATCAAGGATGTGTTTGCGCTGTATGAAAGAGAGGTCAGAGCCGGCGAATTTCCCGCAGAGGAGCATTGCTTTGGGATTAAGAAGCAACCAACTTAGATTGTCGGGAGGGGCAAGGGGTGGTGTGTGAACAAGTGCGAAACAAAGGGAGTGAGCCGAACCTGGGCAAGCCTGAATACCTCTATCACGGCAGTCGAAAAAAAACCGTTCGGCTAGAGCCAGCTCAGGGTATTGGACATGGTGAGGCTGACAACGAGTACGGTATTTATGCTGTCTCAGAGCGGGATTTAGCTGTTCCGTTTGCAATCACATATTACCCCCTGAGCCCTCGTGCAGTTTTCTCGGTCGACACCTCGCAACGTCCACCCCGGATAATGCTGAGGGATACTGAAGTAAGTTGGCATGAGAAGGGGTATATCTATACGTTGCGATCTGAACCCTTTGAGCAAATAGATGCTCATCAGTGGGTTTCGCGAGTCTCTGTAGAGCCAGTGTTGATTGAAGAAATTACCCCTGAGCTCTACCGGGATTGGGTCATTGATTCCTGACTACGGCTAATTCATCGTGGAGACGAAGGCGCCAGTCTTCATTTGTCATTCGATACAGCCGCACCCTCTTCTTATGAAACTCTTGCATGGTGTAGCAGGAGAATCCAGCCTTCTCAGTTACTCGAACTGAGGCCGCATGGTCTGGCTCTATAATGACCACTACTGACTCACACTGTTTTTGATCGAAGGCATACCGCAGCACGCCCTGAACCGCTTCGGTTGCAAGCCCTTGATTCCAGTATCGCCTCGCTAATCGATAACCGAGGTTGATCTCCTCAACCTCTCCGACTAGCTCGGGCCCAATACCACAGAAACCAACAAGTTTTCCCGACCTCTTCTCAGTTAATGCCCATGGACCCATACCATGGGATGCGTAACAGTCCTGGCACCAGCCTATAAATTTGCGGGTAGCTTCTTCATCACAAACCCCTCGAACGGAATACCTCATGACCTCAGGGTCACTCAGTATTTCAGTGAGTGCGGGAATATCTTGATGGGATAGCTGCGTTACGATTAGTCTTTTCGTTTGAAACACATACACCGTGTGCACCTATGATTGGAATTGTGAAAATCGGCCCTCAGGAACCTTCGAATTCCACCAGCCTTACTGCAACATTGGCGTGGCGTGCTCCTGATGTGCTTTCGTGGTGCGAGCCAAACAAATGGACCCACTTGTCTTTTTCCAGCAATAACTGCCCGCTTCCCGAGCTTTGTCCGCTGCTTGTCGTATGTGTACCCGTATAGTTGAACGAGAACGTGTTGGCTGAGTCTTTGATTGGGCTGAATTCATATCCTATGGTGATGTAATCGGACGCGACGAAGCCGTTATCTTCAGCAAACACAGCCGTTTTCACAACACTCGACTCCTGCAAAAAATCTGACAGCAATACGGACGGATGACCATTCGGCTCGACGGCTTCGCATTCGCAGTGCCGGATTTCCAAAACCAAATGCTTGCTGCCAATGTAGGCCTCAGGAGTGCCATTTTCGGCCAGCGTGAAGTCGGGAAGTACAGAAAGGCCGGTTAGAAAAAACGGCAATAAAATTCTTGGCATCATCGGCATAGAATCTCCATCTTGAAATGCTTTAATGTTAAACGAACTGAGTGACGGTCGTGACCATTTGATTAGCATTCCGTTGACGACATTATTACACATGGAGCGACTATTCGAGGTTGCGCACTTCACCTGCCGTCAAACCACAAAACCGTTTGCAGTATAATGAGGTTACTCAGCGGAGAGGCTTTCTAAGTTTTACAGCATGGTAATGACCGATAAAAAGGCTCAGGCCGGTGGCCGCCAGATGCCCTTTACGCGGCTCCGTCGTCGCCACTGTGTGTCGTTCAACAGACTAAGGAGAGCTTGTTTTGTATTTAGCTAATGTGGTTCCGTGGGGGCGATCGCTAAAGGAATATCAGGCGATGTTTGAGCTATCGAATGATGACCTGAACAAGAAAATTCTGGGTTGCGGCGATGGCCCGGCCAGCTTCAATGCTGAGGCGACAGAGGTAGGATGCCAAGTCATCTCATGTGATCCGGTATATCAACTCAAGGTTGATGAAGTGCGTCACCGAATTGGCGAGGTGTACCCAGAAATCATGGCCAAGATGCAACAGGCCGCAGACAGTTATGTTTGGGACTCATTCAATAGCGTTGAGCGTCTTGGCGAGGTTCGGATGAAAGCTATGTCGCGGTTCCTGTCCGATTTTGATGCTGGTTACCAACAAGGACGGTATGTGTCGGCGTCATTGCCTATGCTGCCATTCTCTGACTCCAAGTTTGATCTGGCACTCTGCTCTCACTTTCTTTTCCTTTACAGTGATCATTTAGATCGGGCGGCCCATCTGGCATCAATGCGGGAGTTATGCAGAGTTGCCTCTGAGGTTCGCGTCTTTCCAGTTGTCTCGCTGGACGGAAAAACCTCAAAGCACCTTGATTCGGTCATGGCGGGACTATCCGCTGACGGAATCGCTGTCTCGTTGCAGCCTGTTAGCTATCGTTTTCAAAAGGGCGCTACTGAGATGTTGGTGGCAAAATCGGCATAACCATTGGCTGTTGTCGGACGACCCTACGGGCCACTTCGGCACTTTCCAAAGCTAAGTTTTAAATTTACAGAGTGAGATCTCTCATGGGGTTGAAGGGAAGCTGTTTGTGTGGCGAGATAAGTTACGAAATCGACTCAGTGGATATGCCAATCGTGCATTGCCATTGTCAGACTTGTCGTAAAGCCCATGCTGCACCGTTCGCCTCCACTGCGGGAGTAAAGCGCGAGAATTTCCGTTGGCTCAGAGGTAAGCGTTCTATTTCTACGTTCGAATCATCCCCTGGAAAATTGCGCCATTTTTGCAAACGCTGTGGTTCCCATTTGGTGGCTGAAAGGCCTGCGCAACCCCACGTCATTGTTCGGGTAGCTACTCTGGACTATGATCCCGGTTTAAAACCAGAGGCTCATATTTGGGTGTCGCACGACGTGCCATGGCTTGAGTACGATAGGGCCTGTAAGCATAGAGAGTGGCGAGACGACATTTAACAAATCAATCGAGTTTCCGGCATGAAGGCCTGCCACCGGATGCCCCTGCCGGGGCGGCGCTTATTTGTGGCATCAACTGGGAGGGAGCCCATGAATCAGAGTCTTGCGGATGAGCTGGTCATGATGCTGATAGAAGACCAGCGATTGTTACAGCGACTCTTCGATTCCGGCGAGTTAGGGGTCAACTCACGAAACGGAAAAAATCGTACGCTAAACCTCGCGCGGCGTCCGTAGCGGCCGGAAAACACTACCACTGGGCGTAGAAGTGGTGCACCGGACCGTGGCCACCCCCGACTTGGAGTTGCTGTGAAGCCGCTAGCGCGTTAGAAAGGTAGCGCTTCGCGGCGGCCACCGCATCCGGAACCGAATTGTGGGGTAAGAGTGCGGCAATCGCAGAGGAAAGCGTACAACCGGTGCCGTGATCGTTTTTCGTGTCGATGCGTGGGGCGCTGACGTGCTGCGGCATGTCACCGTCGTAGAGAATGTCTACGCTCTCCGCGCTATCCAGATGTCCCCCCGTCAACAGCACCCAGGCTGGGCCAAGGCGGTGGAGCTCAGCCGCGCAGTCGTCCATCGCCTCGAGCGAACGCGCGGGCGAGCGGTCCAGCAGCAGGCCAGCTTCGGGCAGGTTCGGAGTAATTACGGTAGCGCGGGGCACCAACTCGTCGCGCACGGCTGCAATGGCATTTGTGGCTAGCAGCGGGTCGCCACTCTTAGCCGCCATCACTGGATCGACAACGATGTTGCGCAGCTCGTAGGAATCGATCCGTTGAACAATCGCCTGCGCGATCTCTGCGTTGGCGACCATGCCGATCTTGATGGCGTCAACGCGCACATCGTCCAGCACCGCGTCGATTTGCTCGCCGACGAAACCGGCATCGAGCGCCTGAAATGATCGGACCCCCCGCGTGTTCTGAGCCACCACGGCCGTTATAACGCTCATCCCGTAAGCCCCGAGTGCGGAGAAGGTCTTTAGGTCAGCTTGAATACCGGCCCCGCCGGACGGATCGGTGCCGGCGATGCTGAGGACATTTGCGATCATGATGCTTCGCCGCCTCTCTGGGTTGACGCCAGCGCCACGGCTTCGCGCGCTACTTCGGCGACCTGAAAGCTTGTCGCCAAGGCGGCATCTTCAATCTCGTCAAGCTGGAACCACCGCGCGTCACCCGCGTCGCTCCCCGGTGTGAGTACCCCGGTGGGATCGCGACACAGCACCGCGATCAGGATGAAATGATGGCGCAGCACCGCACGCGGATCACGGTCGAGAACGTCGACCGCCGTGAAGATGCGCTCTGCGGTCGCCCGCAGACCCGTTTCCTCGTAGAGTTCGCGCACAGCAGCCTGGTGGATCGGCTCGCCGGATTCGATCTTACCACCCGGAAAGCCCCAGCGGCCGGCATCCGGCGGATTGAGCCGCCGGACTAGCAAAACGGCCCCGCCCTCGACAACGGCCGAGATCGTAGCCGCCACCGGCAGCAAGGAATCGTTATTCTGCGCGTAGCAACCAATCTCCGTCACATCGCCTCTCCACTTTCTTGAGTTGTGTCTGATTAAAGTACACCCTACCCGGACGTCAGGCCGTTAATCTCGGAGACGTCAGGATAGCATACTATCACGAATTTATTGACACATGTGCCTGCGGGTCATAGAGTCTTTTCTGACACGTGATTTCGAGAGACAGAATGGAAGGCCACCGTATCGGTTACAACCGGGTCAGTAGCATTGACCAGAACCCCGGACGCCAGCTTGAGGGGGCAGACGTGGTGCGAACCTTCACGGATTATGTTTCTGGCAAGGACACCCACCGCCCTGAACTCGATCGACTTATCGCGTTTGTCCGGGAAGGCGATACCGTGGTCGTACACAGCATGGATCGCCTGGCCCGCAACCTCGACGACCTGCGGCGCTTGGTCAAGACATTCACTGCACGGGGTATAGCGGTCGAGTTCCGTAAGGAGCACCTGACCTTCACCGGAGAAGCGACGCCGATGGCCAATCTCATGCTGTCGATTATGGGCGCGTTCGCCGAATTCGAGCGTTCCCTGATCCGCGAACGCCAGCTCGAAGGCATCGCACTGGCCAAAAAACAAGGCAAGTACAAGGGCCGCAAGAAAGCACTCTCGCCGGATCAAGCCGCCGAGCTGCGACAACGCGTGGCTGGCGGCGAGCCAAAAGCAAAATTGGCCCGCTATTTTAGTATCAGCCGCGAGACGGTGTACCAATACCTCAAAGCGGACGCCTGACCGTGCCCCGGCGTCGACTGTTGACCGCTGCCGAGCGGGGCCATCTGCTTGCGCTGCCCGAGACAGACGACGCTCTGATTCGCCACTACACGCTATCTGAAGCAGATTTGGCCGTGATCGGCCAACGCCGCGGCGACCATAACCGGCTGGGCTTTGCCGTGCAGCTATGCTATTTGCGGTATCCGGGCATTGCGCTACCGGCCGAAACAGAACCGCCCACGCGGCTATTGGCCTTCGTCAGTCAACAGTTGACCGTCGAGGCCGATATCTGGCCGCAGTACGCCCAGCGGCAAGAAACCCGCCGTGAACACTTGATGGAATTACAGGCCTGGCTGGGGCTGTCTCCGTTCAGCGGCGCGGATTATCAGCGGTTCATGGAGCCGATCACCGAGTTGGCCCAGCAAACGGATCGGGGCTTGGTACTCGCCGAGGCTCTGGTCGAACGGTTGCGGCAACACGGCGTCATCATCCCATCAGTGGCCGTGCTAGAACGCGTTTGCAGCGAGGCGTTGACGCGTGGCACCCGCCTGATTTACGAGGCTTTGACGGCTCCTTTAACCGAAGCACATCGGCAGGCATTTGAGCGGTTGTTGTCAATTCGGCACGAAACCACGCAAAGCACGTTAGCCTGGCTGCGCCAATCGTCCGGGCCGCCACGGCCGAAGCATATTCTGGTGCACCTCGAACGTTTGCAGACTGTTCAGGAACTCGCCTTGCCGGCCGGATTGGAATATACCGTCCACCAGAATCGCCTGTTGAAGCTGGCCCGCGAAGGCGGCCAGATGACGGCCCAGCATTTGCGTGATCTGGAAGCGACGCGCCGCTCCGCGACACTGACGGCGACTCTCCTCGATGCACGAGCCACCCTGATCGACGAGACCATTGATCTGCACGACCGCTACATGGGATCGCTCTTCAGCAAGGCCAAGCGGACTCACGCCGAACGCTTCCAGCGCTCGGGCAAAGCTATCAATGACAAAGTACGGCTGTACTCGCGGATCGGCCGCGCCTTGCTGGAAGCCAAGGAAACCGGAGCCAATCCCTTCACGGCGATCGAGTCGATCCTGCCCTGGACGGCATTCAGTGAAAGCATCGCCGAAGCCGAACAACTGTCGCAATCGGAAAATTTCGATTATCTCGCGTTGCTCGGTAGTCGGTTTAACGGACTTCGACGCTATACGCCGACGTTGCTGAATACGCTGAAACTCAAGGCCGCGCCGGCGGCGCGTGAGCTTCTGGCGGCGGTCGACGTACTGCGAGCAATGAATGACCGCCAAGCGAGAAAAGTTCCGGATGATGCCCCGACCGGTTTTTGTCCGTAAGCGTTGGGCAAGTCTCGTGTTCACGCGGGACGGGCTGGATCGCCGCTTCTATGAGCTGTGCGTACTCTCGGAACTCAAGAACGCCCTGCGCTCGGGCGATATCTGGGTGCAGGATTCGCGTCAGTTCAAAGATTTCGAGGCCTACCTACTGCCGCCGGCGCGCTTCACTGAGTTGCGTGGCGAGCATCATTTGGGCTTGGCGGTGGCGATCGATTGCGAATCCTACCTCGAATCTCGGCTGGCCGAACTGGAACACGAGATGGCTACCGTCGAGCATTTGGCCGCGGCCGACACGCTTCCGGACGCCGGTTTCACGCCCGCCGGCCGGCTCAAGATCACACCCTTGCATAACACGGTGCCCGAGGGCGCTGAAGCGTTGATGGAACAGGCCTACAGTCGGCTGCCTCATCTCAAGATCACCGAACTCTTGCTGGAAGTCGACGACTGGACCGGCTTCACGCAGCATTTCACCCACCTCAAAAACGGCGCGGCCGCTGGAGATCGGCAACTGTTGCTGACCACGATCCTGGCGGATGCGATCAACCTGGGCTTGACCAAGATGGCCGAGTCCTGCCCCGATGCCAGCTATGCCAAGCTGGCGTGGCTTCAGGCATGGCATATCCGCGACGAGACCTATGCGGCGGCGTTGGCCGAGTTGACCAACGCTCAGTATCATCAGCCGTTCGCGGCCTACTGGGGTGACGGCACCACGTCTTCATCCGACGGCCAGAACTTCAAGGCCGGTGGGCAGGGCCAGTTTGCCGGTCATGTGAACCTGAAGTACGGCCAAGAACCGGGCATCCAGTTCTATACGCACATTTCCGATCAGTATGCGCCGTTCCACACCCAGGTTATCAACGCCACGGTGCGTGACGCCACGCATGTTCTGGACGGGCTGCTCTACCACGAGTCGGATCTGCGCATCGCGGAACACTACACCGACACGGCCGGCTTTACCGACCACGTATTCGCGCTAATGCAATTGCTGGGCTACCGCTTCGCGCCGCGTATCCGCGATCTGGCCGACCGGCGACTCTATATCCCCGGAGACGCGAGTCCCTACCCAACACTCTCGGGCATGATCGGCGGCCGTATCAATATCCGGCACATCCGGTCGCACTGGGATGAAATTCTACGGCTGGCGGCTTCGATCAAGCAGGGCACCGTCACCGCCTCGTTGATGCTGCGCAAGCTTGGCAGCTATCCGCGCCAGAATGGCCTGGCTATCGCGTTGCGTGAACTCGGCCGCATCGAACGCACGCTATTTACGCTCGACTGGCTGCAGAACGTCGATTTACGTCGCCGCGTCCAGGTGGGGCTGAACAAGGGCGAGGCCAAGAATGCGTTGGCCCGAGCCGTATTCTTGAACCGTCTGGGCGAAGTTCGCGATCGCAGTTACGAAAACCAGCGCTACCGCGCCAGCGGCCTGAATCTCGTGGTCAACGCCATCATTCTCTGGAATACCGTCTATATGGAGCGTGCGATCCAGTCACTGACCGATTCCGGGCAGCCCGTGGATGAAGATCTGTTACCGCACCTGTCGCCGCTGGGCTGGGAACACATCAATCTCACCGGCGATTACGTCTGGCAGCAGGATAAACGCGTTGCGCGGGGCCGGTTCCGGCCACTACGAACACCGCGAGAGGCTTAGCGTACGATTTTTTCCGTTTCGTGAGGTGACCCCAGTTACCGTCGGATTCCTACCATCCCCGACTGAAAGCACTGCACCAGCGCAACGCCTCCCGCCTGAAGGAAATCATCAGGGCTCACTGCTGGCCTGGTATTTCCTTGGTCGGAGAGGAAGCCTCCAAAGCCGCCTGGCTGGTGGCTCAGCATTCGGTGTCCGAGGCCGGGTTCATGGCGGAATGCGTTCACTTGCTGGAGGAAGCCGTTGCGAAAGACGACGCCGAGGGTTGGCATTTGGCGTTTCTTCAGGATCGGGTGCGGACGTTAGCCGGCGAGCCACAATATTACGGCACCCAGTTTGATGTTGATGAAAACGGGTGGCCAACACCGTTTCCCATCAAGGATCCCGCCTCGGTTAATGAGCGCCGTGCGCAACTTGGACTTGATTCCCTGGAGGAGCGTTTAGGACAAATGACTGAGCAGGAACGGAAGCGACGTGCCAACAGCCAGCACGCCAGTTAACCAAGCGCGGCACTTGGTCGCCTTCGTCTCCGTTTTGCTGCGTCGCGCTCGCCGGAACACTTTTTGCGCCTGTTCGAGGTTAGAAGCTGAATGAGCGAAAGAAGATTGAGCTACATATACAGTTTCAAGTGTGGAGATGAGCTTGAGCACTTCGACAAACTACCTGGCTATGAGCAAGCCAATATCGAACGATACATTGTACAAGTAATCAGCGATTCTTTTGTTAAACCTGCAGATGAAGACTATGTGACTGCTCGGTTACTGGCAAAAAAAGGACTGCATCGCGCTTTTTTTTGGGCTGCGTGTCAAGCGCTTGAAAAATACCTCAAAGCTTTTCTTTTAATGAGGGGTGCTTCGGTTAATCGCTTCAGAGGTCATCCGATTGCCGATTTATACTCTGAAGCGTGCTCAGTAGATGCTGAGCTCTTAACCGTTGACACGAGTTTCCATTCAGCAATTAAGATTCACCAAAACGTCTCTGAGTCCATTGAAGGGTTATCTGTAGCTGAATTTATCAATGGCATTGAAATGCAGGGAAGTCCCGACAACCGCTATAACTCGTTTGGAGTTAACTTCAACTCAGGCTATTTGTTTTCGCTTGATAGCTTTGTTTTTGGCTTGCGGCAGCGGATCGGCGTGCCCCCGATAGAAGAAACTCTCAGAAAGTTTGATCAGGATCTTGTCGAGGGATTCAACTTGTACAACCCATGGTTTGCTCCTGTGCACGTGGATCTTGCGGAAGTTCCCAATAAAGATTTCAATCTGCGCATATCTGGCTCTGTCACAACCCTGGACATTCTCACCGGTCCACATGCGCCAAATGGATCCCGATTTGTGTTGCGATGGCTCGACAAAAAAATGAAATTGCCCAGGAAAATCAGGCAGCATTTGAACAAGGGCTAATGGGCTCACAGTGATACGCGGCTAACGAGTCAAATCATACTAACGCAGATATGAGCCAGCTCCATCAGTGGCGGGGGAATGAATGGAAGTTAAGTGTATTGCGGGGTTTGCGTCAATTACTAAAGATTCTGCGGCGAGTGCGTCTTTGTATGAGGGTGCGCGAGGCTTGCCGCTAGAAAAGATGGACGATTATCGTTTCATGGATAGGTTCCCCGGAGCGCATCATTTCGGGGTATGACCCCTCTCTATGGCGGCCCAGTCTTGTTTTGGGCAGGAGGAATGGCCTGACCATGTTCCTGAGCCGACAGCTACAATTGAATTTGAGTTGGCGGACGCGGCTGCAGTGGACGCGGCATTGAAAGAAATGAAGGAAAGGGGTCAGGAATTCGTTCATGAAACCCGGACTGAACCCTGGGGGCAAACAGTCGCAAGGTTTATGAGCCCTGAGGGTGTGTTGGTTGGCCTGAGTTATGCGCCATGGCTTCATGAATAAGAGCTTAACCACATAGCGTTACGCCGACTGGCTTTTCAGCTGATTCTCCAAGGTTAGCCGGTTCCGCTTTGCGACAGTTTGTACCCTTTTAGGGCCTCATTGGGGGAAGCTCAGATCGTTTACTGGGAGCTTGCCAATGATAAGTTACCAACTTTATTACCATGATTTTCGAGGGGTTTTGCTCTGGATCCTTCGAAAGTTACCAACTTTATTTATCTTTATGGTTGATTAATTACTGTAAAATTGAGCTTGGGAAGGCATTTTGTTACCAACTTTATTCCGATCCTACATAGGATAATTTAGGCCAGAAGATGCTTTCAGGCCCATGCTTCGCAAAGAACACAAACTCAGGGAAGTTCCCCAGACCACAAGGAGGTCACCATGGCGTTCTACCATACTCAGTCCGAGGTTCGACTGGCCGTAACCCGTTTTCTTGAAGTTGCCTACAACACCGATGGCGAAGTCACTTCCAGGCTGCTGAAATCTAAAGGCCCGGTGACTGTCGCGGTGGATCAGCACGGGAAAGCCTAGATAAGCGGAAATGCAGGCAGGTTGACCTTTAGTGTCTTTGAGACTCTGCAGGACCTTGGCATGCAACTCCGGGTAGCGGATGTATCAATGCGTGTCGACGACGAGGGCATGATCGAAGTTACTGCCAATTTCCGCTTTTTGAGAGCGGCTAGTGTCCCGTTTGGTTAATTCGCTGATCTACTGAGCCACTGAGAGCCTTGAGAGCTAGGCGCGGTGGCGAAGGTTTGGTGGTTCCAAATCGAGTCAGCGCAACGCGGCTATCAAGGCTCTCAGTGGCTCCCGAAGGGCGCGACGCTGGGGCCTCTGGCCGGTGTTGCCAGCCCTTGATGTGGAACCACCACACCTTCGGACTGGCGCCTTGGCCAGAGGCCCCAGCGTCACGCAGTAGATCAGCGAATTAACCAAACGGGACACTAGTGCGAGCACTCGTGGACGAATAGACGTAGAGAAGCTCATAACCTCATGCTCAGGCCTCCTTTGCCGAGCGGCGAGAGCCTTGAAAGGTGCGGGTGCAGCCAGAGATAAACAGCTGCAGGAGGCGCTCCAATGAGGGCTCGGTTACTGCTACCTCTCACTCTGATTGCGTCAATATCGCTGGCAACTGGCTGCGCCACAGAAACAACCACGTCTGAACCTGCCTGGCAGTCATACCTGGAATTTGAGCAAGGGCTCGAAAAAGAAGGACTCTATCTGGATTTCGAGCCGTACTTTACAGCTAGCGCCTATGCCGATATTGCGGAGGCGGATGCAGACGATCTTCCCTATGTGAAGGGGGTGCTGGCCTATCCCTGGTACTTTGATGAGATTTTTTCTCACTCGGAAAAGCCGATGCCCAAGGGTATGTGTCTGACCATCAACGGCAGGACTGACCGTGGCGATATCGGTTCCCTTTCGATCGAGTTACTCGAGCGGAGCGGCCTGAAGATGAACGACGCCAACCTGCTGTTTGTTGATTCCATGGATGAGCTGCCAAGCAAGGCCCACTGTCCGGAAGAGAGCCGGTTCTGAACACCTTGAAGCTACTGCGGTTGGCCTATATACCCGTTAATGGATGTGTAGTAGCTCAGGCGGTAGAGCAACTGATTCGTAATCAGTAGGTCGGGGGTTCGACTCCCCCCTGCAGCTCCAGCCGCCTGACCAGAGGGGGCAGGCGTTAACCGGCGGTTTCCCGCAACTCCCGCGCCGCCGCCACCATATTCTCCAGTGCCGGTATGACTTCTTCCCACTGGCGGGTTTTCAGGCCGCAGTCCGGGTTTACCCACAGGCGTTCTGCCGGCACCCGTTCCGCTGCCTTGCTCATCAGGCTGACAATCTGATCCCGGGACGGAATGTTCGGTGAATGGATGTCATAGACTCCCGGGCCGATTTCGTTCGGGTAGCGGAACTCCTCGAATACATCCAGCAGTTCCATGGCGGAGCGGGAGGTTTCGATGGTGATGACGTCCGCGTCCATGCGGGCGATGTCTTCAATAATGTCGTTGAACTCCGAATAGCACATATGGGTGTGGATCTGGGTAGTGTCCTTCACGCCGTTGGCGGTGATGCGGAACGCATCGATAGCCCAGTCCAGGTAGTCCTGCCATTGTGACCGGCGCAGGGGCAGACCTTCCCGCAGGGCGGCCTCGTCGATCTGAATGATGTTGACGCCGGCGGCCTCCAGGTCCAGCACTTCCTGGCGGATGGCGAGGGCCAGCTGGAAGGCGGTGTCCCGCCGGGGCTGGTCGTCCCGCACAAAGGACCAGTTGAGGATGGTGACCGGGCCGGTAAGCATGCCTTTGAGGGGCTTGTCCGTAAGGGAGCGCGCGTAGGCAATCCACTCCACGGTCATGGGGCCTGGGCGCTGGATATCGCCGTAGAGAATCGGCGGCTTTACACAGCGGGAGCCGTAGGATTGCACCCAGCCGAAGCGGGTGAAGAGATAGCCCTCCAGCTGTTCACCGAAATACTCCACCATGTCATTACGTTCCGCCTCGCCATGGACCAGCACATCCAGGCCCAGCTTTTCCTGTTCACGGACGGCCCGCTCGATCTCGGCCTTCATGGTGGAGACATAGTGTTCCCGGCTGATTTCCTGCTTGCGGTACGCCAGCCGCGATTTGCGGATATCCGTGGTCTGCGGGAACGAGCCGATGGTGGTGGTGGGGTAGCGGGGCAACTTCAGATGTTCAGCCTGCTTGTCCGCCCGGATGGAGTAGGGGCTCTTGCGCTGGGCCAGTTCCGGCGTTATGGCCTGCACCTGCTGTCTGATGTCCGGATTATTGACCCGGCCTGATGCCCGCCGGCTGGCAATGGCCCGTGCGTTATCCGCCAGCGGTTCTGCTACAGCGTCGGTTCCCTCATTGAGAGCGGTTTTGAGTACCCTGAGTTCGTCCAGCTTCTGGGTAGCGAAGGCCAGCCAGTTGCGGATCTCCGGGTCCAGGTCCGTTTCCAGCGACAAATCCACTGGCACGTGGAGCAGCGAGCAGGAAGGCGCCAGCCACAGGCGATCACCGAGCTTGTCATGGACCGGCGTCAGCCATTCCAGAAGGCTGATTAGGTCCGTCTTCCAGATATTGCGTCCGTCGATCACCCCCAGGGACAGCACCTTGTGGGGCGGTAGCCAGTCCACCACCGCTTGCACGTCCTGTTTGCCCCTTACCGCATCGATGTGCAGCCCGGCTACCGGCAGGTTGCAGGCCTGTTGCAGGTTTTCCCCCAGGGTACCGAAATAGGTGGTCAGCAGCAGTTTGCTGCGGCTGCTTTTCAGGGTGTGGTAGGCGGTTTCCAGGGCGCCTTTCCAGTCGGCATCCAGTTCGGTGACCAGGACGGGCTCATCCACCTGCACCCAGTCCACACCCAGGTCCGCCAGCTGGTCCAGCAACTGGCCGTAGACCGGTAGCAGGCGGTCCAGCAGTTGCAGACGGTCGTCGCCGTCCCGGGCCTTGCACAGCCACAGGTAGGTGACCGGGCCGATGATCACCGGTTTGGGGGAAACGCCAGCATTGCGCGCCTCGGCAATCTGGTCCACCAGTCGCTGGTTGTTGAGGGAAAACGCTGTGTCTTTGGACACTTCCGGGACAATATAGTGGTAGTTGGTATCGAACCACTTGGTCATCTCACCGGCCGCAATGCCGCAACCGCAGTCCGCCGGTGACCGGCCCCGGGCCACGCGGAAATAGTGGTCCAACTCGCTGCCCTTCAGGCCCTGTATCCGCTCCGGCAGGTTGCCCAGGGTGAAACTCATGTCCAGTACGTGGTCGTACAGGGAAAAATCCCCCACCGGCGTGAAATCCAGGTCGGCCTGGGTCTGCCAGTTCTGCTGCCGCAGCTGTCCGGCGGTGGTCAGCAGGTCATCTGGCGTCGTTTTCTGCTTCCAGAAATCTTCCAGTGCGAATTTCAGCTCCCGCCGGGTGCCAATGCGGGGAAACCCGAGGTTGTGTGCCTTTGCCATGGTGGTGCTCCTGTTGATCAATAAGAGAGGGGAGCATAACCACTGACGAACATGACGAAAAATGGTTAAATGTCACCAATTAATGACAAGGATTCATGCATAGCCATGATCGAACGAAGCCACCTCAAAATCCTCAGGGAAATCGATCGCCAGGGGTCCCTGACCGCCGCCGCCAGGACACTGCACCTGACCCAGTCGGCCCTCAGCCACAAGATCACCCGTCTGGAGCAGTTGCTGGGTACGCCCCTGTGGCAGAAGGAGGGGCGGGGGCTCAAGCTCACCCAGGCCGGTGATTACCTGTTGCAACAGGCCAACCGCCTGCTGCCCCAGTTGGAGCGGGTGGACGAGCGCCTGTTGCAGTTTGCCCGGGGCGAACGGGGGTCGCTGAACATCGGTATGGAGTGTCACCCCTGCTATCAGTGGCTGCTGAAGGTGGTGGACCCCTTCCTGGCCCGCTGGCCGGGAGTAGATGTGGACGTCACACAGAAATTCCAGTTCGGTGGCATGGCGGCTCTGTTCAATCATGACATTGACCTGCTGGTGACCCCGGACCCTATCGTTCGGGAAGGCATCCACTTCGAACCGGTCTTCCCCTACGAGCAGGTGCTGGTGGTCAGCCGTGACAGCGAGCTTGCCGGGCGGGATCGGGTAACGCCGGAGCAGGTGGCCGCCCAGACCTTGTATACCTACCCGGTGGCTATTGAGCGCCTGGATATCTTCCAGCAATTCCTGTTGCCTGCCAGTTGCCTGCCCAAAAAGCACAAGGTACTGGAAGCCACCGAGATGATGCTGCAGATGGTCGCCGCCGGTCGGGGCGTGGCCACGCTGCCACTTTGGCTCGTGGAGGAATACGCCGAGAGCCTGCCAATCACGCCAGTCAGGTTGGGTGAACAGGGCATTCACAAGCACATCCACCTGGGCGTTCGAACGGCAGACCTCGACGACCGCCACACCCGGGCGTTTATCGAAATGGCGGGTGAAACCTCGCTGGTGTGATCCTGATCCCTCTGTCGCTCAGCATGGTTGTTGTCGGTGGTTTCTCTGTATATAGTGTTTATGTTCTTGGCGTAATACCAGATATTGTGATTAATTGATGATCAGTCTGGTATTGGGAATCCGGTGAGAGTCCGGAACTGACGCGCAGCGGTATTGGGGAACGAACGGGCACCATGACACTGGCACACGCCGGGAAGTCGTCCGTAAGGCCGAACCGAAAGGTTCACGCCCCTGAGTCCGAAGACCGGCCAAGGACAGAGTGCTGTGCCTTCGCGTTTTAAAGGCGAGCGGACGGGTTCCAGTTTTTTGCCACGGAATCCACGGAAGAACACGGAAAAAAGCAAAAGACCAAGACGTTATTGGGCCACGAAATCCACGAAAGAACACGAAATTGAAAAAACCAGACCTGTCTGTTCAGTAATCGTTTTTTCGTGTTCTTTCGTGGGTTTAGTGGCTAAAAAATCTTTTCATCTTTTTTCCGTGTTCTTCCGTGGATTCCGTGGCTGACCAGCCCCTCCTGCAACGCGAAGCCAGTAACCCCCAACGCGTTGTAAAGGAGAGCACCCATGTCCACAGCCCTGGCCGAGGCACCCCCAGCCACTACGGAATCCCTCCAGGTCATCAAGCGCAACGGCACCCTGGTGGGTTTCGACCCCTCCAAGATCAGCGTCGCCGTCACCAAGGCCTTCCTCGCCGTGGAGGGTGACCAGGCCGCCGGTTCCGCCCATATCAACCATGCCGTCAAAGCCGTGACTGAGCAGGTGGTCCAGGCCATCAGTCGTCGCCTTAAGGCTGGTGGCAAGGTGCATATCGAGGACATCCAGGACCAGGTGGAGCTGGCCCTGATGCGAGGTGAAGAGCAGAAAGTCGCCCGCGCCTATGTGCTGTACCGGGAAGAGCACGCCCGCCAGCGGGCGCTGGACGAGCCGGTGGAAGCACACCCGCATCTGACGGTGAAAAAGGCCGATGGCACGTCGGCACCTCTGGACCTGGGTTTGATGAAGCTGCAGGTAGAGCAGGCGGCACAGGGCCTGGAAGGCATCGACGGTGAATCCCTGGTGGAGGACGCCCTGCGCAATCTCTACGACGGTATCGAGGAAACCGGGGTACTTTCTGCCCTGGTCATGACAGCCCGTGGCCGTATCGAACAGGAACCGGACTACAGCGCCGTCACCGCGTGCTTGCTGCTGGAACAGCTCCGCCTGGAAACCGCCGGGGCACTGAACCTGCCCACCACGCTCTCGCTGGCGGAGGTTTACCCACAGGCCCTGACAGCGTTTGTTCATGAAGGCATCCGCTACGAACTGCTGGACGAAGCCCTCGCTGCCTTTGATCTTGAACGCCTGGGCGCTGCCCTGAAACCCGAGCGGGACCAGCAGTTCGGGTTCCTGGGCCTGCAGACCCTGTACGACCGCTACTTCCTGCACTGGAACCAGGCCCGCCTGGAGTTGCCCCAGGTGTTCTTTATGCGTGTCGCCATGGGCCTGGCCCTGCGGGAGGATGACCCCAACACCCGCGCCATCGAATTCTATGAGCTACTGTCCAGCTTCGACTACATGGCCAGTACCCCCACGCTGTTCAACAGCGGTACCCGCCATTCCCAGCTGTCCTCCTGCTACCTGACCACCGTCCAGGACGACCTGGAAAGCATTTATGGCGCCATTCGTGATAATGCCATGCTCTCCAAGTGGGCTGGCGGTCTGGGCAACGACTGGACCCCGGTGCGCGCGCTGGGCTCCCACATCAAGGGCACCAACGGTCAGAGCCAGGGCGTGGTGCCGTTCCTGAAAGTGGTTAACGACACCGCCGTGGCGGTGAACCAGGGCGGCAAGCGCAAGGGCGCCGTCTGCGCCTACCTGGAAAGCTGGCACCTGGATATCGAGGAATTCCTGGAGCTGCGCAAGAACACCGGTGACGAACGCCGCCGCACCCACGATATGAACACCGCCAACTGGGTACCGGACCTGCTCATTGAACGCATGCGAGAAGATGGCGACTGGACCCTGTTCTCCCCCAGCGATGTGAGCGATCTGCATGACCTGTACGGCAACGCCTTCCGGGAACGCTACGAGCACTACGAAAAACTGGCGGAACAGGGGGAAATCACCCTGTACAAGACGGTCTCCGCCAAGCAGCTCTGGCGCAAGATGCTCACCGTCCTGTTCGAAACCGGCCATCCCTGGATCACCTTCAAGGACCCCTGCAACCTGCGTTCACCCCAGCAGCATAAAGGAGTCGTGCACAGCTCCAACCTGTGCACCGAAATCACCCTCAACACCAGCGAAGACGAAATCGCCGTGTGCAACCTGGGTTCCGTGAACCTGGCGGCCCATGTGCGGGATGGCGAGCTGGACGTACAACGGCTGGAGCGCACCGTCACCACCGCCGTACGCATGCTCGATAACGTCATCGACATTAACTACTACGCGGTGCCCCAGGCGAAGAACTCCAACCTCAAACACCGCCCGGTGGGGCTGGGACTGATGGGCTTCCAGGACGCCCTCTACAAACTGGGGGTCCCCTATGCCAGCCCGGAAGCCGTGGCGTTCGCCGACGTGGCCATGGAGCAGCTCAGCTACTTCGCCATCCGTGCCTCCGCCACATTAGCCGGCGAACGGGGCGCCTACGAAAGCTACGAGGGTTCCCTGTGGGACCAGGGCATCCTGCCCATCGACTCCCTGGACCTGCTGAGAGCGAACCGTCGCGACGGTGATTTCTCGGTCAACACCGAAACCCGGCTGGACTGGTCTCCGGTGCGTCAGCTCATTGCCCGCAACGGCATGCGCAACAGCAACGTCATGGCCATTGCCCCCACGGCTACCATCTCCAACATTGTCGGCGTCTCCCAGTCCATCGAACCGACCTACCAGAACCTGTTCGTCAAATCGAACCTCTCCGGCGAGTTCACCGTGGTGAACCCCTCACTGGTCCGGGACCTGAAGGCCGAGGGCCTGTGGGACAACGTCATGGTCAACGACCTCAAGTATTTCGACGGCAGCGTGCAACAGATCGACCGCATCCCGGCGGAGCTGAAAGCTCGCTACGCCACTGCCTTCGAAATCGATGCGAGATGGCTGGTGGAAGCCGCCGCGCGACGCCAGAAATGGCTGGACCAGGCCCAGAGTCTCAACCTCTACATGGCCGAACCCAACGGTCGCAAACTTGATGACCTGTACCAGCTGGCCTGGGAGCGGGGCCTCAAAACCACCTATTACCTGCGCTCCCTGGGTGCCACCGGTGCCGAGAAAACCGCCCCGGTTGCCGCGCCACAGCCGCAGGTGTGTTCGATTGACGAGCCTGATTGTGAGGCTTGTCAGTAACTGATTTTTTTAGCCACGGAATCCACGGAACAACACGGATAAAGCAAAAAGATAAAGACTTTTTGGCCACGAAATCCACGAAATCCACGAAAGAACACGAAAGTTAAAAAACCAAAGGCTTCTGTTCGGTAGTCATTTTTTCGTGGGTTTAGTGGCCAAAGAAAATCTTTTCATCTTTTTCTTCCGTGTCCTTCCGTGGATTCCGTGGCCAACAAAGGCTTTAAGAGGAGAAACCCCATGCTCAACTGGGACGACGAACCAAGACCCCAATCGAATACCGCCAGAACCGAGGGCCCGGCCCCGGTGAATGTCGATGACAAACGCGTTATCAATGGCGAAACCGACATCAACCAACTGGCCCCGTTCAAGTACCCCTGGGCCTGGGAGTACTTCATGAACGCCAACAAGAACCACTGGACCCCCCTGGACGTCAACATGGCCCAGGACGTCCACGACTACCACCATCGCCTCACGGCCCCGGAAAAGCACGTCTACGAGAACGTGCTGGCCTACCTCACCACTTCCGATATCCTCGCCATGCGCAACATCGGCCTGGCCGTCATGGAAAAGATGAGCGCGCCGGAGCTGCAGATCTACCAGGCCCGCCAGGTCTACGAAGAAGCCATGCACACCTGGGCTTACCAGCACTGCATCGAAACCCTCAACCTGGACCAGAGTGAAATCTACAACCGCTACCGGGTGGTGCCGGAAATCAACGGCAAGATCCAGATGGCCAACCGCCGCCTGGATGCCGCCATGCGCTCCGACCTCAACCTGCGCAACCGGGACGACCTGCAGGAATTCATCATGTCCTACCTGTTCTTCGCGGCCGTGTTCGAGGGTGCCTGGTTCTACAACGGCTTCAGCCCCATCTTCGCCCTGCAGCGCCGGGGCCTGATGCGGGGCACCGGCGAACAGCTGCAGTACATCCTGCGGGATGAGGCCATGCACTTTTCCTTCGGCCTGAAAGTGGTCAACCAGATTCTGGAGGAGGAAAACATCACCCTCGACCCCAAGGCGGTGCGGGACATGTGGGACGAGTCGGAAGCGGCAGAAAAGGCCTATGCCGGCTATATACTGCGGGATCCCATCCTGGGCTATTCGGCGGAGTACCACAGCGAGCAGTTCCGGTTCGTCGCCAATCGCCGGGCGAGGACCGTGGGCCTGGAAGAGCCCTTCCCCGGCGCGAAAAACGTCTCCCCCTGGCTGGACGAACAGGCCACCCTGCGCAAGGAGAAGAACTTCTTCGAGACCCGTGTAATTGAGTATCAGACCGGAGCCCAGCTGGAGTGGTAGGTCAGGAGATCGAGCCGGGAGGGCTTCAGAGGAACTGTCATTGGCAGGTACACTGTCGCTGAACCTGAAGTGTGAGACCCCATGCCCAGATCCTTCTACCGCCGCGGGCCGGACCACCGCCGCGGTGCCCCGGTGACCTTCCTGGATGTCCGGCGCCGATTTCAGTTCCGCACCATCGAGATCGGCCGCTGGGTCACCGAGCCGGAAAAACAGCGTAGCGCCGCCCTGTTCTACGACGCCCTGTGCGATCTGATGACCATCCTGGGTGGAACCGAAACCCTCATCTCCCTCCGGGGTACCCTGGCCCTGCAATACGGCATCGGCGGCCAGCCCGGCGTATCCGCCTACTACACCCCGGCTACCCGCAGCTTCGCCCTGGCCAAGAACGCCGGACCTGGCAGCATCGCCCACGAATGGTTCCACGCCTTTGATCACTACATTGCCGACAAGCTGTTTGAACAAGGCAGCAAGGGCGCTTTCGGCTCCACCCTATGGCTGACCCGGGACGATCCGGTGTCACATCCCCTCAACCAGCGCCTGCAGGCCTGTTACAAGGCCATTCTGCTAAACCCGGCCGGCACCGGGACCAGCGATCTGTTTCGCCAGTCCGCGAAAGCCGACAAGGCCGCCGGTGTCCTCTACTTCAGCAAGCCCGAAGAACTCTGTGCCCGGGCCTTCGAGGCATTTGTGCAGGACGCCGACTGCAAGAACGAATTCCTGGTCAAGGGTACCCGGGAAACCGACGAAGCCAGGATGGGGCTGTACCCGCGGGGTGAGCAGCGGGAGGAGATCAACTGCGCCTTTCAGAACTACTTTTTCAACCTTGGTCATGCACTGCAGCGGATCAAGGTCTGAGGAGCGGGATTGACACACACAGGCTGGTATATTGCATTCAGGTTGGGTGTCTGACGGCTATGCTATCAGGGATGGACCAGAGTCCGACCAGAGGTTCGTGTGACCCGCGAACCGTGCGCCCGGCTCCATGCATTTGCTGGTGAGAGGTAGAATAATTGGCCTACTACATAACAAAAGTCTTGGTAACTGCGGTTCTGGTTGTGCTGATCTCGGAGATATCAAAACGCAGTTCATTTATCGGGGCGGTTCTTGCATCCGTGCCTTTGACCTCTGTTCTGGCATTGCTTTGGTTATACATCGACACCGGGGATATCGACAGGGCCAGCGAACTTGCCAGCAGCGTATTCTGGCTGGTCATCCCATCTTTGGCATTATTTGTCGCTCTGCCGTTACTCCTTAAGCAAGGTGTCAACTTCTACCTCAGCCTCGCGGTATCGATTGGCATTACCACAACCTGTTACTGGTTAATGATCATTGTTCTCCACCATTATGGCGTAGAGCTTTGAACTATCGATCATTGCGTTTGGGGAGATATCCATGCGCTTGATCCTGGTCAGTCTGCTGCTCGCAACCCTGTTAACCGGCTGCGCCAACGTCTCACGTTTCGAGAAAGGACCGTTGGTGGCCCATGGTGAACAAATTGATGGCTCCGGCGAACCTCTTTATTGCGTGGTAGGGATAGATCTGGGGAAAGCAGGGGATTCAAGGCCTTTGGAGGCTCTGCTGAGACTGTCACCGGACAGTCCACCGGTTTCCATTGGTGCTCTGCGACCGCAACAGGTTGCCCGTTACCTGCCACCCTTTGTATCGCCTCCACAGTGGCCTGACTCATGGAAGCAAAAATCCAGAGAGAACGATGCCTATACGGGGGGCGGATTCCACATCGTGTTCAGGGAGGGACGTCTGTTGTCGGTCGGGATCTGTTCCCATTGCGCCGGGGAAAGGGAGGAGCCAGTAGTTGGCACGCCGGATGGTCAGCATTGGTACGCCTTGCCGCTTACCCGGCAGCAGGTCATCGATGTATTTGGTCATTCGGACCGGGTACATAAAGTGAATGAGGTTCGATACTGAGTGAGGTGAAGATGTGTTGGAAGCAGAGCCAATGAAACCATCTCGTGTTACCGCAACCCGCCTGGTGCCATCGCTTGCCTTTGCCCTCTTTGCCATGCTTTATATCTCCCTTCGGGACGTTTTCCCCCACGGCGTGGGGTGGTTTTTCAAGGTCATCCCTATTGCACTGCTCCTTCAGTTGGTGGTGGCAAAGGGCGCGGGGAGAACCCGTAACTTCCTGATTGCCGCGCTGGTGCTCTCGGGAACCGGGGACATTCTGCTCAGCCTGGACGGCCTGTTTATTCCCGGGCTGGGCGCCTTCCTGCTGGCTCAACTGACTTACACAGCGTTATTTCTCACACAGTTTCGCTGGCGGGTGGGTCGATTGCCCTGGGCGGCCGTGATCCTTGCCTACGCCCTGGCCTGCACCCTGTTTATCATTCCACAGACTGGTGACCTGCAGCTGGTAACTTTGGTTTATATGATTGCCATCAGCCTGATGGCGATCTCCGCCGGTTTCCGGGATGACAGTCAATTTCTCTGGGTGGCCCTGGGTGCGCTGATCTTCATGGTCAGCGATACCCTGATTGCCATCGACAAGTTCGTCTCGCCCTTCGCCGGATCGGGTGTCGCCATTATGGCCACCTACTATATTGCCCAGTTGCTGATTTGCGTTGGTGTGATCAGGCATGGCCGTGGCCCAGGCGGTTAGATTTTTTCCCCGTTGCTTCCTGCGATTAGTCGAAATGCTTACCCCTGATGCATATGATTGGCGTACATGAAGAAACCGCCGAGAGAACGATGACGAAAACAGCAGGGCCATCAAGCAGGAAGAGTTACACCTACCTGGGAACGGTTGATGACTCGGTGTTCCGCTACAAGTGGGATATCGACATTGACCTGAAATACCTGAACAACATGCTCCTGCGCAAGGCGGTCATGGGTGAGCGGATTGTGCTCAACGATGGCTATCTTCTCAACCTGCCTGCGGCCCGCGAGGCCCTGTTGAATCCCTCGAAATCACCCCTCAAGCTCCTGATCGAACAGAATTTTGTCCGCATTTTGCAGCGTAACGAGTCCCTGGCCGAGTTGCCGGAAGCCATGGCTTCCCAGGGTGTGGAGTCCTTTGAAGGTCTGCGCAAATCTGCCGAATGGAGCGACCTTGGCCCCATGCTCAAGCGTTGGGAGCCGGTATTGCAGCAATATCAGAATTTCCTGCCCTGGCCGAAAAAGGATATCAGCCATGGCTTCACCCTGATGATGCAGCGATTACAGGGGCACACGGTGCAGGGTCTGGGGCTGAACCATGTCAGTGATGACCTCTGGCGCCGGGTACTGGATACCTACCTGGAGCAATCAGAGCAATCCCATGCCGCAGCGAGAACACGGTGGGAAAACCTGGTGCTCGAACTGGCCGGACAGGAGCCGCAAGCAAAGTCCCTGGTGGACGAACTGATGGGCCTGGCGAACCAGGTTTACCACTACAATTTCGGCGTATGCCTTTCTGCGGTCAGGGACCCGGCCCAGGCAGGCAGTTCCCTGGACTCATCCACCATGGCGGTCGAAACCCGATACAGCCCGGCTTTCGCCGACCTGTTGCAGGTCGATTCCGTTATGGACACCGTAACGTTTGATGCGCCAACGCTGAAGCTGCCCAGGCGGGTTCCGGTGGACGCCAGGGATTTCTGGGAACAGCTGGTGCGGCCGGATACCGAGCTGGGCGAGAAACGGGCGGGTTTCGTCGACAGTTATGAGGCTTATCTCAATGGTGAAATCGACCGCAAGCAACTGGAAGATATTGCGGATGACTATTCCCGCAGGCTTCTTCGCAGTTGTGGAGAGGTGGAAACCCGGTCAAGGACCGCCCGACTGGGTCGCACTGCCATGAGCCTCGGTTTTGTCGGCGCCGGGACGTTACTGGGGGGACCGGTGTTTGCGTTGTTGTTATGGGTGGCCGAAAACGCCGCGGTCCCGACCGTGATGAAAGTGTTGCGCCGCAGGGGGCAGGAGGTTGAGCTGCCGGTTGCAGGGAGCAAATCCCGAACCCCGGAACCGGTAAGCGCCGGTGGTGCTGGTACCCAGCTGGCGTCTGTTCAGCTGGACCCGGGGAAGGCGTCCGAGCTGGTCAGTCAGATCAGGGACTTTGGCTAGTGTGCCTTTATCGCCATTTCGTGTGCCGCTGAGAAGCTGGGTACTCCTGCTTGGGGGCAGGAACCTTTTAATGGAGCTGTAGTTACCTGCCCGCCCTCGAGAACCATGGCTCGGACCGGTCAGAGGGCCCCGTCCCGCACACTTTCCATGACCACGAACGTACTGGTCTGCAGCACGTGGGGCAGGGCCGAGATCTGCTCCCCCAACACCTGCCGGTATTCGGCCATGTTGCGGGTGCGGACCTTCAGCAGGTAATCGAAGTTGCCGGCGATCATGTGGCACTGCTCGACGGCAGCAATGCCCCGCACCGCCTCGTTAAAGGCCGCCAGGGCCTTGCTGCTGGTGTCGTTGAGGGTCACCTGGGCAAAGGCGATATGGCTCATGCCCATACGGGTCTGGTTGAGCAGGGCGGTGTAGCCGGTGATATAGCCCTGCTCCTCCAGCCGGCGCATGCGTACCTGGCAGGGGGTCTTGGACAGCCCCACCCGGGAGGCCAGCTCGGTGATGGTAATACGGGCGTTTTTCTGCAGTTCCCGCATGATGGAACGGTCGATACGGTCTGGCTCGGTCATAGGCTCTGGTTCCTGGCGGTATAAAACCGGTCGTCGATTACCTGCGTACCTCCCCTTAGCGTTCTAGACTGACATCTATACAGGTTCGACAGCAGGCATCGTTGGATCCGCTTCCCGGATAACGGGCTGTTCAGGCCGTTTTCCCTGAAATCATGCAAATCATGGCGATCATTGTAATTAAGATCGCCTAAAAATGGGCAATTTTACTACTGTATAAAATTAATACAGGAAAACGGCCTACCCTCCTGTCGGTAGAATGCCTGCAAGAGAGACACATGACGATGAGGTTACCGCTATGAAACCGCAGCAGTCAGAGAAACCGACACTGGCCGAAAGCCGCCAGGCTGTCCGCAACTACTATCTCGCCGATGAATACAAGGTGATCCATGAATTGATTGCGGAGGCCGGCCTGACAGCGGAGGAGCGTCGTGCCATCTCCGACCGGGCCGCTGACCTGGTGCGGGATGTCCGTTCCAGCGCGCGCTCCACCATTATGGAAAAATTCCTGGCGGAGTATGGCCTGACCACCAAGGAAGGGGTGGCCCTGATGTGCCTGGCAGAGGCCCTGCTGCGGGTGCCGGACAACATGACCATCCACGCCCTGATTGAGGACAAGATCACCTCCGGCAACTGGGGTGCCCATGTGGGCAAGGCGTCGTCCTCGTTTATCAACTCCACCACCGTGGCGTTGCTGATGACCAGTAACCTGCTGAAGGATTCCGAGCGCCAGAGCGTGGGGGACACCCTGCGGAAGATGGTCAAGCGTATGGGCGAGCCGGTGGTTCGTACCGTCGCCGGCCAGGCGATGAAGGAGATGGGACGCCAGTTCGTACTGGGCCGGGACATCGAAGAGGCTCACAAGGAAGGCAAGGAGTACGTGGCCAAGGGCTACACCTATTCCTACGACATGCTGGGGGAGGCGGCGAGAACCGACGCCGATGCCCTGCGTTACTATGATGCCTACGAGAACGCCATCGACTATATCGCTCAGTTCTGCGATGGCGATGTGCGCAAGAACCCGGGTATTTCGGTCAAGTTGTCCGCACTGCTGGCGCGCTATGAGTATGGCCAGCGTGACCGGGTCATGAACGAACTGATGCCCCGGGCCCTGAAACTGGCGAAGAATGCCGCCGCTGCCAACATGGGCTTCAACATCGATGCCGAGGAACAGGACCGGCTTGACCTGTCGCTGGATGTGATCGAGGCGATCCTGTCCGACCCGGAACTGGCTGACTGGGAAGGCTTTGGGGTGGTTGTGCAGGCCTTCGGCAAGCGTGCGTCGAAAACCCTGGACTGGCTCTACGCGCTGGCGGAGAAGCTGGACCGTCGCATCATGGTGCGCCTGGTCAAGGGCGCCTACTGGGATGCGGAGATCAAGCGCGCCCAGGTGATGGGCCTGACCGACTTCCCGGTGTTCACCCGCAAGGCCTGCAGTGATGTCGCCTTCCTCGCCTGCGCCCATAAACTGGTGAACATGGCGGATCGCATCTATCCCCAGTTTGCCACTCACAATGCCCATTCGGTGTCCGCCATCCTGGAGATGGCCCGTACCGCTGGCCTGGACAACTACGAGTTCCAGCGCCTGCATGGCATGGGGGAGTCCCTGCACAACGAAGTCATGAAGAGCAGTGGCGTGCCCTGTCGCATCTATGCGCCGGTGGGTAAGCACAGCGACCTGCTGGCCTACCTGGTGCGGCGGTTGCTCGAGAACGGTGCCAACAGCTCCTTCGTCAACCAGATTGTGGACACCAGTATTACCCCGGAGGAGATTGCCCGTGACCCCATCGAGACCGTGGAGTCCCTGGGGGAGAACCTGTCCAGCAAGGCCATCGTCAAGCCGGCGAAGATATTCGGCGAGCAGCGCCGCAACTCCAAGGGCTGGGATATCACCGATCCGGTCACTGTTGGTGAGATTAACCGCGGCCGCGACCGATACCGGGATTTCCAGTGGCAGGGTGGCCCGGTCACTGTGACTGACCCGGCCGGCGGCGATACCCAGGAGGTGCGTAACCCTGCGGATCCCGATGACCTGGTGGGCCAGATTACCTGGGCATCGGAGCAGGACATCGATGTCGCCATTGATGCCGCGCAGCAGGCATTCGGGGACTGGTCGGCACAATCGGCGGCCGACCGCGCCGCCTGCGTGCGCCGGGTGGGTGATCTCTATGAAGAGAACGCCCACGAACTGTTCGCCCTCACTACCCGTGAGGCCGGCAAGTCGTTGCTCGATGCAGTCGCCGAGATCCGCGAGGCGGTGGACTTCGCCCAGTACTACGCCAACGAGGCGGAACGCTATGAAGGCAGCGGTGACCCCCGGGGCGTCATGTGCTGTATCTCACCCTGGAACTTCCCGCTGGCGATTTTCACCGGGCAGATCCTGGCCAACCTGGCGGCGGGCAACACCGTGGTGGCCAAGCCGGCGGAGCAGACCTCATTATTGGCCGTCCGTGCCGTAGAGTTGATGCATGAGGCAGGTATTCCCAGGGGAGCAATCCAGTTGCTGCCGGGCACTGGCAGCACGGTAGGTGCCGCCCTGACGGCCGATCCACGCATTGCCGGTGTGTGCTTTACCGGCTCCACCGCCACGGCCCAGCGTATCAACCAGTCGATGACGGAGACCATGGCGCCGGAAGCGCCGCTGGTGGCGGAAACCGGTGGCCTCAATGCCATGATTGTGGATTCCACGGCACTGCCCGAGCAGGTGGTCAGGGACGTGCTTGCCTCGTCCTTCCAGAGTGCCGGTCAGCGCTGTTCCGCCCTGCGTATGCTCTACGTGCAGAAGGATATTGCTGACCACCTGCTGGAGATGCTCTATGGTGCCATGGACGAACTGGGCATCGGCGACCCCTGGCAGCTGTCCACCGATGTGGGGCCTGTGATCGACGAAGATGCCCAGAAAAAGATCCAGGAGCACTGTGACCACTTCGAGCAACAGGGCCGTTTGCTGAAAAAGGTTCCGGTGCCGGACAAGGGTCGGTTCGTGTCACCGGTGGTACTCAAGGTCAGCGGCATCGAGGAGATGGAGGAGGAGATCTTCGGCCCGGTGCTGCATGTGGCGACCTTCGAGGCGAAGGATATCGACAAGGTCGTCGATGCCGTCAATGCCAAGGGCTACGGCCTGACCTTCGGTATCCATAGCCGTGTGGACCATCGGGTGGACCAGATTTCCAGGCGCATCCACGTGGGCAACACCTACGTGAACCGCAACCAGATCGGTGCCATTGTCGGCTCCCAGCCGTTTGGTGGCGAAGGGCTATCCGGTACTGGCCCCAAGGCGGGTGGGCCGCAATACGTACGTCGCTTCCTGCAGGGGGACGTCCGGCGATGCCCGGCGCCGGAGGCCGGTACCGTTGATGCCAGCGCCCTCACCGACTTGATAAAAGAGGCGGACAAACCGGCGCTGAAAGCCCCCGCTGAGCGCATGGCCGCGCTGACGCCGATATTCGGTGAGGCACCGGCCCCACTGGATGCCGAGCCGGAGGAGTTGCCAGGTCCCACCGGTGAACTGAACTGCCTGTCCAACCATCCCCGCGGCCTGGTGCTGTGCCTGGGCCCGGACCGGGAGAGTGCGCTGGAGCAGGCGGCCACGGCCCTGTCCCAGGGCAACCGCGTGGTGGTGATCGCGCCGGGGGTCGAGGACACTGTGAAGAAGGCGGCGGAGGCGGGCCTGCCCGTAGCCGGTCGTGACGGTCTGCTGGTACCTGAGGCCCTGGCCACTGTCGATGGTTTCCACGGCGTGGCCACCTGCGCCGAGACGGATCTGCCCAGGCAGTATCGCCAGGCCCTGGCCAAGCGTGATGGGGCGCTGTTGCCGCTGATCACCGAGCACACCCTGGATCAGCGCTATGTGATCGAGCGGCACCTGTGCATCGACACCACCGCCGCCGGTGGTAACGCCAGCCTGATTGCCTCAGCGGAGTAACTCCGCAGCGGGAGCATGGACGCTCCTCGCATTCCTCTGCATCCCGGATTAAAGTGGCAGACCTTTACCCGCTGCATCGTCCGGAGTCCCGGAAGCTTCATGGCCTATCTCAGCCTTTTCATTGCGGCATTTGCCGCTGCCACCTTCTTCCCGTTCCAGTCGGAAGCGCTGCTGGTAGGGCTGCTGGTGGCAGATACCTACTCCATCGCCGGCCTGCTGCTGGTGGCCACCGTCGGCAACGTGCTGGGTTCGGTGGTGAACTGGTATCTGGGGCTGTATATCGAGCGGTTCCGTTACCGGAAATGGTTTCCCTTCAAGCCTGCCAGCCTGGAAAAGGCCCAGGTGCACTACCACCGCTGGGGGCACTGGTCGCTGCTGATGAGCTGGGCGCCCTTTATCGGCGATCCGCTGACGCTGATCGCCGGTATCATGCGGGAGCCGTTCTGGCGGTTTGTGGCCATTGTGACCCTGGCCAAGGGCGGTCGTTACCTGATCACCGCCATGCTCACCTTTGGCTGGCTGAACAGCGGATCAGCGTGACGCCAGGAATCCCCGCCAGCCCCCCAGGTGGGTGATTTCCTCGGCCCCATCCAGCCCTACGGGCTCGCAGATGAAACCGGGTACCCAGCGTCCATCCGCCAGCTCCACCTTGCCGATACCCAACGGAGCCGGGATTCCCGCCACAAAGCTGCCGAACCGGTCTGCCGGTACCCGCCAGATCTCCACGGGTATTGCGGTGCCGGTATTGTCGTCCCGGATCAGGCCCGGACGCAGTGGCGGGCCGCCGGCGAGCCGATACATGCGATAGGCGCTTGCGGTTTCGGTAGTTTCCACGAGCACCGCATTCCGTTCGGTAAGCTGGTGGTTCAGAGGCAGGCCGGACAGATGCGCGCCGCAGACCAGCACATCGATGGTGCCTTCGGTAGCCTCAAGGGCCGCACTGTCGAGCAGGTCAGTCAGCGCTCCGACGGTATCGGTGGCGAGTGGATGCAAGCGACTGGTCAGGGCCAGCAGGACCTCATCCTGAAAGGCCGGCGCAAACAGGGTGCAGCCCAGGGGCAGGCCGTTATCAAGGAAGCCTGACGGCACCGCGACGGCACTGTAGTCCAGCAGGTTCATGAAGTTGGTGTAGGTACCCAGGCGGCTGTTCAGGCTGACCGGGTCAGCGTCTACTTGTGCCCGGGTATAGATAGTGGGGGTGCTGGGTGTGACCATCACGTCCACCTGTTCCCATACCCGGTCTGCCTGCTTTTTCAGTGACTGAAGCCGGTAGCGGGCGGCGAACGCGTCCCTGGCACTTCCCTGGGTCCCCTGGCTGATAATGTTCCGGGTCACCGGCAGCAGTGCGTCTGGCTGGTCCTGGATCAGCGGGCTGGTGGCCAGGTACCGTTCCGCGACCCAGGGTCCTTCGTAGAGCAGTTTTGCGGCGTCCAGGAAGGGCTGGAAGTCCACCTCGACCGATTTACCACCCAGACGTTCAAGTTGTGCAACGGAACGGGCAAACAGGGCCCGGGCGCCGTTATCACCATCGAAGTCCAGCTGGTGCTCGAAGGGAACCCCGAAAAGGAATTCCCCTGCTATTGGCCTGCAGCCAGTGGGTTGCGGACGTTGCCACGGATCAGCGGAGTCGCTGGCAGACGCTATGGAGAGCAGGGTCTGTGCCTGCTCTGCCGAGCGCGCAAAGATCGATACACAGTCCAGGCTCTGGCAGGCGGGTACGACGCCACGAACACTGAGCCGGCCCAGGGTCGGCTTGAGACCGACCAGGTTGTTGAAGGCCGCCGGCACCCGGCCGGAACCGGCGGTGTCGGTGCCCAGGGCAAAGCTCACCAGGCCCAGGGCCGTGGCCACGGCAGAACCGGAGGATGAACCCCCTGAGATATAGTCCGGATCGAAACTGTTGCGGCAGGCCCCCCAGGGTTCCGGTGAGCGGGTGCCCACCAGGCCGGTGGCAAACTGGTCCAGGTTGGTCTTGCCGATGGGTATGGCGCCGGCATTGACCAGGGCCTCCACAACAAAGGCATGGCACTCCGGGTGGTAGCGAAAGGCTTCACAGGCGGCGGTGGTTGGCATGCCCGCCACATCGATATTGTCCTTGACCGCAAAGGGGATGCCATACAGCGGAAGGTCACCGGGTTCCGACTGGCTCAGTCGCTCCAGGTAGGGTTCCAGTTCTTCCAGGCTGGCCAGGTGGATCCAGATGTTGCGGTCGCTATATCCGGCGGCACGTTCCAGCACATGGGAAACGACGACGGCGGGGGTCAGATCACCGTTGCGGTAGGCCTGCAGCAGGGCCGGGATATCGAGTTTGATGGTGGTGGTCATCACGGGAGCCTCATGCAGAAAGGGCCCGTGCCGTTTCCGACACAGAGGTTTCAATGGATTCGTAGAGCTGCCGGTCGGCCTGGCCGATGGGCAGGTCGTAGGTGATGGTGGCGCCGAAGGCTTCCGGTTGTTGAGGATCGTTGCGGACCTTGTCGAACACCAGCAGTCGGGTGCCAAGGTAGAAGCCTTCGTGCAGGTCGTGGGTGACCATGAAAATGGTGGTGCCGGTCTCTCGCCAGAGCTTCAGTATCAGTTCGTGCATGTCCCGGCGGATGCCCGGGTCCAGCGCGCCGAAGGGCTCGTCCAGCAGCAGCACCCGGGGGCGCATGATGAACGACTGGGCAATGGCCAGTCGCTGTTGCATACCGCCGGAGAGTTCGTGGGGCCATTTGTTGGCGGCGTGGGCCAGGCCCACCGCCTCGATCATCTGATCCACCTTTGCCAGCGCTTCCCGCCGGGCCTTGCCGAACAGCTTGCCGAGAAACGGTTTCTGCTCCAGTTCCAGGCCCATCAGCACGTTCTGGCGCACGGTCAGGTGCGGAAACACCGAGTAACGCTGGAACACGATGCCCCGGTTGCGGTCCGGCTCGCCAGGGAAGGTGTCACCTTCGAGCTGAAGGTCTCCCCGGGTGGGCTGTTCCTGCCCGAGTAACATTTTCAGGAAGGTGGACTTGCCGCAGCCGGAGGCCCCCACCAGGGTGCAGAATTCCCCTTGCTCCACGGTCAGGTTGAGGTTTTCCAGCACCACGGTGTGGCCGTATTCCTTCCACAGTTTATTGACGGTGATAAAGCTCATCAGTGGCCTCCGGCGTTGTACCAGGGGAAAAGGCGGCGGTTGGCCAGTCGCAGCAGCTGGTCAATGACGATGGCCAGCAGGGTAATCCACAGTACGTAGGGGATGATCACGTCCATGGCGAGATAACGGCGCACCAGGAATATGCGGTAACCCAGGCCCTGCTCGGAGGCGATGGCCTCGGCGGCAATCAGAAACAGCCAGGCCGGGCCCAGGCTCAAGCGAACGGCATCGATCAGTCGTGGCAGCACCTGGGGCAGGGTCATCCGGGTAACCACCTGCCAGCTGTTGGCCCCGAGGGTCTGTATCTTGATGAGCTGCTCCTGGGGTAGCTCCCGCACCCGCTGGGCCACGTCTCGCATCATGATGGGAGCGGTACCGATGACGATCAGCATCACCTTGGACAGCTCACCCAGCCCAAACACGATGAACAGGATGGGCAGAATTGCCAGCGGAGGAATCATCGACAGGGCCGACACCAGTGGTGCCATGCCAGCCCTGGCCACCGGCAGGATGCCGTTAAGCAGCCCCACCACCAGCGCCAGCGAGGCGGCAATGCCCATGCCGATACCCAGCCGTTGCAGGCTGGCGGTGGTGTCCTGCCACATCAGGTAGTCACCACTGCGCCGGTCCTCCTGGAACGCCATGCGGTTAACGGCATCGGTCATTTGCTCGAGGCCGGGCAACAGCTTGTCGTTGGGGTTCTCCGCCAGGCGCTCCTGGGAGGCCATGCCGTAGAGCAGTACCAGAAACAGGAAGGGCACCAGCCCCAGCAGCAGGCCAACAGCACGGCCCGGGTGACGGTTAATCAGTCGCATGAAGCTCTCCCATCATTGCTTGTCAACGGTTACCGCTCAGAGTTCGCCGTCGGCCGCCATCTGCATATAGGTGTCGTTGAAGCGAAGGGTGACGTTATTCTCGTTGCCCATAACGGAGCCGTCCGGAAACTCGATGCCGATAAAGTCCGGACTCATGGCACCCTGACCCAGCAACCCCTTCTCGAAGGAGAACTGGCGGACGCTGTCCATGGCTTCCCGGGCCTGGTCGCTGTTGATGAATTCGACGGCGTTGGCGGGCTCCCAGAACATGCGGGTAACGGCCAGTTGGGCTTCGTAGCCCTCAAGGTCTGTGCCGGACGACTCGCCCAGGGTGGCCCGGGCCTGGCGGCCTTCCTCGGTGTCGGACTCGAGGATACCCATCACTTCATACCAGGCTCCGGTGAGCGCCTTGCCCAGTTCCGGGTTGGCTTCCAGCACCTCGGTGTTCACCAGGGCCAGGTCCTTGATATGGCCGGGCACCTGGCTGGAATTGAACAGTTCCGTGGCTTCCGGGAAGGCCTTCACCTCGCCCAGCAGCGGATTCCAGGTAACCACGGTGCGCACGTCGTCGGTCTGGAAGGCAGACACCAGGTCCGCGTCCGAGATATTGACCACGTTGATGTCCCGCTCTTCCAGGCCCACGCTGTCCAGCGCCCGCACCAGCAGGTAGTGGGAAACCGACAGCTCCACCAGGTGCACGGTGGTGCCTTCCAGGTCTTCGAGGGATTTTGCATCCTTGGCCACCACGCCGTCGTTGCCGTCGGAGTAGTCGCCGACGATCAGAGCGGTGGTATCGATGCCGGAGGCAGCGGGTATGGACAGGCCATCCATGCTGGTGGCCACCACCGCGTCGAACTGGCCGGCGGTGTACTGGTTGATGGACTCGATGTAGTCGTTGACCTGCACGATATCCACCTCGATATCGTACTTGTCCGCCCATTTCTTCATGATGCCGCTGTCCTCGGCGTACTGCCACGGCATCCAGCCCACGTAGATGGTCCAGGCCAGGGTGAAGGAGTCCTTTTCCTGGGCGGCGGCGCCGAAGGACAGGCTGGCGGTCAGCAGGCCAGCGCCAAGTGCAGCGCCCATTCGTTTGCTCAGTTCACGTGTTTTCATGGTGTGCTCCCCGGGCTGGGCCCGTTATTGAACGTCTGTCAGTTTTGGTTGCTGATCTCTTCCACAATCACCACGGCAGTGCCGGGCGCGACCGCCTGGCCCGCCTCGCGGCGTATCTCCACCACCCGCCCGCTGACCGGGCTGAGCAGTTCAATTTCCATCTTCATGGATTCCACCACTGCCACCGGTCGCTGGGCTTCGATGTGGTCTCCCGGCTGCACCAGGCATTCCCAGAGATTGCCGGCGACATGGCTTTCCACCGCATGCTGGCCGGCGGGCAGGTTGCTGAGGTCATCCTCGCCGGTGTTTTCCAGGGGCGCCTCCGAGCTGAAATTGATCTGGCCGGAGTCGATCCAGCGCTGCAGTTCCTCGTCGAAGGCGTTCTGCCGGTGGGCGGTGAAGTCACGGATGTCCTTGTCGTGGTCCGCAAGGAAGGCCTCGTAGTCCTTCAGGTTGAAGCGGGTTTCCTCAATGCGGATGGGGTAGTCGCCATTGGGAAAATCCCGGCGGATCTGCTTGAGCTCGTCGGCGCTGACTTCGTAGAAGCGCACCTGATCGAAGAACCGCAGCAGCCAGGGCTTGCCCGGCTCGAAGTGGTCCGTGGTGCGGTAGCGGTTCCACATCTGCAGGGTGCGGCCGACAAACTGGTAGCCGCCGGGGCCTTCCATGCCATAGATGCACAGGTAGGCACCGCCGATGCCCACGGAGTTCTCCGCGGTCCAGGTGCGGGCCGGGTTGTACTTGGTGGTCACCAGTCGATGGCGGGGGTCCAGGGGCGTAGCCACCGGGGCGCCCAGGTACACATCCCCCAGGCCCATGACCAGATAACTCGCTTCGAACACCGTCTTCTTGACCTGGTCGATGCTGTCCAGGCCGTTGATGCGGCGGATGAACTCCAGGTTGCTGGGGCACCAGGGGGCGTCCTTGCGCACTGACTGCATGTACTTGGCAATGGCGGTATGACAGGCCTCGTCGTCCCAGGACAGGGGCAGGTGCACGATGCGGGCGGGCACGTCCCACTCAGGTTGTTTCTCGAGTGCTTTCTCCGCGCCGGTCAGCAGGTTCATCAGGTTCTGCTGGCTCAGTTGCTGGCTGTCGTAATGCACCTGCAGCGAACGAATGCCCGGGGTCAGTTCCAGGATGGCGGGATTGGCCTGCTCCCGCAGCCACAGCATCAGCGCATGGGCGCGGAAACGCAGGCGGATATCCAGCTCCATGGGGCCGTATTCCACCAGCACGTAGTTGTCGCCGGCGGCGCGATAGACCACGCCGGTTTCGTGTTCGTCGGTGGAGAGCGTGGCGAGTATCGGGGTTTGCGGCCTGGTTGGCGTGATACGGGCAGACGCGGCGGTCAGGGTGTCGATGGATTCATCCAGGGCTTCCCGCAGGGCCACGGCCTGGTGCTGGCTGACCGGCACGAACTGCACTTTGTCGCCGGCCTTGAGCTGGCCGAGTTTCCACAGGTCGGCACTGATCACCGTCACCGGGCATACGAAGCCGCCCAGACTGGGGCCATCCGGCCCCAGGATGACCGGCATATCACCGGTGAAGTCCACGGTACCCACCGCGTAGGCATTGTCGTGGATGTTGGACGGGTGCATGCCCGCTTCGCCGCCATCGCTACGGGCCCATTCCGGTTTGGGGCCGATCAGACGCACGCCGGTGCGGCTGGAGTTGTAGTGGATCTCCCACTCACTGTCGAAGAAGGTGTCGATGTCGGCCTGGGTAAAATAGTCCGGCGCGCCATGGGGACCATAGGTCACATGCAGCTTCCAGCTCTTGCCCAGGGCGGGTCTGAGTTCGTTGCCCAGCTGAGCTGCCGGCGCGGGATTCGCCTGCGGCAGGTGCAGCACATCGCCAGCGCGCAGGGCGCGACCCCCGTGGCCGCCGAACTGGCCCAGGGTGAAGGTGCTGCGGGAGTCCAGATACGCCGGGCAGTCCAGGCCGCCCCGGAACAGCACATAGGCCCGGGCGCCCTGGCCGGTTGTTCCGCCCAGTTTCAGGGTGGCACCGGCGGGTATCTCGGTGCTCTGCCAGAACGGCACCGGCTCGTCGTTCAGAGTGGCGTCCAGGTCTGCTCCGGCCAGCACGATCTGCGTGGCCCGGTTGAACGTCAGGATGGGCCCTTTCAGAGTCACTTCCAGGCCGGCGGCGCTTTCTTCATTGCCCAGCAGGCGATTGCCAAGTCGGAAGGAATAGCTGTCGAAGGGCCCCGACGGTGGTACACCGATCTCCCAGTAACCGATCCGCCCGGGGTAGTCCTGCACCGTGGTCATGGTGCCGCCGCTGACCACGTCCACCGTCGCTGGCTGGTAGGCGAATTCATTGAGGGTGCGGGTGTAGAGACGTCCTTCCACGAAGCGCGGGTCGGCGAGGACCTGCGCCACATAGTCGCGGTTCGTCTCGATGCCATAGAGTTGGCTATTATCCAGCGCCTGTATCAGACGGGTGCGGGCGGTTTCCCGGTCCGCCTCGTGGATGATCATCTTGGCCAGCATGGGGTCGAACAGCGGGGTGACGTCGGTGCCGGGCTGAATCCACGTGTCGATGCGCAGGTTATCCGCCTCCGGCCAGGCTACGTTGGTGAGCAGTCCGGCGGAGGGCTGAAAGTCCTTGTTGGGGTCTTCGGCGTAGATCCGCGCCTGGATGGCGTGACCTTGCGGTGTCAGGCCGGAGGCCTGTTCGCTGAGGTTGGTGAGGGTGCCTGCGCCGAGTTCGATCATCCAGCGGACGATGTCCACCCCATAGACTTCCTCGGTCACGCCGTGTTCCACCTGTAAGCGGGTATTCACTTCCAGGAAGTAGAACTCGGCCGTGTCCGGGTCGTAGATAAATTCCACCGTACCGGCGCTGCGGTAGCGAATGCTCTGCCCCAAAGCCTGGGCCGTAGCGTGCATGCGCTGGCGGACCTCATCGGAAAGACCCGGGGCGGGTGCCTCCTCGATCACCTTCTGGTTGCGGCGTTGCGCGGAGCAGTCCCTTTCCCCCAGGGCCACCACCGTGCCCTGGCCGTCACCGAACAGCTGTACCTCGATATGGCGGGCGTGTTCCACGAACTTTTCCAGGAACACGCCACTGTTACTGAAATTGTTCTGGCTCAGACGCTGCACCGAGGCGAAGCTGTTCTTAAGGTCTTCCTTGCCATGGTTGAGTGACATGCCGATACCGCCACCGCCGGCGGTGCTCTTGAGCATGACCGGGTAGCCGATGCGATCGGCCTCCGCCAGGGCGTCTTCCAGACTGTTCAGCAGCTCGGTGCCGGGCAGCAGGGGGACATCGGCGTTCTGTGCCAGCGTCCTCGCAGTGTGCTTGAGGCCGAACTGCTCCATCTGCTGCGCTGTAGGGCCGAGGAATACCACGCCTTCAGCCTCGCAGCGGCGGGCGAAACCGGCGTTCTCACTGAGGAAGCCGTAACCTGGATGAACCGCCTGGGCACCGCTTTCGGCAATGACACGGAACAGCTTGTCCTGGTCCAGGTAAGTGGCGGTAGCGGAACCTTCCCCCAGGGGCCAGGCCTCATCCGCCTGGCGTACATGCAGGGAGTCGGCGTCGGCTTCCGCGTACACGGCCACTGAGCCGATACCCATTTCGCGCAGGGTGCGGATTATCCGGCAGGCGATGGCGCCACGGTTGGCGATCAGGACCTTGGTGAAACCCTTCTTATTCAGCTCCATACCAGCACCTCGATCGGCGTGGGGTTCCAGCCGTTGCAGGGGTTGTTCAGCTGCGGGCAGTTGGAAATCATCACCAGCACGTCCATCTTCGCTTCCAGCTCCACGTACTTGCCGGCGTCGGAGATGCCATCGGCAAAGGTCAGGCCGCCGTCGGCGGTCACCGGTACGTTCATGAAGAAGTTGATGTTGTGGGTGATGTCCCGCTTGGTCATGCCCAGCTCGTCGTGCTCGGTGACGGCGACCAGCCAGCTGTCGCGACAGGCGTGCATGCACTTTTTCTCCAGGGCGTAGCGGGTGGTGTTGCTCTCCGCCGCACAGGCGCCGCCGAGGGTGTCGTGGCGTCCGCAGGTATCGGCAGTGATTTCCAGCATCACGTTGTTTTCCGACGACATAAGGCGTGAGCCGGCGGTCAGGTAGACGTTGCCCTGCTCGCGGATGGTGTCGACGGCGCTGTAGCGTTCGGTGGGGTTGTGGGCGTTATAGAACAGGGTGTCGGCTGCCTGGTTGCCTTCCAGGTCGAGGATGCGCACGGTCTCGCCGGCCTTCACCACCTTCAGGAAATACTCGCCTGCGGGAACCGTTTCGCGGAAGGCGGCGTTTTCGGGATTCAGGGTGCTTTGCTTGATCATGTCCGGCCTCCTGTTACTGCATCATGTGATACAGGGCGGTATTGGCGAAGGCGCGGGTAGCCTCCGGGGACGAGGTCTTGCAAGGGTCGGCATCGGTGACCGGAGCCGCCCTGAAAAGTTGATAGCGCAGGGGATGGCTGGGGTACTCCTCGGCCGGATTGAGCGGGTGCGGGCAGGTATGCAGCACCACGATGGTGTCCATCTCGAAGCGCAGGTCGACGGTGGCGCCGGCGCGTGAGTGACCACTTACATAGCGCATATTGCCGTCGTCATCGGTTTTCACCCGGCTGAACCAGTTGAGGTTGGCGGTCAGGTCTTTCTTGCCCAGGCCGTGCTTGGCCAGCTCGTTGAGGAAACTGGTGAAGCCGTTGCGGTGGTAGTGGTTGTGGGCGTCCTGATAGGTCTTGCGGCCCCAGCGCGCCTCCACCAGATCGGCGTTGCAGGTGCCGCTGACGGTATCGTGCCAGCCCAGGTCGTCGCGGGTGATGGAGGCGAAGACCCGCCCCATGTCAGACAGCAGAACGTGACCTTTTGTCAGCTTGAAGGTGTGCTGGTTCTTGAGGGTGTCCGGCATGTTGTAGCGTTCGAGGGGATTCTCGGGGTTGTACATCAGCATGCCGACGTTGGCGCCGCCGGTTTCATCGATCAGGCGTAATACATGGCCACGGCGCATGACAAAAGACCAGTGGGATCCGCCGGGAATCAGATCGTCGTAGAGGGGAGCTGCGGTTGCGGGCATCACCTTTTCCTCCTGGTTCGGGGTTCAAAATACGAGAGGCGTCAGTCACTGAACGATCCTCCCGGGCTTTTGTCCCGCCGTGTAACCTTGGAAAAGGTCGTCAACTCTCGGACCAGTCACCTGCGTGTTTTTGCCGCAGGCCGGAACCCTAGTTGACCTCTTTGTCAGATTGTCGCGCTTTGATATGTGGCTCAGTACCAACGTCTCGCTGCGTATCGTGAACCTATCAAGCTCCATGCCATGTGAGGCATATGGTTGATAAATAAGGATTATATTTGGCGTTGGTGGGCGGCATGCTGCCGTTTGATAAACGGGATCGCACCAACGTGGTGCGCATGGTCCGTATGTGGGCAACGGGAAGCACCAAATTAGTCGCCCTTTCGCATATCCCTTACCGAATATCAAGCACATTTGCCAGCGCATCTGGTAATATGCGCGCGCCCGTTAAAAGACTCGCCCTATAGAAGTGATAGAAAAATGCCATCGACCGTATTCGGCGGTTTCGCCGCCAATTTCCTGGGGAAAGCTCCTGTCTGGTACAAGCAGCTGATTCTGCTGTTCCTGGTAATTAACCCCATTGTGGTCGTTATGTTCGGGCCTGCGGTAGCGGGCTGGTTCCTGGTTGGCGAGTTCATCTTTACCCTGGCGATGGCGCTGAAATGCTATCCGCTGTTACCCGGCGGCTTGTTGGCTGTGGAGGCCCTGCTGATCGGCATGACCACCCCGGAGGCGGTCTATCACGAGCTGCTGATCAACTTCCCGGTCATCCTGCTGCTGATGTTCATGGTGGCGGGTATCTACTTCATGAAAGAGCTGCTGCTGGTGACCTTTACCCAGATCCTGGTCGGGGTACGGTCGAAGTCGGCACTGTCGATGCTGTTCTGCGCGGCAGCCGCGCTGCTGTCGGCCTTCCTGGATGCGTTGACGGTAACGGCGGTGATCATCAGCGTCGCCGTCGGCTTCTATTCGGTCTATCACAAAGTGGCTTCAGGCAAGGGTTACCAGCAGAAGGACCATAACGCCAATAGCGATGCGGATGTCATCGAGCTGCACCGGAACGACCTTGAACACTTCCGCGGTTTCCTCAGAAGCCTGTTGATGCACGGTGCCATCGGTACGGCACTGGGTGGGGTGGCCACCATGGTGGGCGAGCCCCAGAACCTGCTGATCGCCAAGACTGTAGGCTGGGACTTTGTGAGCTTTTTCGAGCATATGGCGCCGGTTAGCCTGCCGGTACTCGGGGCTGGTCTGTTCACCTGCTGGGCGCTCGAGAAATTGCGCTGGTTTGGTTACGGCACCCGACTACCGAGGGCTGTTCGGCGTGTGCTGGAGGAATTTGCCGATAACGAGAAGGCCAAGCGTACCAAGTCGGACCAGGCAGCCCTGTGGATCCAGGCCTTCGCCGCCGGTGTACTGGTGGTCGGGCTGGCCTTCCACCTGGCCGAGGTTGGTCTGATCGGTCTGCTGGTGATCATCCTGATCACCTCCTTTACCGGGGTAACTGACGAGCACCAGATTGGCAAGGCGTTCCAGGAGTCGTTGCCGTTTACTTCACTGCTGGTGGTGTTCTTTGCCGTGGTGGCAGTCATCCACGACCAGCACCTGTTCAAACCGATTATCGAATTCGTACTCACTCTTCCGGAAAGCCAGCAGCCGGGTATGTTCTTCATGGCCAATGGGCTGCTGTCCATGATCAGTGACAACGTCTTTGTGGCAACGGTGTATATCAGTGAGATCAAGCAGGCCCTGGAGGCCGGTGCCATCAGTAACGAGCACTTCCAGACGCTGGCGGTGGCCATTAACACCGGGACCAACCTGCCCAGTGTTGCCACCCCCAACGGCCAGGCGGCTTTCCTGTTCCTGCTGACGTCCGCCATTGCCCCGCTGGTTCGTCTGTCCTATGGCCGGATGGTGGTGATGGCCTTTCCATACACCATCGTGATGGGTGTGGTGGGACTGCTGTGTGTGATCTACCTGGTGTAACCGGCACGTACTATGGGGTGTTGAACTGACCCCTGGCAGGACCTATGGTGCGTCACGAAACGCGTGTCTGCCGTTGCCGGTATCCAAGGATAAAAACCATGGCAAGGTTGCTATTGATGGCCTGGTTGCTGATCCCACTGCTGACGGTGGGTGATGAACGGCCTCTGACTGTCGGTTATGTGGATTTTCCACCCTATCAGTTTCGCAATGCCGCAGGTGAGCCGGATGGCCGCTTTGTGGAACTTACCCGCAAGGTTGCGCAGGAAGCCGGGTACGACCTGAATTTCCTCTACCTGCCCACCGCCCGGGTGTATTACTACCTGGAAAGGGGGGATATTGATCTCTGGCAGGGGTTCGCGGGCAACCCGGCGCTGGGAGGCCAGGTGCTGGAGAGCGACACCAACCCGCTGCGGGTGGCCTATGGTGTCTGGTACTTGTCTGACACCCCCGAGCCCGGTCACTTCAACGATCTGTATGGTCAGACGCTCATTACCATTACCGGCTACAACTATGCCGGCCTTGCCACCTACCTGAGCCACACCGATCATATCCGGGCCATCAATACCAACAATCATCGCTCGGCCCTTGAGATGCTGGCGCGCGGGCGTGGTGAATACCTGCTGGACTATCAGGAGCCGGTCTTGAACCTGCTGATGGAAGAGCCGGTTCCCGGTATACGATTTACGCCCATGTGGGTCCGGGATGCCGCGTGGCTGTTTTCGACGGCTGCCGAACAGGCGCCCCGATGGAGGCAGGATTTCGACCAGGCCTGGGATCGCCTGGTCAGTCGGGGCGAGGTGTTACCGGTCGAGCGCGCTGGCCAGGCGCGACGGATGGAAGGCCTGCCGCTGGAATAACGCTCAACGCCGGCTCAGGCTGATATCCCCATACCAGGCCCTTGCCATTTCACCGGTGTTATCCGTATCGGACATGATCGCCACGCCCACCAGTCGGGGCGGATCCTCCCCGAAGGCGGCGCGGTAATCAGCCACGATGTCCCGTTCAACGGTGACCCACTGGCCCAATTCTTCCTCGCCGGAGTTCACTGCAATCATCATGGTGTCATCAGTGAACGGGTTCGCGACTATCTCCCCCTGGGGCAGGCGGTTAGCCCAGATGTAGTTCAGGGCCTTGCCGGGCAGATCTTCCCCGAACAGGGCGCTGATGGTCTTGCGTTTCGTGCGCTCGAACCAGCTGGCCTTTTCCGGCTCGAATTCAAACGCCACATAGATACGCGCCGGGTAGTCATCACCGGACTTGCGGCGGGCATCGCCCTTTTCCAGGGTATTGTCCACCTTCCAGCGCCAGCGCAGGATCAGTGAATCCCCCGGTTCCAGGGAAACCCGTGTGATCAGGCCGGAGGCACTGTTATCCGCCCGGGCCTGTATCACCTGTCCCTGGTCCGGATCGGAGACCAGTTCATACTGGCTTTGGCGCCCGATATCCGGGAACTCCAGGGGTTCCCAGCCGTGCTCGCTGGTAAGCGCTGGCAATTCCGAGAACCGGGGAATCGGGTTTGGGGGTTGTCCCGAGGCACTGGCACCCACCGCCAGGAACAAAAGCACTGCTATCGGTTGCCAGTGGTGCACGGTCATGATCCACGGCTCCATCTGTTGTTGTAACAGGACATTTCAGGTTTACCATCCTATTCTACGATCAAGAGTAGCCCCGTAGATGACAGCGGCGGCTGCGGCTATTGAACCTGTTGGCAGGAAAACCCGTATCACCATGGCATCGAATGATTACCACGGCGACCATGATCCGGACCTGGTGCTGGAAACCATCCCCGACGTCCGGGATGGCCTCACCCGCACCGAGCGCATCATTCTCCATGTGCTGAACCAGGCGCAACTGGAGCGCAATGGCCGTAATGTACCCACCGTCATGCTGTACGGGCGGGTGCTGGAATACGTCAATCTCAGCGAGGCCGAGCTGCATGTCTACCTGGACCGCCTCGGGGTCAAGGGAAAGCTGTGAGCCCCGCCGGCAGGGTTGGCGTCTGGTCCGGGCTGGTGGCAAGATGGATCACCACGCTGAATACCAACAGAAGCGGCAAGCGAGAGTATCACCATGACCGAGAATACCTACACACCCCCGAGAGTATGGAAATGGGACAAGCAGGGCGGCGGTAAATTCACCAATATCAATCGCCCCATTGCCGGTCCGACCCACGACAAGGAGCTACCGGTAGGCAAGCACCCGCTCCAGCTCTACTCCCTGGCCACCCCCAATGGCGTGAAGGTGACTGTCATGCTGGAGGAGTTGCTGGAAAAGGGCTTCGAGGGAGCAGAATATGACGCCTGGCTGGTTCGCATCATGGAGGGTGATCAGTTCTCCAGTGGATTCGTGGATGTAAACCCAAACTCCAAGATTCCGGCCATGGTCGACCACAGTGTGGATCCGTCTCTGCGGCTATTCGAGTCCGGCTCTATGCTCCTCTACCTGGCAGAAAAGTTCGGCGCTTTCATACCGAAGGATATTCATGGTCGTACGGAAACCCTCAACTGGCTGTTCTGGCAGATGGGCAGCGCACCGATACTGGGTGGTGGCTTTGGCCACTTCTACGCCTACGCACCGGAGAAGTTCCAGTACCCCATTGACCGCTACACCATGGAGGTCAAGCGCCAGCTGGACGTGCTGGACCGGCAGCTTGCGAAGCACGAGTTCGTGGCCGGGAGTGAATACACCATCGCCGATATGGCCATCTGGCCCTGGTACGGCCAGCTGGTGACCGGCACCATCTACGAGGCCCAGGAGTTTATCGAGGCACACAGCTACACCAACGTGGTGCGCTGGAGTAAGCAGCTGCAGTCCCGTCCTGGTGTGAAGCGCGGCCAGATGGTCAACCGGGCCTGGGGCGACCCCGCAGGTCAGCTGCTGGAGCGCCACGACGCCAGCGACTTTGAGTTGCGTACGCAGGACAAGTTGGGCGACGACAAGGGCTGACCCCGCCTGGACACGGGCCTTTCCGTTCTTGTTTACAGTGTTTGCGGGGGCCGGATATGGATGTATCCGGCCCTTGCACGGCAGTGGTAGCCATACCAGGGAGCAGGTCCATGACCGGCAAGGGCAAATCAATCCTGTTTCTGATCAACCGCTTGCGGGAGCGCCTCTGGTTCCGGCCGGCGGTGTTCAGTATCAGCTCCCTGGTGGCGGTTTTTGCTGCGGGCTGGGCCGACAGCTCTGGTCTGGGTGGCTGGCTGCCGGATATTGAACGGGATACCGTGGAAACGCTGCTGTCCATCCTCGCGGCCAGCATGCTGGTGATCGCCACCTTCGCGGTCGGTTCCATGGTATCCGCCTATACCGCTGCCACCAGCAGCGGGACACCCCGCAGTTTCAACCTGGTGTTGCGGGACGATATATCCCAACTTGCGCACTCCACCTTCATTGCTGCCTTTATCTTCAGTGTCATCGCACGGGTCAGCCTTGAGGAGGGCTATTTTGAGGGTGATGGCTACTTTGTGATCTTCGCGGCCGCCTTGTTTGTGTTCGCCATGGTGGTCCTGGTGTTCGTTTACTGGGTGGACAGCATTGCCCGTCTGGGCTTGCTGGGGCCGGTGATTGACCGGGCTGAACGGGCAACCCGGGCGGTGCTCACGCAGAATCGTCGGCGCCCCTGGCTGGGAGGTGTGCCCCCGGAAGGACGTGTGCCGGAGGGAACCCCGGTGGTTACCGACACGGTGGGTTATGTCCAGGAAATCAATGTTGAGGATTTGCAGGCCTGGGCTGAGGAAAACCGGGCGAGGGTCAGGGTCATCGCACTGCCAGGCAGCTTCCTGTCACCCAGGGCAGAAATGGCACGGGTGTGGTTTTCCGAGACCGCACCAGAGCGGATCGAAACGGACCAGCTGGCGGCGTGCTTCACCGTGGACCGTGACCGGGTATTCGACCAGGATCCGGGCTTTGGCTTCGTGGTGCTGTCTGAAATTGCCATGAAGGCGCTTTCTCCGGCAGTGAATGACCCGGGCACAGCCCGCAAGGTGCTACAAACCATGTTGCGGCTGCTTGATGAATGGTGTCAGCCGGTTCCGGCTGGATCGGTGGAGGCTCCGTTCGACCGGGTGGAGCTGCCTGCGGTGGATGTGGGCAACCTGTTTGACGGCGCGTTCACCGGCATTGGTCGCGACGGCGCCGGTACGGTTGAAGTTGCCGTATCCCTGCAGCAAACCCTGTCGGTGCTCGCAGCCAGCCACGACCGTGATGTGGCGGAGGCAGCCTTGCGCCACGCCGCCATGGCACTTGCCCGGGCCGAACAGGCGCTGAGTCTCTCGCAGGACCTGGAGGCGGTACGCGCCGCCAGCCCGGGACACGGGCAAGCCTGAGCACGGTTTTCGGGGCTGACTTTCAGGTGCCGGGTTTACGCAGTGTCACGATGGCTCCCGCGGCAACCAGGTTAGCCGCGATACTGCCAATAATGGCCAGGGTATAGTTCTGGGTCAGGTCGTAGGCATAGCCTGCCGCGGTCGGTCCGACCAGGGTGCCCAGGGCCACGCTGGTATAGAGCACACCAATAATACTGCTGATGTGCCGGCCACCGAAATAATCCATCACCAGGGCGGGCATCAGGGCGACGAACCCCCCGTAGAAGGTACCGAAGGTCAGGCCGAAAATCGCCAGTGGTACCAGGGTGTCTGACACCAGCCAGATCAGCAGGGTCACGCCCATACCCGCGAAGGCAAGGATCAGGGCCAGCTGACGGCCAATGCGGTCAGCCACATTGCCCAGCAGGAAGCGCCCCACCGTACTGCCCACGCCCACCATACCCAGCAGGAAGGCTCCCTGACCGGCGGACATGCCCTGATCCGTCGCGAAGGGCACCAGGTGCACAAAAGGTACGAACAGCCCGAAGGAGGCAATCAGTCCGGCGAAGTACAGTGTCAGGAAGGGCCGTGACCGCACTGCAACCCGGAGCTCGGTGCCCTCGGACGCACCCGATGACGTAGCGGGCAGCGCGGGACCCCCATCTGGAGCCAGGCCTTTACTGCGGGGATCGTTGACGAACAGCAGTGCCATGGTGATGCCTACCAGGGCAGAGAGTATGCCCAGCGAGATATAGGCCGTACGCCAGCCAACGGTGCCAATCAGCAGCGCGGCCAGAATGGGCATCAAAAGGGTGCCAAACCCGATACCGCTGACAGCCAGGCCCGAGGCAAACCCGCGCCTGCGGGCGAACCAGCGCTGAACTGTGCCCACTGAAGGCACATAGGAGCAGCCAACCCCGAGACCCACGCCAAGACCATAGGCGAGGTAGACGTGTACCAGGTTGTCTGCAAAACCTGCCAGCACCAGCCCCGCCGATACAAAGACCATACCTGCAATGGCCATGGGCCTGGTACCGAACCGGTCTGCCAGTGGCCCGGTGACTACCCCAAGGCTGAAATACAGGAATCCTGCCAGGGAGAACACCAGCGAGACCGCACCCCGGGAGGCGCTGAATTCCTGTTGCAGGGCGTCGACAAAGGCACTGAAACTGTAGGCGGCGCCAAAACCCACAAAGGTCACGGCGAAGGCCGCAGCCACCACGTACCAGCCATAGAATAGCGGTCTGGGGCCAGCGTCGTTCTCATCGGAATGGATGTCAAAACCTGTCTTTTCAGTGGACATTGGCAAAGTCACTTAATGGATAGCTTGTTGTTGTTTTTACCGGTTCATATTGGCCCCGGGCTGCAGTTTGTGCAAGCTGTCCATAAGGAGCGTCCGCCGGTCACACTACTTTGGCACTGCGCTGCGCCCTGACGATAATCAATCCCATGAAAGCCACTTCCTTCTTGATATCAGCAGGTTACGAATTTCTCGCTGGTTTAGTCTTGTCCATCAGGCCCTGTTGGTACAACGACAGCAATAGAGCCCGACCCCAGGTCTTGACAGGCGCCCGCCTTTGTATGATAGTAGTAATATTAATATCATCATATAAAGGCGGTTGCTTATGAATACCGAAGGATCTATTGCGCAGCACTCACCCCGGAGAGGGACCGAAGGACCCTCGGCCGACAAGGTTTTCCAGCAGTTGATACAGCCTCGCCGGGTTCCGGCCACGGAGCCTGAGACGCACTTGCTGGCCGGGGCAACTCAACTAAACACGGTATTCAGCGGGGACCGGGTGGCAATCTGGCGGTGGGGGCACAGTGGGCCCGCTGTGCTGCTGGTTCATGGTTGGGACAGCAGGGCGAGTCACCTGGGCAGCTTCGTTGAACCGCTGTTGGCAGCGGGCTACCAGGTTGTGGCATTTGATGGCCCGGGTCATGGGGAGTCCGGCGGTCACCACAGCAATGTGGTGCTGCTGGGACAGTCGATACTGCAGGTGGTAGCGGCGGCGGGTCCGGTGCAGGCGGCAGTTGGTCATTCCATGGGATCACCGGCCTTATTGTATGCGTTCGCCCATGGCCTGGAGGTTGATGCCAGTGTTCATCTGGCCGGCCCCAGTTCTTTCAGGCGGGTCCTTGAACGCACCGCATTACAGACCGGGCTGGACGCCGGGGGGCAGCGGGCACTGATGACGCTGATGGAGGCCGAAACCGGCATTCCCATTGAAACAATGGAAATGTCGCACCTGGCCCGGGGCCTGCGACACCCGTCCCTGCTGTTGCACGACCCGGAGGATCGCGAAGTACCCTTTGAGGAAAGCCGGGAGCTCGGGGCAGCCTGGCCCTTGTCGACCCTGCACGCGGTATCCGGAGTGGGTCACCGTCGCATCCTTGGCGACAGTTCTGTGCTGGGGCTCAGCACAGATTTCCTGCGGCGGACCCTTCCTGTAAATGACGACAGCATGCAGTAGGCCAGGTCAAGAGTGACCCTTACCGCGACACTAGATGAAAAGGACATTTCATGAGTAGTATCGATTACATGGCGTAAGCCAACATCACCATTCTCGGCGCAGACCTCGCTATCAATAATGCTCCCGTTGGGCTAAACGCAGGCACTATCGCGTTGCTCGAGATTGTGCGAACAAATCGTGACTTCGACCAATGTCATTGAGGCATATGAAATTTCTTGCTCCGGTATTCAGGTGTGCGAAACGATGGTTCGCGGGTCTCTAAAAATTATGCCGGGTGCTAAAGAGTCGATTGCTGAATGTCAGTCATAGGATAAGGCGGACATCCACATGGAAAACGTTAAACAACCTGGCACTAAACTGTTTCTTAGCTATCTCCTGCTTGTGCTCTCTATTCTGATCTGGGCTGGTGCTTGGTCATTCCCCGTGGTAGCTGAGCAATGGGTAGGTCTATCAAACTGCGCCAGCGGTGTATGCGGTGCAATTGTTGAGACTTATAGTTCCCTGCTGTTTAAAGTCGTTGTAGTCGGCGTTTTGATATTGCTTACCGCGAAAGAACTTCTGGTCAGCGATAGTGGTAAAAAGCTCAAACTGAATTTGGGGATATTTCTGCTTGGTGTAGTAGTAACCTTTATTTTTATCGTCGGTTTAAGCTTGCCGATCCTTGGTGCCGAACCTGTATAGCCTTGGTGTTTGCAGGGACGTCCCGCAGTAGGTCAACGAGCGAACCCAGGGGCACCAGGGAAAGCACGGGCTTCGCTCTCCGGAAGCAAATTCATAACCGGTGGTTTATCCTTGTGTTCCCCCAAGACAACCAAGGAGCCCCTGATGAGCAACCTCCCCCAACTGACTGATGCCCTGCTGACCCTCGAAGACCGTGTCGCGGTGCTGACCCTGAACCGTCATGACCTGCGCAACGCACTGACCGGTTCCAACCTGATTGACGATCTTGTCGCCACCGCCGACTGGGTGAACCATTGTGACGACGTCTCTGTGCTGGTCATTACCGGTGCGGGCTCGGCGTTCAGTGCCGGTGGTAACGTCCGCGATATGGCAGAACGGGGCGGCGACTTTGCTGGTGATGTGGCCGAATGCTCGGACCGGTACCGCAAGGGTATCCAGCGTATACCGCTCGCCCTGCAGGCGGTGGAAGTGCCTATTATTGCTGCCGTTAATGGCCCGGCTATTGGTGCCGGCTTTGACCTGGCCAACATGGCCGACGTGCGCATTGCCTCCGAGAAGGCGAAGTTTGGCGAGACCTTCCTCAACCTGGGTATTATCCCTGGCGATGGCGGTGCCTGGTTCATGCAGCGCCTGATTGGCTACCAGCGTGCCTTCGAGTTGACCCTCACAGGCCGTGTGGTGGAAGCAAAAGAGGCCAAGGAGCTGGGTATCGCGCTGGAAGTGGTGCCTGCTGACGAGTTGATGCCCACGACCATGAAGATGGCTACTCGCATCGCCAGCCAGCCGCCGAAAGCTACCCGCCTGACCAAGCGTCTGATGAAAATGGCCCAGCGCATGGAGTTGAAGGACTTCCTGGACCTGTGTTCCGTCTTCCAGGGCATGTGCCATAACGAACCGGAACACCTGGACGCAGTGAACCGCATGCTGGAGTCCATGGCGAAGAAGTAAGTCACGGGCGGGACGTCCGGGTGGATTCTGGTAACCTGTTGCTTTACCAGACCTCCACAATAACAAGGACAACCCATGACTGAAGCGCTTTTTCAGCGAGACGGCGACCTGTATCTGCCAACGCCCGCCTGCGGCAGCCCCTGGAGCCCGGGGCAACTGCACGGTGGGCCGGTGGTCGGGCTGATGGCCCATGCCGTGGAACAGGCGTCGGACAATATGGATCTGCACCTGTCACGACTTACCGTGGACCTGCTGCGAGCTGTCCCCAACGCTCCATTGACGGTGACGACCCGCCTGGTGCGCGGCGGCAAACGGCTGCAGATCCTGGAGGCGTCGTTATTCGCAGGTGAGGCCGAGGTGACCAGGGCAAGCGCGCTGTTCCTCGAGAACCGGCCGGTTACTGTACCGGAACAGGGACAATTTCAACCAACAGAGCTGGAGCCTCCGTCCTGGCCAGTGGAGGCCAGCATTGCCGAAGCCGGTGGCTGGCAGAACCGTTATTCACCCGTGGGTCTGCACAGTACGGCGAAGGCCGTCGTTATAGAAGGCGTGGATGGTGGCGGGCAGGGGGTGGCCTGGCTGAAACTACCGCTACCGCTGGTCCAGGGTGTGGAAACCAGTCCTACCGTTATGGCGGCCACACTCTGTGATTTCGGCAATGGCGTCGGTCAGCTGAACCTGTCCAGCGAGCTGGGCTGTATCAATACAGACGTTACCCTCTACCTGCATCGGAGCCCGGTGGGCGAATGGCTGGGGCTGGATGCCCGAAGCCGGATGCAGGACACCGGTGTCGGCCTGGTGGAAACGACGCTGTTTGATTGTCAGGGCCCGGTGGGCAAGATATTACAGGCGATCATTACCATGAAGGCGCCCGGTTAAATTTACTGATCTACCAGCTCTGCCAGGGTTTCACCCATAAGCCGGTAGCCGCTCTCACCTGGGTGATAGCCATCAGCCGCCAACAACTCGGAATCAGTGACGGGCGGGTAGCAAAGGTGGACGAAGGCCTCCGGCTGCGTCCGGGCAAGCTTCCGGTAAACACCGTCCAGCTGCCGCGCCCGCCAGCCCATGACCTGCCGCAACGGTGATGGCAATGCGGTGAAACGGTGCATGGGCGGTACGCTTAGCAATCCCAGTGGTGAGTCGTAGCGATTGCGCAGCTGCTCGCCCAGGGTTACCAATTGCTGCCGGAACCGGCTGCGGGGTGTCAGGGCTGTGGTGTCATTCACCCCCATGCTCAGCAGGACCAGGTCCGCCTCGGGCAGGGCGTCGGTATCGAGTTGGTCCATCAGTTCGGCGAGGGTGGCGCCATTGATGCCGAAGGTATGCCACGCGGTAACCCGACCGGTACGTTCATGCAGCCGTCTCGCAAGCTGACTGGCCAGCCCCTGGTCGTGGGTTTGCACGCCAACCCCGGCCGCGGTGGATTCGCCAATCACCAGTATCCGCCGTTCCGGAATACCTTCGCCGTACTGCCCGAAAGGCTCGCCGCCCGCCTCTGGTAGTCGCACGGTATTGCGCCGTGCCTGTTTGCCCTGATAGAGCAGCACGGGTGACAGGCCGGCGGTGGTCAGCCAGAAGGGCAGGTGCATGGTGGTATCCCCGTGAGCGAATGATGAGGTCGCCGTGGAAGAATGCTATGGCGTCGTCGTCGGAGCAAGCGCAAGGGCAACACTAATCAAGCTTGTTAACCACCGGCAGGTCCAGTGTGAATGCCACGCGGCTGGCGCAGGGATTCAGTTTCAGGCTCTCCTGTCAGGACGTCTGAATTACTGCACGAGAGGCGAATATCCGCATCGGATACGGGTCGTATGTTGTCACTCAATCCGTAATAACTGGCCATGAAGTTACGGAACGCGCTGACCCTGGCTGCACCGGTAGCAACCACGGCCGCCAGCATCAGTAACGACAGCATCGGATAGTCTGTTACCTCGTCCACCATCGCAGGCAGGTTGAACAGGCCGATCCCGATAAACACTGCGCCGACCAGTATAAATGCAGGGGCACGCTGGTGCTGGTGAAGCTTGAGCATGGCAACCCCTGGAAAGTCCTGGCTCAGGTGGACGTCCACCTTCCTTTCAGGCCAGAGACCATGGGCCCTGGCTCGAACCGGCGCATCAAATTCAAACAGGCCTTCATCCGTGCTGAACCGGATACGCGGCTGCCGCTGGCTGGTGCCGGCGAGGAAGTGCTGTTCCACGAGTTCGGCCACCGTACCTGGTACGGTGTAGCTGTTACTGAAAAAGCGGTCCTGGTCGCCGAAGCGGCCCCGGCTCAGGATCAGCAGTAGTATCCCCATCCCGATAAATGCGGCGCTGAACAATCCTGGACTCCTTTGTTGGCTTAGCGATAATTTTCCCGAACTTTACTGTGCCCGGGAATGTTTTGCATGGCCGTGCCTGGATAGTGAGACCTCAGCACGTTTTCCGGTAAGCATCCGATCATTTCAGTTGTGCCCTGTGTGCCGGATCACCGCCAACCGGCTGCCTGTTCGTGCACAATCCTTCCCTGACGATCAGGAACCCTTGGTATAGGAGCTATCGGCGTGGCATCGGAAGATACCCGTAAGCGTTACCGAATCGCCCCGGCTATTTTCGGACTTGTTTTTCTGTTGGCGGGCCTGGGCGTGATTGTACTTGGACCGCTACATACTCTGATCAAGCATGGACTCACGTCCGGGTGGGAACGGGTGCCGGCTCAGCTTGAATATGCCCGGCTAACCAGCAACAGAGTTGCCGACAGCGGTACGACCAATGCTGTCGACGCTCGCTATCACTATGTTTACGAAGGGCGCCCGTACGCCGGTAGGCGAGTGGGCTACGACCGGGGCAGCGACAATATCAGCCGCTATAATGAGCGGCTGGTCTCACGTCTGGAACGCGCACAAAGCCGGGGAAGCCTGAAGGCCTGGGTCAATCCGGACGCTCCGTCCGAAAGCTACCTGGTGAGAGAGCTACGTTGGAAAAAGATGGGCTTCATGGCGGCGTTTGGTGCGATTTTCTCCGGTGCCGGTGTGTTCCTCGTCTGGACGGGGGTGCGTGAACCTTCTGCAGCGTCTACGGGCACAGGCCCGATTGCCTCTACGGAAAAACAGAGCTATTGGTTACAGGGTTTTCTGTCGTTTGCGTTTCTGGCCGTGGGCTATCCGGCCTACGCTGCCATGCCTGCGCAGCTGGCGGAGGGGAACTGGTATGTTCTTTTCTTTCTGTTATTCCCTGTCGTGGGTTTCTGGCTTGGCTATACCGCCTGGAAGACCTGGCGAGGCTGGCGGCGTTTCGGCCCCGCCCCTTTGTCACTGGACCCGGCACCGGGTCAGGTGGGAGGCGACGTTGGGGGACGAATTGCCCTGGCGAAAGGTTCTGATGAAGGAGAGTGGGTGGTAACCCTTCAGTGCCTGAAGGTGGATGCCAGCAGAAGTAATCGTAGTGGGCTGGAAAACATGCTCTGGCATGAGGATCAGGTGCCCGAGGTGCGCGAGCTGGGCAAGGGAATGGAGATACTGTTCCGTTTCGAGCCTCCCGATAACCTGCATGCCTCGGGGATTCAGGGTCGGGATCAGGTGAAATGGCGCCTGTTGCTCCACGGTGGAGGGCGCCATCCCCTCCGGCGAACCTACGAATGTCCCGTCGAGCAAGGTACCGCACGCTCCGCTGTCCGGCTCAGTGAGTCTCATGTTCGTTACCATGAACAACAGGGCCGGATTCGGGCAATCTCGGAAGCTGCCGAACAGATAGAGGTTCGCCGACAGGCTGGTGGATGGGTACTACACAGCCGAATCGGACGGCATCTTTTTATGAAGCTGACCGTGATACTGTTCGGTTCAGGCTTTGCGGGATTTGGTGCCTGGATGTGGCGTCTGGGTGAACCGGAAGGTGCCTTTCTTTACATGATGAGCGTCCCTTTCCTGCTCATCGGTTTGCCGCTGGTAATCGGCGGTGTCTTCATGATGGGCCGGAGCCTTACCGTATCCGTCAAGGGTACACGGGTATCGACCGTGCGCTACTGGCTTGGCCTGCCACTCTGGCGGCGTCAGGGAAAGTTGATGCACGCAGAGCAGCTGACGTTCCATGGTGGTATTAGTATGGGCCAGGGTGGGCGTACGACCGACTTTATGGCCCTCGCCGTGAAAGATGGCAGCAAGACGATCCGCCTGGCCGAGGGCCTGGTAGGGCGCCCATCGGCCGAGGCGTTCCGGGATAATCTGATACGGCTCCTGGAGTTGAGCTAGGGTTATCAGCCGCTACGACGCTGTCACCCGATACTCCTGATTTGCGGCCAACGGTTGTTCCTGGTCTGCGAGAGTCACACCAACCACCGTCTGTAACTTCTCTAACTGGCTTTGCAGCATCCCGATAGGCCGCGTGCCTTCCAGGGTGAGGGCGATATCCAGCGAGTTGCCGACCTGCTCCATGGCCATCCGTGTAATGCGGAAACCGCGAACCCGCGCCACCTGGCAAAGGCGTTCCAGGGCGGCGGCTTCCGGGGTCATGCGGCAGTGTATCTGGTAGCTGGCGGCCTTCGGTTGCGGGTTCATGCTACGTGCTCCTTGTTGCGTCGTGGGCGGTGGGTTTCGTCAATCATGTCGGTGTTGCCGGCGCCAGGTTTGACGATGGGCCAGACGTTTTCTTCCCGGGCGATGGCGACGTGCAGCAGCATCGGGCCCCGGTAGGCCAGCAGGGTTTCGATCCCGCGGCGGACCTGGTCACTACGGTTGATGTGCAGGGCGTGGATACCAAACGCCTTCGCCATGGTCAGGAAGTCCGGGTTATCGTCCAGGTCGATCTGGCTTTCCCGGTTGTTGTAGAACAGCTCCTGTTGCTGGCGGACCATGCCCAGGCACTGGTTATCCAGGATGATGATCTTCACCGGTAGCTGGTAACGGCGGATGGTGGCCAGCTCCTGGGCGTTCATCATGAAGGAGCCATCACCGGTCACGTTGATCACCATACTGTCCCGGTCGGCGAACTGTGCACCGATCGCTGCCGGCAGGCCGAAGCCCATGGTGCCCAGGCCGCCGCTGGTCAGGTGGTGGCGGGGATGGTCAAAGTCATAGTACTGGGCGACCCACATCTGGTGCTGGCCAACGTCGCAGGCAATGACGGTGTCGTCGGGGGCGATGCGGGAGAGCTGGCGAATAAACGCCGGGCCATGGATGGGGGCGTAGGGGTCGTCGTTATCCGCTGCATGGAAGCCGCCAGTGGTATGCCACTGACCGCAGGTTTGCTGCCAGTGGCTGATGGCCAGGGGTGACGTTTCGACTTCCCCCGTGAGAGCCCGCAGAATCGTTGTCAGATCACCCTTAAGGGTAAGATCCGCAGGCCGCAGTTTGTTGAACTCGGCGGCGTCAGCGTCGATATGAATGGTCCGGGCATTGGGAGCAAACGCCTCCAGCTTGCCTGTGGCCCGGTCATCCAGGCGGGCGCCGATTACCAGCAGCAGGTCGCATTCGGCGACCGCCCGGTTGGCCGCCCGGGAGCCGTGCATGCCCAACATTCCCAGATCGTTCGGTGCCCGTTTGCCGGCGTTACCCAGCCCCTTGAGGGTGGTGACGCCGGGTAGACCGGAGGTCTCCGTAAAGGCCCGGAAGGCTTCTTCCGCATGGGCCAGTGAGATACCGCCTCCGCTGTATAACAGGGGTCGCTGACTGGCCTTGAGCATTGCCATGACTTTGGAGACATCAACGTCCTCGTTGCCGGTCTCGACTTCTTGAACGGCCGGCCTGGCGATCACCTCGGCCAGCAGGATGTCCTTTGGAATGTCGATCCAGACCGGGCCGGGACGCCCTTCGCTGGCCAGGTGAAAGGCTTGCTCCAGGATGCCCGGCAGTTCGTCGGCCTGCTCCACCAGGTAGCTGTGTTTTACGATACCCAGGGCCATGCCCAGCATGTCGGTTTCCTGGAAGGCATCGGTGCCGATCAGGGCGGAAGGCACCTGCCCGGTGATTACCACCATGGGAACCGAGTCCCGGTGGGCATTGGCCACACCAGTGATGAGGTTGGTGGCGCCGGGGCCGGAGGTGGCAATGCAGACGCCGGTTTTGCCGCTGGCACGGGCGTAGCCATCGGCAGCCAGGGCGCAGGCCTGCTCGTGGCGGCACAGCACATGTTCCACCACCGCATCGTCCACCAGGGCATCGTATAGCGGCATGATACAGCCGCCGGGGTAGCCGAAAACCGTGTCGATGTGGTGGCGGTGGAATGCCTCCAGGATGTGCTGTGCGCCGTTCATGGTGTTTTCCCTTTGCTTTCTCAGGTGCAAAAAAAAGCCCCCGGAACCTTTCGGTGCCGGGGGCCTTGGTGTTCGTCTGGTCTGTCAGTCAATCAACCGTCTGTCCACGCAAAAGCCCCCGGATGGCACCACGACCACCAGGACTAGCTTCACGATTACGACAACGGCGTTCAGATTCATGGGTATGAAAATCGATTTGTTTGACAGTAAACCTGAATCTAACGCGGCCGGAGCCATTGCGCAAGCCTTTTGGTCATTCGGCGCAGACAGATCCTGGCGGTTGACGGTATTACGCAACCGTAAGGGCGCTGGGCACAAATGCGCCATGGCCACTGCTAGGCTGAACAGGAGAACGTGATTGATTTATCCGGTATCGGCGTGCAACGCCGAGGAGGCAGCTCGAGTGGAGAATGCGAATTCAGGCAAGATAGCCCAGCTCTATCGCATGGTGATGTCGGAACATCTTTGCCCGTTCGGGATGAAAAGCAAGTTCCTGCTCGAACGAAAAGGCTATACGGTGGAAGACCACCATCTTACCAGCCGGGATGAAGTGGACCGGTTCCAGGACGAGCATAACGTGGATACCACGCCCCAGACCTTTATCGATGGCCAGCGTGTCGGCGGCTATGACGAACTGAGGGTACACTTTGGCCTGGACGATCCGGACGACGACACCAGCTATCAACCCGTCATCGCGATATTTGGAACGGCGCTGCTGATGGCCGTTGGCGTTATGTGGTTCTTCGACCATGCCGTTTTTTCCCTGATGACCGTTGAGAAATTTGTCGCCATCGCGATGATCCTGCTGGGGTTGCAGAAACTGCAGGACGTGGAAAGCTTCAGCACCATGTTCCTCAACTATGACCTGCTGGCCCAGCGGCAGGTGGCCTACGGGTACCTGTATCCGTTTGGTGAAACCCTGGCGGGCATCCTCATGCTCGCGGGCGCACTGATCTGGCTGGCATCGCCGATTGCCCTGTTTATCGGCACGATTGGGGCCTTCTCGGTTTTCAAGGCGGTCTATATTGACCGGCGGGAACTGAAGTGCGCCTGCGTGGGCGGCAACAGCAACGTGCCCCTGGGCTTTGTCTCGCTGACGGAAAACCTCATCATGGTGGCCATGGGATTGTGGATGCCGTTCCGGATGTACGTGATGTGAGTCTTGCGTGGTGCCGACCGAGCAGCCATAGGAGAACCTGACAGGGATGGTATAAGCTGGAGGGCATCTGTTGCTGACCAAAGCGCGAGGTGTCCCGGTTGAAAACTGCGGTGGTGCTGATGGTACTGGCCGGCGTGTTGGCCGCCGGCGTGGCCGGGTGGCATGAGCCCGAGCCCCTGGAAGAAAGACTTGTCCGGATTCAGGCGCAGGAATCCCTGCCCGATGTGACCCGGGTGGAGGAGCTGCCGGTTGAGCTACAGGCGGCATTGCTGGACCTGTCGGATGATCCCCTGGTGTCCCTGAAGGCCCGGGCAGCGGTCATGCGCTATCCGGATATGGCAGCCCGGGTTTTGCCACTTTACGCCTCGGAACGCGAGTTCCGGGATATCCTGGGCCGTTATGGTGAAGCAGTATTACCACCGGTGAGCTACTTTATCGACAACCCGGTAGCGACGATTGAATCAATGAATGCCCTGTCCCGCCAGTATGACCGGATACGGGAATTTGTGGAGAGCTTCCAGCCTTCCCGGGATGAGAGCGCCACTTCGCCTGAAGCGCCAGAACAGGGTGAACCCGCTCCGGAACTGATCCCGGAACAGCGTGGCTGGTATGCCGTTAACTTTATTGATGCCGAGGGCCACGGCTTTCTTGGCCAGTTCGAAGTGGCGGATGACGGTTCCGTTCACTGGATCCAGACCGAGCGCATCACCGAGGGCGTCACCGATTTCTTTACCAGCGGCATCCGTACCCTGGAGACCCGTCAACGCACCGGCGAGGAAATCCGCCTGTCTGACATTGGCTGGGCATCGGTGGATGTGCTGGTCTTTGCCAGCTCAGTAAAGGTACTACGCGCCGGCCGGGCCGCCGCAGCCACTACGCGAGGGGCCGGGTTTTCGACCCGCTCCGCCGCGCTGGCGGCGCGGGTGACCGGTGCCGGAAGAATGGTCCTGCGCAGCGCCCGCTATGCCCGCTGGCCACTGGTCATTGGCGCCGGCTACCTTGTGATCCGCCACCCGGTTGTGATCAGTGATGTGCTGGCAGAAGTTGCCCGGGTTGCCGGCCTGCCCACGTGGCTGGTGCAGTGGGCAGGCTGGACGCTGATTTTGTTGCCGGTACTGATCCTCCTGCGCTGGCTGATGCTGCCACTGGCGGCGCTTTTGCGGGCTTTGGTGCCCGTATTGCTGTGGCTTGGCGGTCGGGCGCGCCGGGCCGGCGGCCTGCGCGAACGGGCCTGGTGAGGATGGCGAATGGCACAGGAAGCCACGGCTCCGTTGCGTGCGGGCCGACGGGCAGGGAGGCCAGCAGTCCATGCTGAACGGAATCTGGCTCAGCTTCTTCTTGGCGGCCTTTGCGGCCGCACTGTGGCAGTGGCTGGGTAACAACGACCCGGAAGTGTTCAGCCGCCTGGTAACCGCGCTGTTCGATATGGCCGAACTCAGCGTGGAAATCGTGTTGGTTCTGGCCGGCACCATGACCCTGTGGCTGGGGTTTCTCGCCATTGCTGAAAAAGCCGGCCTGGTGGACGTGCTCGCTCGTTTGCTGGACCCCCTGTTCCGGCGACTGATGCCGGAAGTGCCCAGCGGACACCCGGCCATGGGCCACATCACCATGAACTTTGCGGCTAACGTGCTGGGCCTGGACAACGCCGCCACGCCCATCGGCATCAAGGCCATGCATTCCCTGCAGGAACTCAACCCAAGCAAGAATACCGCCAGCAACGCCCAGATCCTGTTCCTGGTGTTGAACACCTCCTCCCTGACCCTGCTGCCGGTGACGATTTTCATGTACCGGGCCCAGCAGGGCGCGGCCGAACCCACCGCCGTCTTCCTGCCCATTCTGCTGGCCACGTCGGCCTCCAGCCTGGTGGGGCTGCTGACTGTGTCCCTGGTGCAGAGGCTGAAGCTCTGGCACCCGGTAGTGCTGGCCTACCTGGTAGCTGGCGCTGCAGCGCTTGGCCTGTTGCTGGCCACACTGGCAGGCATGTCTGCCCAGGCCCTGGAGGCCACGTCGACCCTGGTGGGCAACCTGACCCTGTTCGGTATTGTCGTGGGTTTCCTGGCCATCGCGGCCCTGCGACGGGTGAACGTGTACGACGCGTTTATCGAAGGTGCCAGGGAGGGGCTTCAGGTGGCCCTCAGCCTGCTGCCCTATCTCGTGGCCATGCTGGTAGCGGTAGGGGTTTTGCGGGCCAGCGGGGTGCTGGAGGCGGGGCTGGAGGGCTTCCGCTGGCTGGCAGAGGCACTGGGTTGGGATACCCGGTTCGTTGATGCCCTGCCCACGGCGTTTATAAAGCCGCTCTCCGGCAGTGGTGCCCGGGCCATGATGATCGAAACCATGGACACGTTTGGCGTAGACAGCTTCCCGGCTCTGATGGCAGCCACCATGCAGGGCAGCACCGAGACGACGTTCTACGTACTGGCGGTTTACTTCGGCGCGGTGGGTATCCGGCGGATCCGCCATGGCCTGGCGTGTGCCCTGCTGGCGGACCTGGCGGGCATCGTGACCGCCATCGGCGTCTGTTACTGGTTCTTCGGTTAGCTAAAACCCGATTGATAGCCGAAATTCAGGACTTTTTGTCCGTAATTCCCGCAAGTTTCATTGCCATTCCGTCACTTGGACTGTCGCGACGCCGTTGCTAGTTTTATCGGCAACGTGATCGGCATCACACATCACGTTCCCTGGCTTGGCCCGTTAGGGTCAGCCATTTTCCGGGAGTTTATGGAAGAAGGAGTTCACTATGAAACGCACACGTCTGGTTCGCGCAATGGGCATTTCCCTGATCGCCGGTTCAATGGCGTTTGGTCTGTCAGCCCAGGCAGCACAGGGGCTCTATTCAGCGGATGAGTTGATGGATGCCGACGTCTATGACAGTAACGGTGAGGAAGTCGGTGAAGTGGAAGACATTCTCATGGGGGACGACATGTCGGTGCATTCCCTGGTTATCAAGACCGGCGATGTACTGGGCCTTGGTGGTCGTGACGTGGTTGCCGAGCGTGGCAGTTTCACCGTCCGCGAGGAGCAGGACGACGACGGCGACGAGTTCGATGACCAGGACTACGAAGTCCACATGGAAGCTACCCAGGACGAGATCAAGGCCCTGCCTGAATACGATGAGAGCTGGTGGAACCAGACTCGCGAGAGCCTGAGCCAGGCCTGGCAGAACACCAAGGAAACCAGCCGTAGTGCCTGGGAAGACACCAAGCAGGCTACCTCTTCCGCCTGGCATAACGTGAAAGAAGGCGCTGATAAAATCTCTGATCGCGCCGAAGACGCAGTCGATAACTGATACGGCTATCCACGGGGGAGCAGGGCTCCCCCGGTTCATCCTGCCCCGCCTCAGCCATTCCTGGTTTCTCTTGTTATCTACGACGTTTGGAGTAGTGGCCGTATTGGCTACACTGGTCTAGATTTACCCTGATCCATTGATTGATAAAGACAACAATCCGATCAGGGAAGGACCAGACCATGACAAAGAACACCATTTTCAGATCCGCTACCGCACTGCTCGCCGCTGCCAGCCTTGGCCTGTCCATGACCGCGCAGGCGGAAGGCAAGTACATTATGGGTACAGCCACCACGGGTGGTACCTACTACCCGGTGGGTGTGGCCATTTCCACACTGGTCAAGGTAAAGCTTGAGCCCACCGAGAACATCTCCGTTTCGGCCATCAGCTCCGCCGGTTCCGGCGAGAACCTCAAACTGATGGACGAGGACCAGGCCCAGTTCAGCATCCTCCAGGGGCTCTATGGTGCCTGGGCGTGGGAGGGAACCGACCCGGTACCAAAGGCCTACAAGAACGTTCGTTCGGTATCGATGCTGTGGCAGAACGTGGAGCACTTCGTGGTTCGCAGTGAACATGCGGACACAGGCACTATCGAGGATATGAAGAACCTCTATGGAGAGACCTTCTCCATTGGCGCCCGGAACTCGGGCACAGAAGGCTCCGGGCGCTTTATCCTCGGCAAGGTCGGCATTGACCTGGATGAGATCGAAATGGCTTACATGGGCTACGGCCCGAGCGCCGACTCGCTGCAGAATGGCAATATCGATGGCATGAACATCCCGGCCGGTGTGCCCGCATCCGCGGTGACCCGGGCCTACGCCAATATGGGGGATGACATTGTTACACTGAATTTCACCGAGGAGCAGCTGGCTGAGGTTAACAGTGAATTCGAGCTGTGGTCGGCCTACGAGATTCCGGCGGGCACCTATCCCAACCAGGATGAAGTTATCAACACCATTGCTCAGCCGAACATCCTTGCCGTGCGGGAAGACGTCCCTGAGGAAGACGTCTACCTGATCACCAAGACCATCTACGAGAACCTGCCGTTCCTCAACAACATCCATGCGGCCACCAAGGCCATGGCGCTGGAGAAGGCCATCGTGGGCCTGCCCATGCCGCTGCACCCTGGCGCCCAGCGGTTCTATGAGGAGCAGGGCATCGAGATCCCCGATCGCCTGAAAGCGCAGTAATCCGGCGATCAACAGGGGAAATCGTGTGTGACACAACCACGCAGTGACGATGCCGGGGCTGATGCCCGACTGGAAAAGATCCGCGAAGAAAGTCCGAAAGAGGCCCCCGAGCGCCTGGAACACCCGGTCATTGGCCGGGTGATCTTTGCGCTGGCCATCGGCATTGCCCTGGTCCACCTCTGGTTCAATACCTTCTCGACGTTGTCGGAGCTGTGGACCTCGGCCCTGCACTTTGGCCTGTTCGGGTTGCTCTGCGCCTTGGCAATGCCCCTGATCCGTAGTGAGCGGGCAGGGGTTCAGCGTGCGGTTTTCTGGGTCGACCTGGCCCTGGGGCTGGCGGCGCTGGGGTGTGCGCTCTACCTCATGGGTTTCGAGGACGCGCTCTACGACCGCGGTGTGGTTTTCTCCACCGCCGATTGGCTGGTGTCGATTGTGGCCGTGGTGCTGGTGCTGGAGTTTGCTCGGCGCACCACGGGCTGGTTTATCCCCTGCCTGTGCATTGTCGCGCTTACCTATGTCGCCTGGTGGGGGCAGTATGTGGACGGCGTGTTCAACTTCCCGGGCCTGACCTGGGAGACGGTGCTCTACCGGTCCTGGATGGGCGGGCAGGGCATGCTCGGTTCCATTGCTCGCATCTCCTGGACCTACTAATCCGAAATAAAGTAAGCGAACATCACCCGGAGATGTAAGCCAAATCTGGATGACCAAAAAAGGACTGCAAT
>NZ_JAKZAH010000024.1 GCF_023156245.1 Marinobacter bryozoorum
AACCTTCGCCACCGCGCCTAGCTCTCAAGGCTCTCAGTGGCTCAGTAGATCAGCGAATTAACCAAACGGGACACTAGGTGTCGGTAACGTCGGTATTACCATCGTCATCCTGCCACCGCGCTTGTTCGCATAAATAAAGTTATCACCCTCTTCGCAGGTCAAACGCATCACATTTGACCGGGAGCTTTTTTAGCTGCATCCTGATCCGGTTTCGTAACGCAACCAGATACAGGAGAGCTACAACAGTGAGTGACTACACCAATCGCGCCATCGTGTTGAATCAGCGGCCCCAGGGCGAAATCCAGGACGGTGACCTGAAGCTTGTCGAAAAGCCGGTCCGTGACCTGAAAGAGGGCGAGGTCCTGGCCAGGACCCTGTGGCTGTCGCTGGACCCATACATGCGTCCGCGCATGAATGACTCCAAGGGATACATGGACCCCATCGGTATTGGTGAAGCGATTGTGGGTGAAGTCGTGGCCCGTATCGTCGAGTCCAAGTCTGACAAGTACAACGTCGGCGACCTGGTGACCTGTTACGCTGGCTGGCAGGAGTACTCCGTATTCCCGGATACCGCAGACATGGTCTACAAGATTCAGGAAAAGGCGGGCGTGCCGCTGCAGGCCTACCTGGGTGTTGCCGGCATGCCGGGTCGTACCGGTTATTGCGGCCTGATGTACGTGGGCGAGCCAAAGGCTGGTGAAACGGTGGTGGTTTCCGCAGCCTCAGGCCCGGTAGGCACCGTGGTTGGTCAGACCGCGAAGAAGGAAGGTTGCCGTGCGGTTGGCGTTGCCGGTGGTCCCGATAAGTGCCGCTACGTGGTAGAGGAACTGGGCTTCGATGCCTGTGTCGATTACAAGGCCGGCAACCTGGAAGAGGACCTGAAAGCGGCTTGCCCGGATGGTATCGACATCTATTTCGAGAACGTCGGCGGTGCGGTCACCCGCGCTGTGGCGCCGCTGCTCAACGAAGGTGCCCGGGTACCCATCTGCGGTTATGTTTCCGCCTACAACGCGGAAGATCCCACCAAGGTGGAAACTCCTTTCCACGTACTCAAGGCACTGAACCCGGTTCCAGAGCACCGTTTCTTCCTGGTTACCGAGTGGCAGGATCGGCACCAGGAAATCACCGGTATCCTGGCGGACCGGGTGGCGTCAGGCGAGATCAAGTACCGTGAGACCGTGGCCGAAGGCCTGGATAACGCGGTTGAGGCGTTCAAGGGAATGCTGAAAGGGAAGAACTTCGGTAAGCAACTGGTTCATATTGCGGACTGATTTGCTGGCCAGGCCCGCGAGCTTTCGCGGGCCTCCCTTCTGATATCAAAGCTCGGCGTTGTGGTAAACGTTCTGAACGTCATCCAGGTCGTTGAGCATGTCCAGGAATTTCTCGAACATCTCCACATCATCACCCTGAACCGGCGTCGTTGTCTGGGGCAGGAACTGGATGTCATCCACCTCGAATTCCAGGCCTTCGAACGCACCGGTCAGGGCCTGCCTGGCCTTGGCGTATTCGGTGTTGGGCGCGAAGACGGTAATCAGGCCGTCTTCCTGTTCGATGTCGCTGACATCGACATCTGCTTCCATCAGTGCTTCCAGGACCGCTTCCTCATCGTCGCCCTTGAAGGCAAGGATGGCGCAGTGATCAAACATATGGCTGACGCTGCCGGGAGTGCCGATCTTGGACTTGGTCTTGGTGAAGCAAACGCGGACATCGCCAAAGGTGCGGTTAGGGTTGTCGGTAAGACAGTCCACGATCACCATGCAATTGCCGGGTCCGAAACCTTCGTAGCGGGCGGTGGAGAAGTCTTCGCCGGTGCCCCCCCTGGCTTTGTCCAGAGCCTTCTCGATGACGTGGGTAGGCACCTGGTCTTTCTTGGCGCGATCAATCAGCCCGCGCAGCGCAAGGTTGGCGTCCGGGTCGGGACCACCGGACTTGGCGGTCACGTAGATTTCCCGGCCGTACTTGCTATAAACACGGGTTTTCGCTGCGGCCGTCTTGGCCATGGAGTCTTTTCGGTTCTGGTAGGCTCTGCCCATGGTCTGGATCCTGTGGTTCGTCGGGGAATGCGAATAGTACACTGGCATTTACCGTCAAACCACTGACCTGAGTCACGGCCTGGGACCGTCAGATAAACTCCTTGGGGGGCCGGTAATGCTCCTGGGTCATCAGGTCGATGCCGCAATCCACGGAGGAGACCCACTGCAGGAAGCGAGCGATCATTTCAGGCCCTTCGAAGCGCTTGCCGTGTTGGGGTACGATCATGGAAACGTCCATGCCCCGCACCATGTTGGCCCAGAGTTCACACACCTTGCGAGAGCCAATGTAGCGTCGATGGAAGCCCTTCATGAACGGAATGTGGGCATCGAAGTCTGTCACCGGTTTGTGGTCTTCCGTGGCCCCCATGGACGCCCCCAGGTCTCCGGAGAAGAGAATCTTCGATACGGGATCATAGAACTGCAGGTTGCCCACCGAGTGCATAAAGTGAGCGGGCAGGCATTCGATATGGCTGTCACCGAACCTCACCCGGGCGCCCTTGTCGGGAACCGGGATAATCCGGTCGAAGACATTGCTTCCCAGCTGGTTGGTGACATAGCCGGAGGCCAGGTGAGGCAGGAACCGGGCCCACAGCTTGGAGGTGACGATCTGGGCACGGGTATGTACGATCCACCGGTCGATGGCGCCGATAATATCGGGATCCTGGTGGGAGGCGAACACATAGTCCATTTCACGGATATTCATGTATCGTGATGCAGCCACGGCCAGGGGGGTGTAGGTCAGGTCACCGCCCGGGTCGATAAGGGCTTCGTGCTTTCCGTCCACGATCAGGAACTGGTTGGACTGGACGCCCTCACCGGTCACCAGTGAATCGAACATCAGGCATTTATGATGACCGTTATCAAACAGGACGATGGGCTCGGCTGCCATCTCTTACTCCTTGGCTGAAGCGAAACATGGGGCAGGAGCATACGGAGGCATTTGCGCCAGTGCATTGCGTCAGGTCAACCTGACTGACATTAATCAAGACTCTGTAATCAGGACCCTGTGCCGGCCAGTACTTTCTGAAGGCGCCGGGCGCCCCGGTTAAGGACCCGTTGCATCGCAGCCTGGAGCGTGGTGCCGGAGTAGGGCACCACCTCGTCGAAGTCTACGGTGTAGTGCAATCCGGTGAGGCGGTCGGGCGTTTCTGAAAGCCGGATACGACCCAGGTGATTGCGAAAGGCGCTGAAGCTGGTCACGGTATATTCGATCAGATGATCCGGCTCGAAGGTAATGATGGTTTCTTCGATGCCCACAGGGCCGATGCCGATCCAGCGCACCGAGCCGGTTCCGTTAGGGTCGGCCTGGTCGCTGTCGCGGATGCGCCTGACCGGCAGGCCGATCAGTTCGCCAAGACGATTATGGTCGGACAGCAGGCTGAATACCTGTTCCCGCGGGAAAGGCAGTTGTTCTGTAAGTTCGGCGCGGAATTTTGACATAGGCAAAGGCCTGTCATTGTTATTGTTTAAACGTTTAGACTAACCCGTTAGCGACCAGAGAAAAAGTCGCACTTGCCCACCCATATCCAGGACGTACGTAATGAACACGGATGAACCTGTGTCAGAGGCACGGTCAGAAAAAGACGACACAGCCGGGCCCCGCTGGAAAGCACTGGGGGACCTGGCAACACCGCTTTACGGACTGTTCGGTCTGGGCGTGCTGTACACGTTGTATATTGCGCACCAGATCGTGCTGCCAATTATCCTTGCCATCCTCGCGAGCCTGTTGCTGGCGCCGGCAGTCAGCCGCGCCCTGCGTTTCGGTGTACCCCGGTTTGTCAGTTCGCTGGTGCTTGTGGTGGCTTTGCTTGCGGGCATTCTCGGGCTTGGCTGGGCCGTTGTTACCCCTGCCCTGGAGTGGGCTGAGGAGGCGCCGGAGGGTATCTCCCGGCTGCTGGTAGGCCAGAGTACATTCCGCACCCAGCTGGAAAAAGTCTCTGAATCGGCCCGCAAGGTGGAAGAGTCCATGGAGGACCTGGCGGAAAACGAGGCCCGGGAACAGCCCACGACGGTCGTGCTGCAGACAGAGTCCTGGCGCAGCCAGTTAATGACCAAGGCCCGCAAGGGTATTGTTGGTCTTGCGCTCAGCCTTGCGCTGACCTACTTCCTTCTGGTCAGCGGTGACCGCCTGATCCATAATTTTATCCGGCAGTTGCCTACCGGGCAGCGACGCCGGGCGCTGACGATCGTGCGGGACTCCCAGAGCCAGATTGCCCAGTATCTCGGCGTTATCGGGGTCAGTAACCTGGTTATTGGTATCACTACCGGCCTGATGTGCTGGGCCATTGGATTGCCTGACCCTGCTATCTGGGGGCTGGTGGCAGGACTTGCCCGGTTTGTGCCCTATCTTGGGGTTATCCTGACCATCACCCTGTTGGCGGTTGTGTCTGCCACCAGCCTCGACGAAGTGTGGCTGATGGCTGTCGCGCCGCTGGGTTACCTGATACTCACTTCACTGGTAGGGTTCTTCATCGAACCGTGGATTCACGGTTTTCGAATGGCGATCAATCCCGTTATCATCTTCGTGGCCATTTTTTTCTGGGGCTGGTTATGGGGCCCCGTGGGAGTCCTGCTGGCAGTCCCGCTGATGACGGTGATTCAGGTGGTGCTCAAGCAGATACCGCGGTTAAGGCCCGTTTACCGGGTAATTGCCCGGTAAACCAAACTATCTTCTGGTGATCTATCCTGATTCCTGAGCCTGTCAATTAATAACAAGGAGGCGCGGATGACCATTTCAGAGACCATGAAGACCGTGCAGGTTCCGAGAAGCCAAGGGAGTCGCCTGTGCCGGTGACCGGGTTCCGTCGCCCCCACCACCGCACCCGCTCCATTGAACTGGTGGATATGCAGTCGGGCGGCGATGTGTCGCGGATTGTTACCCGGGGTGTCGGGCACCTGCCCGGCGGCTCGGTACTGGAGCAGATGCGCTATTTGCAGCGTCACGGCGATGGCTTTCGCCGCTGGTTGCTGAACGAGCCCTACGGGGATCCCTATATGTCGGTGGACCTTATCGTTCCGGCAGATCATCCCCGGGCCCAGGCCGGATACATTATCATGGAGGCCATGGGCTATCCGCTGTACTCCGGGTCCAATACCATCTGCACGGCGACGGCGATTCTCGAGAACGGCGTGGTGCCGCTGGAGGAAGGAGAGCAGACCCTGGTGCTGGAATCCCCGGCGGGGCTGGCCTGGGTGACCGCCCACAACCGGGATGGCCGGGTACAGTCAGTGACCACTCGCAGTGAACCGGCCTTTGTCTGTGAGCAGAACGTAAAAGTGGATGTGCCCGGTTGGGGTGAAGTCCGCTTTGACCTGGTTTGGAGCGGTGCCTACTTTGCGCTGGTGGACGCCGAGGCCTTGGGCTTTGCCCTGATGCCTGGTGAGACCGGGCGTATGGCTGAGTTCGGCTTGGCACTGGTGGAGGCCGCCAGGCCGGTGGTAACGGATCAGCATCCAGAATTGGGCGATGTCGGACCACTGCCGTTTGCGCATTTTATGGGACCGCTGGAGCCGGTGGCGGGGGGCTATCGTTCCCGCTCCGCTACCTATGTGCATCCGGGGGTTATCTGCCGCAGCCCCACCGGCACTGGTACCACGGCAAGGATGGCACTGATGTACCAGAACGGAGAGCTGCGCGCCGGTGAAACCCTCGAAACCGTGTCACCCAGGGGCAGCGCCTTTGTTGGCCGGTTACTCGGAGAGACCGCCGTCAGTCATTACCGGGCGGTGGATACGGATATCACAGGTCGTGCCTGGACGCTGGCCCGTTCGGAGGTGTTGCTGGACCTTGATGACCCGCTGGTGGATGTATCTGACCTGGAAGGCGTGCTCAACTCCGGTCCTGCGGCCTAGCAGTTTGCGACTTCCTGCCGTGCGGACTCGCTGAGTCCTGCCTGGATCCTTGCCTGACCTGCCGTGCCCCTGACCGATGTGCCGCCCTAGCGCAGCAACCCGGTCATGGAGAGTACGGACCGGGCCACTTCGGGCAGCTTGCGTCCCTGGTCCATGGCCAGTCTGCGCAATTGTTTATGGGCTTCGCTTTCACACACCTGTTGATGTTGCATGAGTATGGCTGCTGCTTTTTCGACGGCGCGGCGATCTTCCAGCGCCTCACGGGCCTGCTGCAATTCCTGGTTGACCTGGTCCAGTCGCCGGGCTTGCTGCTGCACCAGGTCCATGAGGGACCGGCCCAGCCGGCGGCCGGTTTCGGATGTTGGAACGGCGTCCTCACCATTACTTTCACCCGAGCGGCAGACCACCAGCACCGGCTCCGGGGCATGGCCTGACCCATCCAGTCCCTCCATCAGCTTTTCCTCGTGGGCCAGGGCATTGCGTGCCTCGGCGTAGCGTGCAGTGCATCGGCGATGGAAGTGAGCCTCCAACAGGTCTTCGAGTTCCTTGAGCTGGTCAATCCGCAGCGTCATCAGGGTAAACCAGTTATTCGCCAGTTCAGGCTCCAGGCTCCGCTTCCGGTTCAAGGAGCAGGCCACGCCCCGTAGCCGGCGGATATCCTGCCACCAGGACTCACTGTTGTGGCGTCGCCAGAGTACCAGCACATCTTTGTCAGCGAACTGGCTGAACACCTCGAAGGACTGCTCCTGCGCATCAATGAGGTGCGCCATGCGCCGGGACAGGGCGTGGCTGAACTGGCCCCGGGAAAATCCCAGAGAACCCCAGGCCCGTTCCTGCCCGGCCATCTCCTTGGCTTGCATCAGGTTGACCATGGCTACCATCATGCCAGCGATGGCGGGGTCCACGACCGATTCCGCTGCATCAAAGACCATGGTAAGCAGGTGCCGGATACGTTCGCCGTAGGCCTGGATGGCTGCTTCTGCTGCCAGGGACCGGGTTTGGGCCTGGCGGCGCAGGTCCGGCAGGGACCCGAGACCGTGGAGCGCGGCAGCGATGGAGTTGAGCAGGCTGGTGCTGGTCGGCTGGCTGGTCAGTTCGCCGTGGATTTCCATCAACTCCTGTTCGAAGGTCCTTATTTGCTGGTCACTGTCATGGATCATGGTCCCCAGTTCGCTGGCAAAGCGGGTTCCCCCCGAGCCCAGGAAGACATTGGTTGCGCCCCGTTCCCGCTGTAGCCTGTGGACCAGGTTCCCGGTGCTCAGAACCAGCTTGCCCATCTGCAGGTAACGCTCCAGGTTCAGCAATTCACAGCGCTTCGAAGCGATCAGGTAGTCCCTGGCAAGGGGCCGTTCAGGGGCCACGGAGCTGGGCATTGCGGGTGCCATGATTGTATCTCCCTGGAATTTGCCATCGTCAGCGGCGGGGCACGGCTACGTGGCCCGACCGTGTTCAGCAGGGTTCAGGCAATTTGTGGGCCAGTTGAGAACGCGCGCTGTTAAACGACATTAAACAAACGATCGTTTGAGGCGAGCCGGGGTTTCTGTAAAAATGCCTGAATTTTCAGCGAAAAGTCGTGATGGCGGCTCTTCCATTTCAGGGAGTGAGTTGGGGTATGTCGAAAATCAGTTGGAGCTCTGCAGGTCTTTCTGTCCTGGTGTTGGTGGCCCTGGTGGTATGGCTTCTCACCGGGGATATTCGCTCGGCAGAGGATGACGTTCCCGAGGAGGCTCGCCAGGACAGTTCGACGGAACTCCCGGCGGTCGAGGTTGAGCGGCGAACGGCAAGCACTTTCGAGCCTTCGGTCAGGCTGCAAGGCCAGGTGGAGGCCTGGCGACGGGTAGAGGTGACAGCCCGCCTGGCTGCTGAGGTCCAGGAGCTGAGCGTAGAGCTGGGAGACTCGGTGAAGCAGGGTGAGCGCCTTCTTGTGTTGTCCGAGGATGACCGGCCGGCGGCCGTGGCGGGTGCACGGGCCCGTGTCCGCCAGCTGGAAGCGGAGCTGGCGGCCACCGATCGCCTGCGCTCTGACAGGCTGGCGTCCGAATCGGATAAATTGAGACTTGAGGCAGAGCTTGCGGCCGCCCGGGCCGAGTTACGCCAGGCGAGTCTGGCAATGACCTACCTGGAGCCCAAAGCGCCCTTCGATGGCACCGTTAACGCCAGGCTCGTGGAAGCCGGTACGCTGGTGCAGGCGGGTGAACCACTGTTCGAACTGGTCCAGGTTGATCCGCTGAAGGTTTCCGGCTTTGTGCCCCAGCAGCAGGCAGGTCAGCTGGTGACCGGCCAGCCGGTTACTGTCAGCTTGCTCGACGGCCGGAAGCTGGAAGGGGAGCTGACCTTCGTCGCCAGTGCCGCCGACCACGAAACCCGCAGCTTTCGCATCGAGGCCCGGGTCCGGAACCCGGAACAACTGCGCATTGCCGGCGGCAGCGCCAGCCTGGAGATTCATCAGCCCCCCACAGAGGCCCTGTTCCTGTCCCCGGCGTTACTTAGCCTGGGGCCTGACGGGCGCCCGGGTATCCTCCATGTAACTGATGACAACCGGGTCGCCTTCAGCGAGGTCAACCTGTTGAGTGTAGGCACAGAGGGTGCCTGGGTCAGTGGTATCGAGCTTCCGGTAAACCTGATCACCCGCGGCGGTGGGTTCGTGGCACAGGGCCAGCAAGTCAGACCGGTCCCCGTTGAGCGGGAGGACTGATCCATGCGCACGCTGATCCATGCGGCGATGGACCGGAGCCGCACCACATTATTGTTGCTCAGCTTCCTGGTCATGGGGGGTATCGCGGCGTTCAACGCTATCCCCAAGGAGTCCAACCCCGACGTCACCATTCCCACCATCTATGTGTCGGTCACCCTGGAGGGCGTCAGCCCGGAGGATGCGGAACGTCTTCTCGTGCGGCCCCTGGAGCAGGAATTGCGCTCACTGGAGGGCATCAAGGAAATGCGCGCCACCGCGGCGGAAGGCTATGCCTCCGTTGTGCTGGAGTTTGATGCCGGTTTTAACCCGGACCAGGCCCTGCAAGACGTGAGGGAGAAGGTCGACGCGGCCCAGTCCGAGTTGCCGACCGAGGCAGATGAGCCCTCCGTCAATGAGATCAACGTATCCCTGTTCCCCATTCTTTCCGTTGGCCTTTCCGGTCCACTTTCCGAGCGGGAACTGATAACCATTGCCCGGGAACTGCAGGAAGCTATTGAGGGCATTCCGGAAGTCCTGGAAGTGGAGATTGGCGGCGACCGGGAGGACCTGCTGGAAATCGTCGTTGACCCGCAGGTACTGGAAAGCTACGGCGTAGACTATGACCAGCTGGCCACCCTGGTTCGGCGTAATAACCAGTTGGTGGCGGCAGGCAGCCTGGACAACGGCCAGGGACGAATGGCCATCAAGGTGCCTGGCGTTGTGGAGAACGTCGAGGACGTTATGGCCATGCCGGTAAAGGTCAGCGGTGACCGGGTGGTGACATTTGGCGATGTGGCTGTCTTGCAACGCACCTTCAAGGACCCGACCGGGTTCGCCCGCATCAATGGCGAGCCGGCCGTTGTGCTGGAGGTGTCCAAGCGTGCCGGGGCAAATATCCTGGAAACCGTTGCCCAGGTCCGCGGGCTGATGGATGCCGCTGCCCCGCGCCTGTCGGACGAGCTGGAAGTGCGGTACACCATGGACCAGTCCGAGGATGTCCGGGAGATCCTCTCTGACCTGCTCAATAACGTTCTGACGGCAATAGTGCTGGTGGTTATCGTGGTTATTGCCGCCATGGGGCCACGCTCAGCCGCCCTGGTTGGTATTACCATCCCTGGGGCATTTCTCAGCGGTATCCTGGTGATCTGGGGGATGGGCTACACCATGAACATCGTGGTGCTGTTCAGCCTGATCCTCGTAGCCGGGATGCTGGTGGATGGCGCCATTGTGGTATCTGAGTTGGCGGATCGAAACCTGTCGGAAGGAATGTCACCGCCAAAGGCCTGGGCGGAGGCAGCGAGCCGAATGGCATGGCCGGTGATTGCCTCGACCGCAACCACCCTGGCCGTCTTCGTACCGCTGCTGTTCTGGCCGGACACGGTGGGGGAGTTCATGAGATATCTCCCGATCACCGTGATTATCTGCCTGACGGCGTCATTGGCCATGGCCCTGGTTTTCCTGCCGGTAATGGGCGGCGTCAGCGGTGGCGGCCGACAGCAGAGCGCGTCCGGTGAGGGGCTCTTTGTAAAGGGGTATCGCCGGGTGCTGTCGACACTGCTGCGGTTTCCCGGAACCACCCTGTTCGGCGCACTGTTGATTGTGGGTGCTATTGGCTGGGCCTACAGTGAACTCAACCATGGTGTCGAGTTCTTCCCGGACGTCGAGCCGGAATCTGCCCAGGTCCAGGTCCGGGCCAGGGGCGACCTGTCCGTCCATGAGCGCGATGCGATTGTGCGGGAAGTGGAACGGCGACTGGCGGGGTCGCCTGAAGTGCTGTCCCTCTATGCAAGGTCCATGGTTAGCCCCGGGGAACGGATGGCACCGGATGTGATTGGTACGCTTCAGTTCCGGTTTGCAGAGTGGGATGAGCGTCGGCCTGCATCGGAAATCCTCGCTGATTTCCGGCGGATAACCGCCGATATACCGGGTATCGTGCTGGAGTTCCGCCAGCAGGAGGAAGGCCCGGGCGGCGGAAAACCCATTGAAATCATGGTTACCAGCCAGGATTACGACAGGCTGGACGCTTACGTCAGCGACCTGAGGGCTGCCATGGACGAGGTGGGTGGCTTTGTTGATGTCGAGGACGACCGCAGCTTACCGGGTATCGAGTGGCGTCTCGAAGTTGACAGGGAGGCTGCCTCGCGCTTCGGTACCGATGTGGCGAGCATCGGCAGTTCTGTACGGCTGGTGACCAACGGCCTGGTCCTTGCGACCTATCGCCCGGCGGATGTGCGGGACGAAGTGGACATTGCGGTGCGCGTGCCCGCGGCCTGGCGGGAGCTGGATCAGTTTGAGCGCCAGACCCTGAATACGTCCAGGGGGCAGGTTCCCCTGTCCCAGTTCGTAACCCTGGAGCCGGCCGCAAAGACAGGCACTATTTCGCGCCTTGACGGCGAGCGCGCGATCACCATCAAGGCCGACGTAAAGTCGGGCTACAACGCCAATGCCCAGCTTGAAGCCTTGCGGGACCGGTTACCGGAACTGCCTGACCGGGTTCAGGTCACCTTCGGTGGCGAGGATGAAGAGCAACGCCGGGCCATGGAGTTCCTGATGACAGCGTTCCTGGTGGCCATTGGCCTGATGACGCTGATCCTGGTTACCCAGTTCAATTCCCTGTATCAGACCTTGTTGATTCTGTCGGCCATCGTACTGTCGACAGCGGGTGTTCTGCTCGGACTATTGTTCAATGGGCAATCATTCGGTGTGGTCATGGTCGGTATGGGAATAATTGCCCTGGCCGGGATCGTGGTGAATAACAACATCATACTGATTGATACCTTCAATCAGTTGCGTTCTTCCGGGCTGCACGCCAGGGAGGCTGCACTGGAAACCGGCTGCCTGCGTCTGAGACCGGTGCTGCTGACAGCGATAACAACCATACTGGGCCTGATGCCCATGGTGCTGGGTGTGAACGTGGACCTACTGACGCCGTCCCTGGGTATCAATGCACCTTCTACCCAGTGGTGGACCCAGTTGTCCAGTGCCATTGCTGGCGGGCTGGCGTTTGCCACATTCCTGACCTTGCTGCTGACGCCGGTGCTGTTGGTGATCGGGCCAGGATCCCGAAAGAAGAGAGGGCAGGCGGAGGCTGGCGAAGCGGCCTGACCCAGGCCAGGCCACCGATCAGTTGGTGGCCTGACCCAGGCCAGGCCACCGATCAGTTGGTGGCCTGGCCAGCCGTGGCGTTGCCGTCTTCGTTCCCGACGGGCAGTACTTCGGGGTAACGGGATGCCACTTCCCGCTGTTTTTCGGTGCGCTGTTCCGGTGTAAGGTCTGGGTCGGCCTGTATCTCCATAACGTCGAGGGTGTAGCGGGTCAGCTGCTCTTCCCTGCCATAGAGCTGTTCGGCCAGTTCCGGACCCAGGTGGGTGCGACGGAGCCGTTCAACCTGCCTGTAATCATTGCGCAGGGTTCCGGGATCGGAGTGCATGGCCAGGGTATCGGATATTTCCCGGAAGGCGTTGCTGTACCGGTAGAACTTTTCGGCCACCTCGGCGGCTTGTGTCCCCGCAGGGCCCTCAAGCCCGGCTGCAATCATGGCTTTGATAGCTTCCAGCTGCTTTTCATCCACGGTGACCCGCGCATCCATGAACGCCTGTTCCAGTACCGTTTGCGCCGCTTCATTGATGACCACATCCCCGTTTTCGTCTATGTCGACCTGGCTAAGGGCGTGGGCGACCTGTTCAATCTGGAAAGGAATGGTCAGTTCGGGTTCAGCGTCTGCTTCTGTCGTTCCTGTGGATGCTTCCGGTTCGCTGGCTGTCAGCAGAGATCCGGAAAAGGTTTGCGCTTCTGCCCCGGAAGGTCGCTGGGCCGGCTGCCCGGACGGCGGATCAGCCTCAGTGACCTGCGCTGGTGCCTGCGCCGGGGCTTCGTCGGTAATCAACACCTTGGCGCCAGCCCATATCGCAATAGCGACGGCGCCAAGTACGCCTGCACTGGCACCGATCATGGCCTTCCGGTTGTTGCGTCCGGGTGGTGGCGCAGGCTTCCGTGACCCGGGTATTCTGGTGCTCACGGCATGAGCCCCTCAATGCCCTCGCGCTCACGAATATGGGAAATGGTGGTGCCCGCCCATTTTTTCATGGCCCGCCGCAGGCTCGAGGCGCAGGAAAAGCCGACAATCTCGGCCACTTCGTCCACGCTCAGTGCGGATGACCGTAGCTGGTGTGTGGCGATTTCCATACGAACCGAATGCAGCAACTTGCGGAAGGATGTTTTCTCTGCTGCCAGGCGCCGGGTCAGGGAACGGGGAGGCATCTGCATGCCTTGCGCCACCTGATCCAGGTCGATATTCGGATTAAAGTGGGCGCGGATGTGCCAGCGTACGCGGTCAGTAAAGCTGATATCGACCGGGGCCTGGTTCAGCTCCTGCTCGCACTGCTGGATAAGTTTTCGCCATGCCCGGCGACGGTAGGGGCGGAAAGGCTGGATAACGTAGTTATAGTCTGCGGATATGGCTGTCTTGTCGGCACCGAAGGTTACCGACTTGCACGGCAACTCGCTGTAAAGGTCCACATGGGCCGGCTCCGGGTAATCCAGCGTGACATGCACATCGGTATCCCTGGCCCCGGGGTTGCCGCACAGGGTCCATAGCCGCGCCGTCATGGCAACCCGGAATTCCAGTGTGAACTGACGGACATCCTCGTCATAGACCTCGTCGGCAGAGTACTCGAGGGGGTCAACCACCCGGCGATTACAGTCGATATAGGTGGTGGGGCGTGACACCATCAGTGCGTAGTAGGGTTGGGCGATGACCAGGTACCGCCGGAACGCTTCGCCGGCTTCCTTCAGGCTGGGGCTGGAGTTAATGGTGTACCCCAGGGTGCCCCAGAAACTCCAGTCCAGCTCCATGCCGGTGATCAGTCCCAGCCCGGGCTTGCGGCACAACTGGATTCCGTTACGCACCAGTGCCTGTTGTTGCAGGTAACTGATGCGAATATCCTGCATATCAAACATGGCCGGTGAAATACCGGTGCCGCGGAGCAAGTCGCCGAGATTCGCGCCGTGGCGGGTGAATACTTCGATAAAGCCCAGTGGGTGGAGGTGAAGCGGGATCACTCTGGCGTTAAAGTCCATGGCGGAGAGCCCTCTTTTTGTCAGTGGCGGTTGTCAATGGCCTTTTTGTATGGCTGTTGTAACGGCTGTTGACAGTGTGCCGTTATTCTCACTCCGGTAACAGGAACCCCTTAACAAAAAACGACTTCCTCACGGGCCGGGGTAATCGTCAGGCAACGTTTCCGGCCGCCACGGCCGAGGCCCAGGCCCACTGGAAGTTGTGCCCGCCCAGGTGACCAGTGATGTCGACTACCTCACCAATAAAGAACAGCCCCGTCACATCCGTCGCGGCCATTGTTTTCGAGGATAGCTGACGTGTGTCCACGCCTCCGAGGGTAACCTCAGCCGTTCGGTAGCCTTCGGTGCCCGCAGGGCGCAGGGTCCAGCCGGACAGGGTGTTGGCTATATCATCGAGGTCCGCGTTGCGATAGCCCTGCAGCGGCCCGGACCAACCCTGCAACTCTGCAAACGCCCGGGCGAAACGCCGTGGCAGGGTGCGTGCCAGGTATCGCTCCAGGGTCAGGGTGGGGCTATCTGATTTGAGCTGACCCAGTACATCCCGGGGTTGCTCCCCCGGTAGCAGGTCAATGGCTATCGGGTCGCCGGGCTGCCAGAAGCTGGAAATCTGTAACATGGCCGGCCCGCTGAGCCCGCGATGGGTGACCAGCATGGGCTCCCGGAAATGTTCCCCGTTACAGGTAACGTCCACGGGGCAGCTGATGCCTGCCAGTGGGGAAAGTTGCTGTTTTAATTCCGGGGTAAGCGTAAACGGCACCAGTCCGGCCCGGGTTGGAAGCACCGTCAGTCCAAACTGCCGGGCAATCTCGTAGCCGAAACCGGTTGCACCCATGGTAGGGATTGAAAGGCCCCCGGTGGCGATAACCAGTGATCCGCATTCCACCACACCGTCGCTGGTCCGGATGCGCCAGCTGGTTCCGACCTGGTCAACGCTTTCCGCCGGGGTTTTCAGCCGGATTTCCGCGCCGGCCCATTCACATTCCGTGAGCAGCATATCCAGTATGTCCCGGGCGCTGTCGCGACAGAACAGTTGGCCGGCTGCCTTCTCCTCGTGCTCAATGCCGTGGCGCTCCACCAGTTCCAGGAAATCCTGTGGTGTATAACGCTTGAGTGCCGAGATGCAAAAGTGGGGGTTGTCTGACAGGAAATTTGCCGGCGTACTGTTGAGGTTGGTGAAGTTACAGCGGCCGCCCCCGGACATGAGAATCTTGCGACCTGCTTTCGGTGCATGATCAATGACCAGTACGCTGCGGCCGCGATAGCCTGCCGTGGCGGCGCACATCAGGCCGGCGGCACCAGCGCCGATAATGACTACGTCGAAGGTTTTCGCCATTTGGACCTCGGTTGGTGCAGGGGGCGTTTCGGCGGCAGTATAACGACCGCACTGGCGGTTGTCCTGTCAGAGGCCGCTCCCCGGCCGGGAAGGTTAAAGATTGTCGTGTTCCGGGGCTGTGCCTGGAAATATCCATCGACCGTTCGAATTGCTCCCTGAGTGCGCTATGGTGCTGGTGTAGATACCCCCAATAACGAGTTACCACCAATAACAATGAGTGGCCCCGGCACAATGCCTGCCATCACGGGATTTCAGGGGCCCGAAGACTGGAGATTCCCATGAAAGTTGGATTAATCGTCGATTCCGCCTGCGATCTGCCCCACGACTTTATCCATGAAAATGGCCTGTTCATCCTGCCCCTGACGGCGCGGATCGACGGCCAGACCTTTGTCGACGACCACAATCCTGAAACCACCGAGGATTTCTATCGACAGGGCCTGCTGGATAAGGGTCACCACGCTGAAACCGAGGCCTTCTCCGCTGAGCAGATCCGTGACCTGTTCCTTGAAAAGGTGGTTCCCAACTACGACGTGGCAATCTGTGAGACGGTAGATCGCACCCGCAGCCAGATCTACAGTCACGCCACTGAAGCCATGAACATGGTAATGGCCCGGGCCCGCAGCGTGAGGGACGAAGCCGGCATCGAGGGCAACTTCACCATGCGCGTGATTGACAGTGGTCAGCTGTTTGCCGGACAGGGTCTGCTGGCAGCCTATACGGTTGGCTTGCTCGGCAAGGGGCTCAGCAAGAACGCGCTGCGCCACGAGGTGGAGAGGTTTTCTGCCAACCTGTGGACCTGTGTGGTTCCCCGTGACCTCCACTATATCCGCGAGCGGGCCCGGCGCCGTGGCGACAAGAGTGTTTCCGCTGTGGTGGCGTTCCTGGGCAAGGCCCTGAATATCACCCCGATTATCTGGGGGCAGGGCGTAGTGGCCCGACCGGTAGCCAAGACCCGGTCCATGGATGCTGCGGTGGAGAAGGTTATGGACTACGCGATCCGTCGCATCAAGGCTGGCTTGCTGACACCTGCCGTGTCCATGTCCTGCGGTATGTCCTGGGAGGAAATCGAGGCCTTGCCTGGCCTGGATCGCCTGCGGCGTTGCTGTGAAGAAAACGGAGTGACGTTGTTGCTGTCCCGAATGGGTATCACCAGCAGTATCTACCTGGGGCCGGGGAGCATCTGTCTGTCACTGGCAGCGGAAGATCACGACTTTGACCGTTAGCGCCACCAGGGCGCCGATGCCCGCCCGGTAAACGCAGAAGGGGAGCCCGCGGGCTCCCCTTCTGGTGCTGGTGTGGCCAGGCAGGCCGGTCGAAAACCGGTGCCTGATCAGCGCTCCAGGTATTGCAGCTTGTCTGGCTTGCCGTCCCATTCTTCAGCGTCCGGAAGCGGGTCCTTTTTCTCGGTGATGTTGGGCCACTTGCCAGCGAGGTCGGCGTTTATCTCGATAAAGGGCTCCTGTCCGGCCGGCAGCTCATCCTCCGAGAAAATCGCCTCTGCAGGGCACTCAGGCTCGCACAGGGCGCAGTCGATACACTCGTCCGGGTCAATCACCAGAAAGTTCGGGCCTTCGTAAAAGCAGTCTACCGGACATACTTCAACGCAGTCCGTGTATTTGCACTTGATGCAGTTGTCGGTAACCACAAAGGTCATAGTCGGATTCCTGGTCTGGTGGTCAATCTCATCAGTGGGATGGTCCCGGATATCCGCCGTTGCCTGGCGAAGACCATTGCGGCCATCCTTTTTCTGATCGTTAATAATCGGCGCCCGATATTGTAGGGAGCGGCCACGTGCCCCGCAAGCGTCACGGGGCTATAACCTTATGATCCGCATCTCACGTTTTCAGCATCCGGCGCAACTCATACAGGTGCTCCAGGGCCTGGCGAGGGGTCAGGTTGTCCGGGTCCAGGGATTCCAGTGCCCGTTCCACCGCGCTGGGTTCGAGGCTTGCGAACATATCGCCCTGGAATACTTCTGAGTCTGGCGACTGTGGTGTCTTTGGGGTAGCCGGAGGACCTGCGAGAGTTACGGGAGCGTCGTTTTCGCCTTCCAGTCGCTTGAGCTGCTGGCGGGCATGCTGGATAACGCCATGGGGCACCCCGGCCAGCTGCGCCACCTGGAGACCATAACTCTGGCTGGCGGGGCCATCATGCACCGTGTGCAGGAAGACAATGCTGTCTTCGTGTTCGGTAGCGGTGAGGTGCACGTTGACGGCGTGCTCCAACTGGTCAGCCAGTTGGGTCAGCTCGAAATAGTGGGTGGCAAACAGGGTGTAGCAACCAATTTCCCGGGCCAGGTGCTCGGCGGTCGCCCAGGCCAGGGACAGGCCATCAAAGGTGCTGGTGCCCCGGCCCACTTCGTCCATCAGCACCAGGCTGTGAGCGGTGGCGTTGTGCAGGATATTGGCGGTTTCTGTCATTTCCACCATGAAGGTTGAGCGGCCACCGGCAATATCGTCAGAAGATCCCATGCGGGTGAAAATTCGATCCACCGGGCCCAGCACGGCCCGGTCAGCAGGAACAAAGCTGCCGCAGTAGGCGAGTAAGGCAATCAGGGCGGTCTGGCGCATGTAAGTGGACTTACCGCCCATGTTCGGGCCGGTGATAACCAGCATTCGCCGCTGCTCGTCCATCAACACATTGTTGGGGACAAAGGGTTCGTCCAGCAGCTGCTCGACTACCGGGTGACGACCGGCGTCGATATCCAGGCCGGGCTGTTCGCGGAACCCGGGTGCGGTCAGTCGAAGACTGGTGGCCCGCTCGGCGAAGTTGGCCAGCACGTCCAGCTCTGCCAGCGCCTGGGCACTGTCCTGCAGGTGAGGCAGTTGTTCCGCCAGGCGCTCCAGCAGTTCGTCATAGAGGCCTTTTTCCCGGGCCAGGGCGCGGCTCTTGGCGCTCAGGGCCTTGTCTTCGAATTCCTTGAGCTCCGGGGTGATAAAGCGCTCGGCGTTCTTCAGGGTCTGGCGGCGTATGTAGTCCACCGGCGCCTGGTCAGACTGGGCCCGGCTGATCTCGATGTAATAGCCGTGCACCCGGTTGTAGCCCACCTTCAGGGTGCTGATACCGGTCCGTTCCCGCTCCCGTGTCTCCACATCCAGCAGGTACTGGCCGGCGTTCTCGCTGATGTTGCGGAGGTCATCCAGCTCGTCGTCGTAGCCTTCACGGATCACGCCGCCGTCCCTGATGACCACGGGTGGATTGTCGATGACGGCTCGCTCCAGCAGTTCGCTGAGTTGCGGGTATTCGCTGATGGTGTTCGCCAGTTCAACGACGTGATCGGAGTTCACCGGGGTAAGGGCCCGTTGCAGATCGGGCAGGGCGGCGAAGGCATCCCGAAGCCGGGCCAGGTCCCGGGGGCGGGCTGAGCGCAGGGCGACCCGGGCCAGGATACGTTCAATGTCGCCTACCTTTTTTAGCAAGTCGTGCACGGGTTCGTAATGGAAACCGTCCAGCAGGGCAGCGACCGCATGTTGCCGTTGGCGCACCTGTTCTGCGTCTCGCAGCGGCCGGTTGAGCCAGCGCCGGAGCTGCCGGGCGCCCATGGCGGTGGCGGTGCGATCCATGACCCAGGCCAGTGTGTGCTGGTGGCCGCCCAGCAGGTTGGTGTCGATCTCCAGGTTGCGGCGGCTGGTGGCGTCCAGCACCACGGCGTCTTCCCGCCGCTCGCGGGTGAGCTTGCGGATATGGGGCAGGGCTGTGCGCTGGGTTTCCCGGGCGTACTGCAGCAGGCAACCGGCGGCGCAGATGGCCAGTGTAAGGTCTTCGCAGCCGAAGCCGGTAAGGTCGCGCACCTGGAGTTGCTGGGTGAGTAACCGGTGGGCTGTGTCACCCTCGAACAGCCAGGGCCCCTGGCGCCTTATCCCGTTGAGGCCCTCCAGCACGTCCGGGTAGGGGAAGTCCTCGCTAATGAGCACTTCCGCCGGGCTGAGGCGCTGGATTTCTTCCTGCAGGGCGTCCAGCCCCTCGATCTCAGACACCGCAAAGCGCCCGCTGGAAATGTCCAGGGTAGCTATGCCGAAGTTGCCTCGACTGTGGTGGATCGCCAATAGCAGATTGTCTCTGCGGTCTTCCAGGAAGGCCTCGTCGCTGAGGGTGCCGGGAGTGATGATGCGCACCACCCGGCGTTCCACCGGGCCCTTGGCGGTGGCCGGGTCGCCAACTTGTTCACAGATGGCAATGGATTGCCCGCTCCGCACCAGGCGAGCGATGTAGTTCTCGGCAGCATGGTAGGGGACGCCCGCCATGGGGATCGGACTGCCGCCAGACTGGCCCCGGGCCGTCAGGGTGATGTCGATCAGTTCAGCCGCTTTCTTGGCGTCCTCATAGAACAGCTCGTAGAAATCCCCCATTCGGTAGAACAGCAGTTCATTGGGGTGTTCACCCTTGATCTTGAGGTACTGGCGGATCATGGGAGTATGCTGGGATTGGTCGTTCTGGGCTGCCGACATGAAAACGTCCGGTTAAAGTTGTGCGGTCTCTGTCTGGAGTCTGATTGCTGCCCGTGTAGAATCGGACAATCACCGGATGGTGCCGTCACTGAATAAACACGGCACCGGGGCCGGCCCGGGCAGGCCACCGGATTGTAAGAGAAACGGCCAGCGGATGAAATGAGGAGGCGTGTGAATGCTCAAGGAAACAACCCTGCAACAAACGGTGCAGCAACTGGGTGACCTGCTCTCCCTGAGAGGCGAAACCGTGGTAACCGCCGAGAGCTGCACCGGTGGCTGGATGGCGAAGGCGTTGACGGACCGGGCCGGCTCATCGGCCTATGTCCTGGGGGGACTTGTCACTTATAGCAACAGCATGAAATGTGACCTGTTGGACGTGCCATCCGAGATACTGGCGGAGCATGGCGCGGTCAGTGAACCGGTGGTGCGACAGATGGTGGCAGGTGCCGTCCAGGCAACTGGTGCCAACTATGCCATTGCCACCAGCGGCGTTGCCGGCCCGGGGGGAGGCACTGAGGACAAGCCGGTAGGAACGGTCTGGTTTGCGTGGGGGGCGCCCGCCAGCGGTATTGTCGCGCAGCAATGCCACTTTGACGGCGACCGGGATGCCGTGCGCCGACAGAGCGTTGTCTATGCCCTGCAGGGACTGCTGGATTACCTGCACAAGGCATAAGTGGCTGATATGGCGGCTTTCCGGGAAAGGGGTTGGTCTGCCGCCACGACTGTGTTTTAATACTGTTCAAGTATACAGTAACCGGTCAGGACTATTGAGGGTTTGCACCGATGGAAGACAATCGCAAGAAAGCACTGAGTGCTGCACTGAGCCAGATCGAGCGTCAGTTCGGCAAGGGCGCCGTCATGAAAATGGGCGACCAGCCCCGGGAGGCCATCCCGGCCGTGTCTACCGGCTCACTGGGGCTGGATGTGGCCCTGGGTATCGGCGGGTTGCCCTATGGTCGTATCGTCGAAATCTATGGCCCCGAGAGCTCCGGTAAGACCACGCTGACTCTCCAGGTCGTCGCGGAGGCCCAGAAGCAGGGTAAAACCTGCGCGTTTGTCGATGCCGAGCATGCCCTGGACCCGATCTATGCGGAGAAACTGGGCGTGAATGTGGACGACCTGCTGGTTTCCCAGCCGGACACCGGTGAGCAGGCCCTGGAAATTGCCGATATGCTGGTTCGTTCCAACGCTGTAGACGTGATCATCGTCGACTCGGTTGCCGCGCTTACCCCCAAGGCGGAAATCGAAGGCGAGATGGGCGACAGCCATGTCGGCCTGCAGGCACGCCTTATGTCCCAGGCCCTGCGCAAGCTGACTGGTAACGTCAAGCACGCCAACTGCCTGATGGTTTTTATCAACCAGATCCGTATGAAGATCGGCGTGATGTTCGGCAGCCCGGAAACCACCACCGGTGGTAATGCCCTCAAGTTCTACTCTTCCGTTCGCCTGGATATCCGTCGCATCGGCTCCGTGAAGGAAGGCGATGAGGTAGTGGGTAACGAAACCCGGGTGAAGGTGGTCAAGAACAAGGTGTCGCCGCCCTTCAAGCAGGCCGAGTTCCAGATCATGTACGGCAAGGGCATCTACCACATGGCTGAAGTGCTCGATATGGGCGTTAAAGAAGGCTTTGTGGACAAGTCCGGTGCCTGGTACGCCTACAAAGGCGACAAGATCGGTCAGGGCAAGGCCAATGCCGCCAAGTTCCTGGAAGAAAACCCTGAGGTGGCGACCGAGATCGAGGCTGGCATCCGTGAGAAGCTGATGCCCAAGCCGGTTCCAAAGGACAAGGCTGCGGCAGAAGTGGCTGCGGAAGAGACCAACGACGAGCTGCTCTGATTCGTTGCTGATTGTTTCGCCGGGTTAACTGGAGAAAGGGTGCCATGGGAGACACCAGGAAATTGTTGATCGTGGCCCACGCCCCTTCGCCAAATACCCGCAAGTTGCGGGATGCGGTGGCGGAGGGTGCTGGTCACCCGGACATCGAGAATGTCGAAGTCCGGGTACTGGCGCCGCTGGACGCAGGGCCGGAGGATGTGCTCTGGTGTGATGCCATCCTGCTCGGTACCACTGAGAACCTCGGGTATATGAGTGGTGCCCTGAAGGATTTCTTTGACCGCAGTTATTACCCCTGCCTCGAAGAAACCCAGGCGTTGCCTTTTACCTTCTATATCCGTGCTGGCCACGATGGTACGGGTACCCATCGTGCCATTGAGAGTATTACCACGGGCCTGCGTTGGCGGCAGGTGCAGGAGCCCCTGCTGTGTCGGGGCGAATTCCGTGAGGAATTCGTGGAGCAGTGTCGCGACCTGGGCATGACCATGGCGGCCAGCCTGGACGCTGGCCTGCTCTGACCTTCAGTTGCAACCAGGGCAGCTGGCCTGGCCTTGACCGGGTTGTGCCCGGTTAAGCGCTGGTGCTGATATTGCGCCCCCGGCGGTCTTCCAGCTCCGCAGGCTGGCGGGTCCTGGGGTTCAGTAACCTGGGCCTCCGCCGACTGGCTTTTCGCCGCCGGTCCGGGCCATCGAAGGGTAACTGGCCACGGCGCCGATCTGGCTGTACTCGCCGGTCAGTTGCCGGTTTTGCCGGCGCTGGTGGGGCTTCCCTTATTCGAACAACTTCCTTTGCCGGCGTTTTCTTTGTGCGGTCCAGCGCTGAAAGTGAATGGGTCAGCGTTTTCAGAATGTCCACAAGCCTTTCTCCCTGCCAGGTCGTTCCCTCCGAGAGCGGAAAGCCGACGGTTGCGGTCGGCCATAATGAACGCACTTCCTGATAATCTATCGGCCTCCTATGATTAATCTTTAATCAATAAATGTGAGTTTATTCACAGTCCGGAAGGGTTCCGATACGGAACGCGACAGTTGTTCTCCAACGTCCTACAATGGCGGGTTCTCCGGGGCGGAAATTTCCGTCCGTATCCTGACACCCCGACCGGCAACAACAGGACATCACTTTGAAGGCATTGCCCCTGAATCAGCTTTACAAGGCTTGCGTACTCAAGGACCTCCCCTTCAAGACCACCCGACAGCTGGATCCCCTGGCTGAAATCGTGGGTCAGAACCGCGCCCAGGAAGCCGTCCGCTTTGCGCTTTCCATGCCTCATGGGGGCTATAACGTGTACGCCGTGGGCCGCAATGGGCTGGGCAAGCGCACCATGATGTTGCGCTACCTGGAACACCATGAGGATAAAGAGCACCGAATCCACGACTGGTGTTACGTCGCCAATTTCGATGACCCCAGGGTACCCAGGATGCTGCGACTGCCGTCAGGGGAAGGCGCGAACCTGAAGCAGGATATGGAGAAGCTCATGTCCCGGCTGGTCAAGATGATCCCCCAGACCTTCGACAGCGACAACTTCCTTGAGCGGGCCGAGCAGCTGAAGAATGAGTATGGCAAGAAGCAGGAAGATGAACTGGAGAAAGTCGCTAACCAGGCCAAGCGCAAGAAGGTGAGCCTGACCCTGACCACGCCCGGTGGCTATCGACTGGTGGCCATGAACGGTGAAGAGCCCCACACAGCCGAGAGCTTCGCCCAGCTAACCGAGGCCCAGCGCAACAAGTTTGAAGATGAGATCAACAAGCTTGAGAAGAAACTGCGCCAGGCGGTAAGAAAGATCGCCGACTGGGAGCAGGAATACGCGGAAAAGCAGCAGTCCCTGAACCAGGAGACCCTGGAGTCCATCTCTGGTCACCAGATTGACGAGCTGACCGCCCGCTATGAAAGCCTGCCCGACGTGGTCGCCTACCTGGAAGCAGTTCGCGAAGACCTGGCAGAGAACCTGGATATTTTCCTCGACGACAACGAGGAGCAGGCCGCCATCGCCTACGCGTCACTGGACAAGAAAATGCCCCGGCGCTACCTGGTTAACCTGCTGGTTCACCAGAAGACTGATGAGGTGCCTGTGATCGTGGAGGACAACCCCACTTACCACAATCTGTTTGGCTACGTGGAGAATGTTACCTTCAAGGGCACCGTGTTCACCGACTATTCACTGATTCGCCCGGGCAGCCTGCACCGTGCCAACGGCGGCTATCTGCTGATGGATGCCATCAAGGTGCTGGAGCAGCCCTTCGTATGGGATGGTCTCAAGCGCGCCTTGCGTAGCAAGTCCATCATGATTAACTCCCTGGAGCGGGAGCTTACCCTCTCCGGCACCATCTCACTGGAGCCGGAAGCGATCCCCCTGGACGTAAAAATCGTCTTGTTTGGCGACCGGGAAACCTGGATGCTGCTGCAGGAATACGATCCGGAATTCGCCGAGTTGTTCCGGGTGACGGCAGATTTCGAGAACGAAATGCGGCGAACACCGGAAAGCCAGGTGCTCTACGCCAAGTTCATTGCCAGCCTGGTACACGAGAAATCCCTGCTGCACTGTGACCGCAAGGCCGTGGCCCGGATCATCGAATACAGCTCACGTACCGCGGAGCACCAGGGCCGGTTGTCGCTTCACGCCGCCGATATTGCCAACCTGTTACGGGAGTCAGATTATTGGGCCCGGCAGGCCGGTGCCCGCTTGATACACGCCGACCATGTGGAGCAGGCCCTGGCCAGTGCCCAGTACCGTAGCAGCCGGATTCGGGATCAGTTCTACGACTCGATCCGTGATGGTTCCACGCTGGTGACGACGGAAGGCAAGCGTATCGGGCAGGTGAACGCGCTGTCGGTGCTGTCCACGGGCGGCTTCGAGTTTGGTCTGTCCAACCGGGTGACCGCGACCTGTTACTACGGAGACGGTGACGTCATGGACATCGAGCGGGACGTCAAGCTTGGCGGCAATATCCATTCCAAGGGCGTAATGATCCTCAGTGCCTGGATGTCTTCCCGGTTTGCCCGCAAGGACCCCATGCACCTGTCAGCCAGCCTTACGTTTGAGCAGAATTATGGCGAGGTAGACGGTGACAGTGCCTCAGTGGCAGAGCTGTGCGCCCTGGTTTCGGCCCTGTCTGATATTCCGGTCCGCCAGGATATGGCGATCACCGGTTCGATGAATCAGTTTGGCGAGATCCAGCCGATCGGCGGTGCAAACGAAAAGATCGAAGGCTTCTTCGAGACCTGCGTGATCAAGGGGCTGACCGGCACCCAGGGTGTGATCATCCCGGCCACCAATGTCCAGAACCTGATGCTCGACAGCCGCGTGGTTGACGCGGTCAGGGAAGGTCAGTTCCATGTTTACCCGGTGCACTCAGTGGAGGAGGCCATTGAGCTGCTGCTGGGCAAGCCGGCCGGTCGTGTGGACCGAAAGGGTAATTACCCGAGAGGTACGGTCTTCGCCACGATCACCAGGCGGCTGGCAGATATGCGGGAGCATGAGCGACAGGAGCATGAAGGACACTCAGGGGCTGCAAAGGACTCCACGATCCATTAACCTCTTGGAAATGCCCGGATAAGTCCCGGATTTTCCGGCGTGTTCCCGGTTTACGGCAGGGCCAACCATAACAGGAGCGACAACAATGACCGATATCCAGCAAACCGTGTACGTGGTCGAGGATGATGAGGCAGTACGCGATTCACTGGAATTGCTGCTGAAATCCGATGGCAAGCAGGTGAAAACCTACCCCAGCGCCACCGACTTTCTCGGCGATTATTCCGAGCAGATGGCCGGTTGTATCGTACTGGATATCCGCATGCCTGGTATGGACGGCATGGAACTCCAGAAAAAGCTCAATGGCCGCCATTCGTTGTTGCCCATCATCTTCGTGACCGGCCACGGTGACGTGCCCCTGGCCGTGGACGCCATGAAAGAGGGCGCCGTGGACTTTATCCAGAAGCCATACCGTGAAGAAGCCCTGCTGGAAAAGATCGAGTCAGCGCTGGAGCAGGACCAGGAACAGCGCAAGACCCTCGGTGAGCGGCAGGAGATCGTCCGCAAGATCAAGACCCTGACGCCCCGTGAAACCGAGATCATGGAGCGGATGATTGCCGGCCAGGCCAACAAGGTCATCGCCATCGAGCTGGATATCAGCCAGCGTACGGTGGAGATCCACCGGTCCCGGGTAATGCACAAGATGGGCACGCACTCGCTGGCACACCTGGTGCGCATGGTGTTGTCCGTAAAGGACCTTATCGACGTCGGATGAAATACGGCCCATCATCTCCGTACCCTTTCAACCGGCAGTAACCTATGACTGATCAGGCCAGTACCGAGCCTACGGTACTACTCGTTGACGATAACGCCCAGAATCTCAAGGTCCTTTACGAAACACTGAAGGACCGGGGCTACCGTCTGCTGATCGCCAATGATGGTGAAAAGGCCCTGAGCCTGGCCCAGCGCCACCATCCGGAAGTCATACTGCTGGATATCATGATGCCCGACCTGGATGGCTACCAGGTTTGTGAGCGTCTCAAGGCGGATCCTGCCACCGCAGACTCTGCCGTGGTCTTCCTGTCTGCACTGGATGATGTTGATGCCAAGCTGCGGGGGTTTTCCCTTGGTGGCGCGGATTATATTTCCAAGCCGTTCCAGGCCCAGGAAGTCATCGCAAGGGTCGGTACCCATGCAAGGGTGATCCGCCTCGAGCGCGCCCTGCAGCAACGAAACCGTGAGCTGGAAAGTGACCAGACTCGAATTCTCAATGCCATCAGCGAGGGCATTTATGGCCTCGATGCCGAGGGCAACATCGCCTTTGCCAATCCTGCTGCGGGCTTGATCAGTCGTTGCAGCGTGGAAGAGCTTGTGGGCCGGAATTTCTTCGAGTTCCATTTCCGTCAGCCCCGCCCATGTTCCGGCGAGTTGTGGCAGGAGTCCGGTGATGCCGGTGAAGAGCCGGATCCCGGTCTGCTGCCTGTGCAGGCTACCTGCAGTCAGGGGATCGCGGAACATCAGCGCAATGTAACCCTCTATCGGGCGGACGGCTCAGCCTTCCCGGCGGAATATCGGGCGACCCCCAAGAAAGAGGGCGGTCAGCTCACCGGCGCGGTAGTGGTCTTCCGTGATATCACGACGGAGCTGGAAAGCGAGCAGGCCCTTGAGGATGCCCGCAACCTGGTCCAGGAGCAGCGTGACCAGTTGGCCCATGCCTCTCGCATGGCCACCATGGGGGAGATGGCGGCTGGGTTTGCCCATGAAGTGAACCAGCCCCTGACTGCGATTACCAACTACGCCCGCGTAGCCTTACGCATGCTGCGTACCGACGATCCGGACCCTGAGTTGCTCTCCCAGACCCTGGAAAAGATTGAGGCCCAGTCTCATCGGGCCAGCGAGGTGGTGCGGCGAATACGGGGTTTCGTGCGCAAGCCCGCCATAGGTAAGGAAGTGCTGTCGGTAGGGGGGCTGCTGGAGGAAACCCGCCAGTTTGCGGAAGTCGATGCCCGTAATAATGATGGCGGCGTCGAGATCCGGGTGGCTGACGATGTGCCGGATGTGGTGGCCGATCCTGTGCAAGTTCAGCAGGTGGCCCTGAACCTGATTCGTAACGCGCTGGAGTCTACTCGCAGCGCGGAGTCACGGGAGCCAGTGAGGGTGGCTGCCCGTATGCTTGATGAGCATACGGTGCGGATTGATGTTCGCGATCATGGTGAAGGCCTTCCTGAGGACGCCGAGCAGAAGCTGTTTCTGCCGTTCTTCACCACCAAGAAGGAGGGTATGGGTATCGGTCTGACGTTGTGCCGGTCGTTGATCCAGGCCCAGGGTGGTGAGATCGGGTTCGAGCGTCCGGACGGCGCCGGGGCGGTGTTTTATTTTACCTTGCCGGTGGCCCCACAAGGCAGGGATAACTAATTTCGAAAAGTTTTCGGGAAAGCGTTGACATGCCGGGAGGCATCTATATAATGCGCCCTCGTTGTCACAGAGCAGTCAGGCAGACTGTTCAGCTGGAATCGTATCCTTCGGTTCCAGGTTCGTGGCAACCCAGCGCGGAGCGGTAGTTCAGCTGGTTAGAATACCGGCCTGTCACGCCGGGGGTCGCGGGTTCGAGTCCCGTCCGCTCCGCCATTTTTTTCTCCTCTTGTTGTTTCTGTTTTCTTCCTTTTATTTCTGATCGCCATTCCGGGAGTTTTGCCGGAAGGTGGCCGATTTTTTGTTCCGGAAACTTCTCTTCTGCTCTTGAGCTCTTGCGAGCAAATCTCTACTTTAGTCGGGCACTGGCAGCGCTGGCTTGGGCCTGGGTTCTTTTCGCAGGACTGCAGGTTCGGGTGAAAGGGCCGCCACCGGGAGCAATGTTCCGGGACACGCCGTGAATACATCCATGTAGGCTCTTCAAAAACGTCCCTGTTTTTGAAGGTCCCGGAACATTGCTCCCGGCACCGGCCCTCGAACTCCATAGTTGCCCTTCGACTAAAAAATAGAGAGACCCGAAATGACGACCTCCGCACAGCCGGGCAAAGCCCGCTACCCGCACCTTCTTGAGCCCCTGAACCTGGGGTTTACCACCCTTCGTAACCGGACCCTGATGGGTTCCATGCACCTTGGCCTGGAGGAGCGCCCCAATGGTTTTGAGCGCCTGGCGGCTTTCTACGCCGAGCGGGCTCGGGGTGGTGCTGGCCTGATCGTGACCGGTGGTATTGGTCCGAACGTTGAGGGTTCGGTAGGGCCCGGTGCGGCGAAGATGACCACCGAGGAAGAGTCCGACCAGCATAAGGTGATTACCCGGGCCGTGCATGAGGCCGACGGCAAGATCTGTATGCAGATCCTCCATGCCGGTCGTTACGCCTACCATCCCGAGTCGGTAGCTCCGTCAGCTGTGCAGGCGCCTATTAACCCGTTTACGCCCAATGAGCTGGACGATGCGGGCATCGAAAAGCAGATCGATGACTATGTAACCGCGTCTGTACTGGCCCAGCGCGCTGATTATGACGGCGTTGAGATCATGGGCTCCGAAGGCTACTTCATCAATCAGTTTATCGTTGAGCGCACCAACAAGCGTACCGATCGGTGGGGTGGCAGTTACCAGAACCGTATCCGCCTGCCCATCGAGATTGTCCGCCGCGTGCGGGAGAAGGTGGGGCCGAACTTCATTATTATCTACCGTCTGTCGATGCTGGACCTGGTGGAAGAGGGCAGCACCTGGGAAGAGGTGGTTCAGCTGGGCAAGGCCATCGAGCAGGCTGGTGCAACGATTATTAATACGGGCATTGGCTGGCACGAGGCCCGTGTGCCGACCATTGCCACTTCCGTCCCCCGGGGTGCGTTTACCGAAGTCACCGCGCGCATGAAGCGTGAGGTGTCCATTCCGCTGGTGACCACCAACCGCATTAACATGCCGGATGTGGCCGAGCAGATCCTCGCTTCCGGCGAGGCGGATATGGTGTCCATGGCGCGGCCCTTCCTGGCCGATTCGGACCTTGTCCGGAAAGCTGCGGAAGACCGGGCAGATGAAATCAATACCTGTATCGGCTGTAACCAGGCCTGCCTGGATCATACCTTCTCCGGCAAACTGACCAGCTGCCTGGTGAACCCCCGTGCGTGCTATGAAACCGAGCTGAACTATACGCCCGCAAAGCAACCGAAGAAGCTGGCGGTCGTCGGCGCCGGTCCGGCGGGGCTTGCCTTTGCCACCGCTGCCGCGCAGCGGGGCCACCAGGTGACGCTGATGGACTCCGCCGATGAAATCGGTGGTCAGTTCAACCTGGCCAAGCGCATTCCGGGCAAGGAGGAATTCCACGAGACCCTGCGTTATTACCGGGTCATGCTGGAGAAGCTGGCGGTGGACGTTCGGCTCGGCGTGCGAGCTGATGCACAAATGCTGACACAGGGCGGGTTTGACGAAGTTGTCCTGGCTACCGGCATCAAGCCCCGCACCCCGGAAATCGAGGGTATCGACCATCCGAAGGTCATCAGTTATATCGATGCCCTGATGGAGCGCAAGCCGGTGGGCAAGCGCGTAGCGGTTGTCGGTGCCGGCGGTATTGGTTTTGATGTGTCGGAGTTCCTGGTCCATCAGGGCAAGTCGGTGTCGCTGGACAAGCAGGCTTTCATGAAGGAGTGGGGTGTGGACCTTTCGGTCGAGCACCGTGGTGGTGTTGAAGGGGTTGACCCGGACGTGACGCCGCCTGCCCGGGAGATCTGGCTGCTTCAGCGCAAGGCTTCCAAGGTTGGCAAGGGGCTGGGCAAGACCACCGGCTGGATTCACCGGTCTGCACTGAAGATGAAGGGCGTTCATATGGTGCCGGGTGTCACCTACCGTCGCATCGCAGACGAAGGGCTGCACGTTACCTTCGCGGGTAAGGACGGTGCCGACCAGGACAGGGTGCTGGACGTGGATACGGTTGTTATCTGTGCTGGTCAGGAGCCGTTGAGGGAGCTGCAGGCAGGTCTCGAAGCTGCGGGGTTGCCAGTGCATCTGATCGGCGGCGCGGATGTGGCCGCAGAGCTGGATGCCAAGCGCGCTATTGATCAGGGCAGCCGCCTCGCCGCCGCACTGTGACGTTATAGCCACCCCCGGGGCCGTTTCCTGCCGGGTGGCACTCAGTCACAAAAACGTACAGATCTGCGCTGCCGCAGGGCGGCGCATCTGGCTAAAATGCGTCACAGACTGCACACTGAAGCCTCAGGTGCAAGGCTGTGACGTTTTTGGTTAACGGCCCGGTTGGTAACTCAGGTAATGCTCGGGGAGGCGTCGCATGGCTTTGGCTGATCCAGCAGAGGACGGATACGCTGCGGTTTTTCTGATGGACGGAGTCGACGTGGCCCGCCAGATGCGAGCCACCGAGTTTGATGCCTTTCTTGATGGTTATGTCGGGCTATCTGATCTGGCCGATACGGATGTCCAGGCTGTCTTCGTTCAGTTAGGTGATGACCTGTTGGTGCGCGGGCTGGTGTTCTTCCGGATCTATTTTGACGAGGAAGGGCGGGCCGATAGCCACTGGAACATCCCGGTAGAGTCCCTGGTTGGCAAGGGGGGTGCCGGCCCGGATATGGGGGCGGGGCCGATTCGCCTGGTTTGCCGCAGTCTCTGCCCGGAAAAGCGCTTCCGGTCCGAGCTCTGGGACCCTGATATGACCCCGGGTTCCAACCATTTCCAGTCTATCCGCAAGGCCGCAGCCGCCAATCATCTCAAATACAGGCGCCGAACCGATGGGGATGACCAGATTCCGGTGCTGCACACGGTTCTGGGAAAGCCTGATACCGATATAGCTAGCCAGGAGGCAACTGCCCAGCGGAATCGACTGGCCCATATCATCCGGGAGCAGCGCCTGCGCATCAAGACACTGCAGAGCGCCCACCAGGACTCCCTGATGGCAATGCAACGGGAACACCGCCTAGAGCGCCAGGCCTGGCAGGAAGAAAAGGCCGAACTGGGGCGACAGCTGGAGCGGGCGAGGCTGGAGTCCGGCAAGGCGAAGAAACGCCTTGAGCGCCGGGGCCTGCAGGTGGGAGAGTTGCGCGAGCAGCTGGAAGAGGTCCAGGCAGTCGTATCAGGTGCACCGGCGGGGCTTGAAGAGGCGGCGCAGGCCGAAGTGGTCCTGCTGCGGGAGCAGCTCGACCGCAAGCAGCGCGAACTGGACCACCAGTCCGGCATTAACCAGGAGCTGGAAGCCGCCCTGGCAGAGGCCCGAAGCCTGGCGCCAGACGAAGACAGCCTCGTTCGGCAGCTGAAGGAGCAGAAAGTGTTCCTGGTCGGGTACCATGCTGGCGTCGGGCACCTGACCCTGCCATTCGACGACCTGGGCCGTTACTTTGACAACCCGACAGGCTATGCCGCTGAGAAATGTGGTCTGTCAGAGCCGGATTACCGTCGTTGGCTGGACCACTATGACAACCCGGTCTGTCGCGTCCGGGACCCCGAGGACGGAGGGGTCTGCGGTCAGCCGGTGATGAGAATCAGTCAGCCAGCCGATTTCCAGCCAGGAGTCCATGACCGTTGCGACAAGCATGCCCGCTGAGAATCTCGCGCTCTGTACCGACAATCCTTTTCAGAATCGTGGCGTAATTCGTTAAGATGGTCAGATGCTTCTGACCAGGTCCGGTTTTGGTCAGGGGCTCATCCGCGCCACTGACCAGACTGAGAGATTTAATGGATCAATTCAGGAATATCGGTGTTATCGGCCGCATGGGTAGCGTCAAGGTGGTCGAGACGCTGCGAGCCCTCCGCAGTCACCTGCTTGGCGAGAACTACCAGGTTATCCTCGAGCAGAACACGGCTGGCATGCTGCCTGGCCACGGGTTGCAAGTGGCCAGCATGAAGCTCATGGGTGAGATCTGCGACCTGGTGATCGTGGTCGGTGGTGATGGCAGCTTGCTGGGGGCTGCCCGGGAGCTGGCCAAGTCCAAGATTCCGTTGTTGGGGGTGAATCGGGGCCGGCTGGGCTTTCTCACTGATATTTCGCCGTCAGATATGGAAGAGCGCCTCGGTAAGGTCCTGCAGGGCGAATATATCGAGGAGAGCCGGTTCCTGCTGGACGGCAACCTGGAGCGGGACGGTCAGCCCCTGGGTTTTGGCAGCGCCCTCAATGACGTGGTGCTGCACCCGGGCAAGTCCACCCGGATGATCGGCTTTGACCTCTACATCGACGGGCACTTTGTATACAGTCAGCGGTCAGACGGCCTGATCGTGTCTACCCCCACTGGCTCCACCGCCTATTCACTGTCGGCCGGCGGCCCCATTATGCACCCCAAGCTTGATGCCGTCGTGCTGGTGCCCATGTTTCCCCACACACTCAGCAGCCGCCCGATCGTGGTAGACGGCAAGAGCGAGATCAAGCTGGTGATTGGTGACACTAACGAGACATATCCCCAGATCAGTTTTGACGGCCAGATGGACATTGCCTGTGCCCCGGGGGACATCATCCGAATCACCAAGAAGCCTTTCAAGATCCGTCTGATACACCCGAAGGATCACAATTTCTACGCCACCTGCCGTGAGAAACTCGGTTGGGCCAGCGAGATAACAGCGAGTTGATCATGGCAAGTGCACGCCCGTCCTCACGAGGCTACGACATTATCGGCGATATCCATGGCTGCGCCAGGACCCTGGAGAACCTGCTAGACCAGATGGGGTACCGCCGGGTTAACGGTATCTACAAGCACCCAAGGCGGCAGGCCATCTTTATTGGCGACATTATCGATCGCGGCCCCCGTATCCGCGAAGCCCTGCACCTGGTCCGGGACATGGTAGAGCATGGCTCGGCCCGGATTGTCATGGGCAACCATGAATACAACGCCCTGGGCTACTGCACCCGGGCCCGGCCCGGCAGTGGCAAGACCTTTCTGCGGGAGCACAATGCCCGTCACGACCGGCTGATTCGGGAAACCCTGGAACAGTTCGATCATTACCCCCATGAGTGGAACGAGTTCCTGGAGTGGTTCTACGAGCTCCCCCTGTTTATCGAGGAAGAGGAATTCCGGGCGGTCCATGCCTGCTGGGACGAGCGGTTGATTCGCCAGTTCCTGCAGACCCAGGGCAGCCCCTATATCGACGAGGATTTCCTCCATGCCTCTGCGGCCATCGAGTCGTTTGCCGGCCAGGTCATGGACACCCTGCTGAGGGGAACCGACCTGCCATTGCCCGACGGCACGTCAATCACCGGGCGTGATGGTTATACCCGCCAGTTCTTTCGCACCAAGTTCTGGGCCGAGGATCCCCGCACCTATGGTGATGTGGTGTTCCAGCCGGATCCGCTTCCGGAAGAGGTGGCACGCCGGCAGCTGTCAGAGAAAGAGCGCCGGGAAATCCTGCGCTACCCGCGAGGTGAGCGGCCCGTATTCGTGGGGCACTACTGGATGGAAGGCGAGCCGGCCCCATTGAAGCCCAATGTAGCCTGCCTGGATTACAGTGCAGTGAAATACGGCAAGCTGGTGGCCTACCGCATGGACGGCGAACAGGAACTGCTGCCGGAAAAATTCGTCTACGTGAATGTTGAGCGGCCGGAACTGAGCGGCAGCTTCCAGACCGAAGACAGCGTGGCGAGGTAACGGCTTTGCATCGAATCAAGGAACTGGCCCCGGAGGCAGACCTGGCGGGGTTCAGCACCTGGCTGGGGCAGCAGGGGGTACAGCACCGTATTACCCGGGAGTCGGACAGTCAGGTGCTGTGGCTGGCCCACCCGGAGCAGGCGGAGCCGGTACTGGCCGCGCTGGAGCAATACATGGGGGACGATGATGTCCGGGAGCGCGTGAATCGCGCCGGGCGTGCGCCGGTTCGCGGCGGGCGCTGGCAACCCTCCCCCCGCCATGCGCCACTGGTTTTCGCCATGATTGCGATCGCCGCGGTGGTGGCGTGGCTGACCGGTCTTGGCGAGAACCTGGTTTCGGCCCTGTTCATGTATGTGGATCCGCGCTTCCACGACTGGCAGAGCTTCCAGGGCCGCCTGGAGGGGCTCACCGACACCCTGGCCTCCGGGCAGGTGTGGCGGCTGATCACGCCGGATTTTTTGCACTTCAGCGTGATGCATATTCTGTTCAACGCCGTCATGCTCTGGTTCCTGGGTAGCCAGGTGGAATGGATGGATGGCAAGGGGCGTTTCGTGGCGCTGTTCCTGGTGACCAGCCTGGCCTCCAACACGCTCCAGTACCTGGTGTCTGGCCCCCTGTTCGGCGGACTTTCCGGGGTGGTGTACGGTGTACTCGGCTATTGCTGGCTCAGCCAGCAGCGACAGCCCCGATTCCAGTTTCCCCCGGCGCTGGTGACCTTTGCGCTGGTGTGGATGATTATCGGGTTCACGCCCCTGCCGGAAGTGCTGGGTATCGGGCGCATGGCCAATGAAGCCCATCTGGGCGGCTTTCTGGGTGGCTTGCTGATGGCCCTGCTGGTGCCGCCGCCAGGCAAGCGACGCGCGGTCTGATCGGTGCCGTTCCGGCCTCGGGACAAAAAAAGCCCCGCCAGTGGCGGGGCATGAAAAGAGCTCGGAAGCTCCTGATGAGAGAGAGAACCAAATGAAACGACCGCGTCATTTGGTGAGGTAATGATAATCATTTACGTTTAAGGCTGTCAAACCCATTGCGGGAGTTTTTTCATGACTTACGAGGAATTAATTCAACGGCTCGATCCGACGGTCTATCAGAACCTTCGCCGGGCCATTGAACTGGGCAAGTGGCCCGACGGGCGCAAGGTAACCGACCAGCAACGCCGTACCTGCCTGGAGGCCGTCATCTACTACGAGCAGACCCACAATCTCCCTGAGCAGGACCGGGTCGGTTATATCGAGCGCAACAACTGTGGTTCTGATGCATCCGGCAAGGATGATGGACCCGAGACCATTCGTATTGTCAGCTGAGGTACCCTTGAACCAACTGCACGAGGCCAGCGGCCGGCTGGTGAAGATGCCGGCGACGCCAGGTCAGCCGGTCAGTTACCGGCTCCGGGTGGGAGACAGCGAGCTGCCGCTGAATGAGATGCTGGGTCAAACCATCGAAATCTCCTACAGTGGCGAGATCCGCTGCATTCACTGTAACCGCAAGACCAACAAGAGCTTCAGCCAGGGTTATTGCTATCCCTGCTTCAAGCGCCTGGCCGCGTGCGACACCTGCATCATGAGCCCGGAAAAGTGCCATTACCATCTGGGTACCTGTCGTGAACCGGAGTGGGGCGAAACCCATTGTATGACCGTGCACGTGGTGTACCTGGCCAATTCCTCCGGTCTCAAGGTGGGTATAACCCGTGCCAGCCAGGTGCCGACCCGCTGGATTGACCAGGGTGCCGTGGCAGCGATACCCATGCTGCGGGTGGCCACCCGCTACCTGGCCGGTCTGGTGGAAGTGGCCTGCAAACAGCATGTGGCGGACCGTACCAACTGGCGAACCATGCTCAAGGGCGAGGCGCCGGCGCTGGACCTGGTGGCGGAGCGGGCAGGGTTGCTGGAGCGTATTGGGCCGGACCTGGATCGCCTGGCGGCAGAGCATGGCCAGGGCAGCATTGAAATGGCTGACGACCCGGCCTGGCACCTGGACTATCCCGTCGATACCTGGCCACAGAAGATCAAGACCCACAACCTGGACAAGGAGCCCGTGGCAACCGGCGTTTTACAGGGCATCAAGGGGCAGTACCTGATGCTGGACACGGGCGTTATCAATATTCGCAAGTACACGGCCTACGATGTCCGTGTGCGGGTTCTGTCGGAGTAACACCATGCCTACAAGTCAACCGAAGACCATTTACCTCAGTGAATACCGGGTGCCGGACTTCCTGGTGGACCATGCTGACCTGCGTTTCGAGCTGTTCGAAGACGGCGCCCGTGTACATAGCAGCCTCAGCATCCGCCGTAACCCGGATTCCCGGGAGCAGGGCAGTGCGCTGGAGCTGAACGGTGATTCCCTGACACTGGAGTCGGTCCACCTGGACGGGCGGCAACTGGCACCGGGTGACTATGACGACCGGGGTGAACTGCTGGTTGTTCCCTCGGTGCCGGATGCTTTCGAGTTGCAGGTGGTGACCTGGATCGAGCCCCAGAACAATACCCGCCTTGAGGGGCTCTACAAGTCGTCCGGTATGTTCTGTACCCAGTGCGAGGCGGAGGGTTTCCGCTGTATCACCTTCTTCCCGGACCGGCCGGATGTGATGGCCCGGTTCCGTACCCGGATCGAGGCGGACAAGGCCGCGTACCCGGTGTTGCTGTCCAACGGTAACCCCGTCGACAGCGGTGAGCTGGATAACGGACGCCACTTTGTCACCTGGGAAGACCCCTTCCCCAAGCCCAGCTATCTGTTTGCCCTGGTGGCCGGTGACCTGGTGGAAAAAACCGATACCTTCGGAACCATGTCCGGCCGGGAGATCGACCTGCGAATCTACGTGGAACCCCGCAACGCGGAGAAGACGGCCCACGCCATGGACTCCCTCAAGCGCTCCATGCGCTGGGACGAGGAAACCTACGGCCGCGAGTACGACCTGGACATCTTCATGATCGTGGCGGTGGACGATTTCAACATGGGAGCCATGGAGAACAAGGGCCTTAATATCTTCAATTCGTCCTGTGTGCTGGCCCGCCCCGAGTCGGAAACCGACATGGCCTTCCAGCGTGTCGAGGCCATCGTGGCCCACGAATACTTCCACAACTGGTCCGGTAACCGGGTCACCTGCCGTGACTGGTTCCAGCTCAGCCTGAAAGAGGGCTTTACCGTCTTCCGGGATTCGCAGTTCTCCGCCGATATGGGATCGCCCACGGTGAAGCGAATCGAGGATGCCACGCTGTTGCGCACCGCCCAGTTTGCCGAGGACGCTGGGCCCATGGCCCATCCGGTGCGGCCCGCCTCCTACATGGAGATTTCCAACTTCTACACCCTGACCATCTACGAGAAAGGCAATGAAGTTGTGCGGATGATCCATACGCTGCTGGGCCCGGAACGGTTCCGCAAGGGCAGCGACCTCTATTTCGAGCGCCACGATGGCCAGGCGGTAACCACCGATGACTTCGTCCGCGCCATGGAAGACGCCAGCGGCCGTGATCTTGGTCAGTTCCGGCTGTGGTACGAGCAGGCCGGCACGCCAGTGCTGGCGGTGGAAGATGACTATGACGAGGCCAGCCAGGTCTATCGCCTGACGGTGACCCAGTCCATTCCAGACACCCCCGGACAGTCCGGGAAGAAACCCCAGCATATCCCGTTCGCTCTGGGGCTGCTGGATACCAAAGGTGCGGATATCCCCCTGACCCTGGCCGGTGAGCAGTCCACTGGCGAGACCACCCGCGTGCTGGAACTGACGGAAACCAGCCATACCTTTGAATTTACCGGTATTGCCAGCCGGCCGGTGCCATCGCTGTTGCGTAACTTCTCGGCTCCGGTGCGGGTGAACTACCCCTGGACCCGGGACCAGCTCATGTTCCTGATGAGCCACGACAGTGATGGCTTCAACCGCTGGGACGCAGGGCAACGGCTGGCGGTAGAGGTGATCCGCGAGCTGTCTGGCCATGCCGAGGCTGAAGTGGACCCCCGGCTTGTGGAGGCCAGCCGCACGCTGCTGAACGACCGCGAGGCAGACCAGGCACTGGTGGCGAAGATGCTGCAGCTGCCCACCGAGGCCTACCTGATCGAACTGGCCGACAAGCCCGACGTGCAGATTATTCACCACGCCCGGGAGCGGGTGCTGAAGGTGCTGGCTACCGCCCTGCGGGAAGAATTGCTGGCATGCTACCGTCGGCAGCAACCCGCCGAGCCATACCAGGTGACACCGGAAGATGTGGCCAGCCGGAGCCTGCGTAATATGGCGCTGTCCTGGTTACTGCATATCGGTGATCAGGAGGCGCTGACCCTGGCGCTGGAACAGTTTGAGAAGGCCACCAATATGACCGACCAGGCCGGTGCCCTGAGGGCGCTGGTGAACTCACCGTTTGAGGCAGAGCGTGGCCAGGCGCTGGAGGCCTTCTACCAGCAGTGGCACCAGGATCCGCAGGTGGTGGAGCAGTGGTTCTCTATCCAGGCGGCCAGCCCGGTCGCCGGCGACCTGCCGTCCGTGCGCCGTCTGCTGGAACACGAGGCGTTTGACTGGAAAAACCCCAACAAGATTCGTTCCGTGGTGGGGGCCTTTGCCGGCCAGAACCTGGTGCACTTCCATGACCAGGAGGGTTCCGGTTACCAGTTCCTGGCCGAGACCATCCGTCGGCTGGATGACAGCAACCCGCAGATTGCCGCCCGCCTGGCAGCACCCTTGACCCGCTGGCGCAAATTCGCCCATGTCTACAGCGAAGGCATGCGCAAGGCGCTGGAGTCGGTTCGCGACAAGGAGGGCCTGTCCCGGGACGTCTACGAGATCGTCCACAAGAGCCTGGCAGATTGAGGCTGCGGGCTCTCCGCGCACCATTAAAGGTCGCATACTCAGATGCTTAGTCGGGTCTGCGGCTTTATTTTGAGGCCGATCTGGGCTATGTTCTGAAAAGCTGAGAATGTGACGTTTTGTTACGTCCCGCTGTGGGGTTCCGGGCCTGGCCATGCCGTTCGTGGCCGGTCCGGAATCTGCTCCAAAAAATACGAATCAAGAAGGAATCGTTTATGGCAATCCGAACCGCACTGCGACTTAAAGCCTCCACCCTGGCCCTGGCCCTGGCCGCCTCCGTTGGTCTGGCCGCAGGCTCCATGTCGGTGTCCGCGCAGGATCAGCGCTTCGTGACCATTGGTACCGGCGGCGTAACAGGCGTTTACTATCCGGCCGGTGGCGCTATCTGCCGCCTGGTTAACATGGACCGCAAGGAGCACGGCATTCGCTGCTCCGTGGAGAGCACCGGTGGCTCTGTGTACAACCTGAACGCCATCAGTCAGGGCGAGCTTGACCTGGCCGTTGCCCAGTCTGACTGGCAGTACCATGCCTATAACGGCACCAGCGAATTCGAGGGCGAAAAGGTCGAGAAGCTGCGAGCGGTCTTCTCACTGCACCCGGAGCCGTTCACTGTCGTCGCCAGCAAGGGCTCTGGCATCAAGACCTTCGAGGACCTGGAAGGCAAGCGGGTCTCCGTGGGCAACCCGGGCTCTGGCCAGCGCGTCACTGCCGAGGTGCTGATGGAAGAGATGGGCTGGGATATGGACAAGTTCTCCCTGGCCGCCGAGCTGAAGGCCGCCGAGCAGTCCCAGGCACTTTGTGACGGTAACATCGACGCCTTCTTCTACACCGTCGGTCACCCCTCCGGTGCCATCAAGGAAGCCACCACCTCCTGCGACAGCACCATTGTCGCCGTGGACAACGAGGCTACCCAGACCCTCGTCGACGATAACCCCTACTATCGGGTCGCCACCATCCCCGGCGGTATGTACCGTGGTAACGACGAAGACGTGAAGACCTTTGGTGTTGCGGCTACCTTTGTGACCTCTTCCGACGTGGACGAGGACGTGGTCTACGAGGTGGTCAAGGCTGTGTTCGAGAACTTCGACAGCTTCAAGCGCCTGCACCCGGCCTTCAGCAACCTGAAGAAGGAAGAAATGGTATCCGACGCCCTGAGTGCGCCGCTGCACAAGGGTGCCGAGAAATACTACCGTGAGGCTGGCCTGATCGAGTGATCAGTCTGAGTGCCTGATGCTGTACCGCCGGGGGTTCTGCCTCCGGCGGTTTTTGTCTGACCCGTGAAATTCCGATGGAACCGGCCCCATGAGCAACCGCGACCCTTCCGCGCCCCAAAACGTTGACGTCTCGAAGATCCACGAAGTATTGCAGACGGAAACCGGGGGCAGGGCGCTGACGGGGCCGGCATCTGTTCTGTTGTTTATTGTCCCGCTGGTCTGGTCCCTGTTCCAGCTGTGGATCGCCTCGCCACTGCCGTTTGTCTTCAATATCGGCATTTTCAATTCCACCGAGGCCCGCTCCATCCACCTGGCGTTTGCGACCTTCCTGGCGTTTACCGCCTTCCCGATGATGCGGGGGCGGCACAATGCCCATATTCCCTGGTTTGACTGGATACTGGCGTTTGCAGCCTCTTTCTCGGCCGCCTACCTGTTCCTGTTCTATGACCAGCTTTCCGAGCGGCCAGGAGCCCCGATCACCCAGGACCTGGTGGTCGCCCTTGGTGGCCTGGTATTGCTGCTGGAGGCCACCCGAAGGGCGCTGGGCCTGCCGCTGACGGTGGTGGCGGCTGTTTTCATTACCTATTCCCTGGCCGGCCCGTGGATGCCGGATGTAATCGCCCATAAAGGGGCAAGCCTCTCCAAGCTGGCATCCCACCAGTGGCTGGGCACTGAGGGGGTTTTCGGCGTCGCCCTCGGCGTATCCACTACCTTCGTATTCCTGTTCGTGCTCTTTGGCGCCCTGCTGGAGAAGGCTGGGGCGGGGAATTACTTTATCAAGGTGGCCTATGCCCTGCTGGGACACATGCGAGGCGGGCCAGCGAAGGCCGCCGTGGTCTCCAGCGGTCTGTCCGGGGTGATCTCAGGTTCATCCATTGCCAATGTTGTCACCACCGGTACCTTCACCATCCCGTTGATGAAACGGGTGGGTTTTCCCGCCACCAAGTCCGGTGCCGTCGAGGTTGCGGCCTCCACCAATGGTCAGTTGACCCCTCCGATCATGGGGGCTGCGGCCTTCCTGATGGTGGAGTACGTGGGCATCTCCTACCTGGAGGTGATCAAGCACGCCATTCTGCCAGCGCTGATTTCCTATGTGGCGCTGATCTACATTGTGCACCTTGAAGCCTGCAAGCTGGGCATGAAGGGTATTGAACGCCTGAACAAGCCAACCCTTGCCCAGCGCATGCTGACCTGGGTTGTGCTGTTGCTCGGCCTGATCATTCTGACCCTTGTGGTGTATTACGGTATTGGCTGGACCAAGACCCTACTGGGGGACGCAGCGGTGTGGGTGCTTGGTCCCCTGCTGCTGATTATCTACATGGCGATGGTCGCCTATGCGGCAAAGTTTCCACCCCTTGAGGTGGATGACGGCACGACCGATATGACAAAGCTGCCGGAAGTCGGCCCGACTGTGAAGACCGGGCTTTACTACCTGCTGCCGGTGGTCGTGCTGGTCTGGTGTCTGACGGTGGAGCGTTTCTCGCCCCAGCTTTCGGCATTCTGGGCAACCTTGTTCATGGTGTTCATCGTGCTGACCCAGCGCCCCCTGCTGGCGTTTTTCCGCAAGCACGGTGCGATCGGTCAGTCCATCTACCAGGGTTGGTCCGAACTCTTGCACGCCTTTGCCACTGGCGGCCGCAACATGGTCGGCATCGGTGTGGCGACAGCCACGGCCGGCATCGTGGTGGGCACGGTGACGCTCACCGGCATCGGGCTGGTAATGACAGAATTCGTGGAATTCATCTCCGGCGGTAACCTCATGCTGATGCTGGTCTTCACAGCACTGATCAGCCTGTTACTGGGTATGGGGCTGCCGACCACGGCGAATTACATCGTGGTCTCGACCCTGATGGCACCGGTGATTGTCACCCTGGGCGCGGAGAACGGCCTGCTGGTGCCGCTGATTGCGGTGCACCTGTTCGTTTTCTACTTCGGTATCCTCGCGGATGACACGCCGCCTGTGGGCCTGGCGGCCTACGCCGCAGCCGCGATATCCGGGGCCGACCCCATACGGACCGGTGTGCAGGGTTTTGCCTATGACATCCGCACCGCCGTTCTGCCGTTCATGTTCATTTTCAACACCCAGTTGTTGCTGATCGGTCTGACGGGGCCGCTGGACCTGGTCATCACCATCGTCAGTGCAGTCGTCGCAATCCTGGCATTCTCTGCTGCTACCCAGGGTTACTGGCTGACGAAAAGCTACAAGTGGGAGTCAGCGCTGTTGATCCTCATTGCGTTCACCCTGTTCCGTCCCGGCTTCTGGTGGGATCGTGTCTACCCGGAATACGCCGAGCAGCCGGGGGCTGAAATCGTTGAGCAGATTGAGGTGCTGGCGGCGGACCCCGAGGTGGACCATGTGATGCTGGAGGCCACGCTGATGGACTTCTCTGGTGATGAGCGTTCGACCTGGATGAAACTTCCGCTGGCAGAGGGTGAAACACCCGAAGAGCGCCTGGTGAACATGGGTATTGAGGGCGCTGCGGACGGTGACCGTTATGCCGTCGACTTCGTCGGCTTTGACAGCCCGGCGGAAAAAGCCGGGCTGGCGTTCGGATCAAGCATTAACGTGGTGCGGGTCCCCCAGGAACGGCCACCACGGGAACTGGTGTACATTCCCGCACTGGCGTTACTGGGTTTGGTGGGCTGGCTGCAGCTGCGTCGGCGGGGTAGGGAAAACCCGTCAGAGACAGCGCCAGCTACCTGACAGGCCGGCAAAGATCCTGTTAAACTCCGCAGCGACTGAGCCGCACTGGTAGCGCGGCTCCCGCTAACACGTGGTCTTTGGTACGGATCACCGCTGAGAGGAGTTTTCCATGCCCGTAGTTACCCTGCCTGACGGCAGCCATCGCAGTTTTCCCAATCCTGTTACCGTTCACGACGTCGCCGCTGATATCGGTGCGGGTCTCGCCAAGGCCGCACTCGCTGGCCGTGTTAACGGCAAGCTGGTGGATACCAGCTACCAGATTGACCAGGATACAGACCTGGCTATCGTCACCGAGCGCGACGAAGATGGCGTCGATATTATCCGCCATTCCACCGCGCACCTGCTGGCCATGGCCGTCAAGGAGCTGTTCCCGGAGGCCCAGGTGACCATCGGGCCTGTGATCGACAATGGTTTCTACTACGACTTCAAGTTCGACCGCCCTTTCACCAATGAAGACCTGGAGCGGATCGAAAAGCGCATGGAAGAACTGGCGAAACAGGATATCCCGGTTTCCCGCTCCGTCCTGTCCCGGGAAGAGGCTGTCAGGCTGTTCCATGAGATGGGGGAAGAATACAAGGTTCGCATTATCGAGGACATCCCCGGTGATGAGGACCTGTCTTTCTACCGACAAGGTGATTTTATCGACCTGTGCCGCGGCCCCCACGTGCCGAGCACCAGCAAGCTCAAGGCCTTCAAACTGACCAAGGTGGCCGGCGCCTACTGGCGGGGTGACACCGGCAATGAGCAGTTGCAGCGGGTCTATGGTACCGCCTGGGGCAACAAGAAAGAGCTCAAGGCCTACCTGCAGCGCCTCGAAGAGGCCGAGAAGCGGGATCACCGCAAGATTGGCAAGAAGCTGGGCCTGTTCCACATGCAGGAAGAAGCGCCGGGTATGGTGTTCTGGCATCCGGACGGCTGGGCCCTTTACCAGGAAGTCGAGCAGTATATGCGCGCCATGCAGCGTCGCCACGGCTACCAGGAAATCAAGACTCCCCAGGTGGTGGCCCGTACCCTGTGGGAAAAGTCCGGGCACTGGGACAAGTTCAAGGATGACATGTTCACCACCGAGTCGGAAAAGCACGACTTCGCCATCAAGCCCATGAATTGCCCCTGTCATATCCAGGTCTTCAATCAGGGCCTGAAGAGTTACAAGGACCTGCCCCTGCGGCTGGCGGAGTTCGGCTCCTGCCACCGCAACGAGGCGTCAGGTGCCTTGCATGGCATTATGCGGGTGAGAGGATTTACCCAGGATGACGCCCATATCTTCTGTGAAGAAGATGCCATCCAGGACGAAGTGTCTGCCTTTATCGCCATGTTGCACGAGGTGTATGCGGACTTCGGCTTTGACCAGATTCTGTACAAGCTCTCGACCCGCCCTGAAAAGCGTGTCGGCTCCGATGAGGTCTGGGACAAGGCGGAAGCCGCACTCGAGAAGGCCCTTAACCGCGAAGGGGTGGACTGGGAGTTGCTGCCGGGTGAAGGCGCCTTCTATGGGCCAAAAATTGAATTCTCCCTGAAGGACTGCATCGGCCGGGTATGGCAGTGTGGTACCATTCAGGTCGATTTTTCCATGCCGGGCCGCCTTGGCGCCCAGTATGTGGCCGACAATTCCGAGCGCAAGACCCCGGTTATGCTCCATCGGGCAGTGCTTGGCTCGTTTGAGCGCTTCATCGGTATCCTGATTGAGGAGTACGAAGGCGCTTTCCCGACCTGGCTGGCCCCGACACAGGTGGCCATCCTCAATATTACTGATCGCCAGGCGGAATATTGCGAAAATCTGGCGAAAAAGTGGCAGGAAGCGGGTTATCGGGTAAATGCTGACTTGAGAAACGAGAAGATCGGCTTTAAAATCCGCGAGCATACTTTAAACAAGGTTCCGTATCTTGTCGTGATCGGCGATAAGGAAGTCGAGAACGGCGCCGTTGCGGTGAGAACCCGCAAGGGAGAAGATCTCGGAACCATGACGCCGGAAGCGTTCGAGGCTCTGCTGGCAGCAGAGGTCGCGCGCAAAGGCAGAACCAAGACGGAGAACTGATTATCAAACAGCGAGCGAATCGGGGTGGTCGCGCACCACGCGCACCTATTAACGAGAACATTGACGCTACAGAAGTACGCCTTATTGATGCCGAGGGCAACCAGGTTGGCATTGTGTCGATCGAAGATGCCTTGAAGCAGGCAGAAGAGGCGACTCTGGACCTTGTTCAGGTTACGGATTCCGATCCGATCGTCTGTAAGATAATGGACTACGGCAAGAAGGTTTTCGAAGAGAAGAAAGCCAAGGCCGCTGCCAAGAAAAAGCAGAAGCAGGTCCAGATCAAAGAAGTGAAATTCAGACCAGGGACGGAAGAAGGGGATTATCAGGTAAAACTACGCAACCTGGTACGTTTCCTTGAAAACGGGGATCGCGGCAAAATCACTATCCGCTTCCGCGGTCGTGAGATGGCACACCAGGAAATCGGTATGCAGCTCATGAACCGGGTGGAGAAGGATATTGAGGAGCTGGCCCAGGTAGAGCAACGGCCCAAGATGGAAGGCCGCCAGATGACCATGGTTGTATCGCCCCGTAAAAAGAAGTGATCCCGAGCACAGTCAGGTCCCCCGCGCTGGCGGGGGATTTGTCGTTCAGGAACACATTTATTTATTGAAAAACAGAATGCGGAGTTTCAGAAATGTCCAAGATGAAAACCAAGAGCGGGGCGGCCAAGCGCTTCAAGAAGACCGCTACCGGTTTCAAGCATAAGCAGTCCTTCACCAGTCATATCCTGACCAAGAAGAGTCCGAAGCGTAAGCGTCAGCTGCGTGGCACCAAGATGATTGCCAAGTCGGATGTTGCTTCCATCAAGCGTATGATCGCCAGTTAATCAACAGGTCTGGAGAAGGAAATAGTTTATGGCACGTGTTAAGCGTGGCGTGGTTGCACGCCGTCGTCACAAGAAGATTCTTAAGCAGGCCAAGGGTTACTACGGTGCCCGTAGCCGTGTTTTCCGGGTAGCCAAGCAGGCGGTCATCAAGGCGCATCAGTATGCCTACCGTGACCGTCGTAACCGCAAGCGTGCATTCCGCGCCCTGTGGATCTCCCGGATCAACGCCGGTGCCCGCGCCAACGGCCTGTCATACAGCCGTCTGATCGCTGGCCTGAAGAAGGCAGAAGTCGAAATCGATCGCAAGGTTCTGGCCGACCTGGCCATGAACGAGCAGCAGGCGTTTACTGCTGTTGTGGAGAAGGCCAAAGCGGCGCTCTGATTACTTCGCTCTCTGAGCGAGTATCGATCGACGGGTAACTGCCGTTGCAGTTATCCCTGACAGGGGAAGGGCGCGCTCTTCCCCTGTTTTTGTTTTTATAGCCCCAATATTCTGGTTTGGAGCAGGCACTGATGGAAAACCTGGAGCAACTTGTTCAGGACGGGCTTACTGCGGTCAAGAACGCGGACAGTTTGCAGGCATTGGATCAAATCCGGGTGGAATACCTGGGCAAGAAAGGGGTCATTACGCAACAGGCGAAAACCCTGGGCAAACTGAGTCCGGAAGAGCGTCCCGCTGCCGGCCAGAAAATCAATGAGGCCAAGGGCCAGGTTGAGGAAGCCATCAATGCCCGCCGCGCCAGCCTCGAGGAAGCGGCCATCGCCGACCGGCTGGCCAGGGAGTCCATTGACGTCACCCTTCCGGGCCGGGGCCAGGATCTGGGGGGGCTGCATCCAGTCACCCGCACCCTGCAGCGTATCGAGCAGTTCTTTGGCAACGCCGGTTACTCGGTAGAGCAGGGGCCGGAGATCGAGGACGATTATCACAACTTCGAAGCCCTCAATATCCCGGGCCACCATCCTGCCCGGGCCATGCACGATACCTTCTATTTCAATCCGGGCACACTGCTGCGCACCCACACCTCGCCGGTCCAGATCCGTACCATGGAAGCGGGCAAGCCCCCCTTTCGCATGATCTGTCCGGGCCGTGTTTACCGTTGCGACTCCGACATGACCCACACGCCGATGTTCCACCAGGTGGAAGGGCTGCTGGTCGAGCGGAATGTGAGCTTTGCTGACCTCAAGAGCACCATTGAGGAATTCCTGCGGGTGTTTTTCGAGCGGGATCTCCAGGTCCGGTTCCGGCCGTCCTACTTTCCGTTCACTGAACCGTCCGCGGAAGTGGATATCGAGTGGGGCCGTGAAGAGGACGGCAGCATCAAGTGGCTTGAGATAATGGGCTGCGGCATGGTGCACCCGAAAGTGTTCGAGTACTGCGGCATCGATGCCGAGGAATACCGTGGCTTTGCCTTCGGGCTCGGGGTCGAGCGCCTGGCCATGCTCCGTTACGGGGTCAACGACCTGCGGATGTTCTTCGACAACGACCTGCGCTTCCTGCGCCAGTTCCGTTAATTCCAGATCGCATCAGGACAAGGCATTTACCATGAAATTCAGTGAAAAGTGGCTGCGCGAGTGGGTCAACCCGGCTATTGGCTCCCAGGAACTGATGGACCAGATCACCATGGCGGGTCTGGAAGTGGACGGTTTCGAACCCGTAGCAGGGGAATTTACCGGGGTGATCGTTGGCGAAGTGCGCTCGGTGGCACCGCACCCGGATGCCGACAAACTGCGTGTTTGCCAGGTTGCCGGGGGTGACGAAGTTGTACAGGTTGTCTGTGGGGCTCCCAATGTTCGCGAGGGTCTCAAGGTACCCTTCGCAGTAGTGGGCGCGGTATTGCCCGGAAACTTCAGGATCAAGGCCGCGAAGCTGCGCGGCCAGCCCTCTAACGGCATGCTTTGCTCCGAGTCTGAACTGGGCCTGTCAGAGGACCATGCAGGACTGATGGAGTTGCCTGCCGATGCGCCGACAGGACAGGACCTGGGCGACTATCTGGGCCTGAACGACATCACCATTGATGTGGACCTGACCCCGAATCGGGCGGACTGCCTGTCCCTGCGCGGCCTGGCCCGGGAAGTCGGTGTGCTGACTGGTGAGTCGGTCAGCGAGCCGGACCTGGCCCCCGTGCCGGCCAGCCATCAGGAAAAACCACAGATTGATGTTGAAGCCAAGGCAGCCTGTCCCCGTTACCTGGGGCGAATAATCCGCAACGTGGACCTGTCGGTAGCCACCCCTCTGTGGATGGTGGAGAAGCTGCGCCGCAGCGGTATTCGGTCCATCGACCCGGCCGTGGACATTACCAACTACGTGATGCTCGAGTTGGGCCAGCCGTTGCACGCCTTTGACCGTGCGGAAATCGACGGCGGCATCGTGGTGCGCATGGCCCGTCAGGACGAGGAACTGGTGCTGCTGGATGGACAGACCGTCAAACTCAGTGCCGATACCCTGGTTATCGCCGACCACCAGAAGCCCCTCGCCATTGCCGGTGTTATGGGCGGCGAACATTCCGGTGTCACTGAAAAGACCCGCGACCTGATGTTGGAGTCCGCCTGGTTCGAGCCGGTAGCGCTGGCGGGCAAGGCCCGGGAATATGGCCTGCACACGGATGCCTCCCACCGCTTCGAGCGGGGCGTGGACTATGAGCTGGCCCGCACTGCCATGGAGCGGGCCACTGCCCTGCTGCTGGAAATTACCGGCGGTGAGGCTGGCGAGATTGTTGAGGTGGCCAGCGATGAGCACCTGCCGGACGCCCCCGCGGTAACCCTGCGGGCTGGGCGCCTGGCGGGCGTCCTGGGCATGACCATCGAGGCATCCCGGGTTGCAGGCATCCTCACCCGTTTGGGCCTGTCGATCACTGACCAGGGCACTGAAAGCTGGACGGTACGGGTACCCAGCTATCGTCCCGATATCAGTATCGAGGAAGACCTGATCGAAGAGGTGGGTCGCATCTACGGGTACAATAACCTGCCGGTAACCGAGCCCTTCGGCTCCCTGGCCATGCGGCCCAGGGAAGAGGCCGTGCGCCCGCTTTCAGCTGTGCGGGACTTCTTCGTGGCCAATGGCTACCAGGAAGCGATTACCTACAGTTTTGTAGATCCGAAAGTGCAGGCTGTGCTGGACCCCGACCGTGAAGGCATCCCCCTGGCAAACCCGATTTCATCGGACCTCGCGGTGATGCGGACAACCCTTTGGAGTGGCCTGGTCAAGGCCCTCGAGTATAACCAGAAGCGCCAGCAGCCGCGCATCCGGCTGTTCGAATCGGGCCTCAGGTTTGTAAAAGACGGCGAGAAGATTGGCCAGCAGCCTATGCTGGCCGGCATCGTGACCGGCAACCAGTTGCCCGAGAACTGGGCCAACGGTCGCCGCCAGGCTGACTTCTTTGACGTCAAGGGCGAGCTGGAAGCCCTGTTCAGCCTGCTCGGTGTCGAGGTTCGCTTCGCGGCCGGAGCACACCCGGCCCTGCACCCGGGGCAGTGCGCACAGCTATTCCTTGAGGATCAGCCAGTTGGCTGGATGGGGTCGATGCATCCGCAGGTTCAGAAAAAACTGGATCTGGATGGCACGATCCTGATGTTTGAGCTATTCTTGAATCCGATCGTTTCCGGATATGTGCCTAATTTCAAAGAATTTTCAAAATACCCTGAAGTTCGTCGGGATTTGGCTATTATTATCGGAAATGAGATTGCGTTTGCAGACGTTGACCGGGTTGTCCGTGACAATGCCGGAGAGCGACTGACCGCGTTGCGTGCGTTTGATGTCTATGAAGGTGAAAAACTGGGTGAAGGCAAGCGTAGTCTGGCCCTTAGCCTCTTTTGGCAGCATCCCGGGCGCACACTCAATGATGACGAAGTGCACGAGCTCTTCGACGGGGTTATCCAGGCCCTGCAGAACGAGCTGGGAGCGACACTGAGGAGTTGATAATGGCGGCTTTGACGAAAGCGGAAATGGCAGAAAGGCTGTATGAGGAACTGGGCCTGAACAAACGCGAAGCCAAGGAGATGGTAGAGGCTTTTTTCGACGAAATCAGAGACGCACTCAGTCATAACGAACAGGTGAAGTTGTCAGGCTTTGGCAACTTTGACCTGCGGGACAAGAAACAACGTCCGGGACGGAATCCGAAGACCGGTGAGGAAATCCCCATCAGCGCGCGCCGCGTGGTGACCTTCCGGCCAGGCCAGAAACTCAAGCAGAAAGTAGAGACCTATGCTGGAAGCCAGTCATAACAACGAGCTGCCGGCCATTCCCGGCAAACGCTACTTCACCATTGGTGAAGTTGCTGACCTGTGTCAGGTAAAGGCCCACGTGCTGCGCTACTGGGAGCAGGAATTTCCCCAGCTGTCGCCGGTCAAGCGTCGGGGTAACCGGCGCTATTACCAGCGCGCTGACGTGATCACCATTCGCCAGATTCGCAGCCTGCTGTACGACCAGGGCTACACCATCGGTGGCGCCAAGCAGAAGCTGAACGGTGAGGAAATCAAGGAAGACACCAGCCAGTACAAGCAGCTGATCCGGCAGATGATCACCGAGCTGGAAGACGTGCTGGATGTGCTGAATTCCCCGGTCCGCTAAGAACGGACTGAACCGTGATCACCAGAAACCGGCCCGGAACTCCCTGGCCGGTTTTTTTATGTCCGTCGGCTGCCGGAGCTCATTGCCCGCGCTGGCGAAGCTTGCGACTCCAGCGCTGCTTGGCATAGCGACGAAGATTGGAGACATTGTCTGTCTCATCCATGATCTCAGTGCCCAGCAGGGTTTCCAGGATGTCTTCCAGCGTCACAATGCCAAGCCACGTGCCCAGCTCGTCATAAACGATGGCCATATGCTGACGCTCCCGCAGCATTTCCGAGAACAGGAACTCGATGTTGGTATTGGCCTTCACCCGCTTGATCTGCCGCATGCTGTCCATTAACGCGGCGTCGGACTCCAGGTTGATCACATCGGCCTTGTGAATGTAGCCGAGCGCCTCGCCTTCCTCATCCAGCACCGGGAAGCGGGAAAAGGGCGTGGTTTTTACCTTTTGCAGGAACTCATCAAGGGTGGTCCCCGGTGACAGTACCTTGCACACAGTGCGTGGTGTCATCACCGCACTGACCTTGATCTCATGGAAGCGCAGCACGTTCTGGATGATCCGGCGTTCATCCTCGTCCAGGGCTTGCTGGTCGCGGCCTATTTCGGCCAGTGCACTGATTTCTCCCCGAATGTCCGTGCCGTCCTCGCCGGACGTTAGCCGGCGGGTGATCTGTTTCGACAGCCATACAAACGGTAGCAGCGACTTCATCAGGAAGCCGAGGATGGCCGGAAGAGCCGGGGCGATGCTGCGCCAGTAGCGGGCGCCGATGGTCTTGGGAATAATCTCTGACAGGATCAGGATTGCCAGGGTCATGGCAGCGGAGGCAGCGCCGAGCCAGGCCTCACCAAACACTACCGCAACCTGGGCGCCGACCCCGGTCGCGCCGGCAGTATGGGCAATGGTGTTCAGGGTCAGGATCGCCGACAGGGGGTCATCGATTTCATCCTTGAGCTTGCGTAACCGCTTGAAAAGCTCAGGGCTGTCATTGCGAATGGACGCAATATAACTTGGAGTGACCGACAGCAATGACGCTTCAAGGATGGAGCAGAGAAAAGAAAAGCCGATGGAAATAACGGCAAACAGTATGAGAAGTGTCATGGGTTCCTGGTTCGGATGAATACAGCGGGATGGTATCGCGGTGTACCGGGCATGTGAAGCATCCCGTAGCCAGACTGTCAGGAGAAATGGGCGCAAAACCGGTATAGTGCAGAAAAGTCTGATCACCGGGAAGGATATCCATGCTGTTTGCCATATTACTGGGTGCTGCTATTGGTTACGCGTTTGGCCGTTTGCCGGGGCTGATCATCGGTGGGGCCGTGGGGGCGTTTTTATTCAGGCGCCTGAGAAAAAAAGTCGTCGGTCGTCTGAAAGACATGCAGAGCGGCTTCGTGGAGTCGGTATTCGCCGTTATGGGTGCGGTCAGCAAGGCTGATGGTGTGGTAACCCGGGATGAGATCCGCATGGCGGAAGCCATGTTTGACCGCTTTCACCTGAATGCCAGCCAGCGGGAGAGCGCCAAGGCCGCCTTTAACCGCGGCAAGTCCGATGACTTTGACCTGGATGCCGAGCTGCAAAGGTTCCGGCAGGTCTGTGCCGGCCAGTCCGCCCTGCTGCAGATGTTCCTGCAGGTCCAGGTGTCTGCCGTGGCCGCCGATGGAGAGGTCCATCCTGCCGAGCACGAGATGCTGGTACGCATTGCCCGGGGGCTGGGCCTGCCGGAAAGCATGGTGGAGCAACTGGAGGCCACGCTGCGAGGCGCCCAGGCAGGGGCATCCGGCGCCGGCAACTACTCCACTGGCCAGCAAATAGACGACGCCTATAAAACCCTGGGGGTGAGCCCTTCGGTCAGTGACGCCGAGCTCAAGCGTGCCTACCGTAAGCTGATGAGTGAAAATCACCCGGATAAACTGGCGGGCCGTGGTTTGCCGGACAGTATGCGGGAAATGGCGGAGGAGCGTACCCGTGAGATCAGCCACGCCTACGATGTCGTCAAGGAAGCCCGCAAGAAAACGGCCTGAACATGATGATTCAACCGGTTCACATTTAAACCGGTTGAAAAAGTGTATTACCTGTTGACCGTCCGACAGTGATCTCCTAGCTTGAAAAGGGTGGGGCACCAGCCGTGCCTTTCCTCGATACAAAAACAATTATTAGCGGAGATTACATGAAAAAATCATTCACAGTGCCCCGTTCGCTACTTTCCCTTGGCTGTGCCCTGGCTATCGGCGTTTCAACAGGCGTGGCCCAGGCCGACGATTATGACTTGCCGCGGTTACTGGTAATCGGCACACCGGGTACCTCCAGCGGCAGCTTTGCCTCGACCAATGGCTGGGCCCCGGTCCTCAAGGACCAGGTGGGAACCAACTCCCGTATCGTGCCGGAAGACAGCGAAACCCAGCGTTACAAGCGACTGACGGAACGGCGCGACATCAACATGAGTTCCGTATCGTCAGCGGAAATGCGCTTCCAGATCGAAGGTATCGGTGCCTACGCCGGCATGAAGCCGGTACCGCAACGAATGGTCTGGCATCACAACGATACGCCCTGGGGGTTCGTGGTGTCCGGCGATTCCGATATTGAAACCATGGACGACCTGAAAAAAGGTGGCGTGCGGGTCGCCCAGGGTGCCTTCTCTCCCCCCATGACGACAGCGGTCCAGCAAGCCTTGCCGGCTTACCTCGGCATGACCGAAGAAGAAGCCAGTGAAAAGCTTGAGTTTGTGCCGGCCAGCAGCTACGTGGAGAACTGTCGCTCCGTGGTAGAAGGTAAGGCCGATGTGGCCTATTGCGCTACCATCAGTTCCGTTCTCTCGGAAATGGAAGGCGCGCCCGGTGGCATCCGCTGGCTGAACATGGACATTGATGACAAGGAGGCCTGGGCGGGATACCTCAAGCACCGGCCCATGGTGGTGCCAACCACGATGACCCTGGGTGTGAGCACCGCAAGGGGAGTTGATGGCCTGGCGTCCAACTTCGTCTATGCCGTGCCGGCCGATGTGGATGACGCCTTTGCCTACAGCCTGGCAAAGTGGTTTCACCAGAGCTTTGACGATTACAAGGGCTCCCATGGACTGGCCACGCGCATGGATGTAGAGATCTTCCGGGAGTACCTCGACCGCGCACCAATCCCGGTTCATGAGGGCACGGTTCGTTACCTGAAAGAAATCGATATGTGGACAGAAGAGGACGATGCCTGGAATAACGAGGCGATCGACAAAATGGATGCCTGGATTGAAGCCCGTAAGGCAGCGCTTGCAGAGGCCAGGGATGAAGGCGTTGAAATCAGCCACAACAATGACGAATTCATGACCATCTATCGTAAACACACCGATGGCCTGGAAGGCTTCCGTTCAAGGCTCTGATTCCAGCCCTCCCCTTAAAAGCCGCTGGTGCCGAACAGGTGCCAGCGGCTTTTTCGTTTAAGAGCACCTGCTCGCAGGATTTATTCGTCCGGTCCTTAGTGATACTCTAGCCTGACACTTGTCAGGATTTCCCTTACCCGTTGTTATCCCTGGATAATAACGTTCAATAACTATCAATGAGGTTGGTTAATGACGAATTTCTCCCGCCCCCGCTCCTTGCTGTCACTGGCTGCTGCCGTCTCCCTGGGTATTTCTGCCACAGTGGCCCAGGCTGAGGACTACGACCTGCCGCGCCTGCTGGTTATCGGTACGCCTGGCACTTCCAGTGGCAGCTTCGCTTCTACCAATGGCTGGGCACCCGTTCTGAAAGACCAGACCGGTGCCAATGCCCGTATCGTTCCGGAAGACAGTGAAGCCCAGCGTTATCGCCGCCTGACGGATCGTCGCGATATCCAGATCAGTTCCGTAGCCTCTGCAGAAATCCGGTCCCAGACCGAGGGTGTAGGCGCCTATGCCGGCATCAAGGCGGTAGCCCAGCGGGTCATCTGGCATCATAACGACACGCCCTGGGGCTTCGTGGTATCCGGGGAATCGGACCTGGAGTCCATCGAAGACCTGAAGCAGGATGGTATCCGCGTCGCCGTAGGTGCGTTTTCACCCCCCATGATCACCGCTGCCCGCAAGGCATTGCCTGCCTACCTGGGCTTGTCTGAGGAAGAAGCGGAGGAAATGATTACCTTCGTGCCGGCCAGCAGCTACGTGGAGAACTGTCGTTCCGTGGTGGAAGGCAAGGCGGACGTGGCCTATTGCGCCACCGTCAGCTCCGTGTTGGCAGAAATGGAAGGCGCCCCGGGCAGTATTCGCTGGCTGGATATGGATCAGAGCAACACGGAAGCGTGGGATGCCTACCTTGAGCATCGTCCGATGACCGTGCCGGTAACTATCAACATGGGTGTCAGCACCGCCAAGGGCGTGGACGGACTGACCTCCAACTTCCTGTATTCCGTTCCGGCAGACGCGGACGATGAGTTTGCCTACGATATGGCAAAGTGGTTCCACAAGGCCCATGACGACTACAAGGGCTCACACCCGCTGTCCACCCGCATGTCCATCGAGGTGTTCCGGGACTACCTGGATACCTCTCCGCTGCCCGTCCATGAAGGTACCGTGCGTTACCTGAAGGAAATTGGCGAATGGACCGAGGAAGACGACGCCTGGAACCAGGCAGCGATCGAGAAAATGGACGCCTGGATCGATGCCCGCAAAGCCGCCATGGCAGAGGCCCGTGACAAGCGCATCGCCCCGGATGCCAACAACGAGGAGTATATGGCGATTTTCCGGAAGCACACCGAGGGACTGGAAGGGTTCCGCACTCGCTTGTAACTCCAGCCAGTGCGCCGGACAGGTAATGGTTGCCTGCCCCGGCGCACCTCTGAGACTATCACCAGACAATTAACACAAGAAACCGACCTCTATGACGCAATCAACTTCGCCGGAACAGGCCCCTGGGGCCCTTCCGGAAGCCGAGCCCGAGGTTACCCGGCTCGGTCACCTGTTCTCCTGGCAAAGTATTGCCTTTGTCGTTCTCAGTGTGCTCGGACTGCTGGGAGGCCTGGCCTATATCTTCGGCTTTACCTGGGACGGTCAGCGCCTGCTTGAGGGGGAGTACTACTGGGTATTCATCGGGCTGTTTTCCGCAGCCGCCTTCATAGCGCTGCCGGCCCGCAAGGGTCAGAAGAAGGTACCCTTCTATGACGTGATCGCGGCCATAGTGGTCATCGCCATCAGCTTCTACTTTGCCACCAATGCCTGGGACATGGTGCAGGCCGGGTGGAGTAACCTCTACCTGGGGGTCGCTGTCTGGCTGTTGATGATGGAACTGGCTCGTCGCAGCGGCGGTATTCCGTTCCTGCTGGTGGTGGTGTTGCTGGGGCTTTACCCGCTGGTGGCCGATTATTTCCCCGGCCTGCTGATGGGTATTCCCTACCAGTTTGAATACATGATCGAGGCCCACGTCTTCCGGGCGGAAGGCATGATGGGGATTACCACCAAGATAGTGGCAGAAATTATCCTTGGCTTCCTGGTGTTTGCCGGCGTGCTGCTGGCCACCGGTGCCGGTGGTTTCTTCATCGACCTGGCCAACGCCAGCTTCGGTCGTTACCGGGGTGGTCCGGCCAAGGTGGCTGTGGTTGCCAGTGGTTTCATGGGCAGCCTCTCCGGTTCCGTGTTCTCCAACATCGCCGGCACGGGTTCCATCACCATCCCGACCATGAAGCGGGTGGGTTATCCGAACCATTACGCTGGTGCGATTGAAGCCTGTGCCTCCATGGGTGGTGCGGTTATGCCGCCGGTTATGGGTGCCATTGCCTTTGTTATGGCCATTACCATTGGTGTCGACTACGCCACCATCATGATCGCAGCCATCCTGCCGTCACTGTTGTTCTACTTCGGCCTGCTGCTGCAGGTGGATGCCTACGCGGCCCGCACCGGTATGAAGGGCCTGCCGAAAGAGCAGCTGCCCTCGGCCCGCAGTGTCCTCAAGCGCGGCTGGCCGTACCTGTCGGTCATGGTCTTCCTGATATGGGGCCTGCTGTACATGCGCTGGGAGTACTACACCCCGTGGTACGCCTGCCTGCTGATGGTCGGCCTGTCGTTCCTGCAGAAGGACACCCGGCTGACCCCGCGGCGCATGTTTGACGCCCTGCGGCAGATCGGTGTGCTGGTCACCCAGACAGCGGCTATTATCCTGCCCATCGCATTCGTGGTGAGCGCCCTGACCATCACCGGTGTTACCGGCTCGGTAACCTCCGGCCTGGTCAGCCTGGGTGGCGATAACCTGTACCTGATCCTGCTGTTCGGTGTACTGGCTTGTTTCATTATGGGCATGGCAGGCCTGGCTATCGTGGCCTATATCTTCCTGGCGGTGACCCTGGCGCCGGCGATTATCGAAGTAGGCGGCCTGAACACCATTGCCGTGCACTTCTTTATCGTCTACTACGCCATGCTGTCGGCCATTACTCCGCCGGTAGGCGCAGCCGCCTTCCTCGCAGGCACCATTGCAGGCGCACCGCCCATGCGGACGTCGGTAACGGCCATGCGCCTGGGCGTAGTGATCTACTTCATCCCGCTGTTCTTCCTGTTCCAGCCGGCTCTGGTGTTGCAGGGTGACCTGACACCGCTGTTCTACGTGCTGCCGTCCATCGTGGTGGGCATCATGATGATTTCCGGTGGCCTGGAAGGCTGGATGCTGGGTGCCGGCAGGGTGCCGCATATGTTGCGCTTGCCATTGCTGGCAGTTGGCTTTGCCTTCAGCTTTCCGGGATTCTGGACGACCATTATCAGTGGGGCGCTTGCCGTGCTGCTGATCGGGTGGGTCTGGAAGGAAAACCGGGCCAATCCCCTACTGAACTGACCAGTCGAAGACACCGGTGCGCTTGTTGGCGCGCCGGTGCCTTCCCTCTCCGCACGTCTTTACTTCCTTCCGTTTCCCCAAACTGCAGAAACAACATTGTCTTCGACCGGGCGGTTCAGTCCTGTATCGAAGGGGATTCTGACTGTTCCGGGCTGTACCTTGCCAGGTTTTCGATCATTGCCACAATTGCGGCGGCCACCGTATCAGCTACCATGTCGTTGTCCAGGTCCTGGTGCAGCCAGTCCCTCAGCGGTCCAAAATTGGCCATGAATAACACCAGGTTGGCCACGATCAGCGTTCGCGGGTCGTTTTCCGGTAGGTGGGTCAGGTCCTCGATGCTTTCCGCCAGACGGCTGATAAACTGCTCATCCCGCGCCCGCATGGCCTTGCGGTCCTCCTTGGTCAGGTGAGGTACCGTCCGGTAGGCGAGCAGGGTCCCCTTGCGGCGCTTGCTCCAGAACTCCTTGAGGTAGAACGCAACGTTTTCTTGCAGAGTGTTTTCGGGGTGTTCGGCGAGCAGGTCGGGCAGAGAGGGGGCTCCTGAGCTGAACCATAACTGGTTCAGCAACCGTCGGAGGATATCGTTCTTGTTGGAGATATAGTCGTAGATACTGGCCTGGTTAACGCCGGACCGCGCACAGATATCGCGAATGGTCGTTGACGCGAAACCTTTTTGCAGGAATAACTCCAGGGCGGCGTCACAGATCTGTTCGCGGCGTTTCTCGGCCAGGGATGGGTTCCTAACGCCGGCAACCGTCGCTTCCTGCAACTGGGTTCTTTCAGGATGGGATGAGGCACGACCAGGGTGGGTCGAAGGAAATTGTTTTTGTTTCATCGTTATTGTTTTGCCTGACAAATGTCAGCAAATTGTAGCGTTATGGTCAGTGAATTGAAAAGTTTCTGTAAATGTGTGGCGAGTGGTCCTCAGGAGACTTTGCCGTTGACGATGAATCCGGGTAGTCTGACAACTGTCAGGATCGGAAAGATTGCAAATCCTGATACAAGGAATGCCACAAAAACAACACATTCTGGAGATGACCATGAAGATTCCTTTCCTTCGCCCTGCCTTGTTGTCGCTGGCCGTAACGGTCGGTGTTGCCGGTGTCGCCCACGCTGACGTTGATGACTTGCCCCGGTTGCTGGTAATCGGTACACCCAGCACCCAGACAGGCAGCTTTGCATCCACCAATGGCTGGGCTGCCATCTATCAGGAGCAGACCGGCAAGGCCGCGCGGGTGGTCCCTGAAGACAGTGAAATGCAGCGCTACCGCCGGCTGGTGGAACGACAGGACATCGCCCTGAGTTCCGTAACGGCCGCCGAGATGCGTTACCAGCTGGAAGGTATCGACAGCTATGCTGCCGCCCCGGTATCTGCTCAACGTATGGTCTGGCACCACAATGATACCCCGTGGGGTTTTGTCGTGTCCGGCGACTCTGATATCGAGACCATGGAAGACCTGAAGGCCGGCGACGTGCGTGTGGCCCAGGGTGCCTTCTCACCTGCCATGACCACCACCGTTCGCAAGGCCATGCCGGCCTACCTCGGAGTGAGCGAGGACGAAGCGGAAGACGTGTTTAACTATGTGCCCGCCAGTAGCTACGCTGAAAACTGCCGCTCTGTTGTAGAGGGCCGGGCCGACGTGGCCTGGTGTGCGCCGATCAGCTCCGTGCTGTCCGAAATGGAAGGCGCGCCGGGTGGTATTCGCTGGCTGAACATGGACGTGGATAACAAGGAAGCCTGGGAAGGTTTCCTGCAGTATTCGCCCATGTCCATTCCGGCAACGATCCAGTTCGGCGTCAAGACCTCTGTCGGTGTTGACGGTCTGACCTCCAACTTCATCTATGCCACCCGTCCCGAGATGGACGCTGACGCGGTCTATGCCCTCGTCAAGTGGATGCATGAAAGCTATGACGACTACAAGGGTAGCCACCCGCTGGCAACCCGCATGAGCCTCGACATGACGCGTAGCTACATGAAGAGCTCACCGATTCCCCTCCATGAAGGCACTGTTCGCTACCTGAAGGAAATTGGCGAGTGGAGTGAGGAAGACGAACAGCTCCGCAAGGAAGCCATCGAGCATATGGATAGCTGGGTTGAGGCCCGCAAGGCAGTAATGGAAGAGGCCCGTGAGAAGCGTATCACGCCTTCTGCCGATAACGAGGAGTTCGTGAAACTGCACGAGAAGCACACCAGGGACCTGGAAGGGTTCAAGTCACGCCTGTAATGGCGAACGGTGTGTGAAAGGAGGCTCCTGCGGGAGCCTTCTTTCGTTTGCCCGGCGAAGCCGGCAAACCCGGCCATCTGAAAGAAGGTGGCGTCACCCCGACTGAGGGGAAGACAATCCGA
>NZ_JAKZAH010000025.1 GCF_023156245.1 Marinobacter bryozoorum
CTTCCGGTTCCGCCGTCGCCGGCGTTCCCTGTCGAAGTGGGGCGCATTCTACAGCCCCACCGATTTCTGTCAACGACCTTTTTGAACTTTTTTATGCGGATTTCGGTTTGCCGCTACCCGACTGCCTAGTATTTGCCCGAAACGGACATATTTCAAGCAATATCGGGTCAATCGAGCCTGACCTGCACTTTACCGGCCGCTTCGGTCGCAGCTCGGCGCGCTTCTTCGATGGTTTCCTTGCGTGCAACCGCTACACCCATACGCCTGCGACCGGACAATTCCGGCTTACCAAACAGGCGTAGCTGCACGTCGGGTTCAGCAAGGGCATCCTGCAGGCCGAGATAAGCCGGCGCGCTGGACTCGCCTTCCGGGAGGATGACGGCGGATGCACTCGGCCCCTGCTGACGAATCGCCGGCACGGGTAATCCGAGAATGGCACGGGCGTGGAGAGCAAACTCGGACAGGTCCTGGGAGATAAGGGTCACAAGACCGGTATCGTGAGGCCGTGGTGACACTTCTGAAAACCACACCTGGTCACCCTTGATAAACAGCTCGACACCGAAAACGCCATAGCCGCCCAGGTTATCGGTAATTGAGCGCGCGATATCCTCGCTACGCTTCAACGCTGTCCCGCTCATGGGCTGGGGCTGCCAGGACTCCCGGTAATCGCCGTCTTCCTGACGGTGACCAATCGGGGCACAGAAACTGATACCACCTGTATGTCGCACAGTTAACAGCGTAATTTCATAATCAAAGTCGATAAACCCTTCAACAATGACCCTGCCCTTTCCTGCGCGACCACCGGTTTGTGCGTAGTTCCAGGCGTCCGTAACTTCCGCAACTTCACGAACCAGGCTTTGCCCCTTACCGGAGGAGCTCATGACCGGCTTCACGACACAGGGGAAGCCAATCTCGGCCACCGCCTGCTCGAACTGCTCCCGGGTTTCAGCAAACCGATAGTCCGATACTGGCAACCCCAACTCTTCAGCCGCCAGCCGCCGGATACCCTCCCGGTTCATGGTGAGGTCAACCGCTCGCGCTGTCGGGATCACTCGATACCCCTCCTGTTCCAGCGCGACCAGTTCGCCGGTTGCAATGGCCTCGATCTCGGGGACCACCAGGTCAGGCTGCTCCTGTTCGATGACCTTGCGAAGGCTGGCCGGGTCGAGCATTTCGATCACATGGCTGCGATGGGCCACCTGCATGGCAGGCGCATTGGCATAGCGGTCACAGGCCACAACTTCCACGCCCAGGCGCTGCAGCTCAATCACCACTTCCTTACCCAGCTCACCGGACCCACAGAACAGGACCTTGTATGCATTTTCCTTAAGTGGTGTACCGATCGTTGTCATCATATCGTCTTCCTGCCTGTTACTACGTGGCCTTGATGGACGCGGGTGTACTCAGATCAAGCTGCCGCTTTCACGCTCAGCGACGTACTCCAATACCCGTTTCCGTTCTTCATCCGTCATCGTGGTCCAGCGCAGTATTTCATCGCCGGTACGATGACAACCGATGCAGATATCCTTTTCGTCAAGCGCGCACACGCTGACACAGGGGGAACGGACACGGCGCCGGGATTCCATTAGCGGCCACCGCTTTCCGGCATGAATGGCTTGAGGGCATTACGGTAACGCGCTGCGTTCTCTACGTAGTGTGCGGCGCTCAGTTCAAGCATCTTCTTCTGGTTATCGCCAAGTTCACGCTTCACCCGCCCGGGCGCGCCGATCACCAGGGAGCCGTCCGGCACTTCCATGCCCTCGGGGATAAGGGTGTTCGCCCCGATAAGGCAGTGTTTACCGATCCGGGCGCCGTTCAGGACCACTGCATTGATACCAATCAGGGAATAGTCACCGATTTCACAGCCATGGAGCATCGCCTTGTGGCCAACGGTAACGCCCCGGCCCAGGGTCAGCCTGATACCCGAATCCGTGTGCAGTACCGAACCATCCTGGACGTTGGATTCGGGCCCGATCGTGATCAGGTCATTGTCGCCACGGATCACCACGTTGAACCAGATGCTGGACTGCTCGTGCAGTGCCACACTGCCGACCACCGTCGCGTTGTCTGCCACAAACTGCCCTTCACCAATCAGTTCGGGCTTACGTTCTGCCAGTTCGTATAACATGCCAGTCCTCCTTTTAACCCGCCTCCACATCAGTCATGGCGGGGCTTGAGCAAATCGATGCGGGCATCGTACACGGCATTCAGAAACTCCACCAGAACCACGGCCGACAACCCCCAGATCTGATAATCCTCCCACCGATAGCAGGGAACATGGTAGGTATTATCGAGAAACGGCAGGACATCGGTGCGCTCCCTGCGATCCTCCAGGAAGAACTCAACCGGCACACGGAAAATGCTCTCAATCTCGTGGGGGTTAGGAACCAGCGGATGGTCGGCCGGCACAATACCAACGTAGGGTGTTACTAGGATGCCGTAGCGGGAAATCACCTGGCTCAGCGGACCCACCAGCTGCACCTGATCTGGTGGCAGGCCGATTTCCTCGTGGGTTTCCCGCAATGCGGTATGGGCGAGGTTGGGGTCTGTACTATCCTTTTTGCCTCCCGGAAAGGCGACCTGGCCACGGTGGGTTGATAAATTGGAGGAACGAAGCGTAAACAGGATCTCCGGAGAGCCAGCATTATCCGACACCGGCACCAACACACTGGCTTCTGGATAGTCCATCGCCAGGCGGCTCGGCGTGTGCCGGGCTAGCCTTTCCGTCAGTAAATCGCGCAAAATCGGTCTCCACACTTGAGATGAGACAAGGCACCCGGCGAACGATACACTGGGGCCATCAATCAAACTATTATACGGGGTATTTCATGAACTTCTGCAGTAGCTGCGGTCATCCTGTGGAAAGCCGCATCCCTGCCGGCGATAACCGGCCTCGCTATGTCTGCACCCGGTGCGAGACCATTCATTACCAGAATCCACGCATCGTTGCAGGCACCGTGCCTGTCTGGGAGGGGAAGATCCTGCTATGCCGCCGTGCCATAGAGCCGCGCTACGGTTACTGGACCCTGCCGGCGGGCTTTATGGAAAACTCGGAGACCACCGAAGAGGCGGCCTCCCGGGAAACCCTGGAGGAAGCCATGGCGGATGTGGAGCTGGCAGGTTTGTACACAATGATCCATGTACCCCATATCGACCAGGTACACATGTTTTACCGGGCCTTCCTCACTGAGGAGCGTTTCGGAGCAGGCGAAGAATCACTGGAAACAGAACTGTTCGAACTGAACCGCATCCCCTGGGACGAAATTTCGTTTCCCACGGTTCGACGTACGCTCGAGCACTTTGTAGAAGATGTTCAGCGCAATGACTTCCCGCTGCGCATCAGTGATATCCGGCACCGGATCAAGCCAAAGGAATAGTTGTCCGGTCCCCCCTCGATCTCAGAAGTCTTCCAGCCGGTATACCTCGTAAGCGGGCTCTTCATAGGGATGGGCCCGCTTCATAGCAGCCACTACATCGCGAATCAGCCGGTCTTCGCAAACCAGCTCTACCTTCACCTCGTCTACCCGCTCCAATCGACCCTGCTCCCCCAGATGTGGGTTGCTTCCCTGCAGCGGCCTGAACTGCCCCTGGCCAAGCGTTTGCCATGCGCAACTGTCATAGTCGCCAATACGCCCACCACCAGCCTCGAAAACCGCCTCCTTGGTCGCTTCCGCATCGTGTACCGGCACAAAGAAACAGAATTTGTACATGGATAAATCCCCCGACCGAAAATTGTGAAATCAAGACTGAAACAGCTTGACTCGGGCGTCAACCCGGGCCGTTTAAGGGCCTTAAGGGTTACCCACAAAATCTGTGGATAACTTTGGGGATAGTTTTTGGGTAGACGCCGGAAAGGCCCGTGGTTACGGCGCTCCACTCAAATTGGCGAGAAATCCACCTTCTAATTAAAAGTGTTTAAAATCATACCGTTATAAAAGTCGAGCATTTAATGCACGAGTTGCTGGCGTTTCAGGCACTGACGTACGGATAAGTCCGCCAGCGTGTGCATAAAACCATTTAGTCAAGGGTTTTTTTCGCTATAAAAGCCGCAAAAGCCCTTGCAATACGCAGCGTTAGGCAAAAGTTTTCAACAGTCACAAAAAAGCCGGTGACAGACAATCCTGCCACCGGCTTTCAGGTCAGTGAGCGGGCCAGGTCAGCCCGTCATATCACCCCAGCCATTTGCGGGCATTACGGAACATCCTCAGCCAGGGGCCATCTTCGCCCCAGCCTTCCGGGTGCCAGGAGAACTGGGCTGTGCGGAAGACACGCTCAGGGTGTGGCATCATGATCGTGACCCGACCGTCGTCGCTGGTCAGCCCGGTAATGCCGCCTTCCGACCCGTTGGGGTTATAGGGGTAACGGGTTGTCGGCTGCCCGTGGTGGTCCACATAGCGCATGGCCACCTGCCCGGAACGGTCAAAGGCTTCAAATCCGCCCTCCCCGAACTCTGTGCGCCCCTCACCATGGGCCACCGCGATAGGCATCCGGGATCCGGCCATGCCATCGAGGAAGGCAGACCTGGAGGATTGAACCTCAACCATCACCAGGCGCGCCTCGAACTGCTCGGACTGATTGCGAACAAAGCGCGGCCAGCCGGACGTACCCGGGATCAGTTCATGGAGATTGGACAGCATCTGGCAGCCGTTGCATACCCCCAGGGCCAGGGTGTCGTCGCGCCCGAAGAACCCGGCAAACTGGTCCCTGACCCGTGCATTAAACAGAATGGACTTGGCCCAGCCCTCACCGGCACCGAGTACATCACCATAGGAGAAACCACCACAGGCGACCAGTGACCGGAAGCCATCCAGCGTCACCCGGCCCGATAGCAGATCACTCATATGGACATCCACAGCGTCGAAGCCAGCGCGGTCAAAGGCGGCAGCCATCTCGGTCTGGCCGTTAACGCCCTGCTCGCGCAGGACAGCAACCTTCGGGCGAGCGCCGCTCGCAATGTACGGCGCCGTCACGTCTTCTGAAGGGTCGAAGCTCAGCTGGGCGTCGAGCCCGGGGTCGTCACTGGCAAGCAGGTTATCGAACTCTTCCTGTGCACAGTTGGCGTTGTCGCGAAGGCTCTGGATGCGATAGCTGGTCTCTGACCAGAGGCGCTGAAGGTCTGCACGGGGCTGGTCGATGACCGGCTCTCCTTCAAAGGAGAAACGTACCCTGTCTTCGTCGTTCAGGGTGCCAATGACGGAGGTATGCTCACCCAACCCGGCTCCCGAGAACTGCTGCAGTACAAACGGGGTATCCTCGCGCCGTACCTGGATCACCGCGCCCAGCTCTTCATTGAACAGCTCACGGGCAAACTGGCTTGCTTCCTCAGCAAGGCCGTCAAGGCGGATATCGACACCGGTACGGCCAGCAAACGCCATTTCGGCCAGTGTGACGAACACACCGCCGTCAGACCGGTCGTGGTAGGCCAGCAGTTTGCCCTCCTGGTTCAGGCCCTGGATCACTGCAAAGAAGGCCTTGATATCCTCCGGGTCATCTAGGTCTGGCGCTACAGCACCCATCTGGCCAAACACCTGCGCCAGGGCCGAGCCGCCAAGACGGTTCTGGCCAGCGGCCAGATCCACCAGGATAAGGTCCGTTTCACCCTGGTCTGTTTTCAGTTGGGGCGTGAGGGTACGGGTCACGTCCGTTACCGGTGCAAAGCCACTGATGATCAGCGACAGCGGTGCAGTAACACTCTTCTGCTCCTCACCCTCTTCCCACACGGTCTTCATGGACATGGAGTCCTTGCCCACGGGAATAGCAATACCCAGCGCCGGGCATAGCTCCATACCCACCGCACGAACCGTTTCGTAGAGGTTCTCGTCTTCGCCCGGGTGACCCGCTGCCGCCATCCAGTTAGCAGACAGACGGATGTCGGAAAGCTTCGCAACAGAAGCAGCCGCCAGGTTGGTAATTGCCTCACCCACGGCCATCCGGCCGGAGGCTGGTGAATCAATACAGGCCACCGGCGTACGCTCACCCATGGCCATGGCTTCGCCGGTGATGACATCGTAGCTGGTCGCGGTTACTGCCACATCAGCCACCGGGACTTGCCAGGGGCCAACCATCTGGTCGCGGGCAACAAGCCCTGTGATGGTTCGGTCACCAATGGTAATCAGGAAGCCCTTGCTACCCACGGATGGAAGGCGCAGCACCCGGCTCACGGCATCATTCAGATCGATCTTCGTGGAATCGAAGATGGACTTGGTGAACGATGTACGGTTGATGCTGCGGTGCATCCGGGGTGGCTTGCCGAACAGCACCTCCATGGGCAGATCGACGGGAGAGTCGCCATAGTAGGCATCCGCCAGGGCAAGGTGATGGGTTTCAGTGGCTTCACCAATGACGGCATAGGGGCAGCGCTCACGACGGCAGATAGCGTCGAACCGCTCCATGTTCTCTTCAGCAACGGCCATTACGTACCGCTCCTGGGATTCGTTGCACCAGATCTCAAGCGGCGACATACCAGGCTCATCGCTGGGGATATCCCGCAGCTCGAACTTGCCGCCGCGACCGCCATCCTTTACCAGCTCAGGCATGGCGTTTGATAGCCCACCGGCACCCACGTCGTGGATAAAGGCGATCGGATTATGTTCACCCTGCTGCCAGCAGCGGTCAATCACTTCCTGGCAACGCCGTTCCATTTCCGGGTTACCCCGTTGTACAGAGGCAAAGTCCAGGTTCTCGTTGCTGGTACCGGAGTCCATGGATGACGCAGCACCACCACCCAGGCCAATCAGCATGGACGGGCCACCCAGTACGATGAGGCGGGCGCCTACCGGGATTTCGCCTTTGTCGACGTGCTCTTCACGGATGTTCCCCAGGCCACCGGCAATCATGATGGGTTTATGATATCCCCGAACTTCCTCGCCGGCAGCTCCTGCTACTCTCTGTTCGAACGTGCGGAAATAGCCGGCCAGGTTGGGCCTGCCGAATTCGTTGTTGAAGGAGGCACCACCAACCGGTGCGTCAATCATGATATCCAGTGGCGAGGCGATGCGATCCGGCCGGCCATAGCCCTGCTCCCAGGGCTGAAGATCACCCGGAATTTCCAGGTTCGACACAGTAAACCCGGTAAGGCCGGCCTTTGGCTTGGAACCACGCCCGGTGGCCCCCTCGTCACGGATCTCTCCACCGGCACCGGTAGCAGAACCGGCAAACGGGGAAATGGCGGTAGGGTGGTTATGGGTTTCCACTTTCATCAGGATGTGGATCGGCTCGCTCACATACTCATAGCGGGCCGACTCCGGGTTCGGGAAGAACCGCCCCCCGACTGAACCCCGAATGACCGAGGCGTTGTCCTTATATGCAGACAGCACGCCCTCGCTGCTCATCTCGTGGGTATTGCGGATCATCGCGAACAGAGACTTCTGCTGCCCCTCGCCGTCAATATCCCAGGAAGCGTTGAAAATCTTGTGGCGGCAATGCTCAGAGTTCGCCTGGGCGAACATCATCAGTTCGACGTCGGTTGGGTCCCTGTCCAGGTTGCTGAACGACTCAACGAGGTAATCGATTTCATCCTCGGCCAGGGCCAGCCCCAGGCGCTGGTTTGCTTCGACCAGGGCGGGACGCCCACCGGACAGGACCGGCACGCGCTCCAGTGGACGGGGCTCTTCACGGTGGAACAGGAGCTCAGCCCCCCCCATCTCGTGAAAGACGGTCTCCGTCATGCGGTCATGGAGCAGCGCGGCAATTGCCTGGCGATCTTCCCGGCAGAGCTTCTTGTCCGCTGTGACATAGTAGGCGATACCACGCTCGATCCTGCGCACCTGACGCAGGCCGCAGTTACGTGCGATATCCGTTGCCTTGCTGGACCAGGGAGACACAGTGCCCGGCCGGGGAACGACCAGGAACAGGACACCATCCGGTTCGCGGCGGGAAGCGCTGGGGCCATAGGTCAGCAGCCGGTCAAGCACCGCCTGGTCAGCGTCACCAAGATCGGACTCGGCATCCACAAAATGCATGAATTCCGCATAGATGGCTCGCACGCCTTCAACGGCGCCGGCCAGTTGGCCAAACAGTTTTTCGGAGCGGAAAGGGGAAAGAGCGGGGGCGCCGCGGAGTTCCAGCATGGGTTATAACCTGTATCGCGCGAACTTGGGAAACCGGTACTTTACCACCCGGGGTTGCGTGGCTGGCAGGCGGGGGTCAGGGCACCGTTGATGATCGGGCGCAATAATACTGGAAACTGAAGCGGGGATACAGCAGCGAACAACAAATGTACAATAACGACAGGTACACGCGATCTTCCCCTGGTGAATTGACCTTCTTCGCCGTTCCGGGGGATGATGCAGGATCCTTTTCCGGAGGCCATGAACTTGGGTAACTCCCGAGACTTCATAACACACCGGCTCCCCAGGCACGGCATACTGGCCCTGTTGCTTTGGGTGCTGGCAATCGGTGGCTGCACCCGCCCAGATACCCTCGCAACCGTGAAGGCGGAGGGGGTGTTGCACGTGATCACTCGCAATGCTCCCTCCATTTATTACCAGGATCGGGAAGGCGCGACCGGTTTCGACTATGAGCTGGCGCAACGATTTGCCGATCACCTCGGTGTTGAACTCCGGGTCCGACTGGCCGAAGGCAACAGCGAGATCCTCCGTGTGCTGGACGACGGCTATGCCCACATCGGTTTTACCGGACTGTCGGCTGACCGTGACTGGGGGGACCGTTTTCGTTCCCTGGCCAACGGCCTGACCTCAGAATCGGTCATGACCTACCATCGCGGACTGGAACACCCCGAAAGCATCGAAGACCTGTTAGAACAAGAAGTGGCTGTGCATGTGGCCGCAGAGTCCAACCATCTGCCTCATCTGCAGCAATTGCAGTCAGAACACCCCACCCTGTCCTACCAGGTCCATGAAAACCTGGATTCCGCGGGCATGCTCGAGCGGGTAGAAACCGGCGAATTCCCGGCCGCCGTGGTGGACGCCAACGAACTGGCCCTGAACCATGTTTTCTACCCCAATGTGAAACGGGCTTTCAGTGTCAGTGACCAGGAAGCCATCGCCTGGCTTTTCCCGACCAGCAACGACGGCACCCTGTATGACGAAGCCCGCCGCTTTCTCCAGCAGATCGAGCAGGATGGCACCCTGGCTCACCTGCGGGAGCGCTTTTACGGCCACCTGGGACAACTGGGCTACGTGGGCGCCCTCACCTTTGAGGAACATATCCAGGAGCGCCTGCCTCAATACATCGACACATTCCGGGGCAACGGCGAAGAAACCGGCCTCGACTGGCGGCTGCTGGCTGCGATCGGTTACCAGGAATCCAACTGGCGCCGGGATGCCGTATCGCCCACCGGGGTTCGTGGCATCATGATGCTGACCCGGGCAACCGCCGAGCACATTGGCATCGACAACCGGCTCAACCCACAGCAGAGCATCGAGGGAGGCGCCCGCTACCTTCGCCAGGTCCACGGGATGATTCCGGAACACGTGCAGGAACCGGACCGGACCTGGTTCGCCCTGGCCTCCTACAACGTCGGCTTTGGTCACCTGGAAGACGCCCGGAAACTCACAGAATCCGCAGGCCGGAATCCGGACCGCTGGCTGGATGTAAAAGAGTTCCTGCCGTTGCTATCGCAAAAAGAGTGGTACTCGAAAACCCGCCACGGCTATGCGCGGGGCCATGAGCCAGTCATCTACGTGCAGAATATCCGCCGCTACTACGACGTGCTGGCGCGTCGCTATGACCTGCAATCCGAGCAGGACGCTCCCATGATCGCCGATGCCGGCAGCGGTGAGCTAAGCCCCCCAGCCACGACCCGAACCCGGAAAACCCGGGAGCCGCGACCAGAGCAGCAGGAAACCACCCTGACGCTACCCCGGGAAATGAGCCTCACTCCTCCGACGCTCTGACCGTCGCCAGCGCCTGCTCTATATGTTCAGCGGAATAGCCACGACGAGCTAGGAATGCGCCCTGGCGCTGGCGCTCGTGCCAGTCATCAGAAACATCCCCCAGGCCGAATCGCTTGTCCCTGAGCTGTACCGCCATGGCGACCCATCCTGAATCGGGTATGGCGGCCAATTCCGCGGGCGTATTCCGAATACCCTTTTGCTGGAGGTCAGCCAGTATCTTTAACGGACCATAACCGGCATCGACACGCTGGCGCACAAAGACCTCTGCAAAGCGGTCGTCGCTCAGCCACTTCCTTTCTTCGAAGTCATCCAGCACCTGCTCAATAACCTGTGTGTCGACCCGGCGCTGACGAAGCTTCATGGCCAGTTCGAAACGGCTGTGCTCACGACGCGCCAGCAGGCGCAGCGCGATTTCCGGCGCCTGTTCGTTGGGATCCTTTTTTTTGGTCAGGTTTGCCATACAGACCCTTTCCGCCAGCGGTTTCCAGAGGATAGACTATGCCACCTGCCCGGGCCCCGAGACCCTGACCAGCATCCTGGCCTGTTTCGGGGCCCGCTACCCGGGTAGCTCAACACACCCGATTGCATCTACGGGCGATACGCCCGGTGAACTGACTCCTGAAGGATACCGACATGGCCGCATTTATCCAGAGACTCTTCCAAAAGCGCTTCAGTGCCGCGACCAGTCAGGAGAACCGAAAGAAAGCCCGACAGGGAAGCACACCGGAAAAGACAACCACACCCGGTTCAGAGACATCAAATGAAAGCCAGGAAGCCATCGATGCCCAGCGTGCCCTGCTGGCGCAACAAAATTGCAGTCAACAGGCACTGGCCGGGCTGGCCATCGATGGCCAGGCCGCAGACATACGCCTGGGAGCTGCCCAGCGCCTGACCGACCAGGACCAACTGCAGCAGGTACAGAAACGTGCACGGGGCAAGGACAAGGGCGTTTATCAGCAGGTTCGCAATACCCTCAAACAACTGCGTCGCGATGAAGAACAGGCACAAGCCACCAGCGACGCCCTCGCAGCCGTTCAGCGCCAGGCCAGCGAACTTGCCTCAACCCGGGACACAAACCTCTACGAAGCCCGTTTACAGAAACTGGAACAGCAATGGCACCTGCTGGAGCCACAAGCCGATAACGACATTCGCACCCAGGTACTCAGCGCCCTGCACGAATGCCGACAGCGGGCCCGGGAGCTGGAACAGCAGCACCAGGCAGAAAAGCAGCAGGAAGCACAGCGGGCACAGCGGGAAGAGACCCTGGAACTACTGCGTGAAACCGCCGAAGACCTGGCAAGCGAACCACCGGCCCATAGCGCGCTCCCTGCCCTGGATGCCCTGCAGCGGACCCAGGAAAATCGCTGGCTGGAAGCTACCCGTGATACCGAAGTGTCGCGTCAGGAGCAGAAGTTATACGAACAGGCCATGCTGACCTTGCGGGCAGCCATAACCGCCCTCCGCCGCCTTGCCCAACACCAGGACGAGGTAGACCAGGTACTGAACGCCGATACACCAGTCCCCGAGGCCGCCAGGCGCCTTCTTGAACAGCTGGACTGGCCGCGGGGCATTGCCCGTCCCGATACCATACAAGGGCTGGGCAAGGCCTCCAGGATCCGCACTCCGCAGCAGCCCATGAAGGAAAGTCCGGAGCTTCAGCGTCAGAAAACGGTGCAATTCGAACAGGCGCTGACCCGGCTGGAGGAAGCCCTCGAAGCCCGCCAACTCAAAGAGTCGAGGCAGTTCCTGAAGCAGGCACAAGCCCTGCAGCGCGAACTTGGCGGCCGGGACGGCAGCCGTTACCGTGCGCGAATGCAACGCCTTGCCGGACAGGTTCGTGAGCTCGGAGACTGGCGCGGCTTCGCGACAGCACCCAAGCAGACAGCCCTGTGCGAACAGATGGAGTACCTGGCTGACCAGCCCATGGAGCCAGAGGCCAAGGCCACCCGCATCCAGGAACTGCAACAGGAATGGCGTGAACTCGGCGGCTCCTCAGACCGTGAACTGTGGCAACGCTTCCGTGCGGCTTCTGACAAGGCGTTCGAGCCCTGCCGCGCCTACTTTGAAGCCCGCTCGGACCTGAAAAAAATTCACCTGCAAAAACGCCAGACGATCTGCGACGAGCTCGAACGCTACCTGGAAGCCACCGACTGGACCCAAAGCGTGGACTGGAAGGCCGCCGAGCAGATCGAGAAAACCGCCCGCAAGGAATGGCGCGAAGCCTGGCCGGTTGAATTCCGGGACAATCGCGCGGTACAGAAAACCTTTGACCGCCTGATGAACACCCTGGCTGGCCACCTGGACGAAGAACGCACCCGAAACGAAGCCCGCAAACAGGCCGTTGTCGACCGGGCCCGGGAACTGATTGAACACAGCCCGCTGGCAGAAGCGATGACACAAGCAAAGGACCTGCAAAAGCAGTGGCAATCCATTGGAATCACCCGTCATCGCGAGGACCGCAAGCTGTGGAAAGCGTTTCGCGCAGCTTGCGATGAAATCTTCTCGCGAAGGGATGAACAGCGGCAACAGCAGGTCCGGGCCTCCGATGAAGCAGACAGGTTGGCGAGCGCCGAACTGGCGAAAGCCCGGGCCTGGCTCGACGACCAGCAACCGGATCCGGATGCAGCAGAGCCGCTGCTATCGGCGTTAAAGGCGTCGGCCGCCAGCCCGGTTTCCGACAACCTGCAGCAAACACTTCGGAAAACGAGGCGCGAGCTGGAGGAGCGCCGGCAGCAGCTCCGCCATCAGGCGAACATACGTGACTGGCAGCGGTGGATTGAACAACGCCGGTCCGGGGACCTGGAAGTGGATCAACTGCCAGCACACTGGCAAGCCCTCTCCGCGCAGGCGGACCTGGATGACCCGCAGGAACTCGTCGTGCTGGCCGAGATACTGGGTGGGCACCCTTCCCCTGAATCGGACCAGTCCCTGCGCATGGCCCTCCAGGTTCGCAGGCTAAAGCAGGGCCTGGAAGGTGACCAGGGCAACTCACCCCTGTCGCCGGAGGCGCTCGTGGCGCGCTGGTGCCTGGAGCTCCCCGCCGGTGACCTCACCGACGACCTCGCCAAGCGACTGCAACGGGCACTGGAACTTGCCTGAAGGTTAGCGGTCTACTTATGAAGAGATTGTCATTACATGACAAACTCCCAGTGTGGTAACGAAGAGAGCGGTTGCCTACAATGGATTTACAGGCCCGCGCAGGCTGCTGCCCGGAAGGGGTTGCCGGGAAACCGGACCCGATCGGCAGACAGCCTGGTGTGTGTCGCCGATACTGGTCATCGGCGCGTGAGCCCAGGCTTTAGCAGGTAACCCAAGATATGAAGACAACAAACATGCCGGTAGCATTCCGGGCCAGGAGCATCGCATTCGGACTTCTGGTTTCCCTTCCCCTGGCCGGGATCGGCACTTCCGTTTCGGCAAACGTCGACGAAAATGCCTATGAAGCAGTGGCACCCACCATCGAACAGGCCCGTGCCAACATCCTGATTTCCCGTCAGCTGCAGTTCACCCATTTCCGCGACCAAGCCATCAACGATGACCTCGCCAGTGAGGTATTCGACGATTACCTCGACTACCTCGACGGTCAGCGCGCCTACCTTACCCAGGAAGACATACGTTCATTCCAGTCGCTGAAACAAGACATGGCCTCGGCCCTGCGGACCGGCCAGTTACAGCCGGGCTTCGAGATCTATAACCGGGTGCAAAAACGCATTATCGAACGTATGGATTACGCCCTTGACCTGTTGGACCAGGGGCTGGACCAGTTTAACTTCGATAGCGATGACCAGATCCTGCTGGACCGCTCCGAGGTAGACTGGGAGCCAGATCAGCAAGCCCTGAACAACCTGTGGCACAAGCGCATCCGCAATGCCGTTCTCGCCCAGCGCCTGAACGGCAGCAGTGACGAGCAAATTATCGAAGTGCTTACCCGGCGCTATGAAAGCCAGCGTAAACGGGTTTCACAGATGCGCAGCGAGGATGCCTTCCAGGCTTACATGAACGCCTTTACCGGCACCTGGGACCCGCACACCAACTACTTCTCGCCGCGCAACTCCGAGAATTTCAACATCAACATGAGCCTGTCCCTTGAGGGCATCGGTGCGGTTCTCCAGGCGGATAACGAGTACACCAAGGTGGTACGCCTGGTACCCGGCGGGCCAGCTGCGCGCCAGGGTCAACTCGGGCCTGCCGACCGGATCGTTTCCGTTAAGCAGGAAGACGAAGAGCAGCCGACAAATGTTATTGGCTGGCGCCTTGACGAGGTCGTTGACCTTATTCGTGGGCCCCGGGGCTCCGTGGTCACCCTCGAAGTGGTTCCGGCCAGCGCCAGCGACGAGACGGTAACCCGTACCATTGATATCAAGCGAGACAAGGTAAAGCTGGAAGAACAGAGTGCCAGCAGCGACGTCATCGAGCTCGAACGCGACGGGCAGCCCTACAGGATCGGCGTGATCGACATTCCGACCTTCTATGCCGACTTCCAGGCAATGCAGCGGGGCGATCCCGACTACAAGAGCACCACCCGGGATGTCCGCCAACTGCTGGAAAAGCTACAGGAAGAACAAGACGTTGACGGCCTGGTCGTCGACCTTCGCAACAATGGCGGCGGCGCCCTCCACGAAGCGAATGACCTGGTAGGTCTGTTTATTGACCAGGGTCCGACGGTCCAGATCCGCAGCCCGGACAACCAGGTCCAGGTGCTCGCAGACCAGGACCCGAACGTTGCATGGGACGGCCCGATGGTCGTACTGGTCAACCGTATGAGCGCGTCCGCCTCGGAAATCTTTGCCGGCGCAATCCAGGATTACGGTCGCGGCCTGGTGGTGGGGTCACAAACATTCGGCAAGGGTACGGTACAGGCCGTGCGCTCGCTGAATCACGGTCAGCTCAAGATCACCCAGTCCAAGTTTTACCGGGTATCCGGTGGCTCCACCCAGCACCGGGGTGTGATTCCGGACATCCAGATTCCGTCACGGGTGGATACCACCCGGATTGGTGAGGATGCCCTTGAGCGCGCCCTGCCCTGGGACCAGATTGAGGCGGTGCCCCATGCCCGCTACTTCGACTTCAGCGGTATGATCGACGAACTCCGTGACCGCCATGCCCAGCGCTTTGATGAGAGCCCGGAATTCAGGCTTCTGCAGCAGGAAATCGACTTCCTCAAGGAGCAGCGCAAAACCACGATGGTGAGCCTGAACGAAGACGAGCGTCGTACTTACCAGGAGCAACTGGAGTACCGTCAGCTCACCATCGCCAATGCACGACGGGAACTCCGGGGTAAAGAGCCCTTTGAGAGCTTCGAGGCCATGGAGGAATACGAGGAACAGCAGGCCGCAGCCGCCAACGGCGGCGAGGACGACGAGCTCGACTTTATTGTCCGCGAGGGCGGCCACATCATGGCGGATATGCTGGAACTGGACCGCCGGATGGCGTCTATACTGCCGGTCGGAACGGTAACTGCGAAGGCCGAATAAACGTCCATACGCAACACCCTGCCCCCTCGGAAAGGCCGGCTGCCCCCAAACGCAGCCGGCCTTTTACGTTCGGTCAGCCCCCCTGACTGCGGGTCAGTCAAACAATCTGTGCATTCCCGTCATTTCCGGGGTACGAACCACGCCACGCTCGGTGACAATCATGTCGATCAGATTGGCTGGGGTAACATCGAAAACCGGATTGAACACACCCGCCTTTTCCGGCGCCAACGTGATGCCGCCAACCTGGCGTAACTCGCTGCCGTCTCGTTCCTCGATGGGAATATCCTTGCCACTCTCCAGCGACATGTCCACGGTACTGGCAGGCGCTACGACCATAAATTTCACCTTGTGGTGACGGGCGAGAACGGCCAGCCCATAGGTGCCAATCTTGTTAGCCACATCGCCGTTGGCGGTGATTCGGTCAGCCCCCACAATTACCCATTTCACCTCACCACGGGCCAGGATAGCCGCCGCTGCCCCATCGGCATTCAGGGTGACGGGGATCCCATCCCTCGCCAGTTCCCAGGCGGTCAGCCTGGCGCCCTGGAGCCAGGGCCGGGTTTCATCGGCGTAGACCTGCTTTAACAGCTTTTGCTCATGAAGGCGACGAACCACTCCGAGGGCGGTTCCGTAACCTCCCGTCGCCAGCGCGCCAGTATTGCAGTGGGTCAGTACCGCGCACGGCTTGTCCAGTTCCATGGCTTCCACGGCCAAGTCTGCCATGGCCATATTGGCAGCCAGGTCCTCCTTGTGAATAGCTACCGCTTCCTCGGCAAGCCGGGCAACCGCATCCTCCCGGGACTGACACTGTCTCAGCACGCCACCCATCCGCTGCAGGGCCCAGAACAAATTGACCGCAGTCGGGCGAGACTCGGCCAGGGTATCGATGGAAGCCTCCACCTCACGCCGCCAGTCGTCCTCACCTGCCCCCCGGGCTGCCAGGGCCACCCCGTACGCAGCACTGATGCCAATAGCCGGTGCACCCCGGACCACCATATCCCGGATAGCCTGGGCCACCCCTACGGCACCCTCGATGGTAAGCCAGTGTTCTTCCAGGGGCAGGCGCCGCTGGTCCAGCAACTGGACCCCATGGCCCAGCCAGCGAATCGCTACCGTGTCAGGAGAGGCTTTCTGCCGGAAAGCATCGGGGTTGCTCAGGGTCATCTGCTCACCTCTTGTGGAAAACTTAGCAGGCCAGCGACCTGACGGGACACTGGCTGCTGTCTGACTCGACCGTTATACTCTGCCCTTCCAGACAAACCAAGCCGGAGTGACAGGCCTGTCCATGACAGCAGACACCATTATCGCCGCTGACGTCCGCATCAACGCCCGCTGGGTCATTCCTGTCGAACCTTTCGGCGAAGTGCTCGAGAACCAGGCGGTACTGCTGCTTGGGGATCGAATCGAGGCTATTGTCCCACAGCAGGAGGCAGACCGGGCCTACCGTGCCAGGGAGGTCATCGACCTGCCGAGCCATGTGGTATTACCGGGGCTGATCAATATGCACGGCCATGCCGCGATGACGCTGTTCCGCGGACTTGCCGACGACCTGCCCCTGATGACCTGGCTGAACGATCACATATGGCCAGCGGAGGGGCGCTTCGTGAGCGAACGCTTCATTGCCGATGGTACCCAGCTGGCCATGGCGGAAATGCTCCGGACCGGCACCACCTGCTTCTCGGATATGTACTTTTTCCCGGAGGTTGCCGCCCAGGCCGCCAGGGACGCCGGCATGCGCGCGCAGATCTGCTTTCCGCTGATGGAAATGCCCACCCCCTGGGGCAGCGGACCCGATGAGTATCTTGCCAAGGGCGCGGCCCTGCTGGACGAGTGGCAGGACGACCCCTGGGTGCGTATTGCCATCGGGCCCCACGCGCCCTACACCGTGGCAGACAGCACCCTTGAACGGGCCGTCGCTCTGCAGCAATCGACCGGCGCAGCGCTGCAGATTCACCTGCACGAAACCGCCTTCGAGGTGGAAGAAGCCATGAGCCAGGCCGGCCAGCGCCCGATCGACCGGATGTATTCGCTTGGCGTACTGAACAGCAACAGCCAGAGTGTCCACATGACGGCACTCAGTGACAGCGACCTGGAGCTGGTCGCCAGCAGCGGCACCCATATTGTCCACTGCCCCGAATCCAACCTGAAACTGGCCAGCGGCTTCTGCCCGGTCAGCAGGCTGCAACAAGGCGGCACGAACGTGACCATTGGTACCGATGGCGCCGCCAGTAACAACGACCTGGACCTTTTTGGCGAGCTGTCGACAGCTGCCATGCTGGCGAAGGCGGTTTCCGGGGATGCGGCAACCCTCAGCGCCCACGAAGCCCTGGCCATGGCCACCATAAATGGTGCCCGGGCCCTCGGCAGGGAGCATGAGATCGGCTCCCTGAAGGCCGGCAAGCAGGCAGACCTGATCGCAGTCGACCTGAGCGATCCGTTCCTGCAGCCGGTCTACGACCCGGCCTCTCACCTGGTCTATAGCAATCACGGCCGCCAGGTAAGCCACAGCTGGATTGCCGGCGTACCACAGGTACAGGAAGGCCGCCTCACGCGGATAGACGTGCCTGACCTGATGCTGAGGGTCAGCGAGTGGCACCAGCGGATCGCCGGCACCGACGCGTCCGCATCCTGAACCGTATTCCCTACCTGAATAAACAGCCAGGCCTGATACCATGAGCAGAACCAACGTAGACCAGAACGAAATCGCCAAGTTCGAGGCCCTAGCCAGCCGCTGGTGGGACCCCACCAGCGAGTTTCGTCCCCTGCACGACATCAATCCCCTGCGCCTGAACTACATCGACGAGCGCACCCCCCTCGCGGGCCGACGGGTAGTCGATGTGGGCTGTGGTGGCGGTCTGCTTTCCGAAGGCATGGCTCGCCGGGGCGCGAACGTCACCGGTATTGATATGGGCGAAGCACCGCTCGCCGTTGCCAGGCTCCACGGCCTGGAGTCCGGGGTCGAGGTGGACTACCGCCAGACGACCGTGGAAGAGTTGGCCGCCGACCCGGACCATGAAGGCCAGTACGATATCGTGACCTGCCTGGAAATGCTCGAACACGTGCCCGAGCCGGCATCGGTGATCCGTGCCTGTGCGCGCCTGCTCAAACCCGGAGGCCACCTTTATGTGTCCACCATCAACCGGAATCCCAAGTCATTCCTGTTCGCCATCGTAGGGGCCGAGTACATGCTGAGGCTGCTCCCCAAGGGCACCCATGAGTGGAAGCGCTTCATTCGTCCGTCGGAAATGTCTGACCACCTGCGCCACGCCGGGCTGGATATCCATGACCTCACCGGCATGACCTACAACCCGCTGACCAAGGTATACCGCCTCGCCCGGGATGTTGACGTCAACTACCTGATGCACGCGGCCAAACCGGTGGGGGAATAAAAGCATGGCAAGTCCACTGCCCAGGCCTCCTTCAACGGTCCTGTTTGACCTCGACGGAACGCTGGTTGATACCGCGCCAGACTTCATTCGCTGTCTCAACCACCTGCGCCAGGAGCAAGCGCTGGACCCCCTGCCTGCTAGCGGCATTCGTCCGCATGTGTCTGACGGCGCACGGGCCATGATTCGCCTGGGCTTTGGCCTGGAGCCGGAAGACCCGGGCTACCGGGAGCGCCATGCCCGTTTCCTGGACCTCTATGAAGCGGGAATCTGCGAGGAAACCGAACTGTTCACCGGCATGGACAGGCTGCTGGCCGCGCTGGAAGATGCCGGCATACCCTGGGGTATTGTGACCAACAAACCGGCAAGGTTTGCCGAGCCCCTGCTGGCAGCGCTGGCCCTGGATGGGCGCTGCAGCGCACTTATCTGCCCGGACCATGTCACCAACCGCAAGCCAGCCCCCGAAGGCCTGCACCTGGCCTGCGATCGCATGGGTGCTGACCCGGGTCGCGGTATCTACGTAGGGGACCATGTCAGGGACATCGAAGCCGGGCGTAACGCGGGCATGGTCACCGTCGCCGTGCGTTATGGCTATATCGTAGAGCCGGCAGAGGTTGATCTCTGGCAAGCCGACCATATCGTAGATACCGTCGACGAACTGGTAAAACTGCTACAATAGCGCCCGCTGAATACGGCGGCAGACCGACACACGAGCACATCAGGCAGGAGCACACTCTCTTATGGCGGACACTCCCATGCATACCTACCAGGCCCCCGAGGGTTTGCTGAAGGATCGCATCATCCTGGTCACCGGCGCAGGCGACGGCATTGGTCGCGTTGCCGCAAAGACCTACGCCGCCTACGGTGCGACGGTAATCCTGCTGGGACGTACCATTTCCAAGCTCGAGTCCGTCTACGACGAGATCGAGGCTGCAGGCCACCCCAAGCCCGCTATCGTGCCGATGAACCTGGAAGGTGCGGCAGTCAAGGACTACGAAGAAATGGCCATGACCATCGAGGACAACTTCGGCAAGCTGGATGGCCTGCTCCACAACGCCGGTATCCTCGGTACCCGCAGCCCGGTAGAACTCTATGACCCGGAGACCTGGAACAAGGTCATGCACGTGAATGCCACGGCCCCGTTCCTGCTGACCCGGGCCGCCATCCCGTTACTGCGCAAGGCGGATGATGCCTCCGTCATCTTTACGTCATCCGGTGTTGGCCGCAAGGCGAAGGCCTACTGGGGCGCCTACGCCGTATCCAAGTTTGCCATGGAAGGATTGAGCCAGCTGCTGGCGGATGAGCTGGACGACGAGCGCCACAACATTCGCGTCAACAGCCTGAACCCCGGGGCCACCCGCACCAACATGCGGGCCCACGCCTACCCGGCAGAGAATCCCATGCACAACCCGACTCCCGAAGACCTGATGCCCAGCTATCTCTATCTGATGGGTCCGGACAGCAGGGGCGTGACCGGGCAGCAGCTGAACGCCCAGGGCAAGTGATGCAACTGACGTTCTTCACCACCAGCCATTGCGAACTGTGTGACCTGGCCGAGCAGTTGCTGGTCAACGCTCCACTACCGTACCCAATTCCCGTGGAAGCCGTGGATATTGCCACCTCCGAGGAGCTGGTAGAGCGCTACGGCACCCGGATTCCGGTACTGCGGCGGGAAGACACTGGAGCGGAACTGGGCTGGCCTTTTACCCGGGAACAGCTGCTGGATTTTCTGGGCCCCAACGCAGGCAAGCCGTCATCAGGCCAATTTCACTGAGGATTTGCTGACATGTTAATGGTTGTTTCCCCTGCCAAGAACCTGGATTACGAGAGCCCGCGGGCCACCGAGAAGCATACCCAACCGCAGTTTCTCGACGATGCCTGCGAGCTGATCGACCAGCTGAAGACTCTGGAGCCTCACCAGGTCAGTAACCTGATGGGTATCAGCGAAAAGCTTGGCCAGCTCAATGCGGAACGCTTCCAGCAGTGGCACACACCCTTCACACCGGAAAACGCCCGCCCTGCAGCCCTGGCCTTTAACGGCGATGTCTACACCGGCCTGGCAGCACAGGATTTCAGTGATAAAGAGTTCGAGTTTGCCCAAAAGCACCTGCGCATTCTGTCTGGCCTGTACGGCATCCTGCGCCCCCTGGACCTGATGCAGCCCTACCGGCTGGAGATGGGCACGAAGTTCGAGAACAAGCGGGGCAAGGACCTCTACGAATTCTGGGGAGACATCATCACGGATGCCCTGAACAGCGAACTGCAGGCCGATGACGGCGTGCTGGTGAACCTGGCTTCGAACGAATACTTCAAGAGCGTCCGCAAGAAAAAACTGGACGCCCGCATGATTACTCCCCAGTTCAAGGACTGGAAAAACGGCCAGTACAAGATGATCAGCTTCTACGCCAAGAAGGCCCGGGGGCTGATGTGCCGTTACGCCATTACCAATGGCATCACCCGGGCCGATGACCTCAAGGGCTTCGACCTGGCCGGCTATCGCTTCAGCGAGGAGCAATCCTCCGGCGATAACTGGACCTTCCTGCGCGACGAGCAATAACCCGCAACAACAAAGCCGCCGTTCCGCACTGACTGAATTCACTTTATCACCGGCCTTCCGGGGCCGGTGCTGACTGCTTTTGTGTTTAAAAACTGACGGAGTGTTGAATGAACGAAGCACTGTTCTCTGAAATTGCCCTCTACGTCTGCCTGACCGGGCTGATTGGCTGGATGGGTTTTATTGTCTGGGACCTGGCGAAGAAGTCCCAGGCAGGTCGTTTTGGTACCATCGCCCTCTTTACTGTGCTGGGCGCCGGTGTGGTGGGCTTTGTCGTCAAGACGGTACTGGTTGAAGTGATGCAGATCTGACAGACCCGGCCTGACCGCTTCCACCCGCACAAACGACTGACAGACCTGAACAACAACGCAAGGACCCGACCCCATGTGGTTTCGTAACGCCCGAGTTTTCCGCTTCACCAAACCCTTTGATATCAGTGCGGAGGCGCTGGAAGAAAAACTGACGGCCGATGCCTTCAAGCCCTGCGGCCCACAGGAAACCACCCGCCATGGCTGGGTGCCCCCCCTGGGCAAACACGGCGAACTGCTGGTGCACAGTGCCGGCGGTTACCACCTGGTCGCCCTGCGCAAGGAAGAGAAAGTGCTACCGGCATCGGTGATCAAGGAGATGGTGGAAGAGAAAGCCGAAGCCATTGAGCAGGAACAGGGCCGCAAGGTTCGCAAGAAGGAGAAGGACGAAATCAAGGAGGAGGTGACCCTTGAGCTGTTACCCCGGGCCTTTTCCCGCAATCGTCGCACCTATGCCTACCTTTCCCCCGCCGACGGCGTAATGGTGGTGGATGCCGGTTCGGCGAAGCAGGCAGAAGATGTGGCCTCGGCACTGCGTCAGAGCCTGGGTTCGCTACCGGTACGTCCGCCGGTACTGGAGCAGGCGCCGGCCTTTACGTTCACCGGATGGCTGGATGAGTCTATCGATCTGCCGGGCTCCATTGAGCTGGGCACGGAGTGTGAGTTGAAGGACCCATCCGAGGATGGTGGCGTGGTTCGCTGCAAGGGGCTGGACCTGAAGTCCGAGGAGATCCAGAACCACCTGGCCGCTGGTATGCAGGTAACCAAGTTGTCGTTGACCTGGGATGAGAATGTGTCGTTTGTGCTGGATGAGGAGTTTGGCATTCGTCGGCTGAAGTTCGGGGAGACGCTGCAGGAGAAGCTGGACGATGTGGACTCAGACGATGCTGCTGCAAAGTTTGATGCCGCGTTTTCGTTGATGACGCTGGAGTTGTCCCGGCTCATTCCGGGCATGCTCGATGCTATGGGTGGGGAGGATCGGTCGGCTATTGTCTCCGAGTAGGGCTTGTAGGGTCCCCAGCCTGATTGGGTCGGTGCCGGGTAGCAGGCCGAATTGGTATGGGTACTGCGTCCCCAAGCCTGGTCGGTTTGGTGCCGGGTCGCAGGCCAGGTAGCGTTTTCCGGGACACGCCGTGAATACGTCCCTGTAGGCTCTTCAAAAACGTCCCTGTTTTTGAAGGTCCCGGAAAACGCTACCAGGCCCACGCCCTTTGAACTGCGAGATAACGCATCCCCCCCGAAGGCACGAGAAGTGCCAGAAGCGTGTGGTCGGAGGGGGACTTTTCTGGACCTTCAAAAACAGGGACGTTTTTGAAGAGCCTCCATGGATGGATTTACGGCGTGTCCAGAAAAGTCCCCCTCCGACCATGCGCCTACACCCCAATTCGCCTTCAACCTCGGACGAAAACTGGTTTAATGGTGTGCCTTCGCCAACCGCTCCCGCTGCCAGTCCTTCTCCGGTTCGTTGAGCACCAGGCGCAGATCCATCACCTCTTCTTCCCGGTTGTAATGGATATCGAAACCCAGGTGCTCCGCGAGTTGCAGCATGGGCCGGTTCTCGGGCAGTACGTTGCCCACCATCTCCATGGTGCCCCGGGCGCGGCAGTAGTCGATCATTTTCTGCATCAGGGCTACCCCTAGTCCCTCGCCTTTCATCTTGTCATGAACCATAACCGCGAACTCGCAGCGCAGGTTGTCGGCGTCGGTCCACACCCGGACGGTACCCAGGGTTTCCTCCCCTTCGCTATCCTCCCGGGGCGCGTTGGCGATGAATACCATCTCCCGGTCGTAGTCGATCTGGACCATCTGGGCGACGTCTTCCCGGGAGAAGTGCTTGCGGAACTGGAAGAACCGGTAGCGGATGGATTCCGGTGACTGGTGTTCGTGGAACGCCCGGTGGGCCGGTTCGTCTTCCGCCAGTACCGGGCGGATGATGACCCGGCGGCCGGACTTGGGCAGTACGATCCATTCTTCCAGCTCGCGGGGGTAGGGCTGGATGATTGGCTTGCCCGGTTCGTCCGCCAGGTCTATGGCGACGTCCACGGCCAGCACCCGCTCGTTGTCGAACATCAGCGGGGAGATTTCCAGGCCACGGATTTCCGGCTGGTCGATGACGATCTGGGACAGGGTGATCAGTACTTCACAGATGGCGCGGATATCCCGTTCCGGTTGTGTGCTGAACTCTTTGAGCAGCCGGTACATGTAGGTTCGCCGCAGCAACTCGCGGGCGAGCACCATGTTCAGGGGCGGCAGGGCAATCTGGCGGTCGGTCATGACGTTGATCTGGGCACCGGCGGCACCGCAGACCACCAGTGGGCCGAACAGGGGGTCGCGGGTGATGCCCACGCTGAAGGCGATGCCGTCAATGTGTTTGTAGGACCGCTGCACAGCAAAGCCCAGGAAACCACTTTCCGGGAAGTGCTGCTGGTAGTCCTCCATCAACTGGCGACAGGCGTCGATGATGTCGTTTTCGTTGGTCAGGCCGTGCACGGTGGAGCGGTATCGCCCCTGTCCTGACTGGTATTCCATGAACGGATGGCAGGCCCGCTGGTGCATCAGGGTGACATCCACCGGTCGGCGCTCCACGGCGAAGGCTTCCAGAACCTCTTCTACGTCGTCGCAATAGACCGTTGGCACGGTGTTAATCTGGTAATCGCCGAGGATCTGCCGGGCTTCGTTGTTGGTGAGGTGATTTCGCCCGGAGCGTTTGACGTTCACGATGATTCGCCGGGTGCTGGAATGATCGGCAAAGTGGTCGGTGAAAGACTCCGGGGTTTCCCCGAGCAGTCGCTGGACCCGCTGGTGGTTGACGTGCTGCATGAACGCCATGACCGCCTTCTCCGGTGAGAAGAACGAGGGCACACCGGCCCGGTAGAATTCGTCCCGGGCATCCATGACCGTACTCTGCCCCAGCCAGCAGGTGAACACGTTAAGACGGCTGCCTTTGACGGCCTGGACCACCGCGTCGGCAATCTGCAGGGTGTCTTCAGTCAGGCTGGGCGAATACATGATCAGTACGTTGGATACGTCCGGGTCTTTCGCCAGGATACGAATGGCCTTGGCGTAGAGCTCCGGTGAGGCGTCATAGTTCAGGTCAATGGGGTTTTTACGGGTCCAGTATGGCGGCAGGATTTCCGCCAGCGCGTCTACGGACGTCTGCGACAGGGTCGCAAGCTGCCCCCCCAGGGCCGCCAGGCGGTCTACTGCCAAAACACCAGGGCCAACACCATTGGCCATGATCGCCAGGGATTCCCGCTTCAGGGGCCGCATACGGCTGAGGGTTTCCAGGGCATCAAACATCTGCCCCAGGCCGTCTACCCGCAATACACCGGCCCGCTGGAGCATGGCGTCGTAGATCGGGTCGCTGCGGTTGAGACCTGCCGGCAACTCGTGGCGAAACCACTCGGATTCCGGAACCCGGCCGCTCTTGACGGCAATCACCGGCTTGGTGCGGGCCGCTACCCGAACAGCCGACATAAACCGCCGGGGGTTGGGAATATTCTCGATATGCAGCAGGATGGCGCGGGTCTGGGAGTCCTGGGCCAGGTAGTCGATCAGGTCGTCATGATCGATGTCCATGGAGTCGCCCAGGGTCAGGAAGTAGGAGAACCCAACCCCCCGGGCGAAGGCCCAGTCAACCACACCACTGGCCACGCTGCCCGACTGCCCGACAAAGGCGACCTTGCCCGGTAGCGCGCCCATGTGGGCGTAGGTGGCGTTCAGGCTGCGGGCAGGAACCATCACACCGATGGTGTTGGGGCCCAGCACCCTGATCCCGGTTTCACGGGCCGCCTCCCCCACGGAGTACATCAGCGGCTGCCCCGTCTTCGAGTGGGCACGGGACATGCCCCCGGTCATCACCATGGCGGTTCGGACACCGGCCTTGCCCAGTCGTCGCACCACCTTGGGCACTGTGTCCGGCGGTGTACAGACGATGGCCAGCTCCGGACTGAAGTCCATCTGCGACACCCGCCCAACACAGGGCACGCCATGGACCGATTCATAGGAGTTCTGGTTGATCACCAGCATCCGGCCCGGATAGCTACCCCCCAGCAGGTTCCGCAAAACCATACCCCCAAGGTTGTCCGCGCGCTCAGAGGCGCCCACCACCACAATGGATGAGGGATTGAACAGGCTTTCCAGGTATCGGGTGCCCAAAATGCAGTCTCCTTTTACATTAACGCCATGGGATAGCCTCTATCTTAGGCGCTGCGTCCTTGATGTAAAACGAAATCCACGCCGGGTTTGACTACGACCAAAGAAACGCAGCGAAGCCGGTTGATCCCTGTTACCATAACCCCATCCATTTACGCCCCGGGGGGCTTGTCAGGAACATAACAAGACCATGACAACAGCGTTTTTCTCCCACGACGACTGTGCAAAGCACAACATGGGCGCAGAGCATCCGGAGTCACCGGAACGTCTGAGCCGGATTATCAGTTACATCGAAGACACTGGCCTTGACCAGGAGCTGGACTGGGTCAGACCCGACGAGGCTACCCGCGACCAGCTGTTGATGGTGCATCCGGAAAAATACCTGCATCAGCTCGATCTCATGCAGCCCACCAAGGGCCGCGTGTTTACCGACCCGGACACGGCTCTCATGCCGGACACCCTGCGGGCCGCCCGGCTCGCTGCCGGCGCCAGTATCGAGGCGGTAGACATGGTGCTCAGCAGCCAGGTCACCAATGCTTTCGTCTGCGCGCGCCCGCCCGGTCACCATGCCGAGCGCACCAAGTCCATGGGGTTCTGTTTCTATAACAACATTGCACTGGCCGCCATGCGGGCGCTGACGTTCCACCACCTGGAACGGGTCGCCATCGTGGACTTTGACGTACACCAGGGTAATGGCACCGTAGATATCGTGCAGGGCGACGAGCGTATCCTGATGTGCTCCAGCTTCCAGCACCCCTTCTACCCTCACTCCCATGTCTACCGACTGCCGGAAAACATCGTCAACATACCGGTGCCTGGCGGATGCCAGGGCCCCGAGTACCGCAAACTGGTGGAAGCGGGCTGGCGCAAGCGCCTGGAGGAGTTCAAGCCGCAGCTGATCCTTATTTCAGCAGGCTTTGACGGCCACCGGCTGGACCCGATGGCGGAGATGAACCTGGAAACCGACGATTACTTGTGGCTGACCCAGATGCTGACGGAACTCGCCAGTGAATATGCCAACGACCGGATCGTATCGACGCTGGAAGGCGGCTATCACTTGCGGGCCCTGGCAGAAAGCGTTGGCGCCCATGTCGGAGAACTGGTCAGGGCCGGGCGCTGACGCTCACCCCTCCCGGAACAGGCACGCCGTTTCAGCCGTTCACCTGGCCAGGAACTATGACTGGCCAGGGACCTCAGCCGTTATAGGCACCCGCACCGCGATCCGCACGTCGGATACCTTCATTATCCCCTTCTCTCTCCAGGCGAATTGTCGTGCGACGATTGTCCGCCGGGTTATTGGATACCGGGAACTCATCCGCGTGGGAGCGCACAATAATCATGGAATCCGGCACACCGGCCTGGATCAGGTAGTCCGCAACCACCTGCGCCCGCTCTTCCGCAAGTGCCCGGTTCCGGATACGGCTGCCGATGCTGTCCGAGTGCCCATCAACCAGCAGCCGCTCCACGGTCTGGTCAGCCGCCACGTAGGTCGCAATGTCATCCAGCTGTTGACGGTCGCGGTCTGACAAGGAAGTACTGGCGGAGGCGAATGGAATCCGGGAGCGCTGGATCTGATCAAAGTTCACCGGCAGCAGGCCACTCACACAACGCCGGTAATCTTCAAAGGGCGCACGGAAGTTGATGTTGGACAGCCGGACACGCACCGGACCACCGTCATAGCGCGCCTGGCGGGTAACTGTTGGTGCCATACCGGAGAGCAGCCCCTCCACCATGGCCATCGCCTCCCGGTGCCCCACTTCCACCGTTTTGCGACTGTCGCTGACATCCACATACCCCAATCGCCGGGTCGGCTCCCCGGGGCGCCAGGCCGGGGCCTCCACCACCAGAAGGCCTCGGCCCGGGCGCATCAGGGGCAGGTCAGACTCCAGGTAGAAGGTCAGTTTTTCACCGGCCCGGTGGCTGAATACGGCACGGCCATAGCCCGGCACTTGATGACTGAGGGCACAGCTGAAAACCGAGTCGGAAAGATACCAGTCACTGTTTTCAATACCGGCACCGAAACTCCGCGCGTCGACAGTGGTCGCCAATGTCAGGCTGCCACTTACCAGCAGTGCCAGTAGCGATCGGCGAAACCGTCCGCCCTTTGGCCCCGAGTGTGGGAACTGCTCCGCCTGTTGCCGTGTCGCCATAATCGTTACCGGATATCGGATTAAGAGTTACCTGGGGAGGTTGTCGGCCGGCGGAGCGAATTCTTTAGGTCAGGAGTCTGTTATACTCGCGGCGATTTTTTACGAGCCAGGAGCCATTGCCACCATGACCGACCAGATCACCCTTACCCGCCCCGACGACTGGCACCTGCACGTGCGGGACGGCGATGTGCTGGCGGACGTGGTACCGGCGACCGCACAGCGTTTCGGCCGTGCCATTATCATGCCCAACTTGGTGCCGCCGGTTTCCAAGGCCGCCCAGGCCCTGCAGTACCGGGAGCGGATACTCGCCGCACGGGGTGGGCACACCGGGTTCGACCCCCTGATGACCCTTTACCTCACCGGGACCACCACCGCAGACGACATCCGTGAGGCGAAGCAGGCCGGCATCCCGGCCGCCAAGCTTTACCCGGCCGGCGCCACCACCAACTCGGCCTCGGGCGTTCGTGATATCAACGAGATCGATGACGTACTGGCCGCCATGGCCGAATGCGGCATGCTGCTGCTCGTCCACGGCGAAGTCACCCATGACGACGTGGATATCTTTGACCGGGAGAAACAGTTTATCGACCAGGTGCTGGCACCGGTCATGGCAAGGCACCGGAACCTGCGGGTAGTGATGGAACACATTACCACCCGGGACGCGGCCACCTTTGTGAAAGAGCACAGCGAGGACCGACTGGCTGCCACCATTACGCCCCAGCACCTGATGTACAACCGCAACAACTTGCTGGTTGGCGGTATCCGGCCCCACCTGTACTGCCTGCCGGTACTGAAGCGGAACATTCATCAACAGGCCCTGCAGGATGCCGTGGCCAGCGGTGACCGGCGTTTCTTCTTGGGAACGGACTCGGCTCCCCACGCCCAGGACCGCAAGGAAACCACCTGTGGCTGTGCCGGCTGTTATTCCGCCTTTGCGGCCATTGAGCTGTACGCTGAGGTGTTCGAGGACCTGGGCGTTCTCGACAAACTGGAAGCCTTCGCCAGCTTCAACGGCGCGGATTTCTATGGCCTTCCCCGTAACACCGACACCATCACCCTGATCCGGGAGCCCTGGACGGTGCCGGAGTCGCTGCCCCTGGCCGGCGACCGGATAGTGCCGCTGAAAGCCGGCGAAACCCTGCGCTGGCGCCTGGCCTGAACGCTACATTGACTATTATTCCGACCGGGAGACGTTGTGACTGAAGAAACCAGGACACCCCACCCCATGGCCCGGCGCTTCCGGGGCTTTCTGCCCGTTGTGGTGGACGTGGAAACCGGGGGCTTCAACCCGCGTACCGATGCCTTGCTGGAAGTGGCCGCCGTGCTCATTACCATGGACGATGAAGGGTGGCTGCACCGGGGTGAAACCATTTCCCGGCACGTGCACCCGTTCGAAGGCGCCAACCTGGAGAAGTCCGCCCTGGATTTCACTGGTATCGACCCCTGGACCGAGGACCGTGGTGCGATCAACGAAAAAGACGCCCTGCGTGAGGTATTCCTGCCCATCCGCAAGGCAGTGAAGGAGTTTAACTGCAAACGGGCCGTGCTGGTGGGCCATAATGCGACCTTCGACCACAACTTCGTGTTCGCAGCGGCCGAACGGGCGGATATCAAGCGTAACCCCTTCCACCCGTTCTCCACCTTTGACACCGCCACCCTGGCGGGCCTGGCGTACGGTCACACGGTACTGGCGGAAGCCTGCAAGAGGGCGGGGCTGGAATTCAGTAACCGAGAAGCCCATTCCGCTGCCTACGATGCCGAGAAAACCGCCGACCTGTTCTGCGGCATCGTGAACCGATGGAAGTCCCTCGGCGGCTTCCCGCTGCCAGAACCGGCCAGCCAGGAGACCACCGGTACCGCCAGCGCCTGAGGGAAACCCGTCAGACGCCTCCCTACCAGTGAATGCCGCGCATCAGTGCGGCAAAGGCCACCTGTTCCGACGTCACCTGCGCCTGCTCGCCCTTGCGCCCCGAGGCCCCCGGCGAGTCCGGGAACATGCGATACCCTGTGTTCATTACGATCTCGCCCAGCTTCGGAGCCACGGCGTGGGTCACCTGGGCAAACACACCCAGGCGGGTGGCGATGCGCTTGGGGCGGTGAATGATGGCTTCGGCCACCATGTCCGCCGCCTCATCCGGGGTCAGCGTGGGCACTGAGTCATAGATCCTGGTGGGGGCAATCATCGGCGTTTTCACCAGCGGCATGTTGATGGTGGTGAAGGTGACGTTGCGGTCGGACCACTCGGCTGCAGCGCATCGACTGAAGGCATCCAGGGCCGACTTGGACGCCACATAGGCCGAAAACCGGGGTGCGTTGGTCAGCACACCGATGGACGAGAGATTCACCACGTGCCCCCGCTTGCGCTTCAGCATTTCCGGGGCAAATCCCATGATCAGCCGCACAGCGCCAAAATAGTTGAGCTGCATGGTGCGCTCGAAATCATGGAAGCGGTCAAAGGAATGCGACAGTGACCTGCGAATGGAGCGGCCGGCATTATTCACCAGTACATCCACACCTCCGTGGTTAGCCAGTACCTCGGTCACGAACCGGTCACAGGCCTCCATATCCGCAAAGTCACACTGGTAGGCATGAACCTCCGCACCCCGCTCCCGCAGGGCCTCGGCAACCTCTTTCAGTCTTTCCGGCTTGCGGGCACCGATCACCAGTATGGCGCCGGCGTCCGCCAGCTTTTCCGCTGTGGCAAGGCCAATCCCGGAGGTTGCACCGGTCACCACACAGACCCTGCCCTCAACCGCGCCCCGCAGGCTGCGATCACGAAACAGGTCCGGGTCCAGGTGGCGCTCCCAGTAGTCCCAGATAACGGGTGCGTAGTCGGTCAAACGGGGTACTTCAATACCACTTCCCTTTAATGCCCGCTCTGACTCCCGGTTGTCAAAGCGGGTCGGGTAGTTGATGAACGAGAGCACGGATTCGGGAATACCCAGGTCATCCAGAACCGCTGACGTCAGCCGCTTTACCGGCGGCAACCCCTTCAGGGACTGGCGGATAAACGGCGGCACAAACCCGAACATCCGAGAATCCACCCGCATCGCCATCCTTGGGGCGTGGCCTGCCTCGCAGAAGATGTTGAGGATCTCTCCCACCTTGTAGGGATCCGGGTCGACCAGGTGGAAACACTGGCCATCCTCCCCTTCCTTATGGGCCAGGTAGTCAAGCGCGTCTGCCACGTAATCCACCGGCACGATATTAAGCCTGCCCCCTTCCACGCCGATGGTGGGGACCCACTGGGGCAAGGCGTGGCGTACCTTCTGGATCAGCTTGAAGAAGTAATACGGGCCGTCCACCTTGTCCATTTCGCCGGTGCGGGAGTGGCCAATAACCATGCCAGGGCGATAGATGCGGAAAGGCACCTGGCACTCATTGCGAACCAGTGCTTCCGAATCATGCTTGCTTCGCAGGTAGGGATGCTCGAGGCCGGTGGCCTCATCAAACATGTCTTCCCGGAAGGTACCCTTGTACAGGCCGGCAGCAGCAATGGATGACACATGGTGGAAGCAACCAGCCTTCAGGTCTTGCGCCGCTTCCAGGGCATGCCGGGTGCCGTCCACGTTGGCCCGTTGTTGTGCCTCGGCATCAGAGGCCATGTCATAGACGGCTGCCAGGTGGAAAAAGTGGTCGACGTTGCCAGCCAGGGCCTTTCGGGTTTTGGCGTCGAGCCCCAGCCCCGGCCTGGACAAGTCGCCCACCACCGCGTGGACCCGGTCAGCCCCCTCACCCCATCGCTCCCGCAGGGCCTCCAGCTTGTCCAGGGATTCCCGCCGCACCAGCACATGCACCTTGCCACCCCGGGCCAACAACCTGGCCACCAGGAAACGGCCAATAAAACCGGTACCACCCGTCAGAAAATAGTTCATGATCATCCTGCCCTGCGTTGTTGTAATGATTGCGTTCCTCACCCTTACTTTATGCCAACATGGGAGATCGCGAAACGCGAACAGAACAAAGTGTTGACCTGCCTCAGGGTCACCCCGGAATGCATCCGGCGGAACCAGATGCGATAATCCGGGTCTTATCCACCCCGGAGTCCCGGAACAGTCATCAGCAGGAGAACCTTGAATGTCCAGCCAGGACAACGCTGACCGTTATATATCCATTGCCCGCGCCTGCCTCAGGGCCATCAACGACACCGCTACCAACAGTGGCAGCCGCGAAGAGAAGATCCAGGCCGTGTACCAGGCGATCGACGAGGCCTTCCAGGCGGAATTCGCTGAACAGCGCCAGTCCATTGCGGTGATGGCCTCCGTACTCGAGCGCATTGCCTCCGGAAAGCTCAGTGGTGATGAAGCCGCCACCCTCGCCAGGATCACCCTGGACCAGCACCCCGGCACCGATCAGGGCCAGGTGCACTGAGCGGATAACTGACCTGAAACCAGCGCCACTTCCCAGACCCGCTAAAGGAACCCCGTATGGCTAACCATTCTGTTGCACGCCTGATGTTCACCTGGCTGGCCACACTGCTGGCCCTGCTGGCGATCTCGACGGCACAGGCAGCCACCGAGGACCGGCTGGAGCCGATCAAGAGCCCCGCGGACAGCAATGAATACCGGTACCTGAGCCTGGACAACGGTCTGGAGGTACTGCTGGTTTCCGACCCGGACGCCGACAAGGCCGCGGCCTCACTGAACGTAGCGGTCGGTAGCGGCAACAATCCGGCCGGTCGTGAAGGGCTGGCGCACTTCCTTGAACACATGCTGTTCCTGGGCACCGAGAAATATCCGGACCCCGGCGAGTACCAACAGTTCATTCGCAGTCATGGCGGAACCCACAACGCCTTTACTGCCTTCCAGGACACCAACTATTTCTTTGATATCCAGGCCCAGCACCTGGAGCCGGCCCTGGACCGCTTCGCCCAGCAGTTCGCCGCGCCCCTGTTCACGGCCGACCTGGTGGACCGTGAACGTAACGCAGTGCACTCGGAGTACAGCGCCTCACTGAAAGAGGATGGCCGCCGTTACTTTTCAGTGCGCAAAGCCATCAGCAATCCGGACCATGCCTTCAGTCAGTTCTCGGTAGGCAACCTGATTACCCTGGACAACACCGACGAACGGCGCCTGCGGGACGACCTGATCGAGTTCTGGGAAAACGAATACTCGGCCAACCTGATGACCCTGGCGGTCTACGGCCCCCAGTCGCTGGACGAACTTGAAGCCATGGTTCGCCCCCGCTTCAGCGTGATCGAAAACCGGAACCTGGAAGTCAGGGAACATCCGCAGCCGGTGTTCGACAAGGACGCGCTTCCGGCCCGGCTGCAAGTTCAGACGATTAAAGATATCAAACAGCTACAGCTGGTTTTTCCCATTCCATCTCAACAGGAAAACTACCGCACCAAGCCCCTGCACTATGTGGCCAGCCTGCTGGGCCATGAAGGTCCGGGCAGCCTGTTCGACGTGCTCAAGCGCAAGGGCTGGGTAGAAAGCCTGTCCGCCGGCAGCGGCACCGACACCGGGCATCACTCGAGCCTGGAACTGAGCATGGCCCTGACCGACGACGGCCTGGACCACCAGGAAGACATCATTGCCCTGACATTCGACTATATCGACCTGGTTCGTACCGAAGGTATCGACCGTTTCCGCTTTGAGGAAGACCGTCAGCTGTCAGAAATCGATTTTCGCTACCAGCAACGTCCCGAGCCCCTGCACCTGGCCATGCGACTGTCCATGGAAATGCAGGAAGTAGCACCGGAGGATGTGTTAAGGGCTCGCTGGATGATGACCGAGTACGCCCCCAATCAGTACCGTGACCTGCTGAGCAGGCTGACGCCAGAGAACGTGCTGATCACCCTCCGCACCAACGAACCCTTGCCAGAGAGCGCCAGCGAGACACCCTGGTATGACACACCCTACCTGCTGAAGAAGAACATCAGTGTGCCCCAAGGTGACAGCCAGGCGGAATCGCTTGCCGGACAGCTGGCGCTGCCCGAAGAGAATCCTTTTATTCCGGACGATCTCAGCGTTCTTGAGGGGCCTTCGCTGGAACAACCGGAAAAGCTGGCCACCCGGGCCAACCTGGAGCTCTGGTACGCAAGGGACACCCGCTTCGGCCGCCCGGAAGCGAACATTTTCCTGAGCCTTCGCTCGCCCATGACCACCGAGTCACCCCGTGGCCAGGTACTGACCCACCTGCTGGCAGACGCCGTGTCCGTTGAACTCAATCCCTGGGCCTACCCCGCCCGGATGGCCGGGCTGGACTACCGCGTTTACCCGCACTTGCGCGGCCTGACCATACGAACCGGTGGTTACCATGATCGCCTGCCGGTGTTGATGAACCGGGTAATGTCGACGCTGGCCGACCCGGTGATCAGCGAACAACGCTTCCGCATTGCCCGCCAGCAACTGATGGACAGTCTGCGCAATCGCTTGCAGGACAAACCGGTGGCCCAGGCCGCCTCACTGGTACAGGACACGCTGATTCTGGGAGCCTGGACAACGGAAGAGAAACTGGCCGCTGCAGAGGCGCTTACGGTGGACGACCTGCGGGCATTCGCCGAAGCGTTCAACGAAGAAGTTGACGCGGTAATGCTGGTACATGGCAACGCCACACGGGCCTTTGCACTCAATACCGCCGGGCAGGCCCGGGCCACGCTACTGCACAACTCACAGGCTGCAACGGTTAACCGCAGCCAGGTTCGGGACCTGCCGGAAGGACAGACCGGGATACAGCTACAGGTACCCCACCCGGACACCGGCTACCTGCGGTATAGCCAGGGCGCGGACACCAGCTTTGCCGAGCGTGCCCGCTATCGCCTGCTAGCCCAGGTAATCAGTGGCGCCTTCTATGAGGAACTCCGTACTAAACGACAGCTGGGCTATATCGTCTATGCCACGCCGTTTGAGATGCTTGAAACACCCGCGATCGGACTGGTCGTGCAGTCACCCGAGGCCAGTGCAGAAATCATTGACCAGGCGGTCGCTGATTTCGCTGCAAGCTTCCGGGAGCACATTGAGGGCATGGACGACAGCGCACTGGAGCGGGAACGCCAGGCCGTTATCAGCAAGTTGAAGGAACAGGAGCGCACCCTGTCAGAGGTGTCTGAACGATACTGGCGGGAAATTGACCGGCAGGCGACCGACTTTGACAGCAAGGAACAACTGGCCGCTGCAGTGGCACAGGTGAGCAGGGAACAACTGCTGGCCACCTTCGACCACGCACTCGCCGAGCTGGATTCCAGCCTGCTGGTCGTGACCGGGTCGGAACTGGAAACCTCGGAGGAAACCATCAACACGCTGCGAAATCAGCCGCCGGTAAAAGACTGACCTACCATAGCGATGAACCGGTCCCAGTCGGCCGGTTCATCCACGTCCCAGCGGGGCTCCAGGGTAGCCACGGACAGCCCCGCCCGTTCCACCGCCAGGAGACTCTGCACCAGCGCCTGCTCGGATCCCCAGGTTACGCCATCAAGCATAGCTTGCCGGGTATCCCGGGCTCCAATCAGTACGTAGCCGCCATCATCGGACGGACCAAACACCACATCGGCGTGATCTAGGGCCTGCCTTGCCTGCTCGATATACTCCGGGTCTACCGACGGACAGTCACTGCCAATCACCATGGCCTTGCCCGCACACTCAAGACCCTCTGCCAGCGCATGGGTCATCCGTTCGCCAAGGTCAGCACCCTGCTGGATGGTAGAAGGCAAGTGGTTCCTTTTCATGGCCGCCAGAACCGGCCCGGCCTCCGGCGGGGGTGTCGCGAGGGGCTGGTCCCACGCCAACAATAGCGGATGACCGCTGTTACGTAGCCGCTCCATCACGGTCAGGGTCAGCCGGATGTGGGCTTGCAGGGCTCCTTCCTGGCCCAGGCGGGGCTCAAGTCGGGTTTTCACCCTCCCGGGCTGGGGCCACTTGGCAAACTGGATCAGCTGAACGGTTGAGCTCATGCCGGTCCTGCCTCCGACCTGCCACGCCTGACGTCCGCCCGATAAGCCCGGGCCAGTTCGCCGGGGTCGGCACCACGCCAGTAACGCCACCGCAGCCGCCACATCAGCCAGATCGTCCGGCAGGCACCGTTCTGTTCCCAGCGCCGGCTGTCAGTAATCACGGGGCTGGCCACACAGAACGGGCGTGACACACGTTTGAGCCGTCGGCACAGCTCGATGTCCTCCATCAGCGGCATTTCCCGGTATCCTCCCTGCGTGTCGAGCACCGACCGGCGCACGAATATGCCCTGGTCCCCGGTCGCGATACCGGTGAGCCGGGAGCGCAGATTCATCATAAAGGCGATAACCCGGTAAATTCGGCGATTACCGCTGAGGCGAACATCAAAACGCCCCCAGGCCCGATCGCTGCTCATAAAGTCGTGCAAACGGCTGGCAGCGTCTGGCGCCAAGACCGTGTCACCATGCAGGAACAACAGCACATCACCGCTCGCTTTCTCGGCCCCACAGTTCATCTGCACCGCCCGCCCCCGCGCAGAGACCACCAGTTGATCACAGAAGGGGGCCGCCAGCGCACGGGTATCATCCGTGCTGTCGCCGTCAACCACGATGACTTCGACGCCCTGCTCACGCAACGCGGCGAGGCGCTGAAGCGTTGGCACGATGGCCGCGGATTCATTAAGAACGGGAATGATGATACTGACAGCAGGCGACCGTGGCACCGGGTGCTCCGACGCAAAAAAGTGAATGGGACCGACGGATCAGCGAACCCGCCTTGAGACATGGGCAACAGCCCGTTATTATACCGGCCTTTCCGGCGAAACGCCCCCGTAGCTCATCTGGATAGAGCGTCCCCCTCCTAAGGGGAAGGTAGCAGGTTCGAGTCCTGCCGGGGGTACCAATTACCCTTCCACCAAGATCCACCATCCTCCGCAAACTACCGTTTTTAAACACGTTTTACCTTATACTTAGTCCATGACCATCCATTGACATCCATGCTCAGCCACAACCTTTGGGGGTACATCTGGGGGTGCAAACTGAAATGCACCCCGCTATAGTAAGTTTTATACCCCCAACCGCTGCAGGATACCCCCAATGGCAACGGACAAGCTGACCGACAGACAGATCAAATCTGCCAGCTTCGAAAAGTATGGCAAGCGCACCAAGCTCTCTGACGGTGCAGGCATGTACCTGGATATCCAGCCGTCGGGCAAGTATTGGCGCATGAAGTACCGGTTCGGCGGCAAAGAAAAAACATTGGCTCTGGGGGTATACCCGGACGTTCCACTAAAGCTCGCCCGGCAGAGGCGCTCTGAGGCACGAGCATTAATCGCTGACGGCGTAGACCCCAATGAGATCAAAAAGCAGGAAAAAGCCACTGAGCAGGAGAAAAGCGACACCTTCAAGGTTGTTGCGGAAGAATGGCTGAAGCTGAAAAAAGGAGAGCTCTCCGAAGGCACCTTGAGAGTAGCACGTAGAAGACTGGAGACCTGGACCTACCCGAAACTCGGCCACTTACCTATCGCAGACATCAAGCCTGCCAAGATTCTGGAAACGCTTCGCGAAATCGAGAACCAGGGTAAACACGAAACAGCGCACCGCATACGCCAGCGCATTGGTGAGATCTATCGGTACGCCGTCGCAGAAGGCCGAGCTGAAACAGATCCTACCTCCACACTGAAGGGCCTATTGAAGACGGTACCTACACAGCACAGAGCTGCTATAACCTCCGCAGAAGAATTGGGGGCACTATTACGGGCCATCGACGCCTACAGTGGCCACGCATCAACCAGAGCGGCACTGAAGCTCGCTCCGATGCTGTTTCTGAGACCCGGTGAACTCAGGAACGCTGAGTGGGCGGAGATAGACCTGGAATCGGGCACGTGGGTCGTGCCGGGCAAACGCATGAAAGGCACTCAGAAGGCAAAACGGGCCGGTTTAGTGCCGGACCACATTGTTCCCCTGCCCAAGCAAGCGGTTGCTGTTCTGAAGGAACTCCAAGCGGTAACGGGCCATCAGCACCTGGTATTCGAGTCTGTGAAATCGGGCCGTCCACTGTCCGATAACACCATTAACGTCGCACTTCGATCCATGGGCTTTGATGGCTCCACGATGGTCGGGCACGGCTTCCGCGCAACAGCTTCGACACTACTACATGAGCAAGGATGGCAGCCAGAAGTCATTGAGCTACAGCTTGCGCACAAACAGCGCAACCAGGTTGCTGCCGCATATAACCGTTCCGCTCGACTCAAAGAGAGGAAACAGATGATGCAAGCCTGGGCTGATTACTTGTTTGAACTAAAGGGCTAGTATTTACACGCTGCAAGCGTGATCAACAAGTAAAATCACTACTATCCCAGTTTGCTCAAAGCATCCGCAACGAGCTTATCTATAACCTCACCACCACTTCGATATCCATAAATCGCTCGCAAGCTTTTAATTGCTGCCTTTGTCTCAGCCTTGACCAATACATTGGACTGAACCCTCTCCTTGCTCTTCTTTCGACCACGAGCTTTCCACTGTGCCTTCAGACTGTTGATAAAAGCCCTTTTCATTCCGACAGAAAGATCAGACCTATCAATGACGCACTTAAACTTTAACACCCGATCTTCTGATGTTACCGGTGCATTTATTACTCCATAAACATGACCAAATAAATCATTTTCCTCAAGCTTTTCAAGAAGCCAAAAACCTAACCGCTCATCACGGATATTGATCCAGTTATAACTAACATCAAGCTTCAAGTTCTCTGACCATTCATACCGCAACTCCCGAACTATAGCCCGCTTCTGAGATATAGAAATATTTGCTGTATCTAAAGCAGCTAGCAAGGACTGCTGATACCCTAAAATACCACTCAACCAATCATCTTTTACATCGAAACGATAAACCTCTTTAAACTTATAAAAAATCCAACTAGACAAGCGACCATCAGCACCATCAAAGAACGATAATTCGCTATCTGGAATTAGGCTTTTATTATGCTCCTCTCCGATCTCCTCCAAAACATATGGACTACTTTTTTCTAGCACAGAAGATATATCTGATGCCATTTGGACATAATCATTAAAGTTTGAATAGCTTAGTTGATACCCTCTTCCCACCAAGTAATACCATAGCCATATAAGATCACGCTCACCGTATCCAGAAAAGACCTTTGGCAACTCTCTCTGAAACCGAAGACCAACAGACATACACCACCCTATCAATTCATTTAATCATCTAACTGAGGAATATACCTAAAATAGAATAGCACAGTTCTACCGCAAAAAATGGCTCAAACTAGCATTTTTCTAGGGTCATTCTAGAATGATATTTCCTATCTGAATTCATTACATCAATAACTTACGAACGTTTCAGCAATTAGTAGGCGGCCGTCCCTGGTTTTTCTTGGGATGGCTTGAGGCTCGGGGTTAATCACCATCAGCCTACGCCCTGCCCCATCCATATAAATTTTTACTGACGTCCCTGGATCTTCTGAGACCAACCGTTCAGGAGATCAGCCATGAGAATCCTCAGACTCAGAGACGTGATGGACAAGACAGGCCTTGCCCGCTCGACAGTTTACAAGTACATCGAAGCAGGCACTTTCCCTAAGCCAATTGATTTAGGCGGCAGGTCTGTAGGCTGGGTAGACGAAGAAATAAACGACTGGATACTGGAGAAGATTAGCCAGCGTGACTCCTGTCAGTGAACAGGAGTCCCCTCTCAAATCCTACAAGATTTTTGCAGACCAAAAACCCACTAATCCCACACATCCTCTACAGCCCAGGTTACAGCTTATGGATAATTCAAAGACGAAAATCCATGTAGGTTTTAAATATTATTAACCAATAGCATCAATAAACACATACACATCCAATAGAGATAAGACCAACAACCAACACCAAGATACGGAGACCATGACAATGACTCAGGCATACAACATGCCCCTCACTACAGAGGGCATGTTTAACACAAAGCCCCTCCTTCCAAAGCACGGCCCATATATAGAAAGTTATCTTCATCGGATAGAAGGCACTATCAATCAGGCGGTCATTAACCATCCCCATTCAATTGCCATAAGAATAGATCTCAGACTTCCCTGCTGGTACGACTGGCGTAATGAAGCCGGGCGGCCTTTGTTCAACAGATTTATCGACTCACTAAAAGCGAAGATCAAGGCCTATGGCAACTCACTGTCCCGTCAAGGTAAACGATTTCATCCAACCAATGTTGGTTTCATCTGGTGTAGAGAGTTCACCAACCCTAATTATCCCCACTATCACTGCATCCTGTTCTTCAATAAACAAACCTTTCGGGGACTGGGTGAATTAGGGGTTGGTAGTACCGGCTTGTATGGAATGATCAGCAGGGCCTGGTGCAGCGCATTGAACTGCACCCAGGAAGAAGGTGACGGGCTCATTCACGTCCCACAGAACTACCTTTACCATCTTCGTCAGGGAGAACGGTACGATGACTTGTTCAAGCGCGCCAGCTATCTGGCGAAATACGACACCAAGGTGTGGGGATTAGCCAGCCACAATTTTGGGACAAGCAGGAGATGAAGCACCAGCAACTGAGTGAGCACCCCCAACCGGCCACCTCTCATCAGCCGGTTGATCATCCGTTTCCTAGCGGGCAATATCACCCCACTCAAACGCAACATTCGCGACACCCTCCGACTCAATCTGTCGCACCTTTCGAATAGCGTTCCCAGAAACACCAAACGGAAGTACCCATGGCCTTAACGCTCGAACAACTTGAACGCCACCTGTTCAAAGCTGCTGACATTCTCCGGGGCAAGATGGATGCCTCGGAGTTCAAGGAATACATTTTCGGCATGCTGTTCCTCAAGCGCTGCTCTGATGTGTTCGAGCAGCGCTACCAGGAAGTTGTCTCCAACCAACTGGCAAAAGGCAAAGGCGAGGTGGAGGCGAGAGCCATTGCGGACATGGAGAACTGGTACAAGTCCACCTTCTATGTGCCCAAGCAGTCCCGCTGGGAGTTCCTGATGAACGATGCCCACCATGGCGTGGGCAACTACCTGAACAAAGCACTGGCAGGCCTGGAAGAGCACAACGTAAGCCTGGCAGGCGTATTGGAGCATATCGACTTCACCCGAAAGGTCGGCTCCACCACCTTACCGGACAAGAAGCTGCGGGATCTGATCGTGCATTTCAGTCAGTACCGTTTGCGGAACGAAGACTTTGAGTTCCCGGACCTGCTGGGTGCCGCCTACGAATACCTGATTGGCGACTTTGCCGATTCTGCCGGCAAGAAAGGCGGCGAGTTCTACACGCCACGCTCAGTTGTGCGGATGATGGTCCGGCTAACCAATCCCCAGGAAGGTCAGAGCGTGTACGACCCATGCTGTGGCTCTGGTGGCATGCTGATCATGTCCAAAGAATATCTGGAAGAACAGGGTGGCGATCCAAACCTGCTCTCATTGTTCGGTCAGGAAGCGTCTGGTTCAGTTTGGGCCATCGCCAAGATGAACATGCTGTTGCACGGTATCACCAGCGCCGATCTGCGAAACGAAGACACTCTTACTGATCCTCAGCACGTCGAAGGCGGTGAACTGATGCGTTTTGACCGCATCCTCACGAATCCACCGTTTTCTATCGGCTTCACACCCAGCAACCAGTTCCCGGAAAGGTTCCAGTATGGCCAGGTGCCGGAAGGCGCGAAGAAAGCCGATCTGATGTTCCTACAGCACATGGTTGCCAGTCTGAAATCCGATGGCACGCTGGCCACGGTTATGCCCCACGGCGTGCTGTTCCGGGGTGGTGATGAAAAACGCATTCGTGCCGGGCTGCTGGAGAACGATCTGATTGAAGCCGTGATCGGCCTCGCCCCCAATTTGTTCTACGGCACCGGCATCCCTGCCTGCATCCTGGTATTGCGCAACAAGGGTGCTAAAGCACCAGAACGCAAAGGCAAGGTGCTGTTCATCAATGCAGACCGGGAATACTACGAAGGCCGGGCACAGAACCACTTGCTGCCGGAGCATATCGAGAAAATCGCCAGCACCTTTGAGACGTTTGACGAGGCAGACAATTTCTCGCGCATTGTTAGCCTGGAAGAGCTGCGGGAAAACGACTACAACCTCAACATCCGCCGCTATGCGGATAACGCCCCACCACCGGAACCCCAGGACGTGCATGCACACCTGGTGGGCGGTATCCCCCTGAAAGAAGTTCGGGCCAAGCAACCTCTGTTTGATGCCCAGGGTCTTGATCCCATGGACCTATTCACGCCCAAGCCTGGTGAAGAAGATTATGTGGACTTCCGGGATGAGCTCACTGATAAAACCGCGATTAAACCAGCCATCGAACAAAATGCCGGCATTCAACACAAAGAGGCTCGGCTCAAGGACAGCTTCGAAACCTGGTGGAAGCAACGAGCTCCACATATTGCCGAGCTCTCCGGCAACGGCCAGCAACTGAGCGCTCTGCGGGATGAACTGATAGGCACCTTCACTCACGCCCTGGACCCGATCGGCATGCTGGATCGGTTTGCTGTACGTGGCATCATCGCCGGTTTCTGGGATCAGAATAAGAACGAATTCCGCACCCTGCAGGCCCGTGGCGTACAAGGCGTGGTGGACGCCTGGCGTACCAGCGTCATCACGCTGCTGGAAGATGACCAGAAGAAGACCAATCCACTGGCTCACAAACTGGTGACCTTCCTGCTCGCCGACTACGTGGCCGAGCTGGAAGACCTGCAGGCTCGCAAGGCCGAATTGGATGCCCGCATCAAAGCCGCCACGGCACAGCCTGAGGAAGACGATGAAGCGGAACCGGATGAAGACGCGCCCACCGAAGCGGATATTAAAGCGTGGAAATCCGAACGCACCAAAGCCACCAAAACACTGAAAGGCAAACGGGCCAGCTTTGAGGCTCTTCTGAACGAAGCGGTGGATGCACTGGACGAAGCCAGTGCTGCAGAGCTGATGTTAACGATTCTGCGCAACGACATGTTGGGGATACTGGACTCCTACATTCGACAGCAGCGGCAGGAAGTGATCGATGCGTTCGAAGCCTGGTGGGATAAATACTGGGTAACGCTGGCCAATATTGAGGCTGAGCGGGACTCATCAGCCGAAGAGCTGAAAGGATTCCTTAAGGAACTCGGCTATGTCTGATTACCAACGTGTACTAGCTGATTTACCAGACGACTGGAAGACAGCCAAGATTGAAGATCTGGGATCAGTTGTGAGTGGCGGAACGCCCAGCCGTGAAATCACGAATTATTGGGGCGGCACCATTCCGTGGGTTACCCCCGGCGAAGTAACTACTTTAAAGGAAAAAACGCTCCGTCTGACGCATGAATCGATTACCAATGAGGGGCTTCGTCAAAGCGGAGCGAACCTTCTGCCTGCAGGCAGCCTGCTAGTCACTACCCGGGCATCTCTTGGGTACTGTGCCATCAACTCAGTCCCGGTAACGACCAATCAGGGATTCAAAAGCATTGTCTTTCGCCAAAGCTCAAACCCCGATTTCTATTATTACTGGACGAGAAAAGCTTGCTCAGAACTGAAGCGGAGAGCGTCTGGGACGACCTTCCTGGAGATATCTGGATCAGACTTCAAGCAAATTAAATTCCCTGTTCCGCCATCAGCAGAGCAGCGAAAAATCGCCCAAATCCTGGACACTCTGAACACCCAAATCCAGAAAACCGAGGCCCTTATCGGGAAACTGGAGAAAATCAAGGAAGGCCTGCTTCACGACCTGCTCACCCGAGGCATCGACCAGAATGGCCAGCTCCGCCCCACGCCGGAACAGGCGCCGGAGCTTTATCGGGAATCGGCTTTAGGGTTGATTCCGAAAGAATGGAAGGTTCGAGAATTGGAGGACGTCGCAAGCGTCGAGCGCGGACAGTTTACTCATCGCCCGAGGAACGATCCGAAGTTTTACGGTGGCCCTTATCCATTCATTCAAACGGGAGACATTGCGAGATCTCGAGGAAAGCTCGTGTCGTTGTACTCTCAAACTCTAAGCAGCAGAGGACTGACTGCAAGCAAAAAGTTCCCCGCTGGAACGATAGCCGTTACCATCGCTGCCAATATTGCCGACTCTGCAATTCTAGCAATACCTATGTATTTCCCCGACAGCATTGTTGGAATTATACCTTCTGAAGGCGTGAGCACTCGCTTTATTGAGCTCTGTATAAGAAGGGCGAAACAGCATTTGGACGCAAGAGCGCCACAAAGTGCGCAGAAGAACATTAACCTTCAAGATCTAAGGCCCCTGAAAATCCCGTTCCCAGGCCAGAGTGAGCAACAGCAAATTGCAGAAGCTTATGAAAGTATTGCTCAGCGCATTGCCCGTGAAACGCATTGCTTAACGAAGCTCTCATCCCAGAAAACTGGCCTAATGGACGACCTTCTCACCGGCCGAGTCCGCGTCACCCCCCTACTCAAGGATGCAGTATGACCACCTTCGACAGCACCAAACGCTCGCTACCCGAACTGCTCAAAGACATCACCAATGGCAAAATCCAGCTGCCGGATTTTCAGCGTGGCTGGGTGTGGGATGATGAGCACGTAAAGAGCCTTCTGGTTAGTGTCGCACGGTCGTTTCCTGTGGGTGCGGTCATGCTTATGGAGACCGGTGGTGAAGTGCAATTCCAGGTGCGGCCGGTTGAGGGCATACCCGCAAACGATGTTACCGATAACCCTGAACAACTCATCCTGGACGGCCAGCAACGCCTGACGAGCCTGACGCAAGCCATTGCCCTGACTACCCCGGTGGACACGCGCACCGCGAAAGGCAAGGACATCCTTCGTCACTATTACTTCGATATTGCGATGGCCCTGGAAGGCGACGACCGTCTGGATGAAGCCGTCAAAGCGGTGGATAAAGGTCGCCAGGTTCGCAGCAATTTTGGCCGCGACGTGGAGCTAGATCTTTCCACCCGTGAGCTGGAATGCCAGCAATTGCACTTCCCGTGCGACAAAATTCTGGACGACTCCCAATGGCTGCAGGATCTGTTTCAGTTCAACCCGGAAGGTATGGAACAGTTCCTGAAGTTCAAACAGAAGATCATTGGCGCGTTCGTCGCCTACCAGATCCCGATCATCGAGCTGAAAAAAGAAACTTCAAAAGAAGCCGTTTGCCTGGTTTTCGAAAAGGTGAACACAGGCGGCGTTCAGCTTTCTGTCTTTGAGCTGATGACGGCCAGCTATGCCGCCGAGGGCTACAACCTTCGAGACGACTGGTTTGGCTCTGATATCCGTAATGTGGCTTCAAGACGGGAACGCTTGGCCAAACACGAATTACTCAAAGGCGTCGAGAGCACCGATTTTCTGCAAGCCATCACCCTGCTCCACACGCGACAGCGCAAATACCAGGACATCGCAGACGGGAAACAGGGCAAGCAGGTTCGACCAGTCAGCGCCAAGCGGGCCTCTGTACTGGAGCTGCCGCTGAGCGCTTACCAGAAATGGGCAGATGAAGTTGAGGCCGGCTTTATTGAAGCCTCCAAGTTCCTGTCGGGTGAATGCTTCTTCAGCCGGAAAGAGCTGCCTTACGGTACCCAGCTCGTGCCACTTGCCGCGACACTGACCTTGCTCGGTGAACGCTGGCGAGAGCCGAAGGTTCACCAGAAGCTGGCCCGCTGGTTCTGGTCTGGTGTATTGGGCGAGCTATACGGTGGCGCGGTTGAAACCCGCATAGCAGTGGATCTCGAAGAGCTGATGAACTGGTTCGAGGACGACAGCTCAACACCTCGCACCGTCACCGATGCTTCCTTTGACCCAGAACGCCTTGAGTCTCTGCGTAGCCGATTGAGCGCAGCGTACAAGGGCATCAACGTCCTGATCCTGCGTGAAGGCGCCTCCGATTTCTTCTGGAAAGGCCGCATCCAACAGTTGGACACTCAGGAAGTGGCGCTGGATATTCACCACATCTTCCCTCGCGCCTGGTGTGAGGCCAATGGAATCCCGCCCAAGGTCTATGATTCGATCATTAACAAAACCCCGATTTCCTATAAAGCCAACCGGATGATTGGTGGAGATGCGCCGTCACGTTATCTGGCCAAGCTTCAGAATCATGATCAGGTGCAGCTCGAAGACCCTGAGATGAATGCCATTCTGGAGGGACACTTCATTCCAACAGCCCAATTACGGGCCGATGATTTTACTGGGTTCTTCGAGTCGAGAAAGCGTTTGCTGATGGGGCTAATCGAGAGAGCCATGGGCAAAAAAGCACTCTCGGAAGATATGCATTCGTAGCCACACGCCGGAGTAACTGCCATGGGGTTTGAGAAAGACCTGACGCCAGAGAAGGCTCTGATATTTCGAATCACTCATCGGAGAAATCTCCCTTGGGTGTTTGATAATGGCATCCACTGCCGGTCCAGCGTCCAACAAGATCAGGGCTTCGTCAGCATTGGCAACCAGGAGCTCATTGAAGGAAGAAAGGAGCGGACGGTTCCCATGGAGCCGTCCGGCGTGTTGTCGGATTACATTCCGTTTTACTTCACACCCTACTCTCCCATGCTGCTCAACATTGTCACAGGCCGTAACGTGCCCCAGCGCCTCAAGGCAGACATCGTCATTCTGGTCAGCTCTCTTCACAAGGTGAACGAAGCAGGTATCCGGTTCCTGTTTACGGATCGGCATGCGTATCTTTTCAATGCCAGTTTCAGCAACGACCTCAACCAGCTGGCGAACATGGTTCCGTGGGAGCTTTTGCAAGCCAGGGATTTTCGGAAAGATCCGGAAGACCCCGCCAAGTCGGAACGCTACCAGGCCGAAGCGCTTATTCACCGCCACCTCCCGGTGGATGCTCTCTTGGGCGTGGTAACCTACAATGACCGGATTAAAGCGGAAGTTCAGGCATTGGCTGCTGAGCGGCAACTGAATTTGGGCATACACAGTAAACCGAGCTGGTTCTTCTGATGATCGAATATACGAAAGGCAATTTATTGGAAGCGGATGTCGACGCGTTGGTGAACACGGTCAACACCGTTGGCGTGATGGGCAAAGGCATTGCTTTGATGTTCAAGGAAGCCTTCCCTGAGAACTTCCATGCCTACGCGAAAGCCTGCAAGGAACACCAGGTTCGCACCGGCCATATGTTTGTGACCGAGCGGACTGACTTGATGGGACCACGTTGGATCATCAATTTCCCGACGAAGCAGCACTGGCGCACCAAAACGAAGCTGGAGTGGATAGACACTGGCCTTCAGGATCTTCGCAAGGTGATCTCTGAAAAGGGCATAAAGTCGATCGCCATCCCACCGCTGGGGAGTGGCAATGGAGGGTTAAATTGGGCCACAGTGAAACCCCGGATTGAAGAAGCACTGGGTGACCTTACCGATGTTCGTATTGTTCTGTTCGAACCGACGGCCGAATACCAGAACGTAACGCGTCGGACAGGCGTGGAGAAACTGACACCACCCCGCGCACTGATTGCTGAACTGGTTCGCCGCTACTGGGTGCTCGGAATCGAGTGTTCATTGCTGGAAATCCAGAAACTGGCCTGGTTCATGGAGCGCGCCATTGTGAAGTCTGGCCTGAAAGATCCAATGGACCTGCGCTTTGAAGCCAACCGCTATGGCCCTTATGCCGACCGGTTACGGCACTTGCTGGACTCTCTGGACGGCAGTTATTTACGCTGCGAGAAACGCTTGGGCGATGCCAAACCTGAGGACGTCATCTGGTTTGAGCAGTCACGCAAAGAGAAGGTTCACCTTTATCTCAAATCCGGCGAAGCAAACGCTTATGAAGCTGCGTTGGAGCACGTGTCGGAATTGATCGATGGCTTCCAGTCACCCTTGGGCATGGAGCTTCTCGCAACCGTCGACTGGCTGATCGAGCGCGAGGGGTGTTGCCCCAACCTGGAAAGCGTCAAAGAAGGGTTACGGAATTGGCCTGCCGGAGCAGCTGCGGCTGAACGTAAGGTGAAGCTGTTTGACGACAGCATGCTCAATCTGGCCATCGAGAGATTGCACAATTTTTAATGGATTAAAAAAACAGGAGTTGTAATGCCCGGCCCGGAATTTACTGAAGTCGAGCTCCCTTTCATTCGACAATTGGAACAGGAAGGCTGGGATTACATTGAGGGCTCACTGGAGGAGCCCGCTGTTACCCATCGTGAAACCTTTGCCCAGGTCGTCATGGAGTCGTTGCTTCGTGAACGGCTTGTGGCCATCAATACCCGGAACGGCTCGCCATGGCTGGATGAACGGCGGGTTGATCAGGCGGTTTCAGCCATCACCCGCCTTCCCGCGAATAAAGTGATGGAAGCCAATCAACTGGCCACGGAGCTACTTCACGGTGGAATCACCGTAGAGGGCCTGCCGGACTGGGATGGCGGCCGAGGGCAAACTATCCAGTTCATTGACTGGGCAACCCCTGAGAACAACACCTTCACCGTAGTGAATCAGTTCAAGGTCAAATGCCCACCCGGGCACGATGGCTGGAAAGGCCACGTGATCCCGGACCTGGTTCTGTTTGTTAACGGCATCCCCCTCGTCGTCATCGAATGCAAAGGCCGCACGGTACCCGAGGGCCTTACCGACGCTGTAGACCAGTTGCGCCGTTATCATGATCAGCGCTACCACGATCTCGAAGTGGAAGAACACGAGGGCGCCCCTGCCCTGTTCTCTACCAATCAGTTTATGGTGGCCTCGAATTTTGACGATGCGCGAGTGGGAACGATCGGTGCCGGACTCGGCCATTACCTGAATTGGAAAACCGTGGTGCCTCGGTCAGAAGCCGAGGTAGCAGAAAAGCTCGGTTTTAGTTCACTGTCCTCTCAACAACGGTTGATCGCTGGCATGCTGCCACCGGCCAATCTGCTCGATATCGTCCGCCACTTTATGCTGTTCATGAGCACGGGCGGCCAAACCATCAAGCTCGTATGCCGGTACCAACAGTACCGAGCAGTGACACTCGCCGTCCAGCGCCTGAAAACCGGCAAAACCCGAATTGAGGACGGCGAGCATGACCGCCGGGGCGGCATCATCTGGCACACCCAGGGCAGTGGCAAAAGCCTCACAATGGTATTCCTTGTTCTCAAGATGAGAACCGACCCGAATCTTCGCCGGTTCAAAGTCGTCGTGATCACGGATCGAAAGGATCTCCAGGATCAGTTGTCTGGCACGGCCACTCTGACCGGTGAAACCGTCAAGATCGCCAACAACACCGGCAAACTGAAATCACTTCTGGGGCAGCCCGGTCCGGGACTCGTTTTCGCAACTATTCAGAAATACCGTGAGCATGAGAGCGTTTCTGCCGCATACCCACCTCCCAAAGAGGAACGTGGGCTTGAGCTCAACCGCCGGGATGCGGCGGAAGAAACTGACGGCCAACCGGTAAAGCCCATTCCCGCAAAACCACTAGGGCTGATCAACGACGGCCCGGATATTCTGGTGATGATCGATGAGGCTCACCGGACCCAGGCGGGTGATCTGCACGCCAACCTTTTGCAGGCTGTACCCAATGCTGCCCGAATTGGGTTTACGGGTACGCCCATCATCATGGGCAAGAAGAAACAGACCAGCGATATCTTTGGCGAGTACATTGACCGCTACACCATCAAGGAAGCGGAAGAAGATGGCGCCACGGTACCCATCCTCTATGAGGGTCGAACGGCAGAAGGTGCCGTCAAGGAAGGCGCCAACCTCGACGATCTGTTCGAAGATCTATTCAAGGAGCGAACCAAAGATGAATTGGAGCTGATCAAAAAGAAATACGCGACCAAGGGCCAGATCTTTGAAGCACCCCTGCTCATCGAGGAGAAGGCCGCCGACATTCTCCGCCACTATGTAACCAACATTCTTCCGAATGGATTCAAGGCTCAGCTAGTCGCCTACAGTCGTCGCGCCGCAATCCGGTACTTGGAAGCACTCAAACAGGCCCGGTCGAAGCTACTTGAAGAGGCCATGGCACTGCCGGCTGAAGACAAAAACATCGCTGAAACCGACGTAATTACTCGACCACCGCGAGTCCAAGCGGCTATTAAAGCCTGGCAATACCGCGACCTGTTGCAGAAACTGGATTTTGCCGTGGTATTCAGTAGCAGCAACAACGATGACAGCGGCTGGGCGCAATGGAGTGACAGGGCTGAAATCGAGCACAACATCAGCCGGTTCAAAAAACCGCTGTTTCATAAAGATCCTGAAAAGGCGGACCCGCTCAGTTTCCTGATCGTCAAATCCATGCTGCTAACTGGTTTTGACGCTCCCATTGCGGGCGTGATGTATCTGGACCGCCCTATCCGTGAAGCGGAATTGCTGCAAGCAGTTGCCCGGGTGAACCGTACCGGCTTCGGGAAACGCTGTGGGATTGTGGTGGACTACTATGGCGTTGCCAATCACCTGAAAGAAGCACTTGCCGCCTACAGTGATGAGGATGTCGAAGGCGCATTGCAAAGCCTGAAAGACGAGATCCCGATGCTACGGGACCGCCACCTGCGTGTCGTCGATGTGCTGAGGAAACAGGACGTCGATAGCCTGGAGGATGCAGAGGAGGCAGTTGCAGCCCTGGGTGATGAGAGATTGAGAGCCGAGTTCATCGTTAAGCTGAAGGAATTCAACCGAACGCTGGATGATGTGCTGCCCCGGCCCGAAGCGCTTGAGTTTGTGAACGATGCAAAACAACTGGCCTACATTCACGCCCTCGCGCGGAATCGCTACAAGGACAGCCCGGAGCTGGGTAAAGACGTTGGCAACAAAGTCCGCAAGCTGATCGACGACTACATGATCTCTCTGGGCATCAACCCGAAGATTCCGCCGGTGCAATTAACGGACACCGATTTTGATCAGCACATAAACCGGCAAGTCAGTGATCGAGCCAAGGCATCCGAAATGGAACATGCTGTTCGCTCTCACGTGCGCAAGCACCTGGACGAAGACCCAGTGAAATACACCAAGTTAAGCGAACGCCTGAAAGAGATTCTGGACCAGTTGGACGGGCTCTGGCAGGAACAAGTGGATGCTTTATCGAGTCTGGTCAAGAAATTGAAGGACGACGAAGCAACGGACGATGAACCGACGTCTGCCCTTCCCTCAAATCACCTACCCTTTTTTAGGCTGATGACCGAAGTAAAATACGGAACCGATGCGCTCCCTGCAGCTGATGAGCAGGAGAGCCTGGAGCAAGCCACCGCCTCCACTGTTCAAATTATCCAGGAAGAAATGCGCATCCCGGATTTCTGGAAACCGGCCCATCTGCCGGACCAGGAGCGTTTGCGAGGCAGGCTGTTCGAAGAATTGTTCGAACTTGATCTATTCCCCATGGATCAGCTGGATGGATTGCTAGACAAGCTAATCGACCTGGCCAAAGCCAATCACACCAAGCTGGTAAACGCGTGATGGAATTGCAGGTAGACGATCTGACTTTCGAGGTGCGCCATAGCAAACGGCGAAAGACCCTGGAAATCATCGTAGATCGCGAGGGCGACCTGGTGATTGCCGCTCCCAAAGGTGTGGAAGATCAACTGCTCAAGGACTTCGTTCAAGAGAAAAAATTTTGGATCTACCAGAAGCTGGCAGAGAAAGCCGAGCTGCAAAAGCCTCAGCCTCGGAAGGAGTACGTGAATGGTGAAGGCTTCCTTTACCTGGGCCGGAGCTATCGCCTGAAACTCGTTGATGACCAGCAAACTCCCCTCAAGTTGGTAGCAGGTCGATTCTGCCTACGCAGAGACCTGCAGCCTGACGCGAAACAGCACTTCATTCACTGGTACAGCACCAAAGCGCAGATCTACCTGAACGAGAAGGTTCAGGCGCTCGCCGCACGCATGGGCGTTGAGCCGGCTGGCGTAAAAATCCAGGACCTGGGTTATCGCTGGGGCTCCTGCGGCCGGGGAAACCGCCTTTACTTCAACTGGAAGACCATCCTGTTACCGCGTGAGATTGTGGAGTATGTGGTGGTACACGAGCTGACCCACCTGGATGAGCCGCACCATACGCCGCAGTTCTGGAAGCGAGTGGAGAGGGTTCTGCCGGATTATGAGCGGAGGAAAGGGTGGTTGGCTAAGAATGGGATTGGGGTGGAAGGGATTGATTGAATGCTTATGGCCCTTCGTATTTGACTCTCGAAAAAGCCATCCACTCTGGTAACGGGGAGGCAACGAACCGGAGTGTAGTTAGTCTCCATGTGCAGCCTATAGTTATGCAAAGATCGCTCATATCGAATTACCCATGGGAACTCCTTGCCAGATTGGATTTTTCAAATCCGGCCCAGTTGCTCCTAACTCTGAGATATCATGAGTAACTTGGTAGCGTTTCCCGTTTGCGGAGATCACCTCAAGGCTCAATATTGTATACCGATGCTGATTTGGATCTGATTCCTTTGGCGGCCGATAGGCTGCATCGTGCACCACAGTGAAAGGCCGAATTCCCCCTGGTTTTAACACAAACGGATCAAGATGATTGATTGGGACTTCAAGGTACGGAGCATCATGCTTCAAATGCCCAAGCGGAGATGGTCCCATCAACAGAGCGATATCCTTGATGTAAAGTTCCTGGTTACCGGTATTGCTGAAAGTGTAGCTCAGTTCTCTATTCGTCCGTTCACTGAGGCAATCAAAAAACCGGCTATTAAAGCAAAGAACTGCTTTTGAAGATTGATGCCAGTGGGAAAAGTACAATGCTAGTAAAGAGACCAAAAAGGCACCCACTGAAATCACCATTTCCATTAACTATCCCCTTTTCATTTCGAACAACTGCTGCTTGATCACTCGCTTGTCGCATGCATAGTTTCACCAGGAAAAATTAGTAGTCGTCATCCATAAAACTCTCATCGCCAACCTCTGCACAAATAAGCCCTTTCTCACGCATTTTCGCAACAAAAGGTATGCCATCATCGATGAGGTGACTGCCATCATCCATCTTCGGATCAAATTCACTAGCTGCTAAAATTGGCTCTTGAAAGGTTTTCTTATGAAGGCGAAACACCTCAGTTCCAATACCAAGTCTCTTGCAGCCATTTAAGTCAAGGTTCTGAAGGTAAAAATAACTAGACACCCCCCAGTCATCTTCATTTACATGCATAAATGTAATAGATCCCACTCGATTCTTACTACAATCGAATACTGTAATATCCTGCCCATCGTCTAAATCAATATAATATCGGTTTCCATCTTTAGCAGTGAACTTGTGCATTCCCATCTCCACATTGACACCATATACGACTCTGTTAAGGAAAAACGCATCGGGGGGAGGTGTTCCCGTTGATCATCTGATTAGCTGATGCCCCCGTTTACCAATCCATGTTTGCAGCTGCGTCCATTTGATTCTCTAGGTACTCTACCAACTGTGACATTGCTTCTTTTGACTTCATAGCTTTTGAGTATGAACCGTCAGAGGCGAAAGTGAGTATGCTGGGCACTTTGCTAAAAAGATGAGGTTCCGCTGCAGAGATCTCACTTGACCAAAGATCACTCAAGAACGAGTCGATTGATTTGATTGCCTCCACTTCATCAAAGCCGGGGTCTCCTGAAAACGAGTAACTGTTGGTTGCATCTTCAGTGAGCAGGATCGGAACCGCACCAGCCCCAGAGTGAAACAAGAATGCCTCACCGCGCTTACCAAAAGCACCATGAGCCATAAAATTTCGCATCTGCTCCCGTAAGACCGAGTTATGGTGATTTCTGGTGTATGGAAGCAGGTTGAAGGGGTGGCGTATCCTGTTGGTTGATCTCCGCCAAGATCACAACCAACAGAGGAATGATACGCCATGTCCGAGTCTAACCTGCATGCTCTTTCACAACCAGAGGTAGCCAGCAACGACCCGTTGCACGAGTTGATCCGGCAGGGTGCC